>NZ_JTHE03000044.1 GCF_000817775.3 Lyngbya confervoides BDU141951
CTCAAGCAAGCGTATACCCTGCGTGAGGAGTTAACCCAGATTTTTGAGCGTAATTACACGAAAAGGGGGGCCAAATGTGCCATCCGAGCTTGGTGCAAACGGGTGCGCAATAGCGACCTGGATGAATTTGAGAGTTTCATGAGGACGGTGGACACGTGGTTAGACTTCATCACCAATTACTTTTTAGAAGGATGGTCCAGCGGCTTTGTGGAGGGCTTTAATAATCGAGTGAAGGTTCTCAAACGGCGGTGCTACGGCATCTTTGATGTGGAAACAATGTTCCAACGACTCTCACTCGACCTCGATGGATATGAGAAGTTCGGCTTTACCTAGCAACCACCACATTTAGGGGGTACCACGGGAATTCCGGGAGATCCTTAAATCTTCCACCAGATGGCAGCATACCTATCCTGGCCATTGACGGTGTACCCATCCACATGCGTTAAGCGATACCCCTGTCCCACCAGCTGATCAAAGGTTTGCTGATATTGAGCTGCACTCATCCCATGGCGCGCTTGCCAGGGAAAACTACCTGATTTAATCCAGATTGCGGCATATCTGGCTTGACCGTTTTCCTCATAACCCGTGACATCTGTGAGGCGATACCCTTGAGAAACGAGTTGATTGAACGTTTGTTGGTATTGAGCCGCACTCATCCCATGGCGCGCTTGCCAGGGCGTCCCTCCCCCCTTAATCCAAATGGCAGCAAATCTGGAGTTACCGCCAATAGAATATCCATTGATGTGCACTAAGCGATATCCTTGACCGACTAGCTGGTTAAAGGTTTGCTGATATTGAGCCGCGCTCATCCCATGGCGTGCTTGCCAAACCGTATTAGGATCTCGTTTCTGCCAAAAAGCGGCATAGCGATCTGTCCCATTCACCTCATACCCACTGACATCAATTAACTGATAACCCTGACTGACATACTGATCAAATTTTTGCTGATATTGAGCTGACGTCATATTGTGATGCGCAACCCAGGGCGATTGGGCGCTGGAGGACTGATTCCAAAGCGCAGCAAATCTTGGCTGACCATTCACGGTATAGCCACTCACATCTGTCAAACGGTAGCCGTTACCCACGATGGTATTAAAGTTATTTTGATACGACGAAGCCGTCATGCCATGGCGTGCGATCCATGCGCCACTAGCAAAAGCGCTACTGCACCACAGCGGCAAAAGTGCCGTCGCCAATAGAGACCAAGAGGCCCGCTTAAAAAAGATATTCATGTTTATCTCCTGATACGTTCGGTGGATCGCTTCGTGGGGATATCGAGCGCTATCCAATGATTGAACGAAGTGTTGTTGTAGAACCGAAATGGGGCTAACTCAACCTAGGTCGGTGTAGTCCATTATCGGATCGCCACTGTGCATTGCGGGTGATTCATCCCGAGAGTTTCCAGTGACACTTATCACTCAAGCTTCACTCAAGCCTCACTCAAGCGAACAACCCTTATCTAGGAGATAAGGCCCAGCCCGATCGCCCAAATATCCACCCTTGATCAGATCGCAACGTTGCTGATTAGTATTGTCTTTTGGGCCTCGTTTCCACTTATAGTATCGTTTCCACATTTAGTTGGGAAGCGATCGCCTTCTTCTCCTTTGGATTGGGTCCCTGGCTCACTGGATTGCGGCGATGGCCAGGAAGCCTGTTACTGGCGAAATCTCTCAGGTAGGGTTTGTTAGGGCGATCATCGCCCTTGCTTGCTATCTGAAAACCTCAGACCGCACAGGGGTCATTGCCCCTGCTCCAGGGTTGCCAAACCCATGGTTCGAGGCACCCCAATCTCAAAGCGTAATTTTTGTCCCCAGCACAGCCAGAAACTTGGCCAACCAGTCAGGATGGGCAGGCCAAGCCGGGGCCGTGACCAGGTTGCCGTCCACGTGGGCTTGGTTCATCGGAATCTCCATATACTGACCCCCAGATCGGGTAACATCTGGAGCCAGGGCTGGGTAAGCCGAGCAAGCTTTTCCCTCTAGGACTCCAGCTGCGGTCAACACCTGGGCACCATGACAGATGACGGCCATGGGCTTTTGGGCCTGGGCAAAGTGTCGGACCATCTCCAGCACCCTTGAGTTTAGGCGAATATATTCCGGAGCCCGACCGCCTGGAATCACCAGTGCATCATAGTCTTCGGCCCGCACCTCAGCAAAGGTGGCGTTGAGTTCAAAGTTATGGCCGGGTTTTTCGCTGTAGGTTTGGTCCCCCTCAAAGTCGTGCACCGCAGTGCGGATCTGGTCGCCCGCTTGCTTCTCGGGGCAAACGGCATGAACCGTGTGGCCAACCATGATCAGCGCCTGAAATGGCACCATCACCTCATAGTCTTCCACGTAGTCGCCCACCAGCATAAGAATTTTTTGGGCTCCCATTGCACTGCTCCTTTCAACGATGGGTTCACTGGTCCTTGGTTTCGGATCCCCCTTGATGCCGTTGAAGGGCAACCGGATCAGGATCCTTGGCTTCAAAAAGTCCCAGCAGGGCCAGGAACTCTAGAATAACGCCATTGGTCCAGCCAAACCCAATTTCGTTGGAGCTGTAGCCAAAGAGAATTTCGTCGGAAACCTGGGCGGAGCAGCGCTCCACATCGTATTTTTCAAAAATATTGCCCGTGCGTCCAAATTCTGCGCTGACCAGATGCACAAACTTAGCCGCTAGGCGGTGGGCCTCCGGGTGGTAGCCATAGCGCGTAAGGCCCTGTACGGCAAAAAACTGGAGGGGAGCCCAGCCAAAGGGCGCATCCCATTGATTCCCGGAAACGTGGGTACTGGTGAGTAATCCGCCGGGGGCTTCAAAGTGGACCAGGTTTTGAGCCACCCGCTGCGCCTGCGCTTGGGAAGCTAATCCAGCCCACAGGGGCATAAAGGTCGTGGCAAACTTGTAGGGGCGGCGATGACCGCTGCGGAAATTGTAGTCAAAGTACTGGCCCGCCGCTTCATCCCAAAGAAACTGATTCACTAAATGCTGACGCCGGGATCCTTGATCCTCCCAATAGGCCACCTGATCGAGATGCTTAACCTGGCGATGCATCCAGGCGATATCTTGCTCCATTTGATAGAGCAGCGAATTCAGGCAAACCGGTGCATAGTGAATAATGTCCACGCTAAACGGCCCAAAGCGATCGCTGATATCGAACCCCGACTCGCGCATGGATCGATCGCCCTGATAGAACAGATCCGTGAGCTTGTCTGCCTCCGCATCGTAGTAAAGCCGCACATCGTAAGCGGTGACGGGGTGCTGTTGGTAATAGGCCCGGACGCGATCATAGTGAGTTTGCCCCTGATCATCTTTTTCTGAGGCTAAGACCTCAGGAGCAGGGCCATGACCCAGGGCATGGTAATGGGAAAGCCCCGTGGCAGGATTGAGGTGCGGGGGGACGGTCCAATAGGAATAGTAGCGCTCCACGGCGGGCAGCAAGGAGTGCAGCCATTCCAGATCGGGCCTGGCCCGAAAGACGGCCCGAATCATGGGCGTGAGCAGGGGGGGATGGGATCGGTTGAGCATGTAGGTGCGATTGCCGTTGAGGACGGTCCCGTAATGCTCTATCTCGTAGATCAAAAGTGCCACCATGCTGTGAGCTAGGGCGTATTCCCCATCTCGAAGCAGCCCTAACACAATAAAGTAGCTATCCCAACCATAGAGTTCATTAAAGCGCCCTCCAGGCACCACGTACTCCTGGGGGAGATAGAGCAAGCCGTGTTCCTGCAGATTATCGATTTCTGCGGGCAGAATCTTGAGATCAATCTGACTCAGTTCGGCCGCCGTCAAACTTTGGGCTAAACTTGCCTGAACCTGCTGAAAATTTTCTCGCTGGGAGATGTAGATTATCCAGGGCCTTTGTGGATGATACTCCACCTTGGGATCTTGAGCTGCGGCCAGCAGATGGACTTGGCTGCGGGTGAGCACCCGCCAGGTATCCTGAATATAGGCTCGCAGATGATTAATTTGGTCAGGGGTTGGTAAGGGGAAGGGAGGGGGAGAAGTCACAGGTCAGGGCTTGGAAGTAGGGAACTTAGGCGGTGACCCAGAGAGCCACGGGAAACTGGTTGAGGAGTTGCCCCACCGGAAGGGTTGCCCCTCCAGAGATCGATTGCTGGCTAAACACATCTTGCCACTGGGCCGGATAAGGCTCCGGCATCTCCAGGATTGTGTTCCCCCAAACGGCTTCCCCCAGTGGGAAGGTGCCGGGTGGCACGATTTGCGTCAAAAAGCGCGGCACTACCGTCATGGCCTGCTGGGTTCCATCACGGCGCACAAAGGCAATGATTTGATCGGCGTGATCCCCAACCACCTTGATTGGCAGATAGTCGCCATCTTGAAACACATTCAGAAACTGGGAGCGCGCCGCTAATGCCGTGGCCATCAAAAACAGCTTGATACGACCATCTTCAGGATAGTGGATCAAATTGTCTAACAGGGCTGGGCGATCGCGATCCGCCCACCGCTGTAACTCCTGGAGTTCGTGACGACGGTGATGATAGTCCACCGGACGGCGGTTGTCAGGATCCACCAGGCTAAGATCCCACATCTCGGTGCCTTGATAGATGTCGGGAACGCCAGGAGCAGTCAGCTTAATTAATAGCTGAGAGAGCGAGTTTTGCATGCCATAAAAGGCGATTTTTCCTTGAAACTCGCGCAGTCGCTTAAAAAATAGGTTGTCATCTCTGGGATCGAGGAGACGATCGATAAACGCTAAAAACCCCTCTTCATAGTCCGTGTCGGGGCGCAGCCAGGCGGTATGCACCTTAGCCTCGCGAACCGCCTTAATCACGTAATCCCTCAGGCGCTGCACCAGGGTCTCTAGATCGAAAGGTTCAAAGGGCCAAACTCCCACCAAGGTCTGGTAGAGAAAATATTCATCGTTGGCATCGGGAATCGTGCCCTGCTTGTGGGGCTGGTTCATGACCTGCCAGTCCAAGACTTCCCGTTTCCACTCCTCGGGTAGTTCCGAGAGGACGTTTAACCGCGCGCGCACATCTTCGCTGCGCTTGGTGTCATGGGTGGAGGTGGCGTTCATAGAATAGGGCCAGTAGGCCACTTGATGCTGATTAAAGGCATGAAATTCAGGCAGGGTAACGCCGAAGTGGTCTGGAGATCCGCCCACTTCATTGAGGGATAGAAACCGATGATAGATGTAGAGCAGCGTGTCCTCAATGCCCTTGGCCATGAGCGGGCCGGAGAACTGCTGCATCCGCATGACAAAATTCACCCACTCTGCTTGTTCTGCCGCCGTCAGCCAATCCTCGTGCTCCAGTAGCATCAGCTTGCCAATAAAGTCGAGCTCGTTGGTATAGTTGGGCACGCGTCGCTTGGCAGCTTGGATCACGCGCAGAATATAGGTACGGTTACGTTCATTAAGGCCGTCGCCCGTAATATAGGTTCGGTAGATGGGAAATAGCACCAGCACTTCTACAATGGCACGCCGTAATCCAATCAGCGTAAAGTCACTGGCATAGCGATAGCGGCTGGCAATTCGCTTGAGCTGGTTGGCCAGGTTCTCGATATCACCGGCCAGATTTTTGTCCGCAATCAGCCGCTTACACTGCACTGCCAGGGTTTCGTAGGATTGGGTTTGACCGGTGAAGGTCTGATAGATTTGGCTGAAGGCAGCAGCATGATCGCTGCGACAAAAGATGCCGTTGACCTGATTGAGAAACTCATAGCCCGAGGTGCCCTGCACCGGCCAGCTTTCGGGTAAGGTTTCACCCGGCTCTAGAATTTTTTCAACGGTAATATAGAGATTCCCCAGATGCTGCCGCAGTCGATCTAGATATTGCTGTGGATTATAGAGTCCATCAATGTGGTCAATGCGCACTCCCGTCACCGCTCCTTGATCCACCAGGGATTGAATGAAGCGGTGCGTTTGTGCAAAGACCTGCGGATCCTCAATACTGACGCAGATCAGCTCATTGACGGTAAAGAAGCGGCGGTAGTTCAGCTCTTCTGCGCCCACCTTCCAATAGGAGAGGCGAAAGAACTGGTTAGAGAGCATCTGGTGGAGCAGGTCAAAGTCAGCCTTAGCATCAGGGTCGGGATTGGGAGATTCAAGGGGACTCGAAGCATCAGGATCAGGAGATTCAAAACCGTCAGACGCTGTCTCCCGCATTGTCTGGGGCGATCGCCCATTAAACTGAGCAAGATTTTGGTCTATAAAGGTCTGAATATCCTGGTTAGACTGGTACAGATCCCAGAGAATTCCCTTCACAAAGGCCACTTGGTCTCGATACTGTTGACCGCAAGTTTCCGCGATGGCGCTGTTGAGCAGATAGAGAATCCCCAGTAGCTTAATAAAGTCGGGGTGTTCTCGCCCCAGAGTTTGCTGGATCCGATCTAGATCATGGGTGATGATCTGCGTATAGGATTCAATCCGCAGCGGCAATCGTAGATCATAGTAGATAATGCTCAGTCCTGAGGCATCATACCGGAGCTGTAGATCCCCCCTCTCTAAACAGCGCCCGTAGAAATCCCCCAGCAGGGGAGCGAGGACCTTCCCTTGAATATCTGTATAGGGATGCTCCCACTGAATATCAAAAAACTGGTAGTAGTCAGAATTCGGGCCATATTCCAGCACATCCATCAAGAACGCATTGTCGCTGTCGTAGGCCATGTGATTGGGAACAATATCCTGAAGCCACCCTAACCCGTGGGATTTCAGGGACTGGTTTAATTGCTCAAAGGCCGCTTGGGCAGCCTCCTCTGTACCGTCCGCTAGTTCCGGATTCAGCCTTTGAGGATCAACGATATCATAGCCGTGGGTACTACCCTGCCGGGCCTTGAAAATGGGCGAAGCATAGAGGTCGGAAATCCCAAGCTGGGCCAGGTAAGGAACAATCGCTTCGGCATCGCTGAACTTAAAGTCGGGACGGAATTGGATACGGTAGGTGGCGGTGGGAACTCGCATAGCACACACAGAAGCAGGATAAATAGAACAGGAGGAACCGAGATGGCCCCGATGGGGGGATCTAGGGCTGTAGGAGATAAAGGCCCACGCTATGGGGTTGCAGCGAGAGGGCGGCCCCAGGACTTAGACATTCGGGTAGTTGAGAACCAGGGCCTTTCCAAGCTGGATCGGCGGAATCCAGGTGCTTCTGTCCGGGAAATCTGGAGACCTGGGGAATGGTCACAGGGGTGGAGTTCCAGTTCATGGCCAGCAGCACCGCATCCTGGCCGTGGAATCGATGTACGCTTAACCAACGATGCTCCTCATCAAAGCGGACCTCCAGGGCATCGCGGTCAAAATTTTGCAGGGGGGACAGCGATCGCCGCAGCCCAATCAGGTGACGATGATAGTTCAGCAAAACCTGATGGTGGCCTTGGGTGCGAGTGTCCCATCGCAGCAGGGACCGAGTAAAGGTGTCTGGGGCGGCGGCATCGGGAGGCTCGCCTGCGCGATGAAAAGCGGCAAATTCCTGCTGGCGCCCCTCGCGCACGGCCTGGACTAAGGCGGGGTCAGCATGGCTGACAAAATAGAAAAAGGGAGCCTCCTCACCGTACTCTTCCCCCATAAACAGCATGGGAATCCCTGGAGCCAGCAGCACCGAGGCTGCCGCCAGTTTGAGCGCCTCAAAGCTCACGATGTGGGACAGGCGCTCTCCCAGCATCCGATTGCCGATTTGATCGTGATTTTGGGCATAGATAACAAATTGGGAGGCGGGGCGATCGCTCACATCGTTGCCGTGATATCGTTTGCGTACTGGGGAATACTGTCCGCTGTAGACAAAGCTCGATTGCCAGGCCTGCGCAAGCTGATCCATGCGGCCAAAGTCCTGATAATAGCCCTGCGTCTCGCCCGTGAGTAAGGTGTGTACGCAGTGATGAAAATCATCGCACCACTGGGCATCCATCTGGAAGCCCCCCTGAGTCCGAGGTCGCAGCACCTTGCTATCGTTGAGGTCGCTTTCGGCAATGAGATAGTAGGGACGTCCCTGGGACTGGGCAAAGGTCTCCACCGCTGCAGCAACGCGGGCCAGAAAGGGCTGGGCACCGAAGTCGTAGATTGCATGGATGGCGTCCAGTCGCAGGGCATCAATATGAAACTCACGCAGCCAATATAGGGCGTTTTCAAGAAAATATTGATGCACTCCGTTGCTATAGGCATCGTCAAAGTTGATGGCTCCCCCCCAAGGTGTTTTGTACCGTTCTGTAAAATAGGGAGCAAAATCGGCCATGTAGTTTCCCTCCGGGCCAAAGTGGTTATAGACCACATCCAAAATGACGGCAATGCCTTGCCGATGACAGGCATCCACCAAGCGCTTGAGTCCCTCAACGCCCCCGTAGGAGTTTTGAACGGCGTAGGGATAGACGCCGTCGTAGCCCCAGTTACGGTAGGCTTGAGGACCCTGGGCTTTTTCATCTCCAGGAAACTGACTCACCGGCATGATCTCCAGGGCATTAATGCCAAGGTCCGCCAGATCCGCTAGCCGGGGAATAATGGCCTCGAAGGTTCCTTCGGGCGTAAAGGTGCCCACATGCAGCTCGTAGCAAATGTAGGACTCCAGGGGAATATTGGGCCAGGCGTGATCTTGCCAGGGGTAAGTGCGGTGGTCAATGACCTGCGATCGCCCATGGACTCCTTCGGGCTGGTAGCGCGCCGCAGGATCCGGGCGGACTAAGTCTTGGTTCAACCGGAACGTATAGAGGGTTCCCGGCGGCACAGCGTCGACGACCGCTTCCCAGTACCCCAGGGGGCGAGGCTGCAGCGGAATCTCGCGATCCACGTCCTGCCCCCTAGGGTCCCAAAGTTGCACTGACAGCGACTGGAGGAAGGGCGCCCAGACGGTGAACCGACACTGACTGTGGGCCAGGGGAATTGCACCAACCTGGATACCTATGCTGCTCATAATCAGGACCGCAACGTTGTTTCCCAGAAAATCGGCAGGATCAAGATCCAGCGGACCCGTTCTGCGATGGAGATAGAAGACTTACCCAACAAACATAGAGATCTCAAGGTTTGAACTCATCCTCCGCTGGGCAGAAAGCCTCCCTCCCTCGCTGGTGGGTTGACGGTCTCCTTGGCTGCGACTGTTCTCTGTTCCGGTTGAACCCGCGATCGGCTTGACCCCAAACCACCTTGACCCCAGCGCAACCTGACCCCAGAGGAGCCAGGGCGGTGCAAGCTAGGTCCAGTCAGCTTCAAGTTAGGTTCAAGGCACCCCGTTGGAACAGCTGGCTGCGCTGCTTTGCATCGAGTCCCTGAACATCGGAGAAGACCGCCCCTTCCACCTGACAGGTGGAAAAATCCACCCCGGACAAATTGGCTAGCTCAAGAACCGCCTCTCGAAAATCGGTGCCATCCAGGGTCGCCCCCCGCAAATCAGCTCCCTCTAGCTGAGCCCCATAGAAGGAGGTCTGGGTGAGATTGGCCCCCTGCAGATCAGTTTGCTGCAGTGAACTGTGATCAAAGCTGGCGTTAAACAACAGCGCGTTACGCAGGCTGGCCTTATCAAAACTGGCGGCCACCGCATCGGCATAGCTGAGGTCTGCCCCGCTCAGATTGGCCTCAATAAACTGCGATCGCTGGAGGACAGCGGCGGTCAACTCAGCACCCATCATCTCCGTTCCATTCAGGCGGGCCTCAGTGAGAATGGCCTCTGCCCAGACTGAGTCGGGAAACCGGGCAAGACAGAGATCCGCCCCCTGCAAATTGGCTGCCTTGAAGCAAGTCTGGCGGCCCTGGCATTCTCCAAAATCACTCTGCTGAAGCAGCGCCTGACTCAAGTTGGTGCGATCTAGCTGAGTTCCATGAAACCGGGTGCCCCTGGCGAAGACCCCCTGGAGCTGAGCATCGGTGAGCAAGGCCACATTCATCTTTGCGCCCGTTAGTTGCGCCTCTTGCAAGTTTGCCTGGGTGAGATTGGCGTGAATGAGGGTGGCATTTTGGAAGTTTCCGCCAGGACAGTGAATGTTGCTTAAATTGGCATGACGGAGATAGGCCCGTTCGAAGTTAGCTCCAGGAATGTCCGCATTGGGGATAGCCAAATAGCTTAACTCTTCATTCTGGAGCGATCGCCCTGTTTGAATCAGCGTCAGAACCTGTTCAGGGGTCAGTAATGTCATGCAATCTCCCTCATCATAGAGGCATCCTAGGTTTTGCAGCGGTGTTGGGGCAGCGGTGTTGAGGCCTGAGCTTAACCATACTCTGGACCCCCCAGAAAGGCAATGACCTGGATCGTCCCCAGGAATCCAGCCGGACTGCGATCATTGCCAGATATTTGTAAAATTAGATACAGAAGCTTAGGATCGAATTTGTCCCTTTGAATTTTCCCCCTTAAATTTACCCCGTTGACAGGATCATGGAATGGCACAGCTAACCCCTCAGGAGGTTCTCTCTCATATTCAGGCGGGACAATCCCTCGCTCGGGCAGAGCTGAGCACCATTAATTTGCAAGGGACGCACCTCAACCACGCTCAATTTGTCGATGCTTACCTCCGAGGAGCGAAGCTGGCACAGGTCTCTGGCCGAGGCGCAAATTTTTCAGGCGCAACCCTCATTCTGGCAGACCTGGAGCGCGCCAACTTGGATCTGGCACAGCTCAACCAGACCAACCTTACCCAAGCCAATTTAGCGCAGGCCCGACTCGGTCGGGCCCAGGCCCTGGAGGCTCGCTTCTATGGGGCGATTCTGGACCAGGTGCAAGCCAACCAAGCTCTGCTAGACAGGGCCAACCTGCAAGCCTGCCAGGGGCCTCAGGCCCGCTTTAAAGAGGCCTCTCTCTGGCAAGCCGATCTGCGGCAGGCCAACTTTAGTCAGGCCAGTTTTCAAGGATCCGATCTGCGCCGCGCCCAATGTCAACAGGCCACCCTGGCTGGGGTTGCCCTAGTCAATGCTAATTTTGAAGGCGCCAACTTCCAGCAGGCAATTTTGATGGGTGCCAATCTCAGTGAATCTCTCGGGTTCAAGGCGAATTTTCAGCAGGCAGACCTGACCGGAATGACCGCTCGACAAGCCCAGCTCGATTGGATAGAGGGCGGGAATGCTAGTTTTGTGAATGCAGACCTGACTCAGGCCTCGCTGTTTGGGGCCACCCTCGAAGCCGCCCGCTTCACAGGGGCGAACTTCGCCGGGGCAGATTTACGGCTGGCCAACCTGGAAAGGGCCGACCTGCGAGAGGTTTGTCTGGTGGACTGCAAAGTTCGCGGAGCCCTGTTCACCCAAGCCCTGGGCCTCACGGCAGATCAGCGCCGCTGGCTGCGATCCCAGGGGGCTCTCAATGTCAGCCGGGACGGCTAATCTGGGATAGGTCCGCTTGGATGAGAGGCGGGGAACGAGAGGCGGGGAATCAAAGACTGGGATCGAGCAAGACTGGGATCGAGCAAGACTGGGATTTAGCCATGCGGGGCTAGCGATCAGGGCTTTGCCAGATCACATCAGCGATGGCCTTGTCTTGCCTGGCCGCATCCAGGGGAGGATTGAGCAAGACTATTTTTTGCTGAAGCTGGGGACCCAGGCGGCGCTCCACTCGATCGGGAATACCGTAGCCATACACCACATGGCCCTGTCCCGCCAAAACCACCACCGTGTGATCGGGGTTGGCCTGCCGGAACTGGCTGATATTGGCCGCCATGGTTTCATCCCAGATGACCTGAGCGGTGAAAAAGTGATCAAAGTTGAAGGTCCCGTGGCCGCCATGGCCGCCAAAGGCTTGCCTCACGTACTGACGATAGGCTGCGTTACTGGTATCAATCTGGTCCTGGGGGGGGATGTAGGTCCAATCCTCAGGCTGAAGCGACTCCAGGCCCTGCCGGGCGACCTTCCGGACCACCTCCCTCGGAGCATTTAAGGCCAGTACCGGAATCTTTTGGGCCTGGGCAAAGCGCAGAATGGGGGCATAGAGTTCCCAGGGAAAGCCCCAGCGGGTTTCATATTCCGTGCCTGCCACCAGATCGGCTTCACTAATCTCGCCGGCAATGTAGCGATCCAGCACGGGCTGAAAGGGGCGCTGAAACATCTCCATGGCGATCGCCAGGTTGGGATTCTGCTGATGGAGTGCCTGCACAATCGCCAGCTGAGCAGCGTGGTCTGCGGTGCTGTCATGGCGCTCACCTAAATAAATCACGTCGGCCTGTTGCAGCTCAGCAAGCATGCCCTGCGGGGTAGTTTGTACCGGCACTTCCACCGCCATGGAGGCATCCTGAGGACGCTGGCAGGCGAGGACTCCCAGGGAAAGACCCAGGGTGAGACTGTAGAGTAGGGCGAGAAGTTTACGGGAGGTCAACACAAACCAGGAATTTGACGTTTTTTAGAGATCGGGCTGCTGAACAATAGCGTAGAAGACCAGACCCATCACACTCCCCAGGATAGCAGCCGTGGGAGTACTACAATGGACCGCCAGCAGGAGTGGATAGCTGATGAGACAGAACAGAGCAGCCAGACCCACGGGCGTCCAGAGAAAGGAGATAAAGTCCACAGTTCTCTCTAGCAACTCCAGGAACTGGAGAAATCGATTGAGTATTGTTAAACGCATTCGCTATACCTCTCCAAGATGACGATAAAAAGAAGATCAAAATATGTTTAGGGGGTTTCCATGGGACCACGTCCATTGAGCAATAACCATTGGGGATCAACGGGAGTCCCCAGTTCAAGGAGGAGAGGCGGAGATGAGGCGACGAATCTGCTTGGTCAGGATGGCTTCTGGAACAATTCCGACCCAGGACTGAACCAGCGAGTGATCTGCTTCCAGGAGGGCCAAGTGCGGAACCCCAGTCGCGTGGAACTGCTGAATTTGCTGACGCCATTGGGGGTCATCAATATTGAGCATAACAAAATCAACTTGGGAACTAAACGCTTGGTGCAGGGACTGCAGAGTCGGAGCCAGGGCGCGACAGGATCCGCACCAGTCGGCATAGAACTCCACTAGGGTGGGCCTTGAATTGGCGATTGCCTCAGCATAGGGAACAGACTGCTGCACTAGGGCCTGCTGAGCCATCAGTTCAGCCACCGGCGAGATCCCGGCCAGGGCCGAGGGGGCAGGTAGTCCCAGGCCTAACATCAGGACAATCAGCAACAGCGCGCGCGGGATCTGGGCAAGGCGCCGCAGCCCCGTAAATCGAGGGTTGATCCTCCGTCCCATCCCCATTCCCTCCTCAAGCTTCCCAGGAAGATTTCCTGTGTCTGGTTCCCCGCCTCTGCCATCCTCTCCTGGCCCATGTATCACTGTCCTGCTCAACACGGGATCACTGGTAGTAATAAGCCAGCAGGATGTGAATCACCAGCATTACCATAAACAGACTCACCAGGAAAATATGACTGGTGAGCCAGAGCGATCGCAGTCCCCGAATCAGGGGTCCCTTGGTCAGCGGTCGACTCAACCCTGGCCACCGCCCAAAGTAGCTCCGGGATGACTCTAGAATGCCCGTTTCTGCCACAACCCCCATCAGAGCCGTCAGCGTGACGCCAAAGAAGACCCAGAGAAACAGGGCGTTGAAGTTCAGTCCCGTAGATCCCAGGGTATGAATGAGGACCAGGCCCACCAGGGCCACACCGCTGAAGATATGAACATTTCTCCAGAGGCGGATAGACCCAGGCACCTTGAGGCGCATGGGCCAGGTCCGTCCCCGCTTGCGCGCCGTTAGCACCAGCTCCAACAGCACAAAAAACAGCGAGCTAAACCCCGTGATTTGCTTGTACAGTTCTCCGCGCATCCAGAAATGGAGATCAACCGATCGCGATCGTAGAAAATTGAGATAGAGGGGACTGAGGGCAAAGGGCAGCAGGAGAAGGGCCGTTAGCAGGGTCAGCGCGATGAGAACCTTAAATTGGGGCTGAAGGCCCGGCTGAGACCGAGGCGATCGCGCTTTGAGATCTCCCCCAGAGGGCGAGGAAGCCCTAGGGGGAGAGTCTGGAGAGGACTGATGAAAGGAGGACAGGGAGTCAGGCATAGCCAGAATTTGATGGGCAAAACCAAGCAGGCAAGCGAAACAGATCAGATCAGCAGAACAGAGAAGACTCCAGAAAAGGCTCAAGAGAAAAGCAGGAGACCTCGGTTGTGAACGTAGGGTGAGATCTCCCAGCTAGGTCGAGGAGAAACTGTCCGTTAAGCCTGATCCAAGGGAATATTAATAATAATCCCGCCCATCACTTCGTCCATTGTGAACACTTTGTCTGGGTAGCGCTCCTTGTGGACCGGGTGGGTATTGTGGCAAGTGACGCAAGCCTCAGCCACCGCTTTATCCGGATAAAGGGCTGAGAAGTACTTCTGCCCCCCCACCTCTTGATATTCCTTGTAGGGTTCGCCATTGGCAATCACCGCATCCATGGCGGTCTTCTCAAAATCACTTTTAGGGGCATGGTTATCATTGATATACCAGGGTGAAATGAGATTGTAGGTGAAAAACCCAGACTCGTTGGCGATTTCCGATCCCAGACGGAACATTTGAGCGGGAAGCGGTATCCCATCCGTTTGCTGCCAGCCTTCTGTGGCTTCAATGTTGAGAACCCCGTCTGCCTTTGCCTTCCCCTCCAGGGTTTTGGATCGGTTCACCACATGTTTCGTGTAAGCGGTGCGGTCAGCGGCCATAACAGTATGGATATAGTCGGCCACCAGGTCAGGGGCAATTCCCCCCGTGGCGGCAGGGCCACCCCCTGAACCACTACAGGCCACAACCGTCACAGACACCGAGAGAAGAATGGCCACAAAGGCAACGGTCCGAGTCTTGAGGGTTTGCATCCATCGTTCAAGCCTAGACATAGACATATGAAGTACTCCTTACGCGGGGAATTGAGGTGTTGCCTAAGAGGTAGGCAACTGTTTGTAGTGACGAACTCGGGATTGACGACGCTAGGGCGATTGAGTTCGGCGCTGCTCTAGCTTTCGGACTAACTCAAAGGTGGGCATGGAAGCCGTGGGCGGCTGATCGAAGTTGGCTTCAACCAGGGCGTCGTCAAAAATGCTGTTATAGCTGTATTCCACCCCATGGCAGTTCATACAGACCTCCTTCACCATGCGATCGCGGGGCAGCAGCGTGTAGGTGTTGTTATGATTGACAAGCGTGACTGGGGCTGTGCCCTGCTGCTGCTCATGTCGGGGAAGATGACAGGTGGCACAACTCACCGATGCCTGAGTGGGGCGCGATCGCAGCCGATCCTGGGCAAACAGCTCTGCATGTTTGGAATTCTGATAGTTCAGGGAATGACGGTCATCATGACAGCTTAAACAGCTATCCACCGCCGCCACCGTTGTTTGAACTGAATGTACATCATGACAACTATTGCAGTTCATCGGTGTATCCAGAGCTACCGACTTCATGGGAAGTCTGGCCATTGCCGGGGTCAAAGGCCTCTGGCCTTCCAGGAGACGAATCCCGTGCTTGCCGAGCAGAAAGGTATCAACAGCCTGTTCATGACAGGATTGACAACTTTCGTAGCCAGGCTGGGCGACAAAGGAATGGTCCGTCTGGGTTTGGTGGCAGCTAGAGCAATTCACCTGATTGAGGGCATGGGCACTCTCCTTCCACTGTTGGGTAACGTGATCAACCTGGGCTGCGTCAATTCCGAGGGCGGTCTGGGGAACCCCACCCCAGAGGAACCCGCACAGCAGCAGAGCGATGAGCCTGTTCCAGACCCTGGGAGTCATGTTCCACCTCCCAGAAACTCCTGCCGCAGGTCCGGGGCCGGGGCTTGATCCAGGGGGGAGGATATCCCCCGATTGGGAACAGTCTGCACCGGGAGCATGGGCGGCTGGTCCAGGTTCTGCCGTAAAAAGCCGGTGGAGATCGATCGATGATCGTGGAAGTTATGGCAGCCCGCTGTCCAACAGCCCTCTGCGGCAAACCCATCGTGACTCTGTAAATCTCCAGTAATAATCCCTTCGTGACAGGCCATGCAGAGATCGGGCTGAAGGTGCACGCCCCGCCCAAACATATGCACATGCTCGTTGTGGCAGGTGGTACAAGTCAACACCTCTAGCTTGCTCAGTTCGCCAGCCCAGCGGGGATCTCGAAATTTCTTCGCCCCATGGACATCTTCCTGGAGTTCTGCTTCGTGACAGCGGGTGCAGGTTTCATTGCTGACTGGCTTGAAGCCGTCATGGCAAGACTGGCAAGATCCCTCAAACAGGTGATGTCCCACGGAAGTTTCGCCGGGAAGAAAGATTTGCCTTTGGTCCAAGGCAAACGCCATTGCCACCCACAGCACCATTGCCAAACAAGTCAACGCGATCGCCACTTTGAGACTCCAGAGGGATTGCCAGGTGAAAGTTCCTCCCCGTTTCATCACCATTTAGCGCATCCTCCACAAAGGGCGGGTCAAAGCAGCACCAGCAGCAAGGCAAGAATGCCCATGGTGCCCGCGAGTCCGGCAATAATGGGGATGGGATTAGGTCCTTGCAGGGAAACAGAATCCGGCGAAGCAGTCTCTGGATCTGTCGTGGGGGGCACATGCCCGTTCGTGCTAGGGCCAAGATCGACCGATTCCTGGGAATAATCAGCCCCCTCCAGCATGACCTCGGTAATCACGCCATAGGCCTCAACCCAAGCTTGCCTAACCTCAGGGGTCCAGTTTTGCCCGATCATTTGCGCGAAGGTCTTTAGGAGGGTATTTCCCACCAAAGGATAATGCTCGGGAAGGGCGCCATACTTCACATGACGGGCTCCTAGCCCTTTCAGTGCGGAGGTTAAAGCCTCTGGATTCTTGAGATTTTCCACCACGTACACCAGGGAGGCAATCAGCTTTTTGCGCTGGGCCGGTAGATCTGTACTGGCAAACAAGGGCTTGGCGGCGGGATAATCCGTAAATAGATTTTCATAGAACTGGATGGCAAAGGCATCGGCCTGGGGGGCAACCAGGGCAAAGCTCTCCGTTAATAGCTTGACCTTGAGCGCGGCTTCCTCCGACGCCGGTGCTGATTCGAGGGCAATCTCTTGATGGCTATAGTCAGCCCCCTCTAACATAACTTCGGTAATGACGCTGTAGGCATCGGTCCAGGCCTGCTGGATGTCTGGAGTCCAATCTGCTTGCAAATATTGCCGAAAGGTTTTGAGAAGGGTGTTCCCCACTAGGGGGTAATGCTCCGGGAGCGCCCCATACTTGACGTGCCTGGCACCCAAGCCTTGCAGCACCTCTACTAAAGCTTCGGGCTGGCGCAGATTCTCCACGACAAAGACCAGGGAGCTGAGCAGCTTTTTACTTTGCTCCTGAAGATTGGTCGTCGCGAATAAGGGTTTCGCCTCGGGATAGTCCTGAAATAAATTCTCGTAAAAGCTGGCCGCAAAGTCACTGGCCTGGGGCGTAATCTTGGCAAAACTCTGCTCTAGAAGCTCCACCTGTAGCGCCTTCTTTTGCGCGGATTCGCTGGTGTCTGACGTCATTTTCCTCTCTCCTGTTCTTGAATCTGGCTTCAAATCCCTCCTAAACTGTCAGCGAAAAATTGATCCTCAATCTTGGCAATATATCGCCAAAATTCTGAGATGCTGGCCCCATAATCTTCTAAAATCATGGGTTTTGCTGAGCTAAATAAGATCCTGAAGCCGTGAAGATCTATGCACCTAAAGCTGCCTCTGATTATGAGAAATAAATCATTGATGCTCACTGTCAATTTCAATACACTTTTCTAGATCAAGCTTCAAAATGAACAAACTTAATAGAGCTATAATCTTTATTCAGTCAATGATTTAAGAGCTGCGTGCTAAATCTCTAAAATAAAGCTGAAGATTAATTTACTCGCTTGTAAATCAGGAAGATTTAGCCCAAAAATAAGAGCTGAATTCGTCTAATTCCGTATTTAAAGCTACAAAATAAAAATAAGGATGCTGTTTTTGCGAAGTTATTATGCAGTTCTTGAATGTTTCCAAATTCAAATATACCAATTATGTCAATGTCAGCTTTCAGAAATCTTTTAATTATAAAAAATCTATGATTTTGTGATATTTGATACAGCTGATTCGGCGATTAGTCGAAATTCTAAGGATCAAGTCTTTTAAGGATTTTTCTAATTGCTCAATGACACCTAAGCTGGTCATGACATCTAAGCTGGTTCGGTTTTTAGGATCGGTGCAACTTGCTGTTCCTCTCTTGGGGGCGATCGCGGTTATTTTAATCAGCGCCACGGTTCTGGAGTCAGCGGTGGGGTCAGCGATCGTTCAGCGTTGGGTCTACCGGAGCCCTTGGTTCGGCGGGTTGATATTTCTGCTGGCCGTGAACCTGGGCCTCTCCACCGGGTCAAGATACCCCTGGCGGGGAGCCAGAAAAATTGGATTTGCCTTGACCCATACGGGTCTAATTATTTTAATTGCTGGCTCGGCGGCGGTGATCCATTTGAGTACGGAAGGCATGCTGCTGCTGCGTACCGATGGCCCGGCCCGCCAGGAGATCCGGGTTGAGGGAGACCGGTTAGAGGTGGTGGGTCCGGATCTCCGTTCTCAGCAGGCTGATATTTTTCTAAGGTCTAAGGGCACGGTGTTTCCGCAGCGGGTGGGTTCGCTCAACCTGTTGGGCTATAGCCCTGATTCAAGACAGGCGGTCTCCTTTCGACCTGGTGGATCGGTAGACAACCTCGCGGTGCATCTGCAACTGCATAGCGATCGCCTGGGGCAAACCCTAGATCCCTGGCTAGCTGTGGCTCCCCTCGGCTACGAGCAGATGGATCTTGGCCCGGCACATCTGGAGTTAAGGCAGGCGGAGAATGAAGCGCAACTACAGCAACTGACCCAAGCCCCAATCTCAGGCGGCCTGGGTCTTCTGGAACTGGGAGCGGACGCTCAGCCGTTCAAGATTGAGGATCTTCTCCACCCTGGGGTGCAGCTGTCCTCTGGAGTTCAGGTTCAGGTCAGGCAGGTGTGGCCCGACTTTCGCCTGGATGCTCAGGGAACACCGACCACGGCTTCTCCCCAGTTTTTAAATCCCGCTGTGCAGGTGCATCTCACCCAGAACTCGCTGCAGGAAGATTGGTATGTCTTTGGGCGATCGGACTTTGCGCCCATCCGCTCTGGCCATGAAATTCAACTGGCCATGACCTACCGTCCACCCACCGCCCCTGCCTCAGACTTCTTTCGGATTATTGCCACCCCTGATCAGCAGCTTTACTATGCTGCCAACTCTTCCCACGGCTTCACCACCGGCCCCCTCCCGCCGGGACAAGTTGTGGCTCCCGGTTGGGCAGACTTTCAAATTTCTGTGCTGGAGACCCTGGATCGATCGCAGATTCAGCGCGCGGTGCTTCCTGTCTTCCCTGGGGCCGAGGCGACCCCTCTCACGGTTCCGGCTATCCATTTTAGCCTGCCCACAGGCCAGGACTATTGGGCGCAATGGGGAGAGCCCCTGAAGCTGGAGAGTTCTGAGGGCCCTTACTTTCTGTATTTTGGTCCAAAACTACTGGATCTTCCCTTCTCTGTCCAACTGGATCACTTTATTGTGGAGCGCAATGAGGGCAGCGATTCGGTGGCAATGTGGACCAGTGAGGTGACCTTGCGGGAGTCGGTCTCTGCGCCGCCTCATCCGCGTCGCATTTGGATGAACCATCCCACCTGGTTTAAGGGCTGGAAGCTGGCTCAGGCATCCTGGAATCCCGGCGATTTAAGTCAATCGACCCTCCAAGTGAAGCGGGAACCGGGATGGGTGACCGCCCTGACCTGGCTGGGATCGATACTGGTGGTGGTGGGAATCGGCACCCTGTTCTATGGACGGGCGATCGCCAAAGGAATCGGGGCGGCTCCTGCCGAGCCCATTGCCCCAGACCCAGAGTCTGAACCGCAGCCTGCACCCGATGCAACGCCTGCCTGACAATAGGCTATGTCAGCTATGCGCTCTGGGCAGCACCGGGGGCCAAGGCCCTGAGGGACCGGAAATCCCATCGCTCAATTTCTCTGAACTGCCTCAGCTATCCTCATTTCAGCCTCTAATTCAGATCCTAATCCATGCAACTTTTCCACCGTGGTTCAATTCAGTTTCTCCTCGGACTCTGCCTGGGGGTCTTGGTAATCCTGGTGCCGGTTAGTCAGTTCCAGACCGACAGCCTCGATCCGCTGCGCACGCTAGCCGTTCAGATCGAGGGGCGGAAAAAGCCCTTGGACACGGTGGCGAAGGAAACCCTCCTCAAGATTCACGGCAGTCCCGATTACCGGAGCGCAACGGGCGAGCGTCAAGACTACCTGCGCACCTATCTTTCCCTGTGGTTTAACACCCGCAACTGGAATGAAGAACCCATCGTCCTCCTTCACTACCGTCCCCTGAAGGAAGCGTCTGGATTGCCCCTGACGCAAAAATATTTCAGCTTCCAAGACCTCATGGGCAATCCGGCCTTAGGATCTGTGGTCCAACAAGCCCATGCCCAGGAGACTCAGAACAAACCCCTAACGCGACTCCAGCAGGAAGCCCTCACCCTGGAAGATCGCCTGCAACTCCTGTTTGAATCCGTGGGCAACCCGCGTCTGCCCATTGTGCCGCATCCCACCGATGGGAAAGGCACCTGGGCTGGGATAGAAACGGCTACCTCCCTCTATTCCCCCGCCGCCCTTGCCCCCGCGATCGCCAAGGTCGCCATTCTGCAAGATCTGTTGTGGCAGGGGAATCACCATCCCCCCGCTGCCCTTGCCCCCGCGATCGCGCAACTGAAACAAACTCTACAGCGCCTCAGCCCAGAGGTTTATCCCTCGGCAGCCACTCTGCAGCGCGAAGTTCATTTCAATCGCTTTCATCCCTTTGCCAAGGCCTGGCGGCTTTACCTGCTTGCCTTGGGGGTCATGGTGGCGAGCCGTTGGCTGAGTCCTGGGCCTCTCTATTGGATCGCCCTGGGGCTGTTCACCGCAGGAATTGGAGTGCAAGCCTACGGGTTTCTGCTGCGGATGCAAATTGCCGGACGCCCACCCGTGACTAATATGTACGAATCGGTGGTCTGGGTGGGCTTTGGCATTGCCGCCATCGCCCTGGTGTTCGAGGGGCTTTCTCGGGCCAAGTACTATCTGCTTGCGGCTGCCCCCCTCGCTACGGTTTGCCTTCTGCTGGCCGATAGCCTGCCGGCTGTGCTCGATCCCACCATTGCCCCCCTGGTTCCAGTGCTGCGGGATAACTTCTGGCTGAGCATCCATGTGCCCACCATCGCCCTGAGCTATGCCAGTTTTGCCCTTGCCCTCGGCTTAGGTCACGTGGCCCTGGGAACCGCCTTGTTTACGCCGAAGGCAGACCAGCGATTTCGACGGCTGTCGCAGTTCAACTATCGGGTTCTGCAGGTGGGCATCCTCCTCCTCACCAGTGGCATTATCCTCGGGGGAATCTGGGCGCACTTTTCCTGGGGACGCTTTTGGGGTTGGGATCCAAAGGAAACCTGGGCGCTCATTGCGCTGCTCTGCTATTTGGTGCCGATCCACGGACGGTTGGTGGGATGGATTGGAAATTTTGGGATCAATCTGGCCAGCATCCTTTCCTTCAATGCTGTCCTCATGGCCTGGTATGGGGTCAACTTTGTGTTGGGTACGGGTCTGCACAGCTATGGATTTGGCACAGGCGGATCAGATCTGATCATTGCCGCCGTGGTGGGGGTCGATTTGCTGTTCGTGCTGCTGGTGGCAGCGCGTCACTACGGTTGGCTCTCCGCTTGGACAACATCGGAATTGTCTGGGCATTAACGGTGGTTCCAGGTCTGCCCCCATCAATCCAAGAATGGAGTTCTAAATCATGATGAAACGTCGAGACTTTATGCAGTGGGCGGGCCTGGGCTTGCTGGCGAGCTCCCTACCCGTTGCGCTGGCTGCCTGTCAATCTGATTCCACTCGATGTGTACCCATCAAGGGTGTTCAGTGGCCTGGGAATCGCCAAGCAATCAGTTTGCCTGCCCCTGTCACGGATCAATCTTTAGAACCGATGGAACGGTTAAAAACGGACCTGCGGAAGAGCCGCTGGGAACCTTTGAAGCCAAGATTGAGGCGGATCTGATCCTGGTAAAAGCAGGGTAAGGCGGAGGGGGGATTGGAGAATGCTTCCGCGCCGATCCCTGGCGGTTTGGCCCATCCCCAAGGGGGATATGCCCACAGGGCCTGAACTCTCCTGGGCTTGAACTCTCCTGGTCTTGAATAACGCAGGCTAAATGCAAAGGCTGCGGGCTAGATTCTGGGCAACTGCAAAAAAAGCCAGCCCCCCGATTTCGGGAGGCTGAGGGGTGAAGGGTCAAGCTCAGTGTGAAGCTAGCTCAGTGTGAAGCTAGCGGGTGAGGGAGGCTTGGCTCCTTGCTCACCGAATCACCTTCCACGTTAATAGCGCCGTCCACCTCCAGAGGAACTGCCGCGCCGATTATCTTCGCGAGGTCGCGCTTTATTGACTTTGATCGAGCGTCCCATCCAATCAGCGCCGTCTAGCTCCGCAATGGCTTTTTCTTCCTCCGCATCACTGCTCATTTCGACGAAGGCAAAACCGCGCTTGCGCCCTGTGTCCCGGTCAGTGGGAAGTTGCACCCGTTTGACAGAACCATATTCACCAAAAACCTCGTTGAGGTCGCCCTCTGTAGCCTCGTAGGAGAGGTTACCAACGTAAATTGACATAGAAATACCAACAGATTGAACCTCTATCTTACAACGAGAGCCTGGATCCCCCTTCGCTTCCGGCCCGAAGGCTTAACATTTCGGTACACAAGCCCTCCCTTGAGAAATTGGATTGGGCAATTTTTACCACCGCTATGCTCAAAGAGAATGGCACGGTGAGCATAAGCTTGAAACAGCCCCTCACCTGGCCCAGGACCTAGGGATGGAGTGGTATCTTCAAGGTGCCTGGAATGATAAGCCTTCTCCCGTTAAGGATGGAGGTCAGGAATTAAGGTGATTTTGGCTGAATCTTAGCCTCTAAAGCTCCTAATCGGCTCTTTAACTCTTGATTTTCTTTCTTCAGACTGTCCAGTTCCTCCTGAATCTTCTGCTGATTCTCTTGGGGATCCATGGCCCGCTGCACTTTTTGAATGGCCTCATCTGCCAAGCGCCGGACCCGTCCATCGGGGGTTTGGGCAGAAAGCGATCGCAACCCCGTCACCGCCTTTGGGGTAGTCAGTTTCCCTAAGGCGGCCACCACCGCCACCTGGGTGAGAAAAAACGGTTCGTTGGCCAGATGGGACAGGGTTTGGAGGATTCGATCTAGATTCGCCTCCCTTTGGCCGGCGGCAATCCCGCCCAGGCCGCGAATCGCCGCCAGTCGCAGGGGCTGGGGCGTTCCTACCTGGGTATATTGCAACAGTAGGGTAAGGGCGGGTTCTGATTGGGTCATGTGGGCCAAGCCCGCGATCGCGCCGCAGCGGACCACCTCATTCCAGCCCTGGCGATCCTGCAGGGCTGTTTGCAACAGCTCGATAGCGGTGCCCTCTTCGGGGTGATCCAAAATTGGGTTGGCGGCGAGTTGCCCCACTCCCGTCAGGGCCGCAGCTTCCACGTAGTAGCTGGCATCTCCCCGTTGGGCAATGGGGGCGATCAGCTCGTAGCATTCTCCATGGCCTAGCTCGGCGATCGCCTCTACCACGGATCGCCGCACTCGCGCCTCTGGATCCTTGAGGCCTTGCTTTAAGGCCGCTACCGCTTGATCGAGCTTTAAGGTTGGGATTTGAGTGGCGACCTCTGCCCGCACGCCCCAAAAGGGATCGCTGACCAGGGCGGTTTCCAGCGCCTTCAGGGCTTTGAGCCCGCCTTTTTTAGCCAGGGCCTCCGCAGCGTAGATGCGCGATACGGGGTCTGGGTCGAACTGTAGCTGGGCTGCTAGTTCCGCAAACTCATACTCCAGCGTCAGGGTTTTGAGGGTCGGGTTTCCCACATCAAAGCTGATAAAGGCGGGCTTTTCGGCAAGGGCAAAGTAGAAGCTCTGCTCTGCCTCACGGACTTTCACGGGAAAGGTTTGTAGGGATTGAAAAGCCTGATCGCTCACAGAGCCAAAGCCAAGCTGCAAGGTTAGATCAAATAAATCCTGCTGCAGGCCGTTTTGATCTGACTTCGCCTGATTCTGTTTGATGGTGACCTGGGCCATTTTGTGATCACTATCCCAGCGGTAGGACACCTGATAGTCGGGATGTCCCCCCCGATAGAGGTACTGATCAAATAAAAAGAGAAGATTGCGACCTGTGGCCTCCTCAATGGCTCGCAGCAGGTCCACCGTTTCCACCGTTTGATGGGCGTTCTCCTGGACAAACCGATGCATTGCTTTCCAAAACAGATCCTCGCCCAGATTATGGCGAATCATGTGGTAAATGCAGGATCCTTTTTCGTAAAGATGGCGATCGTACAGCTCAATGGCTGCTCGGTAGATGTGGGTGACCACCGGGCGGCGATAGCGAGTTTTATCTTCACTCAGGTAGTTGCGGGCTTCCCGGAGCCGATAGTAGGCTGCTTCATCGGGGCCATATTCCTGCTCGGTCCACATCACCTCTGAGTAGGAGGCCATCCCTTCCTTAATCCAGGCATGGGACCAGTGCTTAATCACCACCAAATCGCCAAACCACTGGTGCGCCAGTTCGTGGGCGACTAAGGTTTCCGTGGATCGGTTGTCGAGGGCGGCGCGTTCGTCGAGGAGGCAGCGATCGGTGAGCAAGGTGGTGGAGGTGTTTTCCATGCCCCCAAAGATAAAATCATCCACACAGATCTGGGCGTACTTGGGGTAGGCATAGTCATAGCCGTAGGCGTTGCTAAAGAACTCGATCATGCGCGGGGTCTTCCCCATGCTGATCCGCGCCGATTCCTCTAAGCCCGGTGCTACGTAGTAGGTCACGGGCACCGTGCGATCGCCACGGGTCCATTCATCCCGGAGTTCTACAAACTGCCCTACCGCCAGGGTCATCAGGTAGGTGGGATGCACCTGCTGCTGTTTCCAATGGAAAATTTGCTCATTGCCATCGCAGATCGTTTCCAAGAGTTCGCCATTGGAGATGGCCCGGTAGCCCTGGGGAACTTTGACCCGCACCTCGGAGGTGGCCAGCTGTCCTGGATAGTCAAAGCAGGGAAACCAGTAGCGGGAGTCCTCATCTTCGCCCTGGGTCCAAACTTGGGTTGGCTTTTCTGGATAGTCTGAACTGGGCGCAATAAAGTAAAGTCCTCGCTGGGGATGATCGAGGGAATAGTCAATGCTGAAGGTCAGCGCCTTTCCAGCTTGGGTGGGCTGACTCAGGGGAATGGTCAGGTGATGGCCATCATAGTCGTAGTCCTGCGGGTGTTTGTCGACTTTGACCGCTTGAATGTTGAGATTAACTGCGTCCAGGGTGACGGAGGCAATGCCGTCCCGGATGGGGTTGAGGCGAAGGTGACAGGTGCCTGCACAGTGCTGCTGTGGAATATCCAGCGCTAGATCTAAAAAAATATGCTCCACTTGACCAGGGCGATCGGGCACGTAGTTGGGTTTAGCCCCTGGGAGTTCAAAGCGGTTGGGTTGATTGTCCAATTGCATGGCGTTCATCAAAGTTCTTTTGGGTGGGTTCTGGCTAAGATCTGGTTGGGTTCTGGCTGGGGTTTGGGGCTTAGTTTTGCTGTAAACCGACACAAAAGCGCCCCAGGGTCGCCTGCTGGGTTTTGGCCTGGGTTGCGGCAATATTCTTAAGATTTTTCATAAAGCTGATCAGACCGCGCGTTTTTGACCCGTCCGTGGCCTCGTCACGATCGCTCTCCCAGCTCCAGGAGTCCCACCAGTCCGGCTCTTGGAAGTCCGTTACCACGGCATCTACCTGGTACTTATAGATCCCCGGCATCTCCTGCAGGGCTGCAGGGTCAATGACCGTTTCCAGTCTCAGCTGCTGATCCCCGTTCAGGCTCAGATTTTCAAAGGAGAAGGCGTTTTGAAGATTTGGATCCTCACTTTTATCTATAAATTTCTTTTCGAACTTATCAAAGTAGGCAATTTGATAGTTGAACTGGATCGATGCTGGATCAATGGGGACCGCGAAGGGCGAAGCTTGGATCGGAATTTGATAGTCAATGCGCTGGGGAGTGGCTGAGGAGGACAGCTCGAACAGCTCGGTTTGATCAGGATTGGGCTCTTCTAAGGACACGTTCCCATCATTGAGCGATCCAGGTTGACTCAAGTCCCCCGTATCGGGCACGGATTGAGGACGATTGAAATGAGCCAGGGTCTTCACCACTTGGGCGGGAGTAAAGAGGGAAATATTCGCCTCCGCCATGGGGTTGCCGCCGTCTTTTTTCAGGGCCTGGAGGTAAAATTCCACCTCAGTTTGCGGCCCCATGAGCAAAATATAAAAGGGGCGATCGGCGGAGCCGCCGTCGGCGGGATAGGGGTAGGGACTGCCGCCATCGACGGGGTAAACCCGCCCTGAATAGTCGCTGTTGATGCCGATCACGGCGATCGCACTCTGGGGATAGTTAGGGCCAAAATACATCCCCTGAATTTTTTTCAGCAGGCGGGTATTGTCGCCCTCGTCCATATTAAGATCGGTCACCAACACCAGCATCTGGTCGGCTGCTGCCTCATCCTCGGCTCGCACGATGGCCTGGTCCAGGTTACTGGTGACGGGTGGAAAGGCGGGGTTGCTGCCATCGTAAAAATCAGGATTTTTGGCCTTGCGAAACTGAGAGGCGCTCATGGCTTGGGTGGGGGCATGGGAGCGGAAGAACTGGGTTTCTGGCATCCCCCGCTGGCCTGGGGTCAGGGAGAAGGTATTGTAGATCAGCTCAATGGTTTGAATATATTCACTGTTGGGATTGCGGGGCGAAACATAGCCCAGCATAGATCCAGATCCATCCACATGAACATTGGCTGCAACGGTTGCAGGAGCTGATTGGGAAGCGCGTTGGGTTAGGTCGCAGTCCAGATTCTCCACGGCCACCCCGCAGCCGCCCAGGGGAATGAGGCCTAGGCTGGCGACCAGCAATCGTGCGATGCTTTGGTTCATGCTGGGGATAGGGCTGCCTTGACTCCGTCCTTTTATCGATCTCACGCTTACTCTTAAATGCACGTCTGGGGGCTGAGTTTGAATTCTATGCATAAACTTCTCGGTTAATCCCCAGGCCGGGGACCGCACGACATAGACGCTTGTCCCTGGGGCAGGGGAATGGCTGCCAGAATACCCCAACAATACTTCCCTCCGATTCAATAGGCAATGAAGCCAGCACGAA
Source organism: Lyngbya confervoides BDU141951 (assembly GCF_000817775.3). Classification (GTDB taxonomy): domain Bacteria; phylum Cyanobacteriota; class Cyanobacteriia; order Thermosynechococcales; family Thermosynechococcaceae; genus Lyngbya; species Lyngbya confervoides. Next base: position 27,013 of record NZ_JTHE03000044.1, read on the forward strand.
ATGCTGGACAGCCATCAACCGCGAACTCATGGCGACAGATCACTTTCTTGGCTGCCAGAGGATAATTGTGGCCTAAAGGTCAGCCAAATCTTAATCTTCGCTACAAATACAGCGGTTTTTCAAGGCTATCCCTTAGAATTGATTTCCGTATGCCGACGAAACGGTAAAGGTATAGTGTAGACCGTAACCTTTTACAAAGTTTTAAAAGTTTTACATCAAAGCTTTAACATTTGCGTCGGAACCTGTGACTTTTTCTTGCACGTTATGAAAACAAGTGAACTAATTCGCGTCATTGGTCTAACGGTGGTGGGTGGGGTTTTAATGTTTGTCCTGCAGCCAGCCCTCTATACTAATCGACTCATTCGCATTTCTGATTTGCAAGGAAAAGTGGATGCCTGGGTGAGCAATTACTACATGCCGGGGGCGCTGACGGTCTTTCTGGCTTCCGTGGTGGCTCTCGTGATTTGGCTGGTGAGCAATCGCTTTTCCAAGGCCCATCGCGCTGACGAAGTGGACCGCTGGCGGATTATCTGGTGGCTAGTGGGCCTCATTCCGGTTCTGGCCATTCTCGCGGCAATTTTTCTGTTTAAGGGCAGCGATGGTGCCCTTCCCTCCCTAACGACCTTTTTTGTGCTGGATGGTCTCTGGCTCTACTGGCTAACCACCGTGACCAGCACCCCCTTCCCCTTTACGTATCTGCCCCCCTTAGCCCCCCAAATTCGCGGTTTGATAGGAGCCTAGGCAATGTCCATTTATCTCATCGGTATTGGTGGTACCGGGTCAAAGTGTATTGAATCGCTGGTTTACCTGGCCTCCTTAGGAATTTTTGGTCCTTCGCCCTTGCGGGTAATGTACGTTGACCCCGATGAAACCAACGGCAACCTGGAGCGTAGCCGGAATGCCCTGAACCTGTACCAGAAGTGCTACAGCATCATGGGGGGCGTCAAGGCAGATTGTGCCTGGATGCAAACCCCCATTGAATCGTTTGATATCTGGTCTCCCTTTGGGGATCACACCGCTAAAAAGGAGCTGAAGGATTGCTTCCACTACAGCACCTTGAAATCCAGCCATCCTGCCCTGGGAAACCTGTTTGATGTTCTCTACACCAAGGAAGAGCGCGAAGCCAATCTGGATGTGGGCTTTCGGGGAAGGCCGGCCATTGGATCGGCGGTCATGAGTCGGGTTGATTTAGATCGCCTGGATCAAGCTCCTTGGGGGCAGTTCATCGAGTCCATCAAGGCAGATGCGGGCGGCGGTAGCCGAATCACGAAGGTTTTATTTTGCGGGTCGATTTTTGGGGGGACTGGTGCTTCGGGGTTGCCCACCTTGGCCAGGCTTCTGGCCAATAAGCTAGAGAAGCTGAATGTGCGCGATCGCGTGCAAATTGGCGCAGTTTTAACCCTCCCGTACTTTGGCTTTTCTCCCCCTGCGGGCCAGGATCCCAATGAGGTCTACGCTAAATCGGAGCAGTTTTTACTCAATTCTGAGGCGGCCCTGCGCTACTACGGCATTCAGGCGAAGGGCACCTTTGATGTGACCTACCTGTTGGGGAACCAAACCCTATCACGGGTGGACTTTAGCGTGGGCAAAAACTCTCAGCGCAATGAGGCCCATTTTGTGGAGCTGTTTGCAGCTCTGGCGGCTCGTCACTTTTTGCAATACCCAGGTGAACCCTCCAACGCGGTGATTGTGGCGAGCCGAGCCCAGCCGGGTCGCCTGAACTGGATGGATTTGCCAGAGTGTAACGTGGTGAAGCCTGAATTTGTGAATGCCGCCCGGTTTGCCTATGCCTGGTTGGCAGACATTTCGCTAGAACTGGCCCAGGCGCGCCAGGTTGGGATGGACAAGGCGCGGCGCGGCGCCCCCTGGCTAGAGCGCTACTTTAATCCAAATCCCAAACGCGAAGGACAGCTTCCCAATCTGGATCAGGTGGATCAGCAGGCAGCGATCGCCATTTTCGATGATTGGTGCAGCGCCTTTCTGCGCTGGATTTATGCGGTGCATCAGTGCGAATCCGAAGCGGTACATCTGTTTAACACCAGCATCTTGGGATCCGTCAATGGCGAATTGCCCGAGGCCTTGTCCCTGAAGGCAGATAACCTGCCTAATCTGGTCTATGGTGATGATCGCGATCGCACTCGCCAAGCCCAGGACACCATGATTCAGCTGAAGCGCAATCTCATGGCCATTGCCCCCCAGCCGCCGAATACGGGCGTGACGGGTCTGGCCAAAGCACTGTATTTAGTATGTCGGCTCTAGGAGACGTGGATGAGTTTTTTGATCCTGCCCCAACTCAAAACCGATAGCGATATTCGGCCCAGTGATGACTGCGGTAAATGGGATGTGCAGCAAAACGGCACCTTTTTAAATTTGGCCTCCAGTTTGGACTACAAAGCACCCGGGCAGTCTCGCAGCATCAGTGCTGTTCCTTCCATGTGGGCTAGACCCCTCACCCTGGAAATGGCCCTCCACAATCCCAACTACCCCATCCGCGAGGAACTGGTGGAGCAGTGGCAGGGGATGCTAGCGGCGATCGCCCTAGCGGAGGTGCGGGGATTTCCCCTGAAAGCCCAGCTGGTGGAGTTAGGGGACTTGGCTGGGGAGAATGACTTTGCCGATGCGCTGTTTGAGCTGACCCCCTTTGCTCTCAATACGCTCTACACCCTTCAGGGCAAAAAGCCCTGGCAGGATGTGTACGTATTTTTGTGGGAAGACCAGCCTGTGGGGATGAGCAGCCCCAGTACCCTGGTGGTGCCTTCCGAAGATGGTAAGTGGGGGGATTTACCCTGGTGGAATGGGCGCACCAAACGGTTAACCGCGCCCCACCCCCACCTGAACGAAACTGAAAAGGCGCTCTTTTGGCGCTGGCTGGAAAATCTCCGGCTGGTGTTAACCCAGCATCGCGGGGCTCCGGCGGCCATTAACCGCATGAGTGAGCTGGTGGATAACTTCCGCAACGGCCTTTTGGAGAGACCGCCGGAGCAGGGGCTCAGCCTGAGCGATGACCAGCAGTTTTTTGGCGTGGCCCTCAATCGCGGCACCCTAGAGGCCTTGAATCGACCGGTGAAGCCGGAGGAGCAGCCTTCCTGCGTCCGGCTCATTCCCAGTCGCGATCGCCACAGCAAGGCGCTGCCGCTGATCTTGATTGATCCCGACATTGCGCGCGCCTGGAACTATCCAGCCCAAAATATCTGGATCCACGAGGGTAAAACCCTGGCATCGTTAAATCTAGAGGATTTACGCAGCGGTAGGCTGGCCTGGACTGCGGTGCGCTATCTAGAAACCCCGGATTTATTCCTGCAAGACTTTAAATTTATTGACCTAGACAACGCCCTACCCGGTGCCTACCTCCCAGAGGGGGCGCCGATTACCTTTAACGGCAAAAAGGTCACCCCGCTGTTACCGCTCAACCCGATTCTGCTGGACTACTTTACCCCCGAGGATCTAATGCAGCGGCTGAAGCTGCAGCCCATTAGCGGTGAGGGACCCATGGTGCGGGTTACCTTAGATCTGCCCTTATCTGGCGTGGCGCAGGATGAGTCGCGTCCCCAAAACTATCGGGTGGTGAAGGATTATCCCATTCTGGAAGAGCATTCCATCCATGAAGTCCCGGTTCTAGAAATCTGGCCGCATTTTCGGGCTACAGGCTGGCAGGACTACTATGCCTTTTACTATGACGCTGAATATGGCGAGGAAACGTTCCAGGTGAATGTGCCCGGCAGCCGGGAGCCCCACCTGTTTCAAGAAGGGCGCGGACTGTATCAAGTCTCGCGATCTGCGGAATTTCCGGGCTATATCTGTGCCCAAGATAGCCAACGCCAGACGATTGGATTAATTTTACTGCGCACTCCTCCACTGGTTTCCCAGGGGGGGCACTGGACGGTGGGGGTTGATTTTGGCACATCTTTTACCAATGTCTATATTAACCAGCGAGGTGTGGTGAATCCATTGCCCATGGAAAATTTACACCTCAAGGTTACCGAGGTGCCCAACGACACGCGGGTTCCAGTGCTGTTTGAATATTTTGTGCCGGAAAAATTCATTCCGCTGCATCAGCCTTTGCCCCTCTCCAGCGTGCTGACCACGCGCGGCAAAACCAACATTCCCGCTGGTAAGGAGCGGGCCATCTACGATGGTCGCATCTATGTTCCAGACCTGAGTACCTTCCAACCCAACGAGAATTGGATTGAAACAGACCTCAAGTGGCGCAATCTCATTCCAAACCGCCTGTTTTTGCAGCATCTGGCGCTGTATGTCAGCGCGATCGCGGCCAATCAAGGGGTGCAGTCGATTCAATGGTCGCTGTCCTATCCCTCGGCCTTCTCCAAAGGAGACTGCACTCGCTATGCTCAGAACTGGCAAACCATTACCGAGGAACTGGTTAAAATTACCGGACTCGATCACCAGTGTCCTTCCCTAACGGATTCCGACTTTTTCCGCACGGAAAGCCTAGCGCTCGCTCAGTATTTTGCCGACCAAGAGGATCACGATTTGGTGCGCAGCACCTGCATTGACATGGGAGGGGGCACCTCCGATATTTCCATTTGGGAAGATAACTGTCTGGTGCATCAATGTTCGGTGCAGTTGGCGGGACGGGACCTATTTTCCCAGTTTTTAGAAATGAACCCGAAATTTTTAATCCAGCTGATGGAGCAGGAAAGTCGGGATTGGCAGGGCCTAAAAGAAGATAAGTTTAACGTCAAGCTAGATGTCTGGATGCGCCGCGAAAGTGAGTCTTGGTTGAAGCTCAAGCGGGCCTTTGTGGAAGAGGATGAACAGTTTCGGGGGCTCTTGCGGCTGATGGCCGTGGGAGTAGGAGGACTCTACTTCTACGTGGGCAAACTTTTAAATGTGCTCCATGCCGAGGGGAAGTACAGCAGTAATGAAATTACTCCGGTTTATCTGGGGGGAAACGGATCGCGGCTGCTCAACTGGCTGGCCATCGGCGGACAGTTTGATCGCCATTCAGAGGTGAACTTCTTGCTGAGTCGGATGTTGAGCTGCGGGTCAGAATTTACCGATACCGAAGAACTCACGCGGTTGAGTAGCCGTCCCAAGGATGAAGCTGCCTGTGGCCTGGTGTTAAGCAGCACCAGGCTCACGGGGCTGAGTCGACGCACTAGAGATCCGGTGATTGCTGGAGAAGACTGCACGGTGAATGGAGTTCCCGTCCTCTGGAAGGAGCGCCTGGAGTTTGAAGATGAGGTGCAAAACTTCGAGATTCCGGCCCTGGTACAGTTGCCCCAGTTTCTAGATGAAATGAACCTGGCACTGCGTGAGCTGGAGGTAGATGGACTGACTCCTATGCCTCAGTTTAAGCCGCGAGTGGGGCTGGAGGAAAGGTATAAAGAATTACTCTGGCGTGCGACTGAGCGGGAGCTACGCAGTATGCTGCTGAACATTAAGGGAGAAAGTCGCAATATTCGTCTAGAACCGCCGTTTATTCTGGGCTTGAAGGCGTTGCTGCGGGTGCTGGGGAAAGAGTGGGCCGGGAAGTGAGGAAATCATGGTAGGACAACCCCGAAAATGCGACATCTGTGGCTTGATGAATCCCGGCGAGTACCGCGACTGTCAGCAATGTGGCTGGAATTTGCGACTCCAGCATTCCCACGAGGCGATCGCAGCAGCAAAGCAGCAATGGGAACAAATGCGTTGGATTAACACCCTAGAATTCCCTCTATCGTCAGCTTCGGAGGTCCAGCTTCCAAGCCTGCCCGATAGACCCTCCACTTTCTCTTTAAGACCCAAACCATCTCCCCAGCAAAACTATAGAAATCTGAAAGTCTTTATCGAGCAAGTTGTCGCTCAGACTTTGAACTCCCAACCCACGCCTCGTCCACCGAACACCTATCTGCAACTGGATCCAGAGGCATCTCCTCTCCACCGCCAGAATGAGGTGATGAGGGAGTACTCAGAACTCCAGGCAAAGTTTGAAACTCTAAAGCAGGCGATCGCCCAAGACCGCGAAACAGTACAGACCTTTCGATCCAGACTAGAACAGCTTGAGCGCATTCCACCACAGCCCCACATCTATTCGACGGATCTGCAAGCCCTCTGGATTGAACAAGTGAGTCAAAAATATGAGGAGCGAGTCCAGCATCTTGAGCAAAAACTTCAGGAGCATGGACAGTGGATGCAAATGATTTACCAGGAATATTTAGAGGTCAGTCGTCAGTTGCAGTCCTCTTTTAGACATAGGCCCTCTGAGGTTGCTGCAGCTCAGAATGAGGCCGTTTCTGAACCGGAGGATAAGCACGCTTCGGTGACTCAACAATCTGCCATCAAGGTACCAGAGGTTCTCAGTCCAGTTGAGCAAGCCATCGTTAGCCAGTACAACAAGAGTGCCAGCCATTATGCTAAGCAGTCCACAGAGGTTTCGGAAACCGAAGAAAGTCAGAGTAACCGCCGCTTAGGCGATCCGGGTCTGGTGAAGTTTGAAAAAAAAGGGCGGGGCAACTATTGGATTATCAGTGAGAGTAATCGTGAATACCTGGTGCCCAGCCAGCGCATTCGCATTAACGAACATAACTACAAAACCATCGAAGTGATTTTTGCTTGCCACAATTATCATCCGGGTGGATCTCAGGACTTTGTGCTGAGAAAGCCCGCGACCGTGGCCGCACTGCCGGGCGGCAACCAATGGCAGTTAGAGACTCCAGGCATTATTGATTTTCAGGGGCCATAACCCAAGGGAGGTGTAAAAATGGCGCGATCGCACTTTAAAGTCACATGGGGGGTGATTCTGTTGAGCGTAGGTATGGGATACCTTTCCCCAACCCTTGCCCAGTCTCCCTCCCCCAATGCTTCGCCTTCCCCCAGTCCATCGCCCTCTCCCGCTGCCGCCACCGCCAGTCCGTCCCCTTCACCCTCAGGAGAATCGCCTGGTGAACCCCAATTGGCAACCCTCACCCAGAAAGTCTCCCGGCTTCCGTTGCTGATGGTGATTTTAGATGCGGCCTTGATGGTGATTGCTCTGTCGACAATGGCGATCGCCCTGCGAGTTTGGCTGTCTGCCCCTCAGCGATCGACCGCTGAGGCTGTTGCCGCTAGCTCCTCTCAACTGACGCGAGAGATTGCCCAGCTCAATCACCTGATTACCCAGCTCAACACCACCCACACGCAGCAGCTCAAGCCTCTATCGAAGACCCTGGATCCCTTGACGACGATTGCCACGGCATTGGGCCACTTGCACTCAGACCTTCAAGACCTCAAGCAGGTTTTGAAGCCCCCGGTAAACGCCCCTGAGCAAAGCAATATAGCGGTTTCTAGCAGGGTCGACAACCGCTGGGATGCTCTGCAGGCCTTTGATCCCACCCAGACAAAAGATGGAGATTACCTGCAATCTAGCCTTCAGTTGTTGAAAGACTATAACGATTTTCCCCAAGGGTTGACCCAATATATTGAAGTGGCGGAAACGGAAGAGAGTCAATCCTATAGTCGATTGGGCGAGACGAATAAGGCCATAGAACTGGTTAAGCGCGATCGCGGCAACTACTGGGTTGTGAGTGAAGCCGGACGAGATTATCTAGTGCCCAAGGAAAACTTAAAAATCAACACCCACAACCTCAACACGGTGTCTCGTCTTTTTGAATGCCTGCACTATCATTCTGGAAGCCAGGAGTTCCGCCTGATTGAGCCAGCCCAGGTATCTGCGCTGAAGGCCAACGAAGTTTGGATTTTGGAGAAGCCAGGTGTTTTAGAGTTTCGGTAGGCTATACAAGTGAGTTGAGCGGAGCCTTTGCTGTGTCTTCTAAGCCCCCCCTGGAAAGTTCCTACGAGCAATTTTTGGAGCTTTACAACAGTGTTCCTCAAGTTTTGTCTGCTTATGCTGTAGCCGTTAGCGAAACGGCTGAGAGCTACCAGGAAAAAAGGGAGGAAGGGCTGCTATTTCAGGCTGACCTACGCGGGAAACTTTGGATCATTCAGTTACGATCTCCTGAATCAGAGCTGGAATGGCACCTGGTACCCTGTACAACTTCAAACTTCAACCCCAAGCGAATCCGTGCCTATCGGTACCTCTTTCAGGTTGAAGGTGAGATTCCTCATCCCCACAGCTCCTACTTTCTAGTGAAAGCTGCCCAGGTGATTCTTTTGCCTGATGGTCAAACCTGGCAACTGAAACAGTGTGGGATGCTGCAAGGCGAAGCGCGGTCATCGAAATCTCTAACCTCCCTCAATCAACAGGTTGCAGATCTAGAGAAACGAAACCGACAGATTGAGCAACAAATCCAGAGGCTTTCAGGTCTGGAAACGCAAAATCAACAGATCGAGCCGAAGATTCAGAAGATTACGGATATAGAAGCACAAAGCCGACAGATCAAGCCACAGCTTCCGGCAGATCTTGCTCTCGCCGCCAAACCTGAAGTCCAGCCTTCCGGCGTAAAACTCATTCGCAATGAAGATTCACATGACAACAAGCCAGCTTGGACATTAGCGAGCTGCCTTGAAACATCAGATTGTTTTCTGCCAGACTTTAAATTCATTGATCTCGAAAATGCTTTGCCGGGCGCATATCTGCCCAAGGGTGAACCGATCACATTCAAGGGCAAACTGGTGACGCCGCTTCTGCCGCTTAATCCAGTTCTACTGGACTACTTTACCCCTAAAGATTTAGTCAGGAGGCTAAAGCTTCAGCTTTTGGGTAATGAGGGTCTGATGGTGCGAGTCACTTTAGACCTGCCATCAAGTGTAGTGGATAATGACTCGCGCCTCGAAATCTACAAGGTAACAAAAGACTATCCACTTCTGGAAGAAAACTCTATCCATGAAGTCCCAGTTCTGGAGATTTGCCCCCATTTTCGTACAGCGGACTGGCAGGATTACTATGTCTTTTATTACGACGCAGAATATGGGGGTGACACATTTCAAGTGTATATTCCAGGAAGTCAGCGGGTTAACCACTTTCAAGAGGGAGATGGACAATACCAGATTGCTAATTTAACAGAATTTCCGACTTGCATTCGTGCCTTAAATAGTAAAGAACAAACCATTGGCCTTATTTTGCCTTTAACCCCAGATCTCATTGAACCCTATCGATCTTGGACTGTTGGGGTTGATTTTGGAACCTTCCGCACGAATGTTCACATTAATCAAGATGGGCGTATTCAGCCGTTGCCACTGGCAAATCTGAACCTGAAAATCACCGAGGTACCCAACGATACACGTATTCCGGTCCTGTTTGAATATTTTATCCCCGAGTACTTCGTTCCCTTGGCTAAACCATTACCCTTACAGAATGCTCTAACCACAAGAGGAAAGCCCCATTCAAACTCGAGCAAAGAGCAGGTCATCCTTGATGGTCGAATCTATATTCCAGACCTGAGTACCTTCCAACCCAACGAGAATTGGATTGAAACGGATTTAACCGGCAATCCCACATCTCTGCGTCTTTTCCTACATCATTTAGCCCTGCTCATTAGTGCAAATGCTGTTAGGCAGGGCATTGCAAATATTCAGTGGTCCCTATCGTACCCTTCGACATTTTCTGTCAGAGACCGTATTCGTTTTGCTCAAATGTGGCAAGTTATCTCTGAAGAACTCTCAGAAAGCACTGGCCTTCAATATCAATGCCCTAAGTACGATGATGTCATTCACCTGCGCACCCAGAGCTGGGCACTTGCCCAATATTTCGTGAATTTTCAAGGGCAGGAGTTTGCAACTAGAACCTGTATTCATATAGAGGATTTAATCTCTAGCATTTCTATTTGGGAAGATAACCGTTTAGTCAGTCAATGTTCACTGCAATTGGCGGGACGGGATTTATTTGCACAATTTTTAGCAATGAATCCTGACTTTTTTCTACGGTTGATGGAGCAGGAAAGCCGCGATTGGAAGAAACTCAAAGCAGATGATTTTTACTTGCGTCTTGACGTTTGGATGGGTCGAGAAAGTGAACAGTGGTTAAGGCTCAAGCGAGTTGCTGCGGGAGAAGATGAACAATTCCAGGGGTTATTACATTTGATGATTGTCGGATTTGGGGGACTATACTACTACGTTGGCATGTTGCTTAAGAAGCTTGCCACTCAAGGCAGGTATAGATCCGATAAGATACCAGCAATGTTCCTGGGCGGGCATCAATCATCCCTACTACATTGGCTTGCGCCTAACGGGGCGTTTAGCAGCGGTTCAAAGGTGAATTTATTGCTGAGTCGGATGCTAAGTGCTGGGGCAGAGGTCGCTGATACAGAATCACTCACATTCTTAAGTACCTGTCCACTAGATGATGTTGCTTTGGGCTTAGTTTCAAATCGAACAACGCTCGAAAAGTTGAACTATGGAGCTAGAGACTTAGTCATTGCGGGGGAAGATTGCAGGGTGAATGGAAAAGAGGTTTCTTGGCAAGAATTTCTTCAGATTGAAGAAGAAGTACGCAGGTTTCAGATTCCGATCCTATTCCGACTTCCCCACTTTCTAGGCAGCATGAATCGGGCACTTGAGGAGCTAAGTATCGAAGGTCTAAAGCCTCAACCCTATTTCCAACCTCGAAGTCGCTCAGACGAATACCAAGAATATATCTGGAAAAAGGTGCATCTTGAGTTGTACAGGAGCTTGCCAAGCTTTACTGAAGAGAATCACCGTTTACAGTTTAACCCACCCTTCATTTTAGGCTTGAAGGCTCTGCTGCGAGTTTTAGGACAAGAGTGGGTCAACAGATAAGCATTTTGGGAATTTAATTAAGCAAATTTAGAAGAATTCAAAAGCATCGGTTATAAACCTGGTTTTCCTCCTAGACCAAGATGCAGTCTTAAGAAGAAGATCCCTAGTACCACCATCCTATTTCCCCATGGATCAGTCTCAATGTACAGCATTAGCAGTCAGCTACGATCAATTTATTGAGCTGTACAACAGCATTCCCCAGGTTTTGTCTGCCTACGCGATCGCGGTCAATGAAACCGCTGAAAGCTATCGTCAACAGCGGCAAATCCAGCTTGAATTTCAGGCCGATCTTCGAGGGAAATTCTGGATTGTGCAACTGCATCCTCCCCATCAAGGACGGCAATGGTATCTGATTCCCCAGGCTAGCTTCAGCTTTCACTACCGCAAAATTCGTGCTTTCCGACATTTATTTGAGGTGGAAGGCGAAATCCCCCATGCCCATAGCCCATTCTTTGTGGAAAGCGCTGCTCAGGTTACGCTGTTGCCCGATGGTCTCACCTGGCGCGCAGAGCAGACGGGACGAATTCAGAGTGGCACACCACCAACCCTGTCCTTGGCGGCTCTCAGTCGTCAACTTCAGGCCATGGAGGATCGAGTTAAACAGCTAGAACAGCAGCCGCAACTACCCGTAGAGTCGTCCTTTGCCGCAGCAAGTTCAAATATCATTGTTACCCCCTCCGCTCGTTCCTGGAGTCAAGTCAAACAAATTCAGCACCTCACGGGTCATGAAGATGACATTCGAGCGCTCATTATCCGACCTTGGGCTGAGAAGCAGAAAAATATCTTGATTAGCGGCAGTCACGACAAAACTATCAAATTTTGGTTTTTAGAAACCGGTGAATTCATCCAAACCTTCAATACCCTTGAAAAGGTTCAACTGCTCCGCTATAGTGCGGATTCAAGGCAATTAGCGATCGCAGACGCCAGCGCCACCGTTGCCCTTTGGGACCTAGACCATCGCCAAAGTAGTCGACTTGTGCATCAGCAGGGCGTCGTTGCAATGGCCTTTGTTCCCCAGTCTCCGCTGTTGGTTTCCTATAGTTTGGATCGACTGTTATCCCTTTGGGACCTGCGCACTCAAAAACTTCAAACAGTGGTCGACTCAACCGCTGAGCCCCTAGTAGACTTAGTGGCTTTACCGGATGGACAACATTTAATCACCAGTCATGTAGCCACTCAAACCACGCCCGGCGTCCTCAGCTATTCTCTCAAGCTCTGGAACCTGAAAGCTCTCAATCGTCCCCAGGCGACGGTCAAAGTCCCTTCCCTAATGTCTTGCCTGACCTTAAACACCGATGCCTCAGTTCTGGCCGCTGCAAGCAGCGATCGCAGCATACACCTTAGAGCAGTGCCCTCCTTAAAGCTAATCCTGGTCCTAGCCCCCCATAGAGGGGGCGTTCAAGCCCTTGCCTTTCATCCCGAGAATGAAATCCTGGCTACCGGAGACAGTCATGGCGAGTTTAAACTCTGGCATTGGAAAACAGGGGATTGTTTGACTCAAGGTTCTGGTCGAACGGATGCCCTCAATGCTCTCACCTTTAGTCCCGAGGGAGACAAACTAGTGACCGCTGGGAAGGGAGGCGACATTCACATTTGGGGTCCAGATCCTTAGCACGCCCTCCCAGTGCCTCGGTCAGCCCCTCCCAGGGAAACACTTTATAATGCGGGGGATAACTGGACCATCGGAAGAATATGGGATTGAGTGGACCAAAACGATGCATGGCGATCGCGGTTGTGGCGGTCTTTCTCATGCTGTGGGCTGGGTTCGGACCAGCCTGGGCCATGTCTCCTGACCCGGAAGAACTTCAGACCTGGAGTCAAGCCAATGTTTTGTATCTAGCGGAAAATCACGACCAGATCGCCGACCATCAAAGCCAGATGCAGATCCTGGAGCAGTTACCGGCCCATCGCGTTACCCTGGCAATGGAAATGTTTCAGCGTCCCTACCAGGCTGACCTCGATGCCTATCTCACCGGCGACCTGGATGAGACCATGCTCAAAACTCGAACCGAGTTTGAACAGCGCTGGGGATATGACTGGGAATTTTATGCCCCCCTGTTGCGCTTTGCTCAACATCACCACATTCGAGTTCTGGCGCTCAATACCCCCTTAGAGGTGACCCGCAAGGTCGGATCGCAGGGATTGGCAGGACTCGATCGCGCCGATTTTCAATGGATCCCCCCCATCGAAGATGTAGACCTGGATCATCCTGACTACCGCGATCGCCTTCGGTATTTCTATGACACCTATCACGCCGACCAAGCCAGCCACGAAGGGTTTGATTATTTCTACCAGGCTCAAGTCCTGTGGGATGAAACGATGGCAGAGGCGATCGCCGCCCAGGTAAACACCCATCCCGATCAACTGGTGGTGGTTTTGGTGGGAGCAGCCCACGTGTTTAACGAGTACGGCATTCCCGAACGCGTCGCCCGCCGAATTCAGATCCCCCATTTTCAACAATATTCAGTGCGCCTCACCCCTCCAGAGCGGATCCCATAACGGAACTTGAAACTGCCCCCAAACCGGGAAGATCGGCTAAAGTGCCGATAAAATAAGCCCTTGACAGGTAAAATCCCAACTGTTATTCTCTGAAGAAATGAAATAAAATACGTATTATCCCTGAGATGCGTTCGAATCTGATGTGCTACGGCAGCCGATAGGTCCAGTTTCGACGAGACGGCATCATCACACTTGGGGGCAATCCTGTTCTGTGGGAGGACAATATGAAGCGGCTTTACTCCATTCTTGCGGCCAGTCTGTTAGGGCTAGGGAGCGTCACACCCGCGATCGCCCTTGGGAGTGCCGAGATCTCTCAGATCGTTTCCGCCGTTGCGGTTCCCAAGGATCACAATGCTCCCTTTGCCCGCTATCACATTCGTATCCAGGTTGCAGGGAATCCAGTGTCTCAGTTAAAAATGAAGACCCCGTCGGCCCTCCAGATTGGGCAGGTCGCAGCCTTTGCCCAGGGCCAGACCTTGCCGGTGCAGTCCACCACCCTTCCTTCCGGTGAAACCGAGCTAACCTTTGCCCAGGCGGTGCCGCCGGGAGCGGAACTAGAGGTGCAGCTCCTGAATGTTCGTCACGCCACAAACTTAAACCGCATTTGGCAGTTCCCCATTGCGGTGAGTGCCTCTCCAGGTGCCGCCGATCAGTCCATTGGCATTGCCCGGATTCATACGTTTTGGTAGCGCGGCGCCCTCTGCCCAGGCCCCCGGATCAGACGCGGATCACGCCATACTCTGCGAATCCTGGGCCTCATCCTAGCGGCCCGTCCCGTAAAGTTCCCGGTCAAACTCCTCAATTGCCTCGCGGTCGTAGGGGTTCGGAGGAGTGGGATAGGCCACTTTAAAAGGGCTCATCTGGGCAATGTCCTGAGCTGGTGCAGACTTGGGGCTGGGGCCATTTTGCCCCACCTCAAACACCGTCATCATGGAATGATCTTCATGGACGAGATTGTGGCAGTGCATCATAAATTTTCCCTGGATAAATCGGCGCTTGTAGCCCTTCCTGCGGGGGCCAAACTCACCAATCACCCGGACCACCTGAAATTCACCCACATGAAAAACATCCTTCCAGCCCATTTCATAGGGCCGGGGGGGTAAACCATTGCGATCGAGCACTTGCATATCAATTAAATGAACGTGGACGGGATGGAACCAGCCGCTACCAGGGTTAAAAAACTCCCAAATCTCAATATCGCCAACGCCTGGATTAGCATCCACCCGATTTTCGTCCCACTGCTTTCCGTTAATGAGCCAACGGTTAAAGCTCCGCTCAAATCGAAAGGTTCTGGTGCGATCTGCCGTCTTCTCCGGTAGCCGCTCCACAGGTCTGAGGGTCTCGGGAATCTGGCTGTCATCAGGAACCTCACCCCCCACAACCTCAAAACACATGAGGGTATGAATGCGATCGTCAATGTCAATACTTCCCGAAAACCCAATATTTTTCAGAAAAAGACAGTCCCCCTCTTCATAACGGCAAAAGTCAATGATGATCTCATAGCGCTCCGCCATATCAATGCGCAGGGTTTGATAGGGGGTTTTTAGCTCTACTGGGGTTGCCAGGAGCCCACCGTCGCTGCCAATCACCACCATGGTTTCCCCCACGGTCAGGCGATTTTCCTGTTGACTTAAGGCCAGCTGAAAGCTACGAGAGGCCGAGGCATTTAAGAGTCGGAAGCGGTACTTGCGACGTTCCACCTGCATTTTGGGCCAGGGGATACCATTGACCAGGCTCACGTCTCCATAGGTGCTGCGCATCTGGCGATCGTCAAACACCAGCTGTAAATCCTCACCATTGAGGGGATTGACCTCAAAGAAGGCATCCCGCAGAATCAGTGGGACATCGTAGGGGCCTTTGGGGAGGGGCAGCTGGCGTTCCAGCTCATCTTCCACAATGTACATCCCCGCCAATCCCTGGTAGACGTTGCGGGCCGTGTGGTCAATCGCATGGTCGTGATACCAGATGGTGGCAGCGCGGTCATTGGGATAGATGTAGTCTTTAAACTGCCCCGGTTTGATAAAGTCTGTGGCAAACCCGTCGTACTGAGGTAGGGACGCCATGCCATGGAGATGAACCACGGCATTAATCTCACCGCCTGATTGATCCTCCCCGAGCTGATTGATAAAGCGCACCACAGACTGTCGGCCCCCCTCCTGTTCGTCTCCGCCCCGCTGTCGGATGGTGGGTCCTGGCAATCTACCGTTATAGCCCCAAATTTCGGTGGTGGTGCCAGGGACCAGGGAAATCCGGGCTTTTTTAAGGGCGATCGCATAGTAATCCGTGGTTTTGTCAGAGTAATCGGGCGGCAGGACAGGGGGGATGGGCAGCGGCTCTACAAAACGCGCAATCCTGGGGCTAAAGGGGGCGGCTAACACCGATCGGGTTGACCCCAGGGGGAGAAAAAAAGCACCACTGCTGATCAACCCTAGCTTAATTGCATCGCGTCGCGTGATTTTCATTGCCATTCCTCCAATATTGCAGAATGGAGCTGCGCGAAGGAAAAATTATACGACTAGATTATATTCGGGCCAGCTTCCCTGATTCTGCGTTTAGATTCTCACTATAGGCCTGAAATATGACAATTTGAGCAACCCTAAGGTTCCCTCAAGCTTTTAAAGACTTAACGATACATGGGGCGATCGCCATCCCCTGCACAGGCCTGGGGCTGGTAACTGGGACAGCGATCGCAAGGGCCGTCCGGATTGACCGCACAGCGCAGAAGCGTCGATCGGGCATTGTAGCGACAGCTCATATCACCAATGACCCACCGACCACCGATCCAGGATCGATCCGCGATCGCCTCAATTTTCTGAACAGACAGCAGGACGCGATCGAGTTCATAGCGATTCATGCTCAGGCGGTAGCGGTGCCGTCGTTCTAAAACCACGTAATAGGCGCCCTCAATTTCGATCTGGGCGCCGGGCTGAGGATTCCACTCCAGCTGAAAAGATCCCAAAGGGGTTTCTTGCACCAGAATATCCACAGAAAAGACTTCCGTTGTCATACCGCCACTACTCGCGTCTCCATCCGGGGCCGACCTCAGCAAGTTGGCCTGGATCTCAAAAGACCCTGGTAGCGATCATCCTACCAAGGTCTTCGAGATTCTTGGAGGGGGAACTCAGCCAGGTTCAGGCCGAACCCCTGCCTCCCTCCGTTCTATCCAGCCAGGACTCCCAGCTAGGCCGCAGCCGCTTGCCGTTCTTGAACCTCCTTAATGACCTCATCCGCCACGTTCTTGGGGCAGGGCGCATAGTGGGAGAACTCCATGGAGAACTGGCCGCGTCCTGAGGTCATGGTCCGCAGGTCACCGATGTAGCCAAACATCTCGCTCAGGGGCGCTTCAGCCTTAATTCGAACCCCTGTTACCCCGGCATCCTGGGACTTAATCATGCCGCGGCGACGGTTGAGATCGCCAATCACATCCCCCACGTTGGCATCGGGGGTGAACACATCCACGTTCATGATGGGCTCTAGCAGTTGCGGACCTGCTTTAGGGATGGATTGGCGGTAGGCCGCTCTGGCCGCAATCTCAAAGGCGATCGCGGAAGAGTCCACCGGGTGATAGGATCCATCGGTCAGGGTCACCTTCAGATCCAAACAGGGAAACCCTGCCAGCACGCCCTTATCAATACTGCTTTCAAACCCTTTCTGCACCGCTGGCCAGAATTCCCGCGGCACGTTTCCACCGGTGACCGTGGACTCGAACACAAACCCGCTACCCGGTTCGCCCGGCTCCACAATATAGTCAATCTTACCGAACTGACCTGACCCCCCGGACTGCTTCTTGTGGGTATAGCTATCCTCAACGCGCTTGGTGATAGATTCACGGTAGGCCACCTGGGGCTTGCCCACCTCCACCTCGACTCCGTGAGTCCGCTTGAGAATATCCACCTTGATGTCCAGGTGCAGCTCACCCATCCCCTTAATGATGGTTTCACCGGACTCTTGATCGGTTTCCACATAGAAGGAGGGATCCTCCTGAACCATTTTGCTCAGGGCCAGACCCATTTTCTCAGTCGCTCCCTTGTTTTTGGGATTGAGAGCAATGGAAATGACCGGGTCAGGAAAGACCATGGGTTCCAGAGTGGCGGGTTTTTTAGGATCGCACAGGGTGTGCCCCGTTTGCACGTTCTTCAAGCCCACAATGGCAATAATATCCCCGGCTTGGGCTTCGTCAATCTCTTCCCGAGAGTCGGCATGCATTTCCACTAGGCGACCGGCCCGCTCCGTTTTTCCGGTCGCAGTGTTCAGCACCGTATCCCCCTTTTTCAAGGTGCCGGAGTAAATTCGGGTAAAGGTCAAAGATCCAAAGCGATCGTCCATGATCTTAAAGGCAAGGGCGCGCAGCGGTGCATCGGGATCCACCTTGGCAACCTCACCCGTTTCATTCCCCTCCAGATCCACTTCGGGCTGGGGCTTAACCTCCATCGGATTGGGCAGATAGTCCACAACCGCATCCAGCACCAGCTGCACCCCTTTATTCTTAAAGGAGGATCCACAGTAGGTGGGGAAGAACACCAGATCGCGGGTGCCCTTGCGAATACAGCGCTTGAGAGTGTCCAGATCTGGCTCTTCACCCTCTAGATACTGCTCCATTACCTCATCGTCCTGCTCAACGGCCATCTCGATCAGGGCTTCGCGGTATTCTTCCACCTTCTCGGTCATCTCAGCTGGAACATCCTGAATCTCATAATTCATCGGATCTCCCGAATTATCCCAAATCCAGGCCTTGCGGGTTAACAGGTCCACGACCCCCACAAAGTCTTCCTCAATGCCCATGGGCAGGGTCATCACCAAAGGCTGCGCACCCAGGATATTTTTAACCTGATCCACCACGCGATAGAAATCTGCGCCCATACGGTCTAGCTTGTTGACGTAGATGATCCGGGCAACCTTCGAATCATTGGCGTAGCGCCAGTTCGTCTCGGATTGCGGTTCAACGCCCCCGGATCCACAAAAGACCCCGATTCCTCCGTCTAACACCTTCAGGGAACGATAAACCTCAATGGTGAAGTCAACGTGTCCCGGCGTGTCAATGATATTGAACTGGTGATCCTTCCAGAAACAGCTCGTCGCCGCCGATTGAATTGTGATGCCGCGTTCCTGCTCCTGCTCCATAAAATCAGTGGTGGCTGCGCCATCATGCACTTCCCCAATTTTGTGGATTTTCCCTGTCAACTTCAGGATTCTTTCAGTTGTGGTCGTCTTGCCTGCGTCTACGTGAGCAAAGATGCCTATATTTCTATATCGGGTGAGATCTTTCATGTTGATTTACTACATCAGTTGACAAAACTTTAATGACCACCTTCAAGGGAGGGGTGAAGGAAATCACTGAGACAGGGTAGGCCCATGGTTCCAGGCTTTACACCTTAACACTTTTTGTAACATTTTACTATCATTCTCAGGCCCTCAATAGTTTTTTGTGCTAGTGAAAACCGGCCAGAGAAGGAGCCACTGATTTAGGGCGACAGTAAGCTCAGGATTTTGGTCTCAAATGCGGCTGGAAGCTGCCTCATGACCTTTTTTCGGGTTCGATCCAGGGGGACCAGAGTGACCAGGGCCTCCAGGGCCACCTGTTCGGGATTCTGGGTATACACCACCTGCCGCCAGATCAAGCGCACCTTTTCCCGCCGCAGAATTTGACTGCGCACTAGGCCAGCTTGCCCCATCGTCAGCGATCGCAGGTATTTTAGATCCAGTTGCACGACAGGCAAGTCGCAGCCCAGGGCCACAAGGTCTGCGTAGTTCAATCCCACCTCTTGCAAGGCCTGGAGGCGTGCTTCTTCCAACCACCGCAGATAGGCCCCATGCCAAACCACCCCAGCATAATCCGTTAGATGGGGGGACACTTGCACGGGATATTCAAACACTCTAAACCTCAAGGGCACCTCAGGTAAGCCAACGGGTGCAGCCAGCGCAGCGCCCCAGTGAAATGTCGATAGTCCTGTCTTAAAGTAATGTCTTAACTTCTAAATGTCTGACTATCTGATAAATGTCTGACTATCTGATACATGTCTGACTTTATTTCTACAGTTTAGTGGCTTGAGGATGCCCTGCGGCGGGCAGCAGATGAGTGGACTTGGTTCCGCTTGAATTTCTCTACAGTGCTACACTCAAAACAAGTCGGCTTCTGTGATTGAGCCGCATCCAGGCCCGATCCTTCCTCAAAGTTGCCGGATCAATGCCACTTTCTTCTGTTCATCCTCAATTGTTCCATCCATCGACAAAATTTTATGCGCGTTATTTTAATGACAGGGAAAGGCGGAGTGGGCAAAACGTCCGTTGCTGCTGCCACAGGTCTGCGTTGTGCCGAGCTGGGCTACAAAACCCTTGTGCTCAGCACCGATCCGGCCCACTCCCTGGCGGATAGCTTTGATCTCGATCTGGGTCACGACCCCATTCAGGTTCAGCCCAATCTCTGGGGAGCAGAGCTCGATGCCCTGTTGGAGCTAGAGGGCAACTGGGGAGCCGTCAAGCGCTACATTACTCAGGTGCTGCAGGCGCGGGGGCTCGATGGCATTCAGGCAGAGGAACTGGCCATTTTGCCTGGAATGGATGAAATTTTTGGCCTGGTGCGCATGAAGCGCCATTATGACGAAGGGTTTTACGATGTTCTCATTATTGATTCGGCTCCCACCGGAACAGCCCTGCGGCTGCTCAGCCTGCCGGAGGTGGGGGGCTGGTATATGCGTCGCTTTTATAAGCCCTTTCAAAACATGTCCGTGGCCCTACGCCCCCTAGTGGAGCCTTTATTCCGGCCCATTGCGGGGTTTTCCCTACCGGATCGAGAGGTCATGGATGCGCCCTACGAATTCTATGAGCAAATTGAAGCGCTAGAGCGCGTCCTGTGCGATAACCAACAAACCTCAGTGCGGTTGGTGATGAACCCGGAAAAGATGGTCCTCAAGGAGTCGTTGCGCGCCCACGCCTACCTGAGCTTGTACAACGTGGCAACGGACTTGGTAATTGCCAATCGCATCATTCCCGAGGATGTGAGCGACCCGTTTTTCGTTACCTGGAAAAATAATCAGCGGCAGTACCGCGAAGAAATTCAGTCCAATTTCCACCCCCTTCCCGTCAAGGAGGTCCCCCTTTACCAAGAGGAAATGTGCGGTCTAGAAGCCCTGCGGCGCTTAAAGGAGACCCTTTACGCCAGCGAAGACCCTACCCAGGTGTATCACGCTGAGACTACCCTGCGGGTTGTTCAGGAAGATGACCGCTACAGTCTGGAGATTTATCTTCCCGGCATCCCGAAGGATAAGGTGGACCTGAGTAAGTCTGCCGACGAGCTCAATATCCGCATTGGCAACCATCGTCGCAATCTGGTGCTGCCCCAAGCTCTGGCAGCGATGAAGCCTGCCGGGGCCAAGATGGAGGAGGATTATCTCAAGATCCGCTTTACCTAGGGAGAGAGGGGAGGAGTTTTGGCCCTCAACATTTATTGCAGCTATTTCAGCAGCATTTAGCTCAGCAGCATTTAGCTCAGCAGCATTTAGCTCAGCAGCATTTATTGCAGCGAAAAAACGCAAATGCCGTTGGCACAGAACCCCAGGCTGGGGGCTGGCGCGAGGGACAGGTTGGGCAATCCGGCAATTTGATAGCGCGGCTTGCCGGAAAGCCTGACGGGTTCACCGTAGCCGCGGTCAATATGGTACTGAAAAGTGGAAGCAGGGACCTGAACTTGACAAGCGGTGGTGCCGTTGAGGGGGTGATAGCACTGGGCTGCAATGGGCGCTTTCCCACGCTGGAGCAGGGTGAGGGCCTGGCGGGAGGCCTGGAAACATTGATCTTGCCAGCAGAGCCCGGCAGCATCGATTCCTTGCCAGTCGGCGTTCAGTCCATCTCGTAGCTGAGCCTGAGGGGAATCGAGACGGATTTCTGTGAGGCTGCCGTCGGGCCACTGAATTTGGAGGCCATTCCCCAGGGGAAATCGATGCACCTGGCAATGGCTTTCCCCCCGAAGGGGATGCAGACACTGGGTGGTAATGGGCTGAGAAGCAGATTGACCTTGGCCCAGGGCAGGTTGTGCAGGGTGCCAAAGGCTGGCAAATCCTAAACCCAATCCAATCCAAACCGGAAATTGTCGCAAAACCATAGGGCGGGGTGAGCGGGCTACCTGCTTAGCATGCCCGTCCCCGGAAAGCAATCAACGCCTGAGAAGGGAATTGTTACCCAAGCAGAACTCCCACCCAGGCAGAACTCCCACTCAAGCAAAACTCCCACTCAAGCAAAACTGCCACCCAAGATAGATGACTGCCCCCGCCTAAATCTCTAGGGTCGAATAAAAATCGGAAGGTCGCCGTAACGTGCAGCTTGTTTTCGCTCTGCTAGCAGGACTGGTCATTGCCGTTATGCTTCAGGTGGTGCTCACCAGTTTAGGGATTGCCCTGGGCTTGACGGTCCTCAACCTTGGGCCAGCGTCTGACCCCCCGATGGACTCTCAGGGTGATGATTCCTCGGCGCAAGATCCAGCGAAGAATCCATCCCGCGCCTCCCCGGCGAAGCCACTGCCTGTGACCCACATGCTGGGCGGCGGGATTGCCCTGAGTCTCTCCATTGTTTTATTTCTATCCGCCCTGGCGGGAACTGAATTTAGCCAGATTCCGGAGCCGCGTCGAGGCTTAGTGTGGGGTCTGATGGTGTGGGCAACCTACTGGCTGCTGTTGTTTTGGCTCAGCTCCACCACCTTTGCCTGGGTAACAGAGTCCCTGGTCGGAGCTGCGGTGGGCGGCAGTCGGCTGTTAGTTTCAACCATTGGGCGGCAATGGGGGCCAGAGCCAGAGAATTCAGCCGAGGATCAAACGCTAGATCGTCTGGTGACGGAGGTGTCGAAACTGGCCCAGCAGCAGGCCCAATTTCCCAGCCTGCTGGCCCATCAGCGTCAGGATCTGCTCAGGGATCTGTGCGAGCGCACCTCCCTATCTGCCGAGCAGGTGGATCGGGTCATCCATGAGGTGATCAGCCGCACCCAGGGCGATCTTCCACCTGTGGAGGCGTCTCAGCCCCAGTCTTCTCAGGGACTGGCGGGGGTTCGCCAGGTTCTAGCGCAGGCGCTGGAGAGTCTGGATTTGCCCAGTTGGAAAACCCTGCTGCGCAACGCGATCCAATCCCAGGACGGGTCTGACTGGGATTTAGAGACCCTGTGGCATCAGGTGCAAACCCTTCCGATCCCAGGAAGGGAGGATCTGGACGTGATTGAGCAAGATGTGCAAACCTATCTGCGCCATGCTCCAAGCTGGGCCTTGCGTCCTGAAATTTTGCAATCGGAATTTTACGACTGTCTTTACGATCCGCAAGCCGATCCGCAAGTCCTGCAAGGGCAGATCCTGCAGATTGGCCGCGATCGCCTAGGGGCATGGCTGCAGGCAAGGCAAGATCTGTCCTCCGATCAGATTGAGACGCTCCTGGAAGCGTTGATAGAGGTCAGAGATGCGGTAATCGCAACCGTGACCCCGCCGCACCTGGATACCCCCATCGAGCCCATCCAGACTCGGCTGCTGGCCTACTGCCGCTATACCAATCGCGAGGCCCTGAGTGCTGCGGCCATGGCCCAGAAAGTCCAGGCCCAGCTTGAAGCCCAAGAGGGGTTAGGGCGATCGCTACCTCCCGTGGACCAGGCCTTAGATCTTCCGGCCCTTCGGGCTGCGCTCTCCAAACGGAAGGGCCTCTCGAATCGGCAGCGTCAGGCCCTGATGGACAGCTTAACAGCAGCCTGGCCTGCTCCCCAGGCCGCGGATCGGAGAGAACCAAAACCGGATCAAGGAGATCTAAACTCGCCAGACTCGCCCCCGGCAAACCAACCCCGTCCCTGGCTGGTGCGTACCCTGCAGTCCTCTGAGGATGTGCTTCATTATCTGCAGCGGCAACTGAATCACTACCTGCGTTTCCAGGATAAATCAGCCTTAAATCCGGCCCAGATGGCTCAAGATTTGGGCCAGATCCTGCAGCGCCTCCTGGGGCCGCTGGTGACGAAGCTGCCAGATCCCGCTGCCCTCCAGGGATTGGAGGAATCCTGGCAGCAGGCCCTAGAGGCCCGATCCGATCTTTCCTCCCTGGATCGTGAGGCGATCCGCAGCGGGTTTCAGTCGGCCTGGCAGACGGCGCTGGCGGGGACCGAAAACACGCTACGGAGTCTAGAAACCTCCATCAAAGAGGGGCTGGCCACTGCGAGGGAGGCCCTTGCCAATGGAGATACCCCCCTTGAGCAGGTGCGGCAGCAGGTGGTGGACCAGATTGTCAGCATCCAAGCTCAACTGGCAGCGCAGGCCCAGGATTTAGCCCTGGATTTGCAACAGCAGGCTGAGGCAGCCAAGAGACAGGTTCAGATTGCGGCCTGGTGGCTGCTAGGGAGTTTACTGCTGTCCGGGGCGAGCGCGGCGATCGCCGGGTGGCTAGCGGTTTTATATTGAGCGGGCGCTGCACTTGAACTACCCTGGGGCGCAGACTGTTGGCGATCAAATTTTCTCCAGGCCGCAAACCCCAACAGCACAACGGCGGCGGTAATCAGCCCGATCGCCACGCGAACCATCAAATCTTCCTGCCGCTTGCTCTGATCCATGCGGTTCGCCAGCCCCACCGGGGACTCAATGGCGTCTAAGGACCTCGGAGCAGAGACCGTGGAAGGTTGGGCCGCAACATTAACTGCAGCCATGGCTTCCTCAAAGGAGGAGGGCAAGGATTCGAAGTTGAGGTCCTCTGGATCGGCTGGGGAGGCTTCTGGCGGGGGGCTGTCCGGTGTGGCCCCTTGAAAGGCACGAGCCACCGCATGGCCCAAGCCCGTTAGCCCTGCGGGGTCGGTGAAGTACACGAGATGATTACAGGCCACCTCCTCAAAGACCGGCTGGGGAACGCGATGCTCGGGCAGGCCTTGAATACTTTCCACCGAGACGGCAATGTCATTGGGTTGGCCCCCAAAGGGAAGTTCCACGGCTTTAAACAGCTTCCGCAGCAGCCGTTCCGGCAGCGTTGCCGATGTATCCCCAGGAATTAAGTGAGTATTTCCCACCACCACGCTATAGGGCGTTTGGGGATCTTCGTTCATCCACAGCCCCTCTAAAAATTCCGATCCCGGCTCCATTTCATCCAGGGTTACATCAATCTTCTCAAGGCGTTGGAGCAGGGCACCCAGGATATTTAAGGGCATCACCACCGTGGAGAGGCCATTCAGCAGCAGCGCCATTGCGATGGTGATCCCCCGCTGCACCTCGGGCCAGGGCGATCCGGCATTCGGGGTGCCCAACAGGATCAGGTGCTGCACAACCTGATTCCCCCCCAGGGCCTCAATAAAATGGCGAGACACCAGTCCCCCCATGGAGTGGGCCACAATATGCAGGGTTTTGCCGTGGTCTTCCCCCAGTCCCACCTCCCTGAGTCGCCGCTTCAGGGCGGCGGCATGATCTCGAATGGAGGTATTGATGCTTTCGTAATCGTAGGTGAGCACGAGGTCGTACAGTTCATTTAGGGTTTGGATCTGACCGTCATGCTCCACTTGGGTCGTTTCCACGCTGGGCACCATACTGCGCGTATCGCCAAAGATACCGTGGATAAACAAGACAATGGAATCGGCCTGGGCAACACGCTGTTCCACCACGGCTCGTTCTGGAAGATAGGACACCGCACGCTGCGCCACTTCGGCAACGGCAAGAATCGGATAGTCAAACTTCACCCCGAGTATCTGACTGAGATCCTGCCCCAACTGCCTGCGTAAGACCTTTTGGAAATAGATTTGAATCGCACCCCCAACGCTTCGGCGATTTGGGGTGGGGGCTGGCAATCGCTGCAGTTCAATTTCAGTCTTGCCCTCGCGATGGAATCCTAAGCCCAGGGGCAGATAAAACTCGCCATCAAAGGCGACGGGCAGGATCTGTTCATCCTCCGCCAGGGTTCCTGGCACCGCCAGCTTTAACGGATGATCTGGCGTGACGGCCTCGGGATGATGTACCTGGGTGAGCTCCAGGGTGCTCAATCCTGGATCCACGCCACGGCTGGATCGAAACTGAAACGGCTGGCTTCCCTCCCGCAGCAGGGGCGGAAGGGGGGGATGGCCAACGTCTCGGCTGGCCTGGGCAACGCTGACCAGCCTGGCCTGGGCCTGAAACTGGGGGGGGGCTTCCAGGGTAACCTCATGGCCCAGGGACTGGCGAGATTGCGGACTGACGGTCACCTGGGGTTGGGGCCGCACGGTGACCAAGGTCAACTGGCTCGTAACCCAGCTATCCACCTGCTCTAGCTCCTCTTCATCGGCAATACCGCGCGTGGTGACTCGTTTCATCAAGCGATTTAGGGATCTGCGGCTGGAGGTGCCTAGCGATCGCGTCGGTTCTGGTGGCGGCCGATCCAGCTTGTCCTGTGCCAATAGCCGGGGATCAAACTCGGTGGTGCTCACAATCAGCTTGAGAACATCCTGGTATTCCGTCACCCCCTGCTCCCACAGCCGCTTGGGAAGACTGGTGGGAATTTGGTCCGTGCGCTGCCCCCGCAAAATGGCCGTGGCAAAGATTTCCGTCTGGGGATCGATCCATTCCCCCCCCGCTGCAAAAAAGGGAGCGGAGACGGAATATTCCTCGGTTAAATCCAGGAGGGCGCAGTAAAGGCGCTGGTCGGTTTGGTTGGTGATCTTCAGCTGGAAGGTGGGATTTTGATCGCC
This sequence comes from Lyngbya confervoides BDU141951, assembly GCF_000817775.3. Classification (GTDB taxonomy): domain Bacteria; phylum Cyanobacteriota; class Cyanobacteriia; order Thermosynechococcales; family Thermosynechococcaceae; genus Lyngbya; species Lyngbya confervoides. Next base: position 52,817 of record NZ_JTHE03000044.1, read on the forward strand.
CTCATACTCCAGGCGCACCACAGCATCGTTCACTGCTTTTCCCTGGTGATAAAGCTGCATTTGCACCGCATTAGAGGGGAGGGAGCCCGTCCCTGCGCTGGCCAGTTCTAGGATGGTGGTCCAGCGGGCCATATGCTCTAATCGCTGGACCACCTGGGTCACCTGCTCTGGGGAAAGGCCGACAATGGGATCCACCAGGGTCCGCTCATCGCGGGGCTGAGTGATGCGCCAACGGTTGTCCGCCACCGCCACCCGCAGTTTCGCCTGGGCAGGACTGTCCACCCTCTGGAGGTAGAGGGATCTGGAAAGATCCGGTTCAATCAAGGCGATGGCGGCGGCATCTCCCTCCAGGCAAACCGCCAGGGGCTGGATCGGAAGGCTGATCACCACCGCATTGAGCACAGTTTCTGGGGTCAACCCCTCCGGTTCCTGGGTAAAACCGACGCGACTGTAGCTGGAGAATACTTCCAGGACCTGAATTTCGCCAATTGCAGCGGCAGGGCGCTCCAGGTCCGCGGCCGGAGCACCCTGGGGATAAAGCGCCAGAATCATCGGTTCAGCGCCAGCCTGGGGCAGACCATGAACCGCGCCACCATCAATAATCCACTGGCCTGGCCCGCTGCAGCTCAGGGTGTAGTAGGGCGGGCGCGGGGCGATCGCAGCGGCCTCCGAGTTGCCTAAAAACGGCAACTCTAAATCCTGGGGATGGGTCGCCTCCAGCTGGGGAGATTGATCCTTAATGCGTCCCCGAACTAGGCTGCTGGCTCGCTTAAACAGGTCCCGATAGCTCAGGGATCCGCGGGTCTTTTCGAGGGTATCCACTAAAAAATAAGAAAATGCGCCCCGCTCCTCGCCATCTCCAAGATATTCACTGGCCAGCTCTGAGTCGTGACAGCCAGCGAGCAGGATATGCCGACCCACGGGAAGACTCCAACCGCTTTGGCGATCCCCGACCTCGGGGAGATCGTCGCCAGGGGGAGTTGCTAGCAGTCGAGACAGGTAGGCTTCATCCGCAGAAAAAATAAAATCCTGGAGGTTTCGTTGCCGAAAATCCGCCGGGGAATGGCGCACGCCCTCGGGAATGATCTCCCGCGTCCCAGACCCAGAGTGGCAGCAGTCCATAATCATCACAACTTGCGGATGCTGCTGGGAAAGCTGCTCAATGAGATAGCCTAACTCCTTATCGGCTAAGTCTCGTCCCCCCGCTTCGCGGCTATCCCAGCAAACCAGCGTTTCGTTCATGCGATCGGGTTCCATGGGCCAAAACTCTTCCGGTGCAGCCTCTTGAGACCCGTGACCGCTGTAGTAGAACAGAGCAATATCATTGCTGCCAGCCTGCATTAGATGGTTCCGAAATCCGTCAATGACCGCCTGCCGGGTAGCCTGGGCGTTTAAGAGCTTATGGATATGCAGTTGATAGGCCTGGGAATCAACGCGATCGCTCAGGTAAGTTTCAATGCGACGAATGTCATTGACGCAGCCCTTGAGGGGCGGAACGCGGCCAATATAATCGTCAATTCCCACCAACAGAGCGTAGATGTGGCGATGAGTGGCGGATGCGGTCATGATGTTTCCTCAGGGACGAAGACAGTTCGAAGACAGTTCGAAGACAGTTTTAAAGAAGACAGTTTCAAAAGGGCGTGAGGGAGACTCCCATCGTCTCCCTCCACTGGGATGAAACATCATTGCTCAATCAGCAATGATCGAGGGTTCGGTCTTATTAGGTCTTATACAGGCGGACCCCGTAATCGCCGGTGCCAGCGGCACGGTTATAGTGTCGAATTTGAATCAGGTATTCGCCGGGATTCAGGTCCACCGCGATTTTAGGGTTATATCCCTGACCGCTGTCGTCATCCTCGGCCACAAGCTGGGTTGCATTATTGGGGCCGTACAGCTTCATGATTAGGTCGGTGGTACCCGTGGTTTCAATCACGTAGTGCCCTGCCGTTGCGGCTTGGAATCGAAACAGATCCTCTTCTCCCGCTTCCTTAATAGAAGCCGTTGTTGCCGGGATTTCCGTGACGTTTAAAGCCGTGACCGGGGGCGGTCCGCCGCGACCCGGGTACATCAGCTCGCTGGCAATAAAGGCCTTGTCCTGCGACGAGAGCGTGTCATTCGGTTCGGTGTGAAAGCCATCAAGGGTCCAGTCTGCTGGAAAGCTATAGAGCATAATGGACTGGGCATCAAATTCCGTGCCATTGACCTGGTCAGCACGATACTTGTTCAGCACGTTATGGCGAATGGTGGCTTCATCCCAGTTATTGGGCGGGCCGGATAAATCACGAATCACCACCGCTTCGTTCCAGCGAATGCCCTTATCCGGGTTTTGATGTTCGTGGGCCAGGCCAATGGCATGGCCAAACTCATGCAGGACGACGGCCTCGTCGAGCCAGCCAAAGTTCATGGTGGGGCTATTGCGGGGAACGCGCTTGGCATCGGTGCCCACGTAGGACCAGGCCCCATCATCGGCAAAGGCGATGCGAATGTCTGCATTGGGGGAGTCATTAAACTCAAAGGTGAGATTCGCGTGATCAGTCCACTGGACGGCATACTGCTTGACAACATTGCGTTGCGCATCGGTGCCCTCCATAAATCGAATCGAGAGTGTTGAACCATTGGGCCAGGCCTTCCCAATGGGCCCAATGGCGCGAGTCCCAAACTGGTTACGATGCGGTCGTCGCAGCTCAGAGGGCAAGATGCGGTCGAAGCATATTCTTTTGGTCATGAGTTTCTCCTTAGTCATTCGTACACAAGTCGTTCAGGACACGACAGCCGTGTCTTGAGTCAATGGGGACTTGATCGATGACGTATTCCAGGACCCAACTTCTGTGCGAGGGGTGAGGAGGATAAATATCCGTCAAAGAAAGAATATTAGGTGTAAATACTCTCTTCTCTATAAATATCAGGAGACCCCCCTGTAGCTCTGCCAAACTTATTGATTCCTTAAGAATTGCAGGGGGAAGCGAGACGTCCTCGTCGCCCAGGGCGAGGCCAGGGAATCGAGCCAGAGAAATTTAGCCAGAGAAAATTAGCCAGATAAAAATTAGCCAGAGAAAATTAGCCGGAGAAATCTCGCGCTTGAATTCAGGACTCGGGTCCCTCGACTGATGAATTTTGTCCTGCCGAAGATTGGCCCAGTTCAGCATCTCTGGCTTGCAGGGTTTTAATGTGGGCAAAATCTTTGGCTCCGGCGATCGCCGGGATGGCTTCATCGTAGAGGTCAAACCAGGGCAGACCGTAGCGGATGTAGGTGGCCACATCAATGGGGCTAGGCGTGGGCGCTTGTCCAGTGACGGCTGCGTACTGATCGCTGTTGAGGATATGAACGGTGGCGGTGGCGGTTTGGGTTGGGTCCCAGGTCGGCAAGCCATAGGGATCGCGATAGATTTTTTGGCGCATTTGACCACCGGCTCCCAATCCCATCGACGCTGAGGCCGCAGGTCTTGCCATGGCGAGGCCTGGGGGGATTGAACAGTCGGTGGAGGGTGGGGGTGGCGGCTGATCGGGAAAAATCCCAGGCTTGGGATCGTATACCTTGACCTGTATCCCCCCAAATTGCTCTTGCCCGGTGAGGGCCGCTTCGACGCTATACCCCTGTCCCAAGGGCATGGCTACGAACTGGCGGACGCTCTCTTCTTCCGTGTTAATGCCGTCCAGCCAGAGTTGCTGGGGGATAACCAGGTAATTTTGCGGCTGATCGCTCAGATCTCCCTGCTCCCAGGACTGTGCAGATACGGCATTGATCCGCCCGATCCCAATTTGCACGGCATTGGGTTTCCAGGTCTGTCCTTGGAAGCCAATCCACAGCGCCTCCCGCTGAAAGAGGCTGATCAAGAAATCCTCATCTTGCCAGAGGTGCCGCTGTTGGGGATTAATCCGCTGGTCCAGGCGATGGCGGTACTCTCCGACCCGATGCACCGGAAAGGTTCCCAGCCCTGGTGGCAAGGGATAGGTGTGACCATCATCGGGAATGCGCAGGGTGCGATGAAAGGTCAAACTACAGCGATCGCCAAAGCAGATTCGGTGGTGATTGAGGGTGGGCTGGAGCATGGGAGTCCGGAGGTGGGTGAATGACTCTATCCTAGGCCAGCGCCTGGAGGCGAAGATCCCCAGGTTCCACAGGGATAAGGAATCGGCACCAACGGGGTCAGGGCGTTCAGCATCCTCGGCTTGGGCGTCCTAGGGCTGGATTGGACAAGCTTCGCCTCAGAGCTCAAAGGTGGAAAACTCGTCGGCGGTGGTGGCGGAACGGGGCGATGGCGCCGCCGAGTGGGTGGCCTCTGCCAGAATTCCAATGTCCTGCTGCGCAATGAGCTGATGGATCTGAATTTGGGGATTTTGCTGCAGAATCGCTAATAGATTAATAAAGGCCATGATCGTGTTGCGCGGCGTTCGGAAGTAGGCATCGCCAATCCGCTGGGAACAGTGGGCCATAAAATCCTGAATATCTTTCGCCTGGAGCAGATCAGCCCTGGCTTGACCGTGAACAAACACTTGCTGAATCTTCGTAAGCAAGATGAATAGGTCCTCCGGCTGGAGATTGTGCAACTCCAGCACCGGCCCACTGTAGTCCACCAGTCCCTGGGACGCAAAGGGGTTGAGGCCCAGTCGAGTTTGCAGGGCCGGATAGCTGTAGAGCCCCCGACGTTTATCCCGGAGAAAGTCCGGGGTCCCCCCCAGTAAAAAGCCCAGGCCACTGCCATTGCCCTGCAGGGTATCGTTGAGGATGCGCAGAATCTGTTCATAGTTACCGCTGCGAGCCTGAGGATTGGAGAGCTTGTACAGGTTCACTAACTCGTCCAAACAAATTAAGCAGCCGCGATAGCCTGCCAGTTTAATCAACTGGGCCATTAGCTTGATCTGATCGTAGATGTTGGCATCCTCTACAATCGTGCGCACCCCCAGGGCCTGTCTGGCTTCTGTTTTGGTGCTGAACTCCCCGCGCAGCCAGCGAATGGCATGGGACTTTAGTCCATCGTCTCCGGTATCGTGCCCCCGCCAGTAGGCTTCAACCACCTGAGCAAAGTCGTATCCCCCCACCCACTCAGAAAGGTAGGCTAAGCGATCCTGAATGATGGCTGCAGGAGTGGTTTCCTGGGCTTTCGCTTCGGTCATTGCCGAAGTGACAAATCGCTCAACCACGCTGGCGATCGCCCCGCCCTCGGGTTTTGCCCGCGTGGAAAGATTACGCATCAGTTCGCAATAGAGCGATCGCGCCTGTCCGCCACTGGCCTGGAGGCGACGCTCCGGGGTGAGATCGCCATGGGCCGTCACCATTTTTTTCTGGAGTGCAATGGCGCGAATCAGGGTCAAAAAGAAGGTCTTTCCCGATCCATATTCTCCAATGATGAAGCGCATGCTGGATCCGCCTGCTTCAATCCGCTCCAGGTCCGTTAGCAGGGCTTCAATCTCCCGCGATCGCCCCACCTGGATATGCTGGAGTCCCATCCGGGGAACAACCCCAGCCCGCAACGACTGGAGAATGGCATCTCGCTCCTTTGGTTTAATGGGGGGGGCGTTGGCCATACCGCGCACTCCGGTAAAATTGATCGGTTTAAAATTAAGCGTTTTTAAGTGTAGCGTGATTTACCGCCTCCCTTGCCGGCGCGAGGCCGGGACCCCCACTCTTTGCCCCGGCCCGATCTGGACCTCCCTCTTGAACCCAGGGTCCCTGGCGGACAACCTAGGCAGCCTGCAAGGATTGATAGACCCAGTCGTTCACCGCAATGGGATCTTCTCCTTCGGTGAGGGGTTCATCGCAGTGATCAAAGGCCACATCATTGAGGTTTTCCAGCGCTCCATCCAGCATCAATCCCTGCTCCGCCGCAAGGGCTTCTAGCTCCGATCGTTGCCACAGAATCTGCTGCCCCATGGACTGCAGCAGTTGATGATGGAAGACGTCCAGGCCAAGGGCGCTGTTGATCTGGGGGAGGGCGCCCAAGGAAGAACCATCCCCTGGGGATTCCGTGTCCTCGGTGAAAATCTCTGCCAGTAGTTGGGCCGCTCCATGGGAGTCCTGGTGACGGGCCTGGAGAAGCCTGGCATCTAAGGCCAGGGCTGGGGAACTGGCTGGGGGCAAGTCGATTCCTGGCGGCGCGTCAGGGGTCGAGTCCGTCTTCGCGCTGAGATCAGCGAGATCTGGGGCAGGTGCGGTGGGCTCAGCAGTTGCCAGACCAAGCCGGATCTGGTGCTGCAGATCCTCCCATCTTGCTGCCTGGGGCGGGGGAGTTGGCAATTGATCCAGCAGGGAAATTAACCGCTGCTGCTCGTCCAGGGTCAGCTTTTTGAGTTTGGCAATGGCCCGACGCCAGGGGAGGGCACGATGCTGCCGGGCAATCCAGAGTGCCTCTAGCCGGACTTTCTCCTCAGATCGCAGCTTGAGGGTCTGAAACAGGGGCAAATTCTCCCCCAGGGGCTTGGAGGTCTCGGTCTGGGGCCGCTGCATCTCCAGGGCCGCCAGGAACTCCACCGCCGCGATCGCCACGTCCCAATCCGCTGAGGGGGCGGAAGAGTGGCTGACCTGGGAATCCAGCCTGAACAGGACCACCGTATGCCGGGCCTGAAACACCGTTCCGGTGGAGGCCAGATCTGGCTCAAACCCCACCCCAAAACCTGCCAGCAGTTGACGGAGCAGATCCGCCTCCTTTTTTTTCAGTTTGTCCACCCCGGCTCCGGCCCAGGGATGGATCAACTCCCGACCGGGCACCAGGGCCCAGGGCTGTTCTGCCAACCGCTGCTGAAGCCAGGTCTGCAGCGTCCGCACGGTCTCGTTCCCAAAGGCGGTCATAATTTCGGGGGGAAGCCAGGCCACCGCCGCCGGTGACCCGCGCCGGTCAGGGTTGCGGCCCAGGAATCGGCTGTAGGGATCTAGGGCATGGGTGACCCTCTCTAGCCAGGGCTGGAGAGGATCCCAGGTCTTGAGTAGGATCTCTACCTCCAGGGTGCGAACCACCTCCAGGGCAGGCGGCGGGGTCCATGGTTCAGATCTCGACGGTCCCAGAGAGTAGGGACTGCGATAGGTCAAAATCAAGGGGGGCAGCACCGGGCGGTCCGGGGGAAGGCGAAAGGAGGCCGGCGCGTGGATCATCAGCAGGGCTTCAAATTCTTGAGGGCACCGTTTGGCCGGCGTCCTGAGACTCGTGGTGGCGCCGCTGCTGCCATACCAGGCCCACAGTAAGCACAGGGGCAAGGTCTGATTTTGCTGGACCCGCAAGCCCAGAGCAACCCGCAGGGCCAGGGGCAACTCGTTTTGGGGCAACAGCGCCACCAGCGTCTCTGGTTGACAGGAACGCGCCAGCTGTACCTGACACAGTTCAAGGAGCTGATGGCACCAGGTGCTAACGGCTTCTATCCCTAAGTAGCAATGGTAGAGGCGCTCCAGTTCCAAAAGGAGGGTTAGCAGTTCCTCCACCGGATTGGACAGATCCGGGGGCTGGGCGAGCAGATGGAGAATCCGCGTCTCTAGACCGGCGATAAACGTCAAAATATAGCCCACGGGAATATGGGGGGCCTGTCGGCCCTGGGCCAGCCACTCTAGAAAACATCGTCGCTGCTGCGGGGAAAGGTCCGCATAGGCTTGGGGGGCCGCCGTCGAGAGCGGGACGGGACCCTCAATGGCAGCAGCCAGGGGAAGGCTGGGGTCAAGAAGAAAGGGGGAGCAGGCCGATCTAGATCTAGGGGCAAGTCCCTGGTAAATCAAGCCATCGGCCAGGGAGATTCCCTGCACCTGGCAAGCCTCTCCTGCCCGATACCAGCGGGCCGTCGGGGCCTTTTCCTCCGGCGGGGCGGCAGCGGTCAAGGGAGCAATCTCCCGAGGATCTATCTCGGCCAGAGGGGGGCGAGAGGGACGGGGGCGGTAGGTTTGGTCAAGCGTCCATAACCATTGCAGCCCTCGAATCAGTTGCAGCAGTCGATGCCAAAAACCTTTCAAAACGTTCATGAACCAGGGTTTTTACGGTTTCGTCCCTGCATTAAACCACGCTTATTGAGCTTCCGCGACCTTGCAGGCAGGGGAGGGAAATGAACCTTGGAAAAATCCAGGACTTCTATGGGCTGTAAAGGCGATCCGGCAAGCAGGCCAGCGATCGCCAGGCTTCCCTTCTCATTGCGATATTCTCAGTCCGGCTGCGTTTAGAAGGCTGCTTCTGCCGCAGCGGTTCAGAAGGTCCTCTTGCTGGATTGATTTGCTAGATTTTAGAGCGCAGATCGTTTAACGTCGGATTAATCACTGTCCCGCTTTGCTGTTCCTTCGTCGGTTCATCCGGTAACAAAATTGTGAATCCTACCGATACGACCCCCCAGCATCACTATCGTCATCTGCTGATTATTGACGATCTAGATGGGAGACGCACCATCATTTTAGATGCGGCGACCTATTCCATTGGTCGAGACAAGACCAACTCCATCGTGCTGAATTCAAAGATGGTGTCGCGACAGCATGCGATTCTTCTGCGGGTGACCTCCCCAGAAAACTCCACCCACTTTTTTCGACTCATTGACGGTGATCTTCAGGGAAAACGCAGCACCAACGGGCTATTGGTCAACGGTCGCAAGCTCTTTTCCCACGATCTCAAGCATGGTGACACCATTTTGTTTGGGAATGATGTTAAGGCAAAGTATTTCCTCACAAACGTCACAGATTCTGATTTTGAGCAGTTTTCCGAAGATCCCAACTGGTCCACCTTTCTGTCGGCCTCCCAAAGTCCCTTCGAAACCTTAATTCCCAGCAGTGACGAGCAAATGGAGGTGGCGAGTGAAGCCTCCATGGTCCGTCTGGCGTCCTTTCCCGAGCTAACGCCCAATCCAATCATGGAAATTGACCTCTCGGGCATGGTGACCTATCTCAATCCAGCGGCGGTGATGCAGTTTCCGCAAATCTCCAAGGAGGGGACCGATCACCCCATTCTGTCCGATCTGCTGCCGGCCACCCTCGAAACAGCGGGGCGCTCCACCCACTCTAATTTTTTTGTTCGTGAGGTGGCCATTGGCGACAAGGTGTTTGAGCAGTCGGTCCACTACATTGCCGAAAGCGATTTAATTCGGAGCTATGTGTCCGATATTACAGAGCGCAAGCGAGCCGAGGAGCAGCTCAGGCATCAGGCTCAGCGCGAAGCCATCATCAACCGCATTGTGCAGGCCATGCGCGGCACCATGGTGACCGCCGAGGTGCTGCATATTACGGTGGGGCTGCTTTTGGAGGCGCTAGATGCCAGCCACTGCATGATTGTGCAAACGGACTTAGAGGGAGGCCTGGGCAATCACTTCGTCAGCGTCACAGCAGAGCATCGAGAAGATTTAGTTCTGGCCAACGATTTATTTCTCCAGCACTTTCAGGATCGGCTGCAGGCTGGACAGCAGATCATGCTCACGCACTCGGAAGCTTCCCTGGGCTTAGAGCTGATCGCCGTCACACAACAGTGCCACATTCAGCTCATGCTGATTACGCCCCTGCTCTACCTGGGGCAGTATCTGGGCTCCATTAGTCTGCTGCAGTGCTCCGATACGCCCCATCCCACGGATCTCATCCAAAAGCGCTGGAATGCTGACGACCTAGGATTGGTTAAAACCATCGCGGATCAGTGCGCAATTGCCATTCACCAGGCGCAACTCTATCAGCAGGTGCAAGATCTCAATACCGATCTTGAGCAGCAGGTGCAAGATCGCACCGCTCAGCTCGAGCAAAAAATGCTGGAGCTAGAGCGGCTCAATACCCTCAAAGATGACTTTCTCAGTACGGTATCCCACGAATTGCGCACGCCGATGTCCAACATCAAAATGTGCATTCACATGCTGAATCAATTTCCTCTGGAGGACCGTCAGAAGCGCTATCTCGGCATTCTTGAGCAGGAATGTCAGCGAGAAACAGAACTCATCAACGATTTGCTGGATCTCCAGCGCCTGGAGGCTGGGGCTAATCCAGCCGCCATGGAGCCGATTGATATCACCCAGTGGTTGCCGAAGGTTCTGGAACCCTTTAAATCCCGCACCAGGGAACGACAGCAGATTTTGCGGGTTGACTGTGCGCCGGAACTGTCGGGGTTTCAAAGCGATCGCGTGGGACTGGAGCGCATTCTCGCGGAGCTGCTGAACAATGCCTGCAAATATACCCCTCAAGATCACGAAATTTGCTTAAAAATAGACTGTCTGGATATGGAAACGGCCACCATCCGGTTTCAGGTCACCAACGAGGCTGAAATCCCGCCCGCCGAGCTGCCGCGCGTCTTTGATAAGTTTTACCGGGTGCCCAATGCCGATCCCTGGAAGCAGGGGGGCACTGGCTTAGGCTTGGCACTGGTCAAGCGGTTGGTGGAGCAGCTTGAGGGCACCATTGCGGTGGATAGCCAAAGCGGTCTGACCACCTTTACGGTGGAACTGCCCTGTCAACCCGTGATGAAGGCCTCCTGAGGTCTCCCTACCGTTCCATAAACATGAGCCTGGATCAATTTTTATCCCCCCACTCCCAAGCCCGGCAGGGGTTATCCCGTCTTGACCAGCGCCTGCAGGCCTGGCGATCCCAGGGAACCCTGTTTCCCAATCCTCCCGCTGTGGTCCAAACCTGCCCCACCAACCTGGGCCGCCCCGATCTCGATGGCGTCATTTGTGGCGGCACCCTCGGGATTTTACTGGGGGCGGCCCTGGCGAAACGGGGATGGCGTATAGCGGTGGTGGAGCGGGGCATCCTCCAAGGCCGCGCCCAGGAGTGGAATATCTCTCGCCGCGAACTACAGGTTCTGCTCCATCTGGATCTCCTGAGCGAGGCGGATCTGGAGGCGGCGATCGCCACCGAGTTTAACCCCAACCGTATCCAGTTCCTCGGCGGCGATCCCCTTTGGGTGCGAGATATTCTCAATGTGGGCCTCAGCCCTCGTCGGCTTCTTGATCAAATCAAACAAACCTTTCTAGCCGCTGGGGGGCAGATCTACGAGCACCATACCCTCACGGGGGTACGCCTCCACCCCGATGGCGTCACCGCCCAAACCTCAACCCCCAACGGGGACCAGACCTTGACCACTCGCTGTTTGATGGATGCCATGGGACATTTTTCGCCCCTGGTGCCCCAGGCTCGGGCTCAGCAGTGCCCTGATGGTCTGTGTCTGGTGGTGGGAAGCTGTGCTCGGGGACTGCCCCCGATTGATTCCGGCGATCTCATGGTGTCCTTCACGCCGATTCAAAATCACTGTCAATATTTCTGGGAGGCCTTTCCAGCCCAGGAAGGGCGCACCACCTACCTGTTTACCTACGCCGACCTTCACCCCCAGCGCCCCAGCCTACAGCAGCTCTTTGAGGACTATTTTCGGCTCCTGCCCACCTACCAGGACTGTGATTTAACCCAATTTCAGCTGGTTCGGCCCATGTTTGGCGTCTTTCCCAGCTACCGAGATAGTCCACTCCAGCTTCCTTGGTCGCGCTTACTGGCTGTGGGTGATAGCAGTGGGCAGCAGTCCCCCCTAAGCTTTGGTGGGTTTGGGGCGATGCTGCGCCACCTCCAGCGATTGACCCAGGGAATTCACGAAGCTCTGGCGGCGGATGCGCTCCAGGCGGAAGATTTAAGGTTGCTCCAACCCTATCAGCCCAACCTGTCTGCCGCCTGGATGTTCCAGCAATCCATGAGTCCCCCGGTGAACCAGAATGTGCCCCCCCAGCAGATTAACCAGCTTCTGAACCAAGTCTTTCAAACCATGACGCAGCTTGGAGACCCGGTTTTAGAGCCATTTTTGCAGGACGTGGTTCAGTTTGGGGGATTGACCCAGACGCTGCTGACCTTAACGGCGCGATCGCCCCTGGCGGTGCCTCCAATTCTGCATCAGGTGGGACTGGCGAATTTACTGGCCTGGCTCCCCCACTACGGCCGGCTGGGGGGCTACAGTCTCCTGGCCCAATGGGCGCCAGCCGTGCAAGCCTGGAGTCGTCGTCTGCCGCCAACTGCTCGCTACCGCTGGCATCGTCGGGCAGAGGCGTGGGTTTACGGGGCAGGGCTAGAGGGGGATCTTGGCAGCCCAGAAGAGGCTTCCCAGTCCCAAAGCGGGGAACATTAAGCTAAGGTAGAGTCCACGGGAAATTCACTGGAAAGAACAGAATTTATAGCGTCGGCAGTGGTTTTCCCTCCCCCCGAGGCTGCTTCTAGGCCGAGGATTAGATGTTCTGGAATTGGAGTGTTCGCGATTGTGGTTGCTTTTGCGCTGTTGTCAAGGTTTCAATCCCCGCTACCGACCAGGATGACCCTCAACTTTGCCCTGGGCGGTTCGGTGCTCCTCTCCCTCCTGGCCCCTGCCTTTACCCGAGCAGCCGTGGCCCAGACTCCCCTGAACCCGACCCTGAAGATCGGTGTGGTGCAGCGGTTTGGAGAGAAGAAAACAGATAAGCTCATGATTCAAGCCATGCCAGGGGATCAACTCACCCTTGAGTTTCCCTCCCAGGGCAAGGCCCAAACCATTACGGCAAACCAGGTGGAATTTGATATTCAAATGAAGCCGTTTTCGGAGCCCCAGACGACTCGTCAGGTGGTGATTAGTACCCATCGCAGTTTTGAAAGTGCCGAAGCTAAGGGGAATGAACTGCGGACCCTGGGACTTCAGGTTGAATTGGCCCAGCCTGACCAATGGCAGGTGTGGGGCAAGCGCAGCTTTTACGTCACGGAGCAAAATCAGCTGTGGCTCCTCAATCAGGTGAAGGCTAGGGGGTTTCCCAATGCCTTTATTGCCCAAAAAACACGCACAGAGAAACCCCAGCTCAGCTGGACGAGCAACGGCTTTCGCTATCACCGTGATGCCGTCAAAATTAAATCCGGTACGGGCCAGTTTAAGGTCAACAGCGATCGCTTTGCGGGGACACTGAACTTCCAGAAAAATGCCTATGGCACCTATACCCTGGTGAATCAGGTGCCCATTGAAACCTACCTGCGCGGGGTGGTGCCCTACGAGATTGGTCCCCAGGCTCCCGACGCGGCCATTCAGGCCCAGTCCATCATTGCCCGCACCTACGCCCTCCGCAACCTGCGCCGCTTTAAGATTGATGACTACGAGCTCTGCGCCACGACCCAATGCCAGGTGTATAAGGGGTTAGACGCCGCCACCCCCCGAGTTGACCGGGCGATCGCCGCCACCCAGGGTCAGGTGCTCACCTATAACAATGAACTGGTGGATGCCCTTTACTCCTCCACCACCGGGGGGGTCACGGCCCGCTTTGAGGACGTATGGGAAGGGCAAACGCGTCCCTATCTTCAGGCCAAAATTGACGCAGTTCCCAATCAAGTTTGGGATTTAACCACCCGGCCGCTCTCCGAAGAAGCCAATTTTCGCAGTTTCATCAATCTTAAAAAGGGCTTTAACGAGGAAACCTGGAACCACTTTCGCTGGAGCCGCGACAGTTCGCTGGCACAGGTCAACCAAGAGCTCAAGCAATTCCTCACCTCCGAAAAACATCCCCTGGCCAACTTCAATCAGGTGAGCGATATCCAGGTCACCCAGCGATCGCCGGGGGGGCGAGTGCAGCAGTTGAGCGTTACCACGGACTTGGGAACGGTGCAGTTGACTAAGGATGAAATCCTGCGGGCGTTGGAGGGGCCGAACAGCTTACTGTTTTATGTGCAGCGGCAAACGGAGCCCGCTGCCCCCCCGGAAGCCGCTGCCGATCCACGCGAAACAGGGGATTTGCCCCCTACCTTAAAGGGGTTCACCTTTATCGGAGGCGGGCTGGGACATGCGGTGGGCCTCAGCCAGACGGGATCCTACCGTCTGAGCGATCTGGGATATTCCGCTGAACAAATCCTCAAGTTTTACTATCCGGGCACCCAGGTTCAGCCCTTGACCACCTCCGTGGTTTACTGGAGAGATCCCCTGCCTAGCGCGGCCATTGCGGCGCAGCCGCCTGCAGCCGATCCGATCCCGGCCCAGCCGATTCCCACGGCCCCCGTTGCCTCACCGGCGTCGAAGCCCGCCAGTACTCCCGAAAAGCCCGCGGAAAAGCCTGCGGCGGAGTTTTTAGGCATTAAGCTTCCCACGCTGGACTTTAGTGTGCTTTGGGAGTGGATTCCATTTTTTTAACCGCTGTAAGGCTGCCCCAGAGTGGTAACGTAGAGAACCGCTTCCTCTACGGGAATGCCCAGTAAATCGTTGACTTGATCATCGAAAAATCCCCCGATGCCGCTGACCCCCAGCTGGAGCTGCGTCGCAGCCAGGTTTAGTCGCTGGCCCAGGTGACCGGCATCTAAATGCAGGTAGCGGTAGGCGCGATCGCCATAGGCAGCAATGGCCGCGTGCAAATCAGCGGTGTGAAACACCACCACGGCTGCATCGCGTCCTAGTTCCTGCTGTAGACAGAGATAGTGCAGTTCCTGGCGAAAGTTTTTGAAGCGAATTTGCCGCAGCTCTTGGGCCTGGACAGCATAGTAATAGCAGCCAGACTCTAGGCCGCGCACATCGATGACCGCCAAAAAGGTTTCCACCAGACTGAGATCAAAGTAGTCTGGGGACTCCTCTAAAAGCTGATCTCGATAGTCTTCCGGATGGTAGGTAAAGTTGAGGAGGGCCGCTAACTCATCCAGGTGAATGGAGGCGCCTGAATAGCGGCGGGTTGAGCGCCGCCGTAGCAGGGTTTGGGTCAGATCCCTTAAGCCTTCCCCCCAGTCCAGGGGTGGGGAGGCCACCGATATTTTCAAGCCAAAGGGGAAGTTGTATTTATCCCCCCAGGCTGAGGGATTGCGCTCGGGTTGGGCCGGGTTGGCGTAGGTGACCTCCCTGGACCGGATGGCCGTGGCCCGATGACAGTAGCGCAACAGTTCTCCATCCGGGATGTCTGGATAGTCATAAAAACTCAGGGAGGGGAGCGCTGTTGGGGCCAGGGCCAGGTTTTGTTGAATGTCGAGCAGATCAGCCAGAGCTGCTACGGTAACGGCACCCTCCTGGGCTTCATCTAAATAAAGCAGATCATTGAGACGTTCATCCTCGAAGCCCCCAATTAAATGCACCCGATAGTCCTGGAGATTGGCAGCTAGTTCCAGATTTCCCAACAGATGACCACTGTCCAGGAAAATTCTGCGGTAGGCGCGATCGCGGTAGCGCCAAGCGGAACGTTCAAAGACAGCGGTGATGACCAGGGCCAGGCCACAATGGGGGAGAACCGGATGCCAGAGGCAGGCGGCTTCTAGATCCGACCAAAGGTAGCTATCCCAAAACCGACACAGACCGTGATCTTGGACTTGATAGTTGTACAGTCCCGCCGGTAAAAAGTCATGATTGCGCACCAGCAGATAGATCTCCGCCGGATACAGTCCCCCCGCTGAAGGAGCCGATCGCAGGTAGAAGGGATTATCGGGAAAAGGCACCACGCCGGTGATCCCGTAGCTGAGATAGAGCAGTCGCGAAAGCCGATACAGCTGAGCCTGTTGGGGATCCTCGGGCGCCTCCATGGATTCCAGGTAGGGGCGCAGGTCAACTTGGACGCCAATGGGGTAGTGCTTAGCAGGCGTTGGCTGCTGACTAAAGTCTAGGGGATGGGAAGCCTTGGCGAGGGTGTCAGGATGGTACTTGGTGCGCTGGTGATAGTGCTGACTGATGGACTGAGAATGGGAGGTGGGCTGTTGGGGCATCAGGGTCGACGAAGAAACTCAACACGGTCGCGCTTTAAAATCACATCATACTGCTGGAGGAAATCCTGACCCAAGAGCCCCATTCTTAACTCTTGACCGGCAATGGCCACCGGAACCTGGCGCAGGACCAGGCCCCCCACATCTACGGATTGGAGATAAACAATCGGTAGCCTTGTGTAGCCGTTGGCAGTGGAGAATGTGGCCGTTTGCACCACATTTTCGGCCCGAATCCCTAGATCGCGAGCCATATCTTGAGTAATTACCGTGACGCTGGCCCCCGAATCTAGCAGCATGTCGTAGGACTGTCGACCATTAAAGGTGGCATCAATCACAATCACTCCATTCTCCCGGCGTTTAATGGGCACCTGTCCATGGGGACGATTCACCCTGGCCTGGGGAGAGGGGGGGCTATCCACTTGCTCAAGCCTCTGCAGCCGGGATCGGTAGTCCTCCAGCGCAGTGCGCTGCTGGGGGACTCGGGGGATTAGCTGGTCAATGATGCCGAGGGCGCCAGACCAATTTTCCGCCGCCACAGCCTCCTGTAACTGCTGGTTGAGGGCTGCGATGGAGGGTTGCCCCCAGGCCTTGGGCGTCAGGATCAGGCCCCAAAGCCCCAGTACAATAGCAAACTTCCCCAGCGCTGGGTGCCAACGCGACGAGGGGGCTGATCCCTGAACTTGATCCATGGTCTAACGGGAGGTTGGCGGAAATACACACGATTAAACGGCAAGCCCTTTGGGACCCACTTCTCCTCAACATTATAGGAATCTGGTCCAGGACTGCGCTGCGTGAAAGTACCAGATTGAGGGGAAATACCCCTACCGAAGGGGGGAAGTCCGACCTCGGTGGACGGACCGTCAATTCTTACAATAAGAATGTCGAGTAGCTGGGCTGCAGATGAATCCCCCAGGAGGACGACAACGATGCAACCATCCAATCCCAATCAGTTTACCGAGCGAGCCTGGGAAGCGATCGCTAAAACTCCCGACCTTGTTAAGCAAGCTCACCAGCAGAATCTGGAAAGCGAGCATTTACTCCAGGCACTCCTCGATCAAGACGGTTTAGCCACCAGTATCTTTAACAAGGCCGAGGTGAATGTGCAGCGAGTGCGGGAGCGCATCGCTGAATTTATCAATCGTCAGGGCAAATTAGCGCAGCCCACGGATTCGGTGTACCTGGGCAAAAGCCTCGATCAGCTCTTAGATCGCGCCGAGGAGTTTCGCAAAGAGTTTGGAGATGAATATATCTCCATTGAGCATTTAATCTTAAGCTATGCCAGGGATGAGCGCTTTGGTAAGGCCCTGTTTACCGAACTAGGGCTGCAAGAATCTACCCTCAAGGCTGTCATTGAACAAATTCGTGGAAGTCAAAAAGTGACCGATCAAAATCCTGAAGGCAAGTATGAATCCTTAGAGAAATATGGACGGGACCTGACCCAGCTTGCTCGCGAAGGCAAGCTTGACCCGGTGATTGGTCGGGACGACGAAATTCGCCGCACAATTCAGATTCTCTCCCGGCGCACAAAGAACAATCCGGTGCTCATTGGTGAGCCGGGGGTGGGAAAAACCGCCATTGCCGAGGGGCTTGCCCAGCGAATTCTGGCCCGCGATGTACCTGAGTCCCTGCGCGATCGCCGCCTGATCACCCTGGATATGGGTGCCCTGATCGCCGGTGCGAAATATCGCGGTGAGTTTGAAGAGCGCCTTAAAGCGGTGCTTAAGGAGGTCACAGACTCCCAGGGGCAGATCATCCTATTTATTGATGAAATTCACACGGTGGTGGGGGCTGGGGCCTCCCAAGGATCCATGGACGCAGGGAATTTGCTCAAGCCGATGCTGGCGCGCGGCGAATTGCGCTGCATTGGGGCCACCACCCTGGATGAGTATCGCAAGTACATTGAAAAAGACGCCGCCTTAGAGCGCCGTTTCCAGCAGGTCTACGTGGACCAGCCCAATATTGCCGATACCATCTCCATTTTACGCGGGCTCAAGGAGCGTTACGAAGTTCACCACGGGGTCAAAATTGCCGATAATGCCCTGGTAGCCGCCGCCACCTTGTCCACCCGCTATATTAGCGATCGCTTCTTGCCGGACAAGGCCATTGATCTGGTGGATGAGGCCGCCGCCAAGCTCAAGATGGAGATCACCTCCAAGCCGGAGGAACTCGATGAAGTGGATCGTAAAATTCTGCAGCTTGAGATGGAGCGTCTGTCCTTAGAGAAGGAAAGCGATCGCGCCTCCCTTGAGCGCCTTGAGCGCCTTGAGCGTGAGCTAGCCGATCTCAAGGAACAGCAGTCTTCCCTCAACGCTCAGTGGCAGGCTGAAAAGTCTAGCATTGACAAAATTCAGCGTGTTAAAGAGGCCATCGAGCAGGTGAATTTTGAAATTCAAGAGGCCGAGCGTAACTATGATTACAATAAAGCCGCAGAGCTCAAGTATGACAAGCTGACCCAGCTGCAGCGAGAATTGACCCAGTTAGAAGACCATTTAGCCCAGGCGCAAACTAGCGGCGTCACCATGCTGCGCGAAGAGGTGACCGAGGCAGACATTGCTGAGATCATTTCCAAATGGACTGGCATTCCGGTCAGTAAGCTGGTGGAATCCGAGATGGAGAAGCTGCTGCATTTAGAGGATGAGCTGCATAAGCGCGTGGTGGGTCAGGACGAGGCCGTCACCGCCGTGGCCGATTCCATTCAGCGATCGCGGGCCGGCTTAGCCGATCCGAACCGCCCCATTGCCAGCTTTATCTTTTTGGGGCCCACGGGGGTGGGGAAAACCGAGCTCGCCAAAACCCTGGCCATGTATCTCTTTGATACAGAGGAGGCCATGGTGCGCATTGACATGTCCGAGTACATGGAAAAGCACACAGTATCTCGTCTGATTGGCGCTCCGCCGGGATACGTGGGCTACGACGAAGGCGGACAGCTCACGGAGGCCATTCGCCGTCGCCCCTTTGCCGTGATCCTCTTTGACGAAATTGAAAAAGCCCATCCGGATGTGTTCAATGTTCTGCTCCAAATTCTCGATGATGGTCGCGTTACCGATTCCCAGGGGCGAACCGTGGACTTTAAGAACACCATCATCATTATGACGAGCAATATCGGATCTCAGTACATTCTTGATCTGGCGGGCGATGACGATCGCTATCAGGAAATGCAGAGTCGGGTGATGGAGGCGATGCGTCAGCACTTTAGACCAGAGTTCCTGAACCGAATTGACGAGCTGATTATCTTCCATAGCCTGCGGCCAGAGCAGCTCCGGGTGATTGTGAAGCTTCAGGTGCAGCGGCTACAAAAGCGGCTGGAGGATCGCAAGATGACCCTGAAGCTCTCTGATACCGCCTTGGACTTCCTGGCGGAGGTGGGCTTTGACCCAGTCTATGGGGCGCGGCCCCTGAAGCGGGCCATTCAGCGGGAGCTGGAAACCCAGATTGCGAAGTCCATCTTGCGGGGAGAATTTGGAGAAAATGACACCATTTTCGTGGACATTGAAAACGAGCGTCTCCGCTTTAATCGCCTCACGGAAGACATGGTGAGCGTCAGTTAGATGCCAGGTGTTAATTGCGGCAGTCTAGGGGCTGCCCTCTCCTCTGATCCCAGGATTGGTTTAGATCCCCCCTGCGATCACCGCCCTCTCTGCCCCCCGCGCCCCGAAATCTGGGTGAGGGGGGCATTAGTCAGCCTGTCTGGGGAAGTTAACGCCTGGGACCATTTTTTTAAGGAATTTGGTTAAAGAATTTGATTGAGGAACTGCTGCGATCGCGCTTCCTGTGGATGGGTAAAAAACTGGTCGGGGCGGGCAACTTCGATCACTTGCCCTGCATCCATGAACACCACCCGATCCGCCACTTCCCGCGCAAATCCCACCTCATGGGTCACCACCACCATGGTCATTCCCGACTCTGCCAGGCTGCGCATCACGTCTAGAACCTCTTTAATCATTTCCGGATCCAGGGCCGAGGTGGGTTCATCAAAGAGCATGATCTTAGGCTGCATAGCCAGAGCGCGGGCGATGGCCACTCGCTGCTGCTGCCCGCCGGATAGCTGAGCGGGATACTTTTGAGCCTGCTCTAAAATTCCAACCCGCTCCAGAAGCTGGTAGGCCACCTCTTCAGCCTTCTGCTTTGGCCATTTACGCACCCACATGGGCGCCAGGGTAATATTTTTGAGCACCGACAGATGGGGAAACAAATTAAATTGCTGAAACACCATTCCCATCTCGCGACGAATGGCATCCACATTGCGCGTGTTTCGGTCTAGGGTGATACCATCTACCACAATTTGCCCTTGCTGATAATCTTCCAGGGCATTGAGGGTACGGATAAAGGTGGACTTTCCTGACCCGGAGGGCCCCATCAGCACCACCACTTCCTGAGGGAAAACCTCCAGGTTAATTCCCTGGAGTACGTGAAATGCATCAAACCACTTGTGGATGTCGGTGGCCTGAATAATTGGCGGTCGCGATTCCATATCCCTCTCAAGTTGAGTCTAGCTTCCCGCAGCAATTGGCTCTGGCTCGGTAGCCTCTTCCACCGCTGATGGCGCCAGTCGTTTAAAGACAAGGCCGTGGTCGGTGCAGGCTACCTGGATCGTATCGCCTTCTTGAAAGGCATCTTCTAGAATTTTAATGGCCAGCGGATTTTCCACTTCGCGCTGGATGGCTCGCTTGAGCGGCCGCGCCCCATAGACCGGGTCGTATCCCGCTTCAACAATATGGTCCAGGGCAGCCTCTGAAAACTGAATTCCAATCTTTTGGTCCGCTAGCAATCGGGCCACCCGCTTCAGCTGAATCGTAACAATATCGCGCAGCTGGCTTCGCTGTAAGGGATGGAACAAAATTAAATCGTCCACCCGGTTGAGAAACTCCGGTTTAAAGTGCGATCGCAACGCCTTCAACACGCGATCGCGCATTTCATCGTAGCGGGACTCATCCGCCGCCACATCCAGAATGTGATCGCTACCAATATTGCTCGTCATCACAATGACCGTATTGCGAAAATCCACCAGCCGCCCCTGGGAATCGGTGACGCGACCATCGTCTAAAACCTGCAGCAGGACATTGAATACATCGGCATGGGCCTTCTCTACCTCATCTAAAAGCACCACCGAATAGGGCTTGCGCCGGATCACCTCCGTGAGTTGCCCCCCCTCTTCATAACCCACGTATCCCGGCGGAGCACCCACCAGTCGCGCCACATTGTGCTTCTCCATATACTCGGACATATCAATGCGCACCAGAGCATCCTCCGAGTCAAACAGCAGTTTAGCCAGAGCCCTGGCCAGCTCAGTTTTCCCCACCCCCGTGGGTCCCATAAACAAAAATGAGCCAATGGGACGCGCGGGATCCTTCATGCCAGCGCGGGCCCGTCGAATCGCCGCTGATACGGCTGACACGGCCTCCTGTTGTCCAATCACCTGTTGATGCAGATGCGTTTCGAGCTGTAACAGCTTTTCCCGTTCCGATTCTAAGAGGCGCGTCACGGGAATTCCCGTCCATTTGGCTACAATTTCCGCAATATCCGATTCCGTCACCTGGTCGCGCAGCAGGGCAAACCCATCACTGTGCATCTCTAGCAGCAGGGCCTCTTGGGTTTCGAGCTCTCGGTGCAGCTGGGTCAGCTTGTCATACTTGAGCATGGAGGCCTTGGTGAGGTCAATATCCCGTTCGGCTTGGGCAATTTGGCGATCCACCTCCGCCTTTTCCTCATTGAGATGATTGATTCGCTCTAGAATCTGTTTTTCTGAGCGCCATTGCCCCTCCAAGGCTTCTTTCTTAGGCGTCAGCTCCTTAATCTCCTGCAAGACGCGATTGAGGCGATCCTTAGACTGGTAGACTCCGCCAAGGCGAGGCTCCTCCTGCTCCAGGGAGAGCTTTTCCATCTCTAGCTGCATCAGGCGACGCTCCACCGCCTCCAGTTCGCTGGGCTTGGAGGTGATCTCCATCTTGAGCTTCGCCGCGGCCTCATCCACCAGATCAATGGCCTTATCGGGTAAAAAGCGATCGCTAATGTAGCGATCCGAGAGCACCGCCGCCGCCACCAGCGCTGAATCTGTGATCTTGACATTGTGGTGAATTTCGTAGCGATCCTTAAGCCCACGCAAAATGGAAATGGTGTTATCCACGGAGGGCTGCTCCACCAGAACCTGCTGAAAACGGCGCTCCAGGGCGGCATCTTTTTCAATGTGCTTGCGATACTCATCCAGGGTGGTCGCCCCAATGCAGCGCAATTCGCCGCGCGCCAGCATTGGCTTGAGCAAATTTCCCGCATCCATGGTGCCTTGGCTGGTGCCAGCCCCCACCACGGTGTGCAGCTCATCGATAAACAGCACTACCTGTCCTTCGGAATGGGTCACCTCTCGCAGCACACTTTTGAGCCGCTCCTCGAATTCCCCCCGGTATTTGGCTCCTGCCACCAGACTGCCCATATCCAGGGTAATGAGCTGGCGATTTTTGAGGGACTCAGGCACATCCCCATTGATAATGCGTTGGGCTAACCCCTCGGCAATGGCGGTTTTCCCCACCCCCGGCTCGCCAATGAGCACTGGATTATTCTTCATGCGCCGGGAGAGTACCTGAATGACCCGACGAATTTCCTCATCCCGACCAATCACCGGGTCAAGCTTCCCGGCTTTAGCTTGGGCCGTTAAATCTCGACCAAATTTCTCCAGGGCAGATTGCGGAGCCTCTGGCTCGGACTTTTGCGTCTCAATCGCCTGCTGTTGGGCTTTCATGTGGGATTGCTGAATAGCTGCTTCTAGATCTTCAATCGCTACGCCCTGCTCTTGCAGCAGCGTCTGGCCAATGCGCTCATCGGTGGCAAAGGCTAGCAAAAAATGCTCCGCAGAAATCAGGGCCGCCCCTCGATCGGATCGGAGGCTTTCAGCCCCATCCATGAGCCGATCTAGCCCTCGCCCCCAAAACAGCTGGGATCCTGGCGGAGCCTCCGGCTGCTGATTGGCAAAGTCGCTCAAATCCTTGGCGAGCCGATCCACATCCAGCTTACTGCGGGTCAGAATTTTTACCGTCTGGGGATCTTCTTCGATCAAGGTGATGATGAGATGCTCCACCTCCAAGTGTTGATTACGATGGCCACGGGCAACATCTTGAGATTTAACAATCGCATCCCATGCGGAATCGGTAAATTGGCCGGGGTCGGTCGGCTGCATCGGAAATTTCTGAGTAGGGTAAAGCTCAACGGTACTATTAGGACTCAGTATAGTCTGCCCTCTCCACGGCAAACCAGAGAAGCCCGATGATTCTTAGGACAGGCAACGATTAGAAAACTGAATCAATCCCCCTGGAATTGATTGGGATTCATGGAGCTCCATGATTTACTAGGTGGAACATAAAGACTTTGTTAAAATAAATACCAAATCCAGGGATCTTCCGCGCGATCGCGGACTGGACCTGCCGCACTAGAGAGTTGAAATCATGACCCTACGAACCTCGCCGAAATCTACGGTGATCTCGCCGTCTATCCTATCCGCGGACTTCAGCCGACTTGGTGACGAAGTGCGAGCCGTGGATGAAGCAGGTGCCGACTGGATCCATGTTGATGTCATGGATGGTCGCTTTGTCCCTAACATTACCATTGGCCCACTGATCGTCGATGCCCTACGTCCTGTGACGCAAAAGCCCTTAGATGTTCATCTGATGATCGTCGAACCAGAGCGATATGTAGCTGATTTTGCTAAGGCGGGCGCAGACATTATTTCAGTCCATGCGGAAGCCACGGCCACCACGCACCTCCATCGTACCCTGGGACAGATTAAGGAACTAGACAAATTGGCCGGGGTTGTACTCAATCCCGGCAGCTCCCTGGATCAAATTGAATATGTTCTGGATCTGTGCGATTTAATTTTAATCATGAGTGTCAACCCCGGTTTCGGGGGGCAAAGCTTTATCCCTGAGGTACTGCCCAAGATTCGTAAGCTGCGTCAGATGTGCAACGAGCGTGGTCTCGATCCCTGGATTGAAGTCGATGGCGGTCTCAAGGCCAACAACACCTGGCAGGTACTGGAAGCCGGTGCCAATGCCATTGTGGCTGGATCTGCTGTCTTTAATGCCGAGGACTACGCACAGGCCATTGACGGCATTCGCAACAGCAAAAAGCCGGAACCTGAACTGGCCTCTGTCTGAGGATTGCGGCGCTACTTTTGATCCTCCCGATCCGCGCCTGTCCTCCTACCGCGCCCTATCTCCACCCGTTGGACTGCAGATGAGCGGTACGTCCCTTGGGGCGTGCCGCTTATCTGCTGCAATCCCTACCCTACAACCTTTGTCCGTTGACTTGAGTACCATGGCCTCCGATCGCCCCGCTGCCCAAAGCCAGTCCACCCTTGCCGAGATTCGTGCGGCTCGTCTGGAGAAAATCGAGCAAATTAAGGACCTCGGTCTAACCCCCTACGCCTACCGCTGGGAATCTACCCACCGTGCCCAGGAGCTTCAAGAGACATACGCCACCCTAGAGAAGGGCGCAGAGGTGGAGGTGCAAGTGGCGATCGCCGGACGCATTCTGGCCCGGCGCGTATTTGGCAAGCTAGCCTTCTTCAGCCTTCAAGACGAAACCGGGACCATTCAGCTTTACCTGGATAAAAAGCACCTCAGCACTGCCATGGGTGATGGCGATCCCCAGACGTTTAACCACCTCAAGCAGCTTACCGACGTCGGAGATTTTATCGGCGTTCGCGGCACCCTCAAACGCACTGAAAAAGGGGAGCTATCGGTGCTTGTACAGGATTATCAATTTTTGACCAAGTCCTTGTTGCCCCTGCCTGATAAATGGCATGGCCTAACGGATGTTGAAAAGCGATATCGCCAGCGATACCTGGACCTCATTGTGAATCCCCAGGCGCGTGACACCTTTCGCAAGCGAGCGAAGGTGACTGCTGCCATTCGGCAGTATCTGGACCGCCAGGGCTTTATTGAAATTGAAACCCCTGTCCTGCAGAGTGAAGCGGGCGGCGCAGAGGCACGCCCCTTCATCACCTACCACAACACGCTGGATCGCGAGCTTTATCTGCGCATTGCCACAGAACTCCATCTGAAGCGGCTGATTGTGGGGGGATTTGAAAAGGTCTTTGAACTGGGGCGAATTTTTCGAAATGAGGGAATCTCCACCCGCCATAACCCGGAATTTACCACCATTGAAATTTACCAGGCCTATGCGGACTACTACGACATGATGGACTTGACCGAAGCGCTGGTGGTGGAATCGGCCAACTCGGTTCTGGAGAGTCTTGTGGTGCCTTATCAGGGAGAGACCATTGATCTGACACCGCCCTGGCGTCGCGTCACCATGCACGATCTGGTCCAGGAAAAAACCGGACTAGACTTCCAACGCTTTACCCATCTCCAAGAGGCGATCGCGGCCGCAGAGTCGGCGGGGATCACCGAGATTGCCGATTGTCAAAGCATTGGCCAGCTATTGAATGAGGTCTTTGAGCAAAAGGTCGAAGCCACCTTGATCCAGCCTACCTTTGTGATGGACTACCCCGTGGAAATCTCGCCCTTGGCGAAACCCCATCGGGATCAACCCTCGCTAGTCGAGCGTTTTGAGCTGTTTATTGTGGGCCGCGAAACCGCCAATAGTTTTTCAGAGCTGACCGATCCCCTCGACCAGCGTCAACGACTGGAAGCACAGGCGGCCAAAAAGGTAGCCGGCGACCTAGAAGCCCATGGCGTTGACGAAGACTTTCTCACCGCGCTGGAATATGGTATGCCCCCCACCGGTGGATTAGGGATCGGCATCGATCGCCTGGTTATGTTGTTAACCGATGCCCCCAGTATTCGAGATGTAATTGCCTTTCCCCTCCTCAAAACCGTGACTCACGAGGGGAAAGACCCTCCCCTTCTCTAGGGCGAAAAACCTCATTCCAGACCTTTTTCCCGCCACGCCAGCAAGAATTTTGACAAGAAATTCTTTAGGGTAGTTACGAAATCAGATTCATGGACTATAATCTCGTGCATGAGAATGCGAACCTATGATTGCGATTTATCCAGGAAGCTTCGATCCCATTACCCTGGGACACCTCGATATTATTGAACGAGGCTGTCAGCTTTTTGAGCACGTTATCGTGGCAATTTCCCGCAATCCTAGCAAACAGCCGTTATTCTCGGTTCCACAGCGTATCGCCCAAATTAAGGCCTGTACGCAGCATCTGAATAACGTTGAAATCGATCATTTCGAGTCTTTGACCGTAACCTATGCCCAGCGAAAGCAGGCAAAGGTTCTACTGCGGGGCCTCCGAGTTCTTTCAGATTTCGAATATGAACTACAAATGGCCCACACCAATAAGAGCTTAGCCGACTCCATTGAAACTGTCTTTTTGGCCACCTCCAATGAGCACAGTTTTCTGAGCAGTAGCCTTGTCAAAGAAATTGCCAAGTTTGGCGGTTCAATTTCTCATCTAGTTCCCAGTAACGTTGCCACTGAGTTAGAAAAATGTTACGACAAGACTCCTCCACCACCAGCGTGCCCAAGAAATCTTCTGTGAAAGGTAAAACTCAAACGACTCACCAACAAGGCTTGGAGTTACAGCAGCAGCTACAGCGGCTTGAGGAGATTATTGTCCTCGAGGGATTCAAGCTGCCGATGACCAGTCGCACCATCATTGATGATGACCAGCTACTGACTCAGTTGTTGACCATTGAACGCAGCATTCCAGACTGCATTAAGGATGCCGAGACCCTACTGGAGCGGCGCGAGGATATTCTCAATGATGCCCGGCAAAAGGCCCAGGAGATTATTCAGCAGGCAGAACGCCGGGCTGCCCAGATTGCCGATGAGCTGACCATCATTAAACAGGCAGAAATTGAGGCGCAGGAGCTTCGGAAACAGGTCCAGGACGAGGTTGATCAGATCCGTCGTCAGAACTTCTCGGAAATTGAGAGAGTGCGCCGCCAAACTCAGCAGGAAGTCGACTCACTCCGCAAATCGGCCCGGATGGAATGTGAGCAAATTCACCGCGAGTCCGATCGCTATGCCGATAGTGTCCTGGGCGAACTTGAGCACAACCTGAGCGCCATGATTAAGGTGATCCAAAATGGTCGCCGCCATATTAACACCCATTCGGCGGCCGCAGTTCCCCAGCAAAATCTCTCTGAGGGGCAGGTAGTTTCCGCGAAGGGGCGCCCCCAGGGATCCTAGGAGTCACAAAGTCGATGTCAGAGGGTGAATACATTCAATCGATTCAGTTGCCCCCTTGCCAATCTCCGCAGCAGGAGTCAGCTTGGCTTTGTCAACAGTTAAGGGAGTGGCTGGATCAAGAATATTTGCCGGAGCCCGTCAATGCAACGATTGCACAGCGAGCCGCGCAGGTTTATTTTCGCCAGCGCCTAGAGGGAGAAAATGATATTGGCTCTTTGGTGATCGCCATTGTGAGCGAAATGCAGGCGTTTGACTTCTCTAAAAGCTTTTACAGCGAGTTTGCGGTCGCCAATGCCGTTAGCGATCTTTTGCTCTCTAGCCTGGGCATTGATACCTGCTGCGGAATGGGCTAGGAACCCTACGAACCCGGCACGGATCCTCAGGGTATAGATTCTCAGGATCAGTTGGGCAAGTCCTCGCTGGAGGGCTTGCCCAACATTGCATTTTTGCAATTCTCCGCTGGGCAATTACCCGATGAGCAATTACCAGCTGGATTTGGTGACGCCAGGAAGCAGACCCTCATGGGCCATTTCTCGCAGCACATGTCGCGACAGACCAAAGTCTCGAAAATAGCCGCGAGATCGACCTGTAACCCAGCAGCGATTGCGAAGACGAGTCGGGGCACTGTTGCGGGGGAGCTGTTGCAACTTTCGATGTAGCTCCATTTTTTCCTGTTGAGAGGTGGCCTGAGCAATTTGTTGTTTAATTGCCTGACGTTTCTCAGCGTATTTCTCCACAAGCTTTTCTCGCTTGCGTTCACGCTGAATCATGCTAACCTTAGCCATGGATGGGATAAAAAGCCTAATTTGACAGCATTCCCTATCCTACTAAACTTTTGCTGATTTCGGTGACTTTTTTCTGGGACGCTGGCGCCCGGTCACTGCCGTTGACACCACTTTTCCCGCCGACGCACAGACATCAGCCAAGCAACAGCTTTCACAGCGGGGACGACGGGCTGGACAAACTGCGCGGCCGTGATAAATAAGGCGAATAGACCAATTTTCCCACTCTGGTTGTGGAAGCAAAGGCATTAAGTCTTGCTCCACCTTGACTGGATCCTCATGCCGGGTCAGCCCCAAGCGCTTGGATAAGCGTTTGACATGGGTGTCAACGGTAACGCCCCTGTTGATCCCGAAGGCATTAGCCAGCACCACATTGGCAGTCTTTCTGGCAACGCCTGGCAGTGTCAATAAGGCGTCCATGGTGTGGGGCACCTGGCCCCCAAAATCCTGCACAATTTTTTGACAAGCGCCCTGGATATGCTTGGCCTTATTTCTGTAGAAGCCCGTTGACTGAATTAAGCGCTCAATTTCCTCCCGTTCAGCGGCGGCTAAGGAGGGGGCGTCCGGGAAGCGGGAAAACAGGGGCGGCGTCACCAGATTCACGCGATCATCGGTGCATTGGGCAGACAAAATCGTGGCCACCAGCAACTGTACTGGAGTCTCGTAATTCAGAGTACAAGTTGCATCGGGGTAAGCGATGTGCAGCCGCCGTAAGATTTCTAAGGCACGTTTCCGCTGGGGAGCCAGGCGTGTTTGGGACATGGTCAACTACCGCGCTCCTTTGAGGCGCTACTGCATGAGCTGTTGGACCCAACTCAAGTTAGCAGTATCGCGCACAATTAAAAGTACCCCCAGCCCCATAATTAAAAATAGACCCGTTTGCATGACCCCTTGTTGGAACTGCACCGGCAGCGGTTTGCCGCGAATGCCTTCGAAGGCTAGAAAGAGAAGTTGCCCTCCGTCCAGGGCTGGGAGGGGCAAGATGTTGATAAAGGCCAGATTAATGCTGATCAGTGCGGCAAATTGTAAGAGATTCCCGGCGTTTGATTTGGCAATGTCGGCACCCATGGCCACAATCGCCACGGGTCCCGAAAGCTGTGAGGCAGCCTCTTGAAAGTTTGAAATGAGATGGGCAAACCCAAGAACCGTCAGCCGAGAAATCCGCTCAAATTCTTGATTGGACTGATTGATGAGCTGAGTGAGATGGGTAGCCTTGTGAAAGATAAACTGTCCATTGGGGGCAAGCTGCACCCCAATTCTGGGAATGCCGTCTTCATCGATCTGGGGTGCAACGCTGAATTCAAGCTGTTCTTGATCTCTGAGGACCAAAAGCTCCAGGCGACTCCCCTGACTGCTAAGGATGGCCTCTTGCATCCGGTCAATTCCCACCGATCCAGGGGGCAAAGGTTGACCATTCACCTGGATAACAACATCCATCGCCTGCAGACCGGCCTCCCCGGCCGCGGAACTCATGGTACTGACTAGCTGGGGAATTTGGACGCCAGGCTGAGGTTGAAACTCAGGGATGCCCACTGTTCCCAACTGGGTCATCAGCAGTAAATAGGCAAAAATTAAGTTGGCGAGCACTCCAGCCACCATGACGATGGCTCGATCTAAAATGGGGCGATTCTTTAACAGGCCTGGATCACTGGAGTTTAGATCTTCCTCTAGTTCATCGTCTGGAAACGCCACGTAGCCACCCAGAGGAATTGCGCGGAGGGAATATTCAGTCACCCTTCCCTGGTAGCGCCAGAGAACGGGGCCAAATCCAATTGCAAATCGGGTGACGATAATACCTTGAAGACGAGCTGCCAGGAAATGCCCTAGTTCATGGACAACAATGAGAATACCAACCACAGCGATCGCAGCAAGAACAGGCATAGGGGTTCTGAGGACTCTTCCAGTTACAGTTTGCATATCATGCCATCCCTGACAAAGCAGGAATTGGGGCTTGATGTATCTTAATCGTAACGGACGACGGGATAGGGCTGACCAGGGAACCCGGCTTAGAGGGTTCGGATAAAACCCTATTCAAACGCCCGTCCGAGTCGCTAAGGTTTGATTAGACCTGCACACTTCAAGAATTCCAATGCGTTTCCTGCCGATCCAAAACGCATTTACGACCTGTGAACCTGGCTTAGCAGGAACCTCCTACCGGAGTCGTGAAGAAGCCCACCGTGCCTGGCGCTGTGCCATCGCAGCCATGGGACGATTCCTGTCCCCTTGGCTGCACGATTACGCCTCGGCGCGGGCAAGTGAGGTTTCTAGCTCGGTGGATAATTTCCGCGGACTGGTTTTGTCCGGCCCTACGCCGGTTTTGCACCACCCAGCCATTCTTGCCCACGTTCAAACCTGTCTATGGCTGCCCAAACAGTGGTCATTGCACCGTCCCTTGCTGCCCACAAGCACCCTGGAGATGCCAGTGGATGCGGCCCTGGATTACACTGTGCCCCTGGACAGTGGGGACCGGTTGCTTTTAGAACAGTTTTGCATGGTTCTTACGGCGGATTTTGTTTGGACCGCCACCCTTAGCCCTAGCCCGGACGGTAGAACTTATTTTTGTGCTTTTTCCTTTGCACCGGAAACGGCCCATCAAGTTCTGGCGGTGTTGCTCAGCCGGGTCAGTGCCCATCGCCCCAATTTGCTGCACCCGTTACAGCAGTGGTTGGAACGGTTTCCCCCCCAGGCGCCCGACTACCGCATTCCCATGCAATTTAGCCAATGGATTTTAAAGCAGGCAACGCTCACTCAAGAGCCTTCGATGGTGGTTGATCTAGAGGGGCGCGCCGCTGTTTTACCCCTGAGGCGGCAGGGGCGGGGCGGGGAGATGGACCCCGCGCGCGCGAGGAGTCCCAAGGACCTTGCCTCTGGATCGGTTGCCCCCGGCCAGTGGCCTGGAAGAACGGGATCGCAGAGATCTTTGCCCAAATCCCCAGGCGATCCCGGATCGGTGGATTTGGAGCTCTTGCAGGCGATCGCCCATGAAGTGCGCACGCCTCTGGCCACCATTCAGACCCTGACTCGGTTGCTGCTGCGCCGCAAAGATTTGCCCCCGGAGGTGATCAAGCGCTTGGAAGCCATTCGGCGCGAATGCGTCGATCAAATTGATCGCTTTAGCCTGTTTTTTCGGGCGATTGAGTTAACCACTTCACCGGCCGCCTCCCTGGATACCTCCCTTACCTCCATCTCTTTGCAGCAGATCCTGGAGGAAAAAATAGATCGCTGGAAAACACTGTTAGAAAATCGATCCCTAAATTTTCAAGTGGATATTCCAGAGGACCTACCTGCCATTGCCATTCGAGATCCCAATATGCTGGATCAGGTCTTAACGGGCTTGATTGAGCGTCTTAGCCATACCTTACCCCTGGGGAGCCAAATTTATCTGCTCGTGAGCTTGGCGGGGGATCAGCTTAAATTACAGCTGCGGTCCTGTTTACCCCCTGACGCTTCCCCCTGTGGTTCAGCGCATCAAGGCAAGTCTCTGCTCAAGGCCGTGGGGCAACTTTTGATGTTTCAGCCTGAGACGGGGGGGTTGAGTCTGAGTCTTCCGGCCACAAAGCAAATTTTTAATTTTCTGGGGGGTAAGCTGACCGTCCGCCAATCCTTACCCCAGGGAGAAATTATGACGATGTTTCTGCCGTTGGATCCCTGGGAAAGCCAGGTAGCCTCGTCAATTTAAGCTGGGGGGCAATCCCCGTTACATTGGAAGGGATGGATCCAGCGCTATTGGAAGGTGGCATAAGCTCAATGACCGTTTCTCTGCAAGACCTCGCCTATCTCCCTTACATTGATGATCAGGGTTACTTGCCCCAGGCCCTGGATCAAAAAATTGGAGCCTATGTCATTTTTGACCAGCATCAATCCCCTCAGCATCTGGGCTATTCTCGCAATGTACGGGTCAGTCTGAAACAACATTTAGTCCGTCAGCCACTGGCCTGCCACTGGGTGAAGGCAACAATGATTGATCGTCCTAGCAAGCGGGATCTAGAGGCTCAAGTCCAAGCCTGGTTGGAGGAGATAGGGCGATCGCCCTATTCCCAGAGCAATCCCCAATCTGGTTGGATTGAGGCCATTCAGGTGAAGGAACGCCTGACCTCTGCAGAGCAGGCAATCCTGGAGGTGTCGCATTTGGACGAGCGCGGCAAGATAAGAGCGACTAAGCAGATTGCTCGCCGCATTGAGGCTGACATTTTAGGGCAGCTGAGCGATCGCGGCCTCCGGGAGAAACTTCGGTTCAATCCTAAGCTCAAGGAGTTGGGCATCCTTGATATTCAGTAAATTAAAGCAAGCAGCCCGCCTGATTGAGTCATAATCAGGCCCCAGCGATCGCCCCTGTTTACGTCAGCGTTTTTATCATCCATGTCCCAAGACCAACAAATTGACCTGTTCAATCTGCAGGGGGTCACCCAGGCTCCTGCCCCCGAGGTCAAGATCAATCGGGATCTGATTCCCGTGAGTGCTTCTACCCCTATCCCTGTGGGAACCTATGCGTCCCTGGCAGACATGGCCGTGCACTGTAACCAGTGTCAGCGCTGCGATCTGGCGGCAACGCGCACCAACGTGGTGATTAGCCGCGGCAATCCCCAGGCTCCAATTATGATTATTGGGGAAGGTCCGGGTCAAACTGAGGACGAAACTGGACTTCCCTTTGTGGGGCGAGCGGGGCAACTGCTAGAGAAAATTCTGGCCGCGGTCCATTTAGAGGCAGAGCGAGATGTCTACATTTGCAACATTGTGAAGTGCCGTCCCCCCGGAAACCGAACGCCTACCCCGGACGAAAGCGCCGCCTGTCGACCCTACGTGCTGGAGCAAATTCGCTTGGTCAGCCCCAAGATTATTCTCCTGACGGGAGCCACGGCCGTGCGCGGCATTACAGGAATCAAGAAGGGCATCACAAAAATCCGGGGGGAATGGCTAACCTGGGAAGGCTACCTTTGCATGCCTATTCTGCATCCCGCCTATCTACTGCGCAATCCGTCCAAGGCAGTGGGAAGTCCCAAATGGCAGATGTGGCAAGATATTCAGCAGGTCCGGCAAAAGCTAGAGGAACTGCAGGCGGCAGAGGGGTCCTAGTCTTGATTGCGCGGCGGGATGCGCCGACCCTGGAAGAACTTCGACTCTAGCGCAGTTAATCCCCCAGCCATCGCGCCCAGGAAGATCGTGCTCAGGGTTATACATGAGCCCGAAAGTACCGTCAACTGTCCTGTTGCCGCGATTAGTGGTGTCAGGGCCAAACTGATCAATCCCGCAGCTAAGGCAACCTGCTTGAGGGTCCGAATCCGCCCCAGAGCTGTTCGACAGCTTGCGCAGTGTTCTGTGTGAGAGTGGTAGCGGTCCAGCAGCTGCTCCTGCGACTGCACAGGCGGCAAACTCTGACCTGGAAAGGGATCGGCGGCAAAGCCATCGACCCATTGGTGCAGAGCCAGGACAAACCGATCTGCCTTTGTTGGCAGGAAAAAGGCCTTTGCCGCATGCTTTCCACCCCCACCCACGGCCTCCAGATAGCGTTCTTGGTAATGCAGAAAGAGTTGATCGTCTTCCAGCACCGCATTTTGGCCCAGATGGGAGTACCAGCGGGGCGTTACCCTCAGGAAGAAGCGAGGCAGTTTTGCCTTAAATCGGAAGGGAAAGCGAGCAAATAAGCGACATTCACCCTTGCGTATGGGCGTGGCATAGACCACCGTCATGGTGCGGCCAAATTGTTCTGAGGTCAGATCATGCCACATCAGGTTCGGCGCGATAAACCGGGTATCCTGCTGTCCCAGCTTGCCCCGGCGCGGTCCTTCCTTCCAGGTTCCCGTAAATCCCTGGCGGTCGGCCTGCAGCAGCTCGAGTTCCACCGGCCCAGCGTTGCTGCGATTGCCCACGGACCGATGATGGGTGAACGGCACGTGGCTGGCATCTAATACATTCTCCAAGAGGGTGAGAGCATCGTAGGGCAGATCTCGAAAGGTATTGAGGCAGACCCAGTCCTCTGAATCGGCCGCAAGGGGTTCAACCGTAGGCACCGCAACTTGAGGGGCATGCTCTGGGGATCCGGGGTAAACAAATAACAGGCCCTGCGCCACGGACACCGGTAGCGATCGCACACAGGCTCGGGGAGAATCCGCCCCCCGTTGCCCTTCCGTTTGCTGGGGAATTTGCTCGCAGTGGCCAGATCCATTAAAGGCCCAACCGTGGTAGGGACATTCCAAATGCCCCGACTCATTGACTCGTCCCTGGGACAGCGGTGCTAGCCGATGGGGGCATTGATCTCGAAAGACTCGCCACTGACCCCCATGGGTGTCCCACCAAATCACCAAATCCTCTTCCAAAAGCGTGAAGGACGTCAGTTGGGAGGAATCTAAATCTTCGATGTAGGCGACGGGATACCAGACCTCCTTCCAGTCAAACCGGGCTGGATCCGCGCCCCCGGCTGGCACCTCACGGGTTGTTCGATCCAGGGTTGAGGTGGATGGCCCGATTGAGGATGGCTCGATTGAGACAGAAGCAGCTGAAACCATAACAGTGAAACGTCTAGGGGGACTGAAACGATCAAAATGATCAGCGAAAAATCAGCGGATTCAAAGTCAACGAATTTAAACCGTGACAGTAGTAGATTTGTAAATATTTATAACAATTCTACCGTGCTTTTCCTGAGAAGGTGGTTTGCTGAGACGACCTCAATGTGAGTTCAGTGCGTCAGTTGTGCCTTCTCTAGTGATCGATCGCCATGGATGACTCTACTCCTTCAGCGCTGGTGCGTCAGCCCCTGATTGAACTCAAAGGAATTCGTAAAGCCTTTGGCGAAAATGTGGTCCTAGATGGGATAGACCTAGCCATCTATCAGGGGGAATCGCTCATTATTTTGGGGCCATCCGGCACTGGAAAATCGACTATTCTGCGCATTATTGCAGGGCTACTCAAGCCCGATGATGGCGAAATTTGGATTCGGGGAGATCGCTGGGAAGGTGCGGAAGATGAAGTCACTCGCCCTATCCGAATGAGTATGGTTTTTCAACAGGCAGCGCTGTTCGACTCCCTAACCGTGGCTGAGAATGTTGGTTTTTTTCTACTTCAGCACTCCCGGCTCTCCCGGAAAAGAATCTATGAACTGGTGGAAGAAAAACTAGACTTGGTTGGACTGCCTGGCATTGGTCATCTTTATCCCGATGCCCTCTCGGGGGGAATGCGCAAGCGGGTTAGCTTTGCACGAGCCATCCTTGATGATCCTGAGGATGCCGATGATGATCCCCAAATTCTGCTCTACGATGAGCCCACCGCCGGCTTAGACCCCGTGGCATCCACGGTTATCGAAGATTTGATTGTTGAACTACAAAAGTCCTCTGGCTGCGAAACCTATGCCATTGTGACCCATCAGCACAGCACTATCCGGCGAACGGGTCAGCGGCTGGTGCTGTTTTACCAGGGGAAGGTTCATTGGCGCGGTACCGTGGCGGACTTAGAAACTACCGATAATCCCTACGTGGTGCAATTTCTACAAGGGGCTATCCAGGGACCGATGGAAGCATTGGGCAAACACCAGTAGGCCAGCCAGGGCTGTCAGTCTGCTCCTAAACCGTAGATGCACGGATTCCGGTGGCCCAAGGACCCCATCCCCTGTCACGGTGCCAACCCTTGGAGGCAAAATCTTCCCTTCATCCCCTGGAAAATCATATCAGTTCCTCCTAAAGTCATAATTTTTTCTAATCTATACAGTTCTCTCTCCTTGGTGCTTGAGCGAACAACTGGACTGGAATTTATTTTTTTTGCTCAAAAATTATTTTTCTTAAAAACTGGGATCCAGTTAGGAAAAGGGGATCCACTAGGTAGAAATACTGTGCTGTCCACAGGGAGAGCGTGATAGTTTGTTGAAGATTTGAAACCAGGGTGTTGTCAGCTTCATTTCCATCTGGTGAGGATGTGTCCTGAAATCTTGAAATTTTTGATCGTCGCGTTCAAAGCGATTTTTTTATGAACAAAATTGTTTTGCCTAGCCTAGCCAGTGCCCTGATCGTGTCTGTCATTGGAGGGTTGTCCGTCGGTCATACCGCTCCTGAGTCGATCTCCCCCGCTGAAGCCCGAAGCCAAGCAGAGGCATTATTCAGCCCTTCAAAGGATGCCAGTGCGCAACCGGCTGTCACCAAGGTGGGCAGAATCCGGTCTGAGGACAATCCTGCGGCGGCAGTCGAGGCTGCTGCCGCGATCCAGCTCAATCCCGTGGCCACCGTATTTGCCCATGAACTAGAGGGGAAGGCTGCGGTTACGGTGTATGTCTCTAAGATTCCGGTCGCCACCTTCCTCGGTCAAGGTGGGTCAAAGGCCAGCCAGTCAACCAATGACGCCGACGCGCCCATGGCCCGGGCCACTCAGTTTGCGAACTTGGTGAACCAAATGAGCCAATCGGAGTTTGATGCGGGTCAAATTGGGGTTAAGTGGGATAAAGATCAGCAAACCTACGTGATTCACGCCCAGAATCAGCCGATTCTAGCCCTGTCGGATCAAGTGACTCTGCCTAAGGCTACTGGAGATCGGGGTGAAGATGCGCTTCAGATGACCAACTTGCTCCGTCGTCAGCTGGGAGAGGCTTCCCCCTTGCGTGAGATTACGGGTCGTCCTGTGCCCCCTAAACCAGCGGCTGTGCAAGCGGTCAATGCCGCTCAATATCAAAGTGGCTGGGCCTCGTGGTATGGTCCTGGATTCCACGGCAATCTCACGGCCAGCGGAGCGCGGTTCAACCAGTATGCTCTAACGGCAGCTCACCGAACATTGCCGTTTGGGACCCAGGTGCGCGTGACCAATCTCAACAACGGTCGAGCAGTCACCGTGACGGTTAACGATCGAGGCCCCTTTATTCATGACCGCGTGATTGATTTATCCATGGGAGCGGCTCAGGCCCTTGGCGTTGTCAGCAGTGGTGTAGCACCAGTGCGGCTTGACATTGTTCGTTAGTGGGGCATCCGTTCAGCCGGAGCCGATGGGCCCATCAAACCGCTGATTTAGCGCCAAAAGGCTCAATGCAATCGGCTAAATCAGCGGTAATTCATGCCCTATGGGAGCTGATAATATTGGTGTCTACCGAGATATCAAGGACTCAATGAATCAATGGGGGCAACACTGGAGCAGATTGCGACCTACTTGGATCACCGCCAGCTCTCCTACGATCTGCGTCCTGAACGCTTTCTGGTTGTCGTTCGCGTTCCCACCGACGATCCGCAACCCTTGACCGTAGTGGTCAAGCTAGAGGAAGAGGGACAATTTTTTAAGGTCTTTGTGCCCCAGGTGGTGGGGGGAGTTCAAACCCATCCCCATAAGATGGCCATCTTACAAACGATGCTGATCATCTCCTGGGAAACCAAAATGCTGCAGTGGGAATACGATCCGTCCGATGGCGAAATCCGGGCCATTATCGAATTTCCCCTGGAGGATTCAACCCTCACGGAGCAGCAGTTTGATCGCTGTTTTGATGGCCTAGTGGAGATGGTGGCTGACTGGGCCTTGCCTCGGCTACAAGAAGTCATGGCCACGGGGTACGATCCGGGAGATGCAGATCTGCTCCTGGGAGAACAGCTCTTGCTCACCATCCAAGAGGAGTCGCCAGGGATGTTAACCCTCTTGGAGCGAGCCATGGAGGCCCGCAAGCATCGCGGCAATTTTCATTCAAAGCGAGACTGATCAGCTTCAGGAAACGAGTCGAATCAAGGGAATATATTCTCGGACAAAAATGCACTCAATCTATCCCGGATTTAGAGTGGGGCCGCGGCAACATGGGGGTAACACATGCCGATTATCCTAGGCCACAATGGGAGGGTTTTACCGCGAGGTTCAAAGCCGCATGAATGTTCTCATTGTGGGGGGGACCAGCGGAATTGGTCTGGGCTTTGTCCACCACTGCCTCTCCCATCCCCAAGTCAAAACTCTCTATGCCACCTATCGCCATCTAGACACGGCCCAGGACTTATTACAGCTGCAAGCGATACATCCTGCACGCCTGCAAGTGTTGCCTCTAGATGTGCTTGAGGAATCTTCCCTGGGGCAGGCACTCGGCACAATCCAGGCCCAAACCCCCCATCTACACCTAATTCTTTACTGTGTGGGCATTTTGCATGGCCCTCACCTCTCCCCCGAAAAAAGCCTTCAGCAGGTTAATGCACAGGCGTTACAGGCTTATTTTCAGATCAACAGCATTGGCGGCATCCTCCTGGCAAAATACGCGCTGCCGTTACTCCGTCACCGCGATCGCAGCATTCTCGGCTTTATTTCTGCGCGGGTCGGCAGCATAGAAGATAACCATCTGGGAGGGTGGTATGGCTATCGAGCCTCCAAGGCCGCCCTAAATATGTTCGTGCGCAGCGCCGCCATTGAATATGGGCGCAAAAGTCCCCAAACCATTGTGGTCAGCCTGCACCCAGGCACCACCGACACCAAACTCTCCCAACCGTTTCAGCGCAATGTCCCCCCGGAAAAACTCTTCAGCGTTGATCGCACCGTCCGTCAGCTTTGGCAGGTATTGGAGCGATTAGATGGAACCCATAGCGGTCAGTTCTTTGCTTGGGACGGCAGTCCGATTCCCTGGTAGCAAGAGCAGAGGGCCAGGGCCCTGTTGGACCGCGATTGCCAGGGCAATCTGTGTTTTAATAAACATCGCGATTGAATTTAGCTCTCTATACTATTGGGGGCTAAGATTCTCTGATTTATGCTGCTCTACCTTCCTTGCGCGAGACGGGTATAGTTCCGACGCTGCCCACCGCGGGGATTCAACGCCCTCGAGTGATCATGCCCCCTTTTTCTGCCGTCCTGCAAAACCAAACGAGTCGGGTCCTGGTCGTGGATGATCTGCCAGATAACTCCTTCCTCATTCAGGCCATTTTGATTGACGAGGGATACGAAATCCAAGTGGAGGACAATGGGTTTACTGCCTTGGAGCAGATCAAGCAAAATCCGCCAGACTTGCTGATTTTGGACGTGATGATGCCCCATATGGATGGCTACGAAATCACCCAGAAAATTCGCCAAGATTCTGAATTGCCCATTTTCCCCATTCTGTTGATCACGGCCCATGACACGCCAAGCGCTGTGATGGGCTTAGATGTGGGAGCTGACGATTTTATTCGAAAGCCTGTGGAGGTGGCAGAACTTCTCGCTCGGGTCCGCTCGCTCCTGCGGCTTAAACACACCATGGATGAGCGCGATCGCATTGCTCGCCAGCGGGAAGACTTTGTCTCCCGTCTCACCCACGATCTGCGCACACCGCTAGTGGCAGCCGATCGCATGCTGGAGCTGATCCTGGAGGAGGGGTTTGGTCCCCTATCCCCCGATTTACAAGAAATTCTGGCCACCATGGCTTCAAGCAACCAAAATCTGCTTGATCTGGTGAATAATCTGCTCCAGGTGTATCGGTTTGAATCCGGACTGTATCCCCTGGAGTTTACCTCTCTCGATCTGGGGCAGGTGATCCGCGGCGTCATGCAAGAACTGACGCCGCTATGTGAACGCAAGGGCTTGGAAATTTCCTGCAGCATACAGTCCGAACCCCTTAAATTGACTGGCGATCGCTTAGAAATCCGGCGATTGCTTACCAACTTACTGGGCAATGCCATTAAGTTCACCTCTCAGGGAGAGATTAGGGTTCAGGTGCTGCGGCATCCCCAAGGGGCCCAATATCCTGATGCTCCAGCGGTTGAAATTCAGGTGGCGGATACCGGCATTGGAATTCCTCAGCCAATCCAGGCAGACCTATTTGAGCGCTTTAAAACTGGAGGACACAGTGCCTGTGGGAGTGGCCTAGGCCTCCATGTCTCCAGGTATATTGTGGAGGCCCATCAGGGTACCATTCAGGTGATCTCCACCCCCGGAGTCGGCAGCACCTTCACCGTGATGCTCCCTCAGGTTCAGCAGTCCCTTGCTCTCCCGTAACCTATCCCTGCCCTACAGCCAGCGAGACGGGGGCCCTAGGACTTCTTCGGAGAGAGAAACATAATCATATTTCTGCCCTCCCGCTTGGGAGCCTGCTGGATCTCTGCATACTCATCTAGATCCTCGGCCATGCGCCGGAGGAGCTTCTCGGCTAGGTGAGAGTGCTGTATTTCTCGGCCTCGAAAGTTAACTGTTGCCTTGACCTTGTCGCCTGATTTTAGAAATCGGGCGGCGTGATTGACGCGCACATTGTAGTCGTGATCGTCAATCTTGTAGCGCATCTTTACTTCTTTGACGTCAGCGGTATGCTGCTTTTTCTTGGCCTCGCGGGCCTTTTTTTCCTGTTCAAACTTATACTTGCCGTAGTCCATCACGCGACAGACCGGTGGATCGGCTTTATCGCTCACTAGAACCAAGTCCAGCCCCTTGTCCTCGGCAATTCCCCTTGCTTCCTGGGGAGACATAATGCCTAACTGGGTTCCATCCGCATCAATCACTCGAACTTTGGGAAAGCGAATCCGCTCATTGATATTCGGTAGATCTTGTTTATACTTTTTATTTGGAGCCACAGACCTTTTATTCAGTTGATGTTGAGAATCTATATGCTAGCGCAATAGATTCTACCCCGGAATTTCGGTTCAAACTGCATCCTCACAACATATTTTTATTAAGTCTCTGCAGGTAAAGTCATGGGTTTACCCATTGTTGCGATTGTCGGCCGTCCCAATGTCGGCAAGTCCACCCTTGTGAATCGCTTAACGGGACTCACCGATGCCATTGTGCATGATGCGCCTGGGGTTACCCGCGATCGCACCTATCGACCGGCTTTTTGGGAAGATCGCGAGTTCTTGGTCGTGGATACGGGAGGGCTAGTATTTGACGATGATTCTGAATTTCTGCCCCACATTCGTCAGCAGGTAATGTCGGCTTTATCCGAGGCTAGCCTGGCCATTCTGGTGGTGGACGGCCAAACAGGCCCTACCCCCGCAGATCGAGAGGTGGCCCAGTGGTTGCGCAAAAACGAAACCCCCATCTTGCTGGCGGTGAATAAATGCGAATCTCCAGAGCAGGGGCTGACTCTCTCCACCCAATTTTGGGAGTTGGGAATGGGGCAACCCTACCCCGTATCTGGCATTCACGGTTCAGGCACCGGAGAACTCCTCGATGAGGTGATCACCTATCTCCCGCCAGCCGATGACCACGAGCCGGATCAGGAAACACGAGTTGCCATTGTGGGTCGCCCAAACGTGGGGAAATCTAGCTTGCTCAATGCGTTTGTAGGAAGCGATCGCTCCATTGTGAGTCCCATCTCTGGCACCACCCGCGATTCCATTGATATGGTGGTGACGCGCAATGGCAATCGCTACCGCTTAATTGACACTGCTGGAATCCGCAAGAAAAAGCATGTGGACTACGGCCCGGAATTTTTTGGAATTAACCGCGCGTTCAAGGCCATTCGCCGTGCCGACGTGGTGCTTTTGGTCGTGGACGTTTGCGACGGGGTAACGGAGCAAGATCAAAAGCTGGCGGGGCGCATTGCCGAGGAAGGTCGCGCCTGCGTGGTGGTGGCCAACAAATGGGACGCGATCGAAAAAGATAACTACACCATCTATGAGGTGGAGCAGGAGCTGATGGCGCGCCTGCAGTTCATTGACTGGGCACAAATTATTTTTACGAGCGCCAAAACGGGTCAGCGGGTTCAAAAAATCATTGATTTAGTGGATATGGCAGTCACCCAGCATCAGCGGCGCGTGTCCACCTCCGTCATCAACGAAGTGCTAGAAGATGCCGTCAGTTGGCACACACCGCCCACCACCCGCCAGGGACGCCAGGGCAAAATTTACTACGGGACGCAAGTGAGCAGCCAGCCCCCGTCGATTGCCCTATTTGTCAACGACCCAGCCTTGTTTAAGGACAACTATCGTCGCTACATTGAGCGTCAGTTTCGCAAGTCCCTAGGTTTTATCGGCACTCCCCTACGATTCTTTTGGCGAGGCAAGCGAGCCAGGGACGTGGAGCGCCAAAGCACCAATCGCGCCACCCGCTAAGGATCCGCGGGAGTTCGGGATCTAGCAGTTCCCTGTTCTGTGGGTGCCACAGTTCCCTGCGTCTCCCTATCCTCGGAGAACGGGGCGGGCTGACCAGAGTGGCAACCCGGAGTCCAGGGATCAGCAGCGCTGTCCCTGGGGCCACTGTGGTAGGCGTAAACCTGCAGCGCTAGAGCATTTGAGAAGCCGGTCAGGTCGAATCCGTGCAAGTCAACCTGGCCCATCGACTTTTAGTAAAGCCGTCCTGTAAAGTGATTGCTATGTATGATGAAGACGAATTAAGTTTACTCGATTCAGACGAGGCGCTCGAAAGCCCGTTGGACAAGCTGCCTCCGGTCACGGACCCCCCTGAGGAAGAGGCCGGACCGGATGTCGAGGAGCTATTAGGGTTGCTGGCGTCATCCGATAAAACCCAGCGGATGATTGCAATCCGCGCTTTTTGTGAGGTCAAGGACCCCCGCGCCACGGCGCCCTTGATTGAGCTCTTGAGCAACGAATGTCCTCTTGTGCGGGTTAGTGCAGCCTATGCCCTGGGTCGGAACCCTGGCCCAAGGGCGGTGCAACCCTTGATTGATCAACTGAACCAGGACTGGAATGGCTACGTGCGCAAGGGAGTGGTGTGGGCTTTGGGGAACTGTAGCGATCCCCAGGCAATTCGGCCCCTGATTGCAGCACTGATGACTGATATTACAGCCGTGAGGTTGTGGGCGGCCAGTTCCCTGGGACAGGTGGGGTTGGTGGAAGCAGAAGCTTATTCCTGCGTCACTGTTCCAGCTCTGGCCAGTTCCCTGGAGCAAGACCCCATGGCTGCTGTCCGGAGCAATTGCGCCTGGTCCTTAGGGCAGCTTTGCCAGGCCATTCCTGTCAGTGACACCTACCAGCTAGGTTTGAAAGTCCTCATTGCAGCCCTCAAGGATCGAGATCTGGGGGTGCAAGAAGATGCTAAGGCAGCCCTGCTTAAACTAGGAGATCCTCGCGGCCTGCAAGCCCTTGAAGATCTAGAGCCAGAAAGCTCTTTGTGATCTACACGCTGGCCCGCTTTCCGAGCTTGTTTCCGCAGGGTATAAAACCTGATAGTCCGGCCCAAACTGCAAAACCGCTGCCTTTTTAAGGCAGCGGCAAATGGGCTGTTATGGCGCTATGGATGCAACCAGAAGAGGAACAGCAGGGGGCAGCGGCGGCTATGCCGGGACATAAACCCGCTCGATTTTCGCCCCCAATCCCCGCAGCTTGGCCTCAATGTTGGCATACCCCCGATCCAAATGGTGAAGACCCTGGACCACGGTTTTACCCTCTGCCGCCAGGGCAGCCACAACCATGGCCGCACTAGCGCGCAAATCGGTGCCCGTGACGGGTGCTGCTGAGAGAAAGGGGACGCCCTGAATGGCGGCATGGTTGCCCTTGACCTTAATGTTGGCGCCCATTCGCACCAACTCCGGCACATGGCCCAGGCGGTTTTCATAGACTGTTTCTGTCACCAGGCTGCTGCCCTCGCAAAGGGTCAACAGGGCCATAAATAGTGCCTGCATATCAGTGGGGAAGCCTGGGTGGGGGAGGGTTTCAATCTCAGTGCCGCGATGGATCATTCCCGGAATCAGTCGCAGGCGATCGGGAGCATCTTGAACCACTTGAGCCCCGATATCGCGCAGCTTGGCAATCACCGCAGTCATATCGTCCGGAACCACAGGAAAGACCGAGAGTTCCGAATGGGTAATCGCTCCAGCCACCAGAAAAGTTCCTGCCTCAATGCGATCTGGAACAATGGAATAGTCGGTTCCATGGAGAGATTGAACCCCCTGAATGATAATCTTATTGGTGCCTGCGCCAGAAATGCGGGCGCCCATGGATCGACAGAAATTGGCCAGATCCACCACCTCCGGCTCCTGAGCGGCATTTTCCAGGATCGTCTCGCCTTCGGCAAGGGTTGCCGCCATCATCAAGGTTTCCGTAGCGCCCACGCTCGGATAGTCCAGATAAATCTTAGCCCCCTTTAACTGGCGTGCATAGGCGTTAACGACGCCATGCTCAATCAGAATATCAGCTCCCATCTGCTGAAGACCCCGAACATGTAGGTCCACTGGTCTTGCCCCAATGGCACACCCCCCCGGTAGCGGCATTTTAGCCACCCCGGTACGAGCTAACAGGGGACCGAGTGCAAAAAAGCTGGCGCGCAGTTGGCTCACCAGCTCATAGGGGGCTTCTGTTTCCGTAATGTGGGTGGCATCAATTTCCAATGACTCTCCCTGAATTTTGAGCTTGACTCCCAAGGCCTCCAAAATCTGTCCCATGGCCTCAATGTCAGCCAGTTCTGGAACATTGGTTAACCGACAGGTATCTGCGGCTAACAGGGCTCCCGTCATGAGGACAAGGGCGGAATTCTTGGCGCCGCTCACC
This sequence comes from Lyngbya confervoides BDU141951, assembly GCF_000817775.3. Lineage (GTDB taxonomy): Bacteria > Cyanobacteriota > Cyanobacteriia > Thermosynechococcales > Thermosynechococcaceae > Lyngbya > Lyngbya confervoides. The sequence continues at coordinate 96,670 of NZ_JTHE03000044.1, forward strand.
TTAACTTGCCCCTCCAAGGAGGCACGCCCCCAAATGTGGAGAACAGGCTTTTTTTGGGCATTCTGAAAGGATTTTGAGAGCTTTTCAGGAGAAAGTTGGGTAGTCATGGAAGTTTTCGGGGGCTCCTACACTTTAGCGTCCACACAAAAAATATTCTGTCAGATTGTACCTGAAATCTGTTAGATGACAAGTTCTCGGGGTTGATCTGGGAATGTTTCCTGCTTGTTAGCCTATCTACAGCTTAAGATGCACAAAAACTGCCAATCGGGTTAATTTTGAGGCTAAACAAAATATTTTTTTGCTATCCGTTAATAATCGTAAAGCTTATCATAGGCGGGTTAATTCCCTGGTGATCCCGGCCTCTCACTGCGATCAGGTTCGATCACCGGGGTTGGATTCTCCTAGCGCTGCAATCTGGCGGTCCCTGCTGCCATGAACTGTACTCAAGGTCTCGAGGGGGCAAGGGCAGGAGTACCCATGGGGAGTTTTTGATGGAATAATCAGGGAGTTTAGATTGCCCTGGATGCCTGATCACAGCCCCCATGACCTCTTCCTCTTTGCCCAGCGTTCGTGTTTTCAAGTTCTGGCAGCGGTCCAGTTTGTCGTTGAGACTGACCTTCATTGGTTTAGTGATTACGCTGTTTTATATCGCGATCGCCTGTCTTGCTCCGCTTTTTGCCCAGTGGGGGTGGTTGCAAGATCCCCAAAATGCGAGCCTGCGCCTTGACAATCCCCTGAGCACTCCGCCCTCGTGGGAGCATTGGTTTGGCACCGACGATGAAGGCTACGACGTCCTCAGCCGCACGGTTTTTGGCACCCAGGTTGCTCTCCAGGTGGTGGTGATTGCCACGCTGTTCAGCCTGTTGATTGGGGTGCCCTTGGGAATGCTGAGTGGCTATTTTGGGGGACCCACCGATCGGGTGTTGCTGTTCGTCATGGACACCACCTACACGCTGCCGGGCCTGCTGCTGGCCATTGCAATTGCCTATATTCTCAAGGGACAAACCCTCTCAGGCCTGAGCTTGATCATCAGCGATCCTGGCATTCTCAACGCCGCAATTGCCTTGAGCGTGGCCTATATTCCCCAGTATTACCGCGTCGTGCGCAATCACACCGTCAGTGTCAAAACCGAAGTGTTTATTGAAGCGGCCCAGGCCCTGGGGGCATCCCCCTGGCGAGTGTTAACTCGCTACTTATTCGGAAATGTGGTGCAGAGCGTTCCGGTGCTGTTTACCTTAAATGCAGCCGATGCAATCTTGACCCTGGCCGGACTCGGCTTTTTGGGACTTGGCTTGCCCCAGGAAGTTCCGGAATGGGGCTTTGACCTGAGTGAGGCCCTCAAGGAGCTACCCACGGGCATCTGGTGGACCGCTTTTTTCCCTGGAATGGCCATGACCCTTATGGTTGTGGGGCTTTCCTTACTGGGCGAAGGTCTCAATGAATTTGTAAATCCCCTACTGAAAAAGGGCGAACTGCCAGACAACTAGCCGACTGCACTGGCCTCCTGTTGGGGCTTGGCCACGGAGGGCTTGATCTCCCTGCATTGGAGGCCGCAGACAATATTCTGGGAGCCACTTGCAGGATTCGGATTCCCCCTCCTCTTCCTGGCGCTACTGCGGAGCTGCCGTCGGATCTAGCCGCTGGGCGTGTCCCCAGAAAGCCTCTAAGTTATAAAACTCACGCTGTTCAGGAAGCATAATATGGGCAATGACATCGCCGTAATCCAGCACAATCCAGCTTCCGTCCGTCTCTCCTTCCTTCCGAAGCGGTCGCACATTCAGCCGACCTAAGACATGGGCCTCCATGGCATCGGCAATTGCCTTGACCTGAGTGCGGGAGAACCCGGTCACAATCACAAAATAGTCTGTAATGTAGGTGACCTCTCCCATTTTGAACAGCACAATATCCGCTGCTTTACGGTCATCAGCGGCTTCAGCTAATGCATAGGCTAGGGCTTGAGTCGTATCCGTCTCTGGTTCAATCAATTGCATTCCACAGTCAGGTTTAGCGTGGTTCATCAGGACCTAGGCTCCACCTCTGGCAAGCGAGACAGGCGCAAGAGCGCGCACCCCTCCTGACCTCTCGTTTCAGGGTCACCCTAGAGTCGATCCAGTGACTCTAGCTTATCGTCTTTTTTTAGCTTTGCCTGAGCCATGGCCCAGTTCCGCGTCTCTAGCATCTGCGGATGAATCATTTGACCTGCCTTAAGGAGCTGCTTAAGGGTATGGTCGCAGGTTTTCCAAACCGCTTTATGCCAGTTTTGCTGACTCCAGGCCCGGATCTGATTCAGCTTGGCCCCCTCTCCACGACCAGGCTCGAGGGCATCTGCCAGAAAAATGATGCCACTGAGGGCATCCATCCCTGGACAGCCTAGGGTGTGATTACGAATGGCGGCCAGAATCTCGGGACTCTCAACCCCGAAAAGTCGGTTGGCCTCCACCGCACTCACCCAGGCATGGAGCAGATGGGGATGGGCCTGCTCTACTGGATGGATTCGATGACCCTGTTGGCGGGCCGTGGACAGAAGTGTATCCGGCGGATAGAATTTAGCCAAATCGTGGAGTAAGCCAGCTTGTCGAGATTTTTCGGGGTCAACACCATGGACAAGGGCAAGATCCTCCGCCACTTGTTCAACCCGCAGAATATGATCAACGCGCCGCTGGGGCAGATGGTCGTAGAGCCAGGTCAAAACGCGATCGCGGTCTAGAAAATTCATTGCTTAAATAAATTTAAGTGTTTACACAGTGATAGCCTCGCTGAAAAAACGTCAATCCTAAGGAGTATCAGGGATCTTCCCACGCTATTTCCGTTCATGCTGATGTCCATGGATGAAGCATTGTTTGATCATGACTGGCACCCTATCTATCCGGTCTGGGATTTCCCCCCACTGGTTTGCTCCTGACGTCTGGATCAGTCGCATGGGAACTCCAAAATATCCGGTGAAATAGCTTTTTCCTTAGTTATTTCTGGCAAATGACCTACAGCTTAACTCCGCATTTCTGGCAAATGACTTACACCTTGAACCCAACTGCCGCCCAATCTGCTTCATCCCCCATTGCCTCGCCTGCGAAGGTCATTAAGAAAGTTACCGATGAGCAGCGTTCTGGCCGAGTGACGGTCATCGATCCCAGTGATCCGTCCATTGGATGGCGCGTTTATTTTGGAAATGGCCAAGTCCATTTTGCCCAGAGCATTGAGGGTCAGATGGAGCGGTTGAACTATCTGATTGGTCAGCATTTTCCCCAGCTGAATCAGCTCAAAAGCCCTCACATTGACTCTGACTACGATTGGATCTGCGAATGCTGGCAAAGCCATCGTCTACCTTTAAATCTGGTCCGCCAGGTCTTGAGCGTTTTGACCTCAGAAGCACTGGTTCATTTGCTGGCCATGCCCCAAGCTCAGGTGGACTATTCCTCTTCCATCGGCCTTGATCCCCTGCTGCTTTCTGTTCCCTTTCGACAACTCATTTTACCCCTGCGGGAAGATATCAATCAGTGGGTGGTGCTGCAAACCTCAGTCAAGTCGCCTTTTCAGCGCTACACTATCCGTCAACCGGAGGACTTTCAGAGCTGGGTCCAGCGCACGGCTCCAGATCATTTTTCTCCCCAAGTTTTGGTCCCCCTGCTGGAGCAGGAGCAATGCCTGTACGAAATGGCGATGCAGTTGAACCTGCGCATTGAGGACCTAGCCAAGGCCCTAGAGACGTTGCTGAGCAATGGCATCGTGGGAGCGCTTCCCTATCGGGCCATTCAACCCACTCTCAAGCCCGTCATTGCTTGCGTTGACGACAGTCGCACCATTCAACAATTTGTGAAGCTGGCTCTGGAGCCGTCGGGCTATGAGGTGGTTTCCCTCCTCGACCCCAGCGAAGCGCTCCAAGAGTTGGTGAACCACCAGCCGGAACTGATTTTAATGGACATCGAAATGCCCAAAATTGACGGATACGAGCTGTGTAAAATGGTGCGACAGATCGAGTCGCTCCGTAAGACTCCGGTGGTGATGCTAACTGGCCGGGAAGGTCTGTTTGATCGGGTGCGGGCTAAAATGCTGGGCTGCTCAGCTTACCTGACAAAGCCCTTTAATCCCGCTGAAATGGTAGCGCTGGTTCAGAAATTGACCCATACCGCTCCCACCCAGGCTTAGAATCCAGCCTTAAAGATTTAGCGCTAAACCCCAAAATCCCCATAGAATGATCTTGTCTCTGCCTGGTCTTTCTATGCACTCGACCCTGACTCTCTCCCCCTCTCAATCACAGCCCTTATCTCTCGCGGTTGTTTTGTTCCAGCACCGCCTTGTGGATATTGAAGAACTCCTGGATGAGGTGCTGCTGCAAGAATGTGGTCAGCAGCTGGTGGATCTGCTGCGTCAGCTCCGAGAGATGTGTTCCGCCGAGGGGAAGGTGGCTTCGATTCCCAAACGGGATGTGATCAAAGTGGTTGAGGGCTTAAACTTTGAGGATTCAATTCGGGCTACCCGCGCCTTTGCGCTTTATTTTCAGCTCATCAATATCGTAGAGCAGCACTACGAACAAAAGACAAGCTTAGTGCGCACCCACGGGAGCCTGGAGGAGGGCGAAGAGGCTTTTAATCAGAGCACGCTCGGGGTGCTGTTTCCCACCCTCAAACAGCTCAATGTGCCGCCGCGCCATATTCAAGAACTCATTGACGCCCTCGATATCAAGCTGGTGTTTACCGCACACCCTACGGAAATTGTGCGCCAGACCATTCGCGATCGCCAGCGACGGATTGCCGGGATTCTGGATGCGCTCGATCAGTTTGATCCGCAAATTACCCCCTCCAATCAGTCCCTTTTGGAATTTGAATCGCTACGGTCCCATCTAACGGAGGAAATTCGCTTCTGGTGGCACACCGACGAACTGCACCAGCTCAATCCTACGGTTATGGATGAGGTGGAATATAGCCTGCACTACTTTAAGGCGGTTCTGTTTGAAACTATTCCCGATCTGCACCTGCGGTTTCGTCAATGCTTGCAGCAAAGCTTCCCCCATTTGCGTCCGCCCCGGTTTGACTTTTGCAAATTTGGATCTTGGGTGGGGTCAGACCGTGATGGTAATCCTTCCGTCACGCCAGAGATTACCTGGAAGACAGCCTGCTATCAGCGCAACCTCGTACTCGAGAAATACATTGACTCCATTGAGCAGTTAATCCGTCTTTTGAGCCTCTCTATGCACTGGGGTGAAGTTCCCATGGGGCTACTCGATTCCCTTGAGGTTGACCAGCAGCGGATGCCGGAACTATACGAGGTTCTGGCCATTCGCTACCGCCAGGAACCCTATCGATTAAAGCTCTCCTATATTCTTCAACGCCTCCAAAACACCCGCGATCGCAATCAACAGCTCACCACGGCCCTGGATCAGACCCAGAAAGATAGCTTTGACAAGGTGAATTTGTATCTTTCCCGTGAGGGACTCTTGGAGGATTTGCGAATTATTCAGTCCGCCCTCAAGGAAAACAAGCTGGAATGTCGCCTGCTAGATCGGCTCATCTGTCAGGTTTCTGTTTTTGGATTTAATCTTGCCCAACTGGACATTCGCCAGGAGAGTTCCTGCCACTCCGATGCCCTTCACGAAATCATCCAACATTTAGATTTGCTGCCAGAGGCCTACAATGGCCTGAGCGAAGCCGACAAAACGGCCTGGCTCCTGGCTGAGCTTAAGACAAAGCGGCCCTTGATCCCCGCGGAGCTGCCCTTTAGCCCGAAGACCTGCGAACTGATTGAAACCTTTCGGGTGGTCCGTCGCCTCCATGAGGAGTTTGGCCCCGAAATTTGCAGCACGTACATTATCAGCATGAGTCACCACGCCAGCGACTTGCTAGAGGTCTTGCTGTTTGCCAAGGAAGCTGGACTGTACGATCCGGCCACCGGGCGCGGGAAGCTGCATGTGGTTCCGCTCTTTGAAACCGTTGAGGATCTCAAGCGGGCACCGGAGGTGATGCAGGGGCTGTTTGAGTTGGAGATGTATCGAGACTACCTGCAGGTGGTGTGGCAAGAGCGGGATGATTGTCAAGCTTCTTCGGCAAGCCAATTTCCGCCTGTGCAAGCTCTCCAGGAGGTGATGCTGGGTTATTCCGATAGCAATAAAGATTCCGGATTTCTCAGCAGCAATTGGGAAATTTACAAGGCCCAGCAGGCGCTGCAGTCGGTGGCTGAGCAATACAATATCTCGCTGCGGATTTTCCACGGTCGGGGCGGGTCGGTCGGTCGAGGCGGTGGCCCTGCCTATGAGGCCATTCTGGCCCAGCCGGGGGACACGGTCAATGGCCGCATTAAGATTACGGAGCAGGGAGAGGTGGTGGCCTCTAAATATTCTTTGCCTGACTTGGCCTCATATAACCTGGAAACAATTACCACCGCTGTGATCCAGGCCAGTTTGCTGCGATCCACCATGGATAACATTGAGGCCTGGCATGAGGTGATGGAGGATCTCTCCCAGCGATCGCGGCGTCAGTACCGCGCCCTCATCTATGAGCAGCCAGACTTTATTGATTTTTACAATGAGGTCACTCCCATTGCCGAAATTGGCAAGCTCCAGATTACCTCCCGTCCCACCCGTCGCAAGGGGGACAAAACCACCCTGGACGGTTTGCGGGCGATTCCCTGGGTCTTTAGCTGGACCCAAAGCCGCTTTTTGCTTCCCGCCTGGTATGGGGTGGGGACAGCCCTGAAGGCCTATCTAGAGGAGCACACAGAGGAGCATCTCTCTCTACTCCAGTTTCTCTACCGCCGTTGGCCCTTTTTTAAGATGGTGATTGCCAAGGTGGAAATGACCCTGGCCAAGGCTGATTTACAGATTTCCCATCACTACGTTCAGGAGCTTTCGCCAGAGGCTGATCGAGATCGCTTTGAGCGACTCTTTGAGCAGATCCGCCAGGAATATGAACTCACTCAAGAAATGGTGCTGCGCATCACGGAACATGAGCGTCTCCTCGATGACGATCGCGATCTGCAGCGGTCCGTGACCCTGCGCAGTGGCAGCATTGTTCCCCTCGGTTTTCTCCAGGTGTCGCTGCTGAAGCGGTTACGTCAGCACCAGCAGCAGATGGAAGCCAGTGAGCTGATTCACTCTGGCTATAGTAAAAGTGAACTCCTGCGTGGAGCACTCCTGACCATTAACGGCATTGCGGCTGGCATGAGAAATACCGGCTGATGCGCTAAGGGCGAAGGGGCAGAGGCGAGGAGACCAGAGGCGAGGGGACCAGAGGATGTCAGCCCCTCCGCGAAAAAGCTTGGGTCCCTTCGCCCCCTCCTGGAGCCTCATGTTTGCTCGGCAGGGTTGCTTCCTTCTCCCAGGATCACTACTGTCCTTGATACCAGTAGTAGGTCACCATGGGAATCACCGTGGCCAAAATCAGCAATACCACCACAATTAGGGTGGCACTTTTGGTGTCAGTTTCTTCAGCGGATTTGAACGTGCTTTCCACCTCAGCCACTTCAATCACCGGAGGACCGGGATCGGGCTCTCCCGACAGCACGGCACCCAGGCGATCGCCAGCATCCAATAGGCCCTGGTTATAGCTCCCCTTGCGAATGGGAATTAAGGCCGTTTCTTGGGCAATGCTCTGGGCGGTGGCCTCGGGGAGGGCCGGTGTCACATCCTCCGCGGCAACCAGGGCGATGGTGTTGGTTTTAGTATCGAGCACCATGACGGCCTGCTGGGATTTATCTGCCTCGGTGGGATACCACTGATCGAACAGCTTGTGAGCAAATTCGTCAATGGTGACTCCGTAGTCCAGCCAGCGAATGGTCACAAAGCGAGTCTCAATCCCCGTTGACTGGGCGAGATTTTCCAGCTTGCGGTTGAGGGACCCTTGGGTGGAACGGCTGAGAACCTCCCCTTGATCAATGACCCAGGGGGCTTGGCCAGAGGTCACCGGGGGAATTTCGTACACTCCGGTGGCCAGCGCCTCCTGCCCCCAGGACACCAGGGTGATCAACACCAGGGCCATTGCCAAACAGCCGGATTGCAGGGAGCGAATCCACGGATGCCCGTTGAGTGGTGGTCTATTCATGCAATTTCCTAAATCAAATCCTACAGACTTGTTCTTTTCATGTTCTCAAGTTCTGACCAGAAAAACTAGCGGGATCCTCGGGAAGACACCGGGGCACGATCCCGGGAGCAAAGACACAATCCCTAATATTCGTAGGGGTTTTTAGGTTCTGGAATGGGGGTGATATTCTGCGCCTGAACCACCAGCGATCGCTGATTATTAAGCATTTCGGTTTGCATCTTGCCCTGAACGCGGAACCACTGATCCTGGGGATAGCGTTGACGACTCTCAGAGAGCTTAACCGGTAGTCCAATGGGATACACATCCGCAGCACAGCAGGTAATCACAAAGCGCGTTAGGGTCAGGTATTGATCTTGCAAGTTCTCTGGATGCACCGCAAAGCCTTCAATATTCACAGGCTGCCCCTGATAGGCCTCCGGTTCTGGATAAACATCCACGGTACGGATCCAGTCAATCAGGGACCGGTCCTGGGGCGGCTTGCCGGCACTGAAGGATTGGGGCTTAACCCGCGTCACAATGCTAGCGTCCTGCAAGCCTCGCTGAATGGCCGTTTCACTAGCAAAGGGGCGAGGGGTGATGCCCAAACCCACAAGCGCGGAAACAATCAAGACAATGGCCATCATTCGGGGGGGGAATAGGGTGATATGGCGCACCGTGGGGCCCGGCTTGCCCCGCAGCAGCCGCCAGCTATTGAGCCCGGCAATCCCTAACAACACCACCCCAGCGGCAATGCTCAGGCCAAAATAATTAGGATGGATTAACAGCCCCAGCCTTCCCGAGATCCAATAGCGCAGAAACAAAATCCCCCAGGCCGTAAAGGCGATCGTATCCAACCAGTCTGGCCACTGCTGTCGAAAGAGAGTTCGCAGAGATTTCATCACAGAATTTAGAAGGAACAACAGGTACGGAGTGCTAGCTCACCCAGAGATTAATCACCAGGGTAAAAAAGAGCGTCAATAGCATGACTAATCCAAAGATATAGGCTACAGCTCGCGCTTTGAAGACCGTGAGCATCAGGCCCATACTTTTGAGATCAAACATGGGACCAAAGACGAGAAAGGCCAGAATAGCCCCGGTGGTGAAGGTGGAGGCAAAGGAAAGGGCGAAGAAGGAATCTACGGTGGAGCAAATCGAAATGACGCCGCCCAGGGTCATCATCGCGACGACGGAGCTAATGGGACCCTGACCTAAGCCTAAAATAATTTCTCGAGGGACCGCCACCTGAATGACGGTGGCAATCAGGCTTCCCAGCACGAGCACCCCCCCGAGTTCCCGCAGTTCCTGGAGCGTATTATCCAGCAGCAACTGCAGCCGATTCATAACTCCTTGGGGCTTGGACTGGGGTGGATTCAGAACCGACTGAAAATTATTGGCATCTAGGCGTACCGGCTTGCCCGGCTGGTCTAGCAAGAAAGATCCCGACTGCAATAGGGTGGGTCGCTCTACCGCTTGATCCGACGTGGATCTAGCCTCGGGCACCATCATCGCAATTGCCGGTTGTAGGAAAGGCTTGAGATCGCTCTGGACGCTGAAGATCCAGCCAATCAAGGTGGCAATGACCAGAGAAAAAACCATGCGCAGCACCACAATCTCTGGCTGATCTCGAAACGCGGTCCAGGTGGCCCAAACCACTACCGGGTTAATGGTGGGAGCGGCTAACAAAAAGCCGATGGCCACTGGAGTGGAAACCCCCTTACTGAGGAGTCGCCGAGCCACGGGAACGTTACCACATTCACAGACCGGAAACAAAAATCCAATCAAGCTCCCTGCTAGGGCACCCAGAAAGGGATGCTGGGGCAAGAGGTTAATCAGTTTTTGCTCATCCACGAAGAAAAGCAATAACCCGGAGACCAGTACCCCAAGGATCAAAAAAGGAATCGCTTCAACGAGTAGGCCTAAGAACAGCGTTAAGCTGCTGCGAAATGTTTCCATTATGTTGACATTGCTGGGAACAGCCCTACAAAACCACAAGCAGGAACTGCAAATAACCCATGAAATTTGTAGAACTTCACTATCATAGGCGGTAACACAAGTTACAGGAGCGAAACTCGTGATGAATTGGAGCGCGGCTGTTCCCACCTTTATGATCACGTTGCGCGAGGGATTAGAAGCCGCGCTCGTGGTGGGCATTGTGTTGTCTTTGCTCCAGCAAACCCAGCAGTCAGCCCTGAGGCGCTGGGTGTTTGCTGGGGTTGGCCTTGGAATTTTAAGCAGTCTTTTACTGGGACTGGGATTTCGAGCGGTGTTCCTGGGGCTGGCCCAGAGCGATCGCCCCCTGGCTCAACTGTTAGAGCCGAGTCTGCTTCTGGGCTTTACTCTCACGGCGATCGCCCTGTTAAGCTGGATGCTGGTGTGGATGACCCAGCAGGCCCGATCTCTCAAGGGAAACCTCCAGGGGAATGTTCAGACCCTTTTGGCCCAGGGAGACCGGGCCGGATGGGGGCTTTTAGGCCTGGTTTTCATTGCTGTAGCCCGTGAAGGCTTTGAAACGGTGGTTTTTCTGATATCTCAGCTGCAATCGGGCTGGCCAGGAGTGATGGGTGCCATGGCAGGTGGATGCGGGGCTATCCTTCTGGGCTGGATGCTGTTCGCCCTGGGCCTGAATCTCAATCTCAGGCTGTTTTTCCAGGTCATGGGAGGCTGCTTAATTTTAATTATTTCGGGGCTGGTTCTATCTGCTGGCAAGGGCCTAGATACCGTTGTCCTGCGCCTTGAAGCATTGACCCACGGGGCCATCACCCTGTGCCTATTTTCGCCTGGTCCCCAGCAATCCTGCATGCTTGGCCCGTTGGTGTGGGATAGTCATCAAATTCTCTCAGACCAAGCCTTTCCAGGAGTTTTTCTCAAAGCCCTTTTGGGCTATCGGGACCACATTTTCCTGATCCAGGGCTGTGCCTATCTGGTGTTTTTGGTCTCCCTAATCTGGGCCTACTCCAGAAGCTTACCCCCCGCCTCTGCCAAAGCCAGCACAACGACAGAAAAACCCCTGGCCTAATGCCAGGGGCAAGTGTGGCTTATCAACACCCTAAGGATTCCCGGACACAGAAATATTTTGCCAAAAAATAAAATTTCCCTCAGGCTCTCAAAGGCGGTGGGGCCTTGAATCCATCGAAGAGATTCTGACCGGTGCTGCAATCTGGGATAAGTTTTTACCCTTACGCCTCATCCAGGGCGGCAATACCTGGTAAAACTTTGCCCTCGAGCAGTTCCAGGCTAGCACCGCCGCCAGTGGAGATGTGGCTCATTTGATTGGCAACGCCAACTTTTTCCACCGCCGCCACGGAATCACCCCCGCCAATGATGGTGCAGGCACCTTTCCCCGTGAGATCGGCTAGACTCCGGGCGATCGCCTCTGTGCCCACCGCAAACTTATCAAACTCAAAGACCCCCATGGGTCCATTCCAAATCACGGTCTTACAGGACGAGAGCGCTTCTTGAAACACCTTGACTGAATCTGGACCAATGTCTAAGCCCATCCAGCCGTCAGGAATATTTTCAATGCTCACGGTTTGCGCATTTGCATCGGGGGCAAAGTTATCGGCAACCACCACATCCGTAGGCAGCAGCAGATCCACTCCCTTCTCCTTAGCTTTTACCTCCAAGCTCTTGGCCAATTCCAGCTTGTCCTCTTCAACCAGCGACTTGCCCACGTTCAAGCCACGGGCCTTATAGAAGGTAAAAATCATGCCGCCGCCAATGAGCAGCTTATCCACCCTATCGAGAAGGGTTTCGATCACGCCAATTTTGCTAGAGACCTTAGACCCCCCCACAATGGCAGCGAGGGGACGATCGGGGTTTTCTACCGCGTTTTGGAGATACTTCAGTTCTTTGTCGATCAAAAAACCAGCCACCGAGGGGCGCAGGTATCGAGTCACCCCTTCCGTGGAGGCATGGGCCCGATGCGCCGTTCCAAAGGCATCATTGACGTAGAGATCCGCGATGGAGGCCAGCTTTTGAGCAAAGGCCGGATCGTTTTTTTCTTCCTCGGCGTAAAATCGTACATTTTCTAGCAGTGCAACCTGTCCGGGCTGCATCTGGCCCACCTTAGCAGACACCTCATCGCCAATGCAGTCGTCACATTTAATGACAGGTTGACCTAGCAATTCAGAAAGTCGCTGGGCCACAGGAGTCAGACGCATCTCCTCCTTAACTTCTCCCTTAGGACGACCAAAGTGTGAGCAAAGAATCACCTTGGCCCCTTTCCCCGTTAAGGCTTGAATGGTGGGAAGTGCCGCTCGAATTCGAGTGTCGTCCGTAATATTTAAATCGCCATCAAGGGGAACATTAAAGTCTGCACGAACTAATACTCGCTTGCCGTTTAGGTCTGATGCGGACAAATTTGCTACAGTTTTCTTAGACAAAACAACAACTCCTTTTATCAAAACACGGTTCCCGAGTCGTCCATATTTTACCGGAGTCCAGCCCCCCAGAGCTGTTTTCTATGTTCAAGACAGTGTTATTCCCCATCGATCATTCCCGTACATCTCAAGACGTTGCTGACAAGGTCGCGGAATTGGTGAAATTCTGCCAGGGGCGTCTAGTGGTGATGACGGTTTCTAAGTCCGCCGAGGATTCAGCAAACGAGAACGCCGTCCCCGAGGCGATCGCTGAGCAGCTTCTAGCCTCAGCTAGCGAAATCTTTGCCAAATGGGATTTAGAAATTGAAACTATCCATCGACACGGCAAGCCAGCCTTTTGCATTTGCGACGTAGCAGATGAGCTGGCGGTGGATTTAATTATCATGGGATGCCGTGGCGTGGGCCTTTCCGAAGATCACGGCGAAAAGAGCGTCAGCACACGCGTCATCAACCTTGCGCCCTGCCCTGTACTCGTCATTCCCTAAAAACGACTAACAAACCGATAAAAAAAGTGAGACTCCTGGAGTCTCACTCTTTCTTTGACCTTAGGAATAAGGCATCGCGGTGGTCTCTGGCCTGCAGCAGAGGAACATTCCCTGGTTTCACTCGTGCATCAACTGGACTTGACGCTCTCCAGTGGTCGAGGTAAGGACTGCCCCACATACTGAGACCACAACCGGGACAAACTGCTTGCCTGCTCTAGTTTATCGGGCAAAATCTGATACATTCGACGCGGACGCCCTCGCCCTTCAACTTTTTGCCAATAGCCCTGAATTACGTTTTCCTCCTCCAGGAAATTGAGCGCGCTGTAAAGCACCGTATCCGAGAGCCGGTACTGGGGGTTATAGGTTCCCACGGACTGAATCAGTGCGGTCCCGTAGGAATTGCCCTCATTTAAAAGCACTGAAAGAATGTAGCAAACCGCGACTTCCTTACTTATGTAGATAGGGGGGGGGTCACTGAAATACTGATGAATATCTTGGAAATTCATAATCAAAAGCTTGAACTTAGAACTTAACGCTGATGTGAGTGAAAAGAATGCCTCTCTCCCATTGAAGGCCGAAGCGTTGGAGAGGGAAAGTCAAAAAGTACAGACTTAGATCTCCTGCAGTGGAGCAGCTTTGAGAAAAAAGCTTAAACCCTGATGTCATTAATGACCTTTTAAGTATTTTCCCGAACAAGTGCCCCTTCGGTGTCAGATATAAATATTAGTCGACAAGAACATAATAGAAGGTTTGGAAAAAATTCACTCTCTATCCCAGGGCAGAAGATAGAAGAACGGTTGGAGTTGCCAGGTTTTGCCCGTATATATACTTAAATAGATCCTCCACAGATCCTCCGATCTCGCCTGACATATTGGATGGGTGTTATCTCCTGAGGATCTTGGGTCACACTAAGCTATGTTCATGGGCCAGCTTTCCGGCCACCGTTTGGGATCCCGTCGCCTTACCCAGGAACGGATTAAGGAACGGGGGCCGGAGGAGAGAACGTTACACCGGAAGCCGAAGAGAGCAAATACCAATGGCGAGTGAAAAAACGGATCCTTACATTGGACAAACCCTGGTTAATCGCTACCGTTTGACCCAGCTCATTGGCCAAGGCGCGATGGGACGAGTCTATAGCGCCGAGGATCAGCTGCTAGGGGGGGTCATTGTCGCGGTTAAGTTTTTGGCCCAGACCTTGCTGAACGCCAAGATGAAGGAGCGGTTTGCCTCAGAGGCGCAAACGGGTGCTCAGTTGGGTCAGCGAAGTATCCATATTGTTAGGGTATTGGACTACGGGGTTCACAGTAATTCTGTGCCCTTCTACGTCATGGAATATATGGAGGGGCAGAATCTCAGCGACATCATTCAACCAGTCCCCCTGACCATTGATCGCTTTCTGGTATTGATGCGCCACATCTGTGAAGGCCTCAAATGCGCCCATGCAGGCATTGTTCGCAATGGACAGCGAGCCAGTATCGTGCACCGGGACATCAAACCAAGCAACGTATTTGTGATTCAAGACCCCAGCTTGGGAGAGTTGGGGAAGGTGCTGGACTTCGGCATTGCTAAATTTTTGACCGATCAGGTGGAATCGAGCCAGAGTCGCTCATTCATGGGAACCCTGGCCTATTGTTCTCCCGAGCAAATTGAGGGGAAGGATTTAGATGGCCGCTCTGATATTTACAGCCTCGGGGTTACCATGTTTGAGGTGCTGACCAATCAGATGCCCATTGAGCCTGAAACCCATTCCATTGGAAGCTGGTATCAAGCGCATAGAAGGCTGCCACCCAAGCGCTTAGCTGCGGCAAATCCCCATGTTGAAATCCCCAGGGCTCTCGAGGATCTGGTGATGAGCTGCTTGGAAAAGAGTCGGGACAACCGTCCCCAGTCGATGCAGGTCATTATTGATCGACTCGAAGAAATTCGTCAGGCGGAGCGTCCCTCTCCTCTCCCCTCAGCAGATCCAGCCAGCGCTGCGCCAAAGGCTCCCCCTTCCTCCGAAGCGGACGAAGTTGCCCAGGCCAGTCATGAAACCCTCCAAGAGTCAGAAGAGTCCCTATCCCCTATCCGAGAGGACTCAAAGGCCTCCACTCCTCCCGATCAATTCAAACTTAATCTCAGTACCAGTGGAGATAAAAAAAACACCCGGCCTCGTCTTCCCGATGTGCAGCGGCGCTTTTTGGCCATTGAGGATGCCGGGTGGACCGTTTCCTGGCCTGCGGACAAACCCCAGGCTCAAATTGTATTCCCAGGGGTGATTACCACCGAACATCAGCAGGCTGCGGCCCTCTGGGTCATGTTAGAGAGTGAAGAAATTGAACGGCGACTGCTCAGTGCTCGCTACAATCACTTTTTGTTCATGCCAGAACCTCATCCCATGGTCCTCTGGATCACGACAATTTACGACTCTACCCTGGGGGCTCGATGGCTCCCTTGCTATCTCAATCTGAAAACGACTCAAGGACAGCGAACGGCTATGCTCCTGGCTAAGACGGGATATTACCCGCTGATTTATTTTGCCCTAGAGCATCCTGAGGAACCTGCCAACGTCCGTACCAACGCCATTTCTCCAGAGCAATGTCAAAATTTTCCGCGCTGGGTGCGCCATGCTCAGCAAATCCCAGATCGCGGGGCTGCACAGCTGAGCAAGGACTATTTAAAGCGAGCCTATGAACAGGAAAAGCCGAAAATTTTGATGAAGTTAAATGCAGCCACTCCCCTGAAATTTTTTGATTAAGATTTTGATTAAGCGCGCGATCGCTCCCTGGAATGCGCTGGGAACAGCTTCCCCAACGATGAAGGGGCTAGGGGGCCAAGTATGTATAGCTTCTCAGGGATTGCTCATAGTTTTTTAAAAGCCGCTTGGACTCTTCTAGGGTGATGCGCTGGTGACGCAAGGCCTGTTCCGATTGACGGCGAAGATTTTCCAGCAGATCGTCCGCGTCGTACTGAACATAACCCAGTACCTCTTGCATGGTGTCTCCGCGGACCACCTGTTCAATCTGGTATCCGTTGGGCATCAGGCGAATGTGCACGGTATTGGTATCTCCAAAGAGATTGTGCAGATTCCCCATAATTTCCTGGTAGGCTCCATTTAAAAACATGCCGAGATAGTAGGGGCAATTGGGTTGGAGTTGATGCAGTTCTAAAACGCGCTTGACGTTCTTAGCGTTAATGAACTGGTCGATTTTGCCGTCGCTGTCACAGGTGAGGTCGGCTAGGGTTACCTTTTGCTTAGGCTGTTCCTGCAGCCGATGAATCGGCATGATGGGAAAGAGCTGTTTAATGGCCCAAGTGTCGGGAGCTGACTGAAATACAGATAGATTGGCATAATAAATTGAAGCCAGGTGATCTTCCAGGGCGGCCAGCTCGTCAGGAATATCAGCCTCGGTTTCCAGAAGCGTGAGAATCTTGTGGCAGCAGGCCCAGAAAAGCCGCTCAGCTTTGGCGCGCTCCGTCAGGCTGAGCTTGCCAAAGCTAAAGAGAATGAGGGACTCGTCTTTGAACTGAATGGCGTCGTTATAAACTTCCTGGAGATGATTGGCCTGAATGTTTTGAAAGGTTTCGTATAGGTTGCGAATTACTAAGGGTTCGTCCGGGGAGGGAGGACTCGGAGGCGCCACCGTAACATCGCTGCTGCCTAAAATATCAAAAATGAGTACAGACTGATGGGACGCGATCGCCCGACCGCTTTCGCTCACCAGAGTTGGCACGGCGATGTCCGCCTCATCGCAGGCATCTTTGACAGCGGCCACTACATCATTGGCATAATTTTGCATGTTGTAGTTTTTCGAGGCGTGAAACGTGCTCTTGGACCCGTCGTAATCGACCCCTAGGCCGCCGCCAACGTCTAAATAGCCCATGGGTGCACCCAGGCGGGCCAGGGAGACGTAGATTTGGCCGGCTTCGCGTAGGGCATCCTTGATGACGCTAATGGAAGAGATTTGGGAGCCGATGTGAAAATGCAGCAGCTTCAAAGACTCTAGCAGGTGAGCCGCCGTCAGCTTTTCCACAGCCTCTAAAATCTCGGAGATGGTCAAGCCAAATTTGGCCCGATCCCCAGCGCTAGTCCCCCAGCGACCAATTCCTTTAGCATTTAGCTTGGCGCGAATGCCAACCCTGGGTTCAAGCCCCAAGCGGCGGCTCACCTCAATGACTCGATCCACCTCATCTACCTGCTCCAGGACGATGATCGTGTTATGGCCAAGGCGCTGGGCCAGAATGGCCGTTTCAATATAGGCATGGTCCTTGTATCCATTGCAGATGAGCAGGGAGTCCTTGGGCTCAAGGGTTGCAATGGCAATTAGAAGTTCTGGCTTAGAGCCTGCCTCAAGACCAAACTGATAGGGCGCCCCGAAACGCACCAAGTCCTCCACTAAATGACGCTGCTGGTTACACTTGATGGGAAACACGCCCCGGTAGGTACCGGCGTAGTTGTAGCGGGCGATGGCCTTGGCAAAGCTGGCGTTGAGCCGTTCGATGCGGTCTTTCAAAATATCGGAAAAGCGAATGAGCAAGGGGAGGGCAATGTCTCGCTCCTGGAGGGCCTCCACCAGATCATACAAATCCAGCGACCCACCGCGATCGCCCTGGGGGGCCACCATCACGTGGCCGACTTCGTTGACCGAAAAGTAAGGCTCTCCCCACCCCTTGATGCGATAGAGTTTTTCACTGTCTTCCACGCTCCAGCCGGGATGAGATCCTGCCTCGGAACTAGGCGCAAGCGTGGAGGTAGGATCCTCTGAGTCTTTTAGGTTCTGGCAATCGGTAACCGAGGGGTGATCAGGGGGCTGTTGCAGGATCTTGACAGGGGGCTGAGTCATCGTGGGGCGAAAAAAGCGGAGGCAAACAGACAGTCCCCGTCAGTGTAGCGTAAGCGCTGACCTGGAGCCAGAGTGGGCTGATCTCAAGGCCAGCAACAGTCGCAGCCAATCCAGGCAGATTCCTGCAGGACGGAGCCGCAATCTAGAAAAATTCTAAGCAAATCCCACCCGGCCCGATTCTTGTTTCATAGTGACCACTACCGCGACAATCCCCGAACTTCTAACTTCTATAAGTCGGGGTATCGGGAAGGCGTGCCGCCTCTAAGCCTTCCGACCTTTGATCGTTCCGCTGCCTCGTGAGGGGTTCTGGATATATTGCTCAAGGACTTCTATGGGTGCGCCACCTGTTGAGGTATAAAAGCTTTGGTCGCCCCATAGACCTTTATTCCAGTTCTTAAAATGCGGCCTTAGCTCTGACTCAAACTCTTTTCTGAGAACGCGACTCACTGCACTTTTGGTATGACCTAGCACAACCGAAGGGGCAACCGAAGGATGTAGGTCTATTAACAAGTGGATGTGGTCGGGCTCCCCGCCGCAGTTTAACAGGATGCACTGATTCTTTACGAGGACTCTGGCTTCCGGTCGGGATTGATGTCGGGCTGGCGCATCCCCTCTGCGACGGTGCAGGGATGATTTTCGGGGAAGACCTGGACTTCCGGATTATGGCCAAAGGAATGCTGGGTCAGCATCCGCTAGATGCAGGATGGGGGCAGTTCACCCATCAAATCCTGCCTGGGGTGTGCTTCAAGCGAGAGGTGTATTACGGCAAGGTTGACCCAAGAGGGACGAGTCAGGACTGTCCTGATTGGGGTGCCGCAGTCAAACAAGACTTGAGTGTCAGAATCTCTCACTGTCTTGAATGTGGGTCAATCAAGCCAAGAGACATGGCTGCGGCTCAAGTGGTTTGTACCCGTGGGCAACGGGGAATAGAAAATGCCTGTGGAGTCGGGGTGACGGGGAGTTCAGTCATGCATTCTAGTCAACTGGCACTGAAGCAGGACATCTTTGGGGCGACCCCAGGAATCTCTCTCTGTAACTGAAAGGTCAGAGGGAGAGGATGTCAAGAGTCACGTCTAGAGCGGGGACGGCGAGAGGCCATCCTACGCATGCAGGCAGAGGCCATCGCCTGGGGGCCACTCAAATTCTCAATGTCCGTCTGGAAACCTCCCGCATCGGCCAAACGGCCAGCCGATCAGGACTGGTAGCCATTGAGGTCATTGCCTGCGGCACCGGAATCCGCTAGGGCACAATCCCTTAGGGCATCCAGGGATAAATCCTCACCTAGGAGGGCGCGCATACCGCGGTATCTTGCAGAACCTGCCGTCCCTCTGTCAACAGATATTCATAGAACGTATTGGCAACGATAGACAGCTGCTTCCCCCTGGGATACACCAAATTCCAGTGGCGACGAATGGGGAACTGCTCAACATTGAGGACCACGATCTGACCGGTTTCACCCTCCAGGGCCAAGCAGTGATGGGACAGCACAGAAACCCCTAACCCCCCGGCTACCGCTTGCTTGATGGCCTCATTGCTGCCCAACTCCAGACGTACGCGAATCTCAATTCCGTGCTCCTCCAATAGTTTTTCCACCGCTTGTCGGGTGCCGGATCCGACCTCTCGCATAATAAAATCTTGGCCATTGAGCTGTTCAAGCCGCACCTGCTTTATCTTGGCAAGGGGATGGTTACGCGATGCTAAAACCACCAGAGGGTTTTCTAAAAAGGTTCGACAGGTTACGTCCAGCCCCTCTGGGATCTGGCTGGGAATGTAAAGATCGTCCAGGTTGTGTCGAAGGCGCTCCACAACTTTTTCATGATTGGTTACGGTTAGGGAGACGTCGATGCCGGGGTAGCGCTGACAAAAGGGACCCAGCAGCCTGGGAATAATGTATTTTGCCGTTGAAATGACCGCCAGGCGCAGTTTTCCCTGCTTCATGCCCTGCATATCCGCAACGGTCATCTCAAACTGCTCCAAGCGTTGGAAAATATCCTGGCAGGTGTCCAAGAGCTGCTGCCCCGCATCCGTCAAAAATAAACGCTTCCCCACCTGTTCAAACAGGGGAAGCCCCACGGCCTTGGAAAGCTGCTTCATTTGGATGGACACCGTCGGCTGCGTCAAGAACAGCTCCTCTGCTGCGCGGGTAAAGCTGCCTCGCCGGGCGGTGACTTCAAAAACTTTTAGCTGGTGAAAGGTAACTTGCTTCACGCCGCATCCTCAGGCTTACTGGGTGTAAGCATAGATAATAATCAAAGCTAAAGTCTAACATGCTTATTTTTTTCAATCTCAGTTCTCGTCAAGGTCTCAGGATCGATGGGGAGGGATCCTCTAGGCCTTGCCATCCAGCCTAGGCGCCGACCCGCTGGGTTTTGACCCACTTTAAGCGCTTAGGGCGAACCGCCATCCGGAGAGTCACGCTGGACACGACCACAAACCAGTGGCATAGATAAACCGTAGCCTGGAGCGATTGAGCGATCAGAGAAAAGCGACGGGCCTCACGGCGTTCGCGTTCGTAGGTTTGTTGCAGCCCCACCCAGGTACCAAAGAAGGACAGCGCGATCGCTAAGCTCGTGACCGGCATTAGCAGGGGGAGCTGATTGCGGCTCCAGGACAGAATCATATCGGGAATGGCTGCGGTGGGAAGGAGGTACTGGGTCAGATAAAACATGAGCATATCAAAGGTCTTAGCTCGACCTAGCTCATTGCGGGCCAGCATAGGCCAATAGTCCAAATAGCGTTGATATCCCCCTTCTGCCCAGCGGTTGCGCTGATGCCACAGGGCTAGGGGACGGGTTACCCCCTCCTCCTGCACAGCGGGAACCTGTAAAAGATCGATATCCCAGCGATTGAGATGCAGTCGAAACGTCAGATCCAGGTCATCGGTAATCGTCAGCTCGTTCCAGCCTCCACAGGCCATGAGGGCCTGACGTCGCACAAACTGCCCATTTCCCCGCAGTTCGCCCAGACCGCCTGTGGCAATTCTCTGTTGCTGCATAAAGGCATCAAGGACCATTTCCGCCTGCTGTCCCTGGGTGAGAACATTACAATCTGCGTTGGTAATGGATTTTCTCACTTGCACCGCCCCCACAGCGGATCGATTAAACAGGGGCACGACGGCCCTTAGCAGGGTGGCCGGGATCTGCGCATCGGCGTCAAACACGCCCAGCAGTTCTCCCCGTGTGAGGGGCAACACATCATTGAGGGCCCCTGACTTGCCCCCTTGGGCACCCAGGGGCCGTGAGTGAACGTGCAGCTGGGGATAGGCAGAGCTCAAGGCTTTGAGCATCGATAGCGTCCGATCCTCGCTATTGTCATCAACCACCCACAACTCCAGGCGATCGCTGGGATAATCTAAGGCATCTAAATTTCTAACCAGCGAAGTAATGACGGACTCTTCATTTTTGGCCGCCACAACCAGAGAAATCAACGGATATCCCATGGCCGGGGTATCCTCTGACAGCGGGGGCGGCGCCTCCGGCGCAGGGGCGAAGAGCAACCGCACCGTATGTAAACCAAAGACCGCCGCCAGACCAAACCCGGCCCAAATTCCCCAGGACACTCCATGCAAAATCCAGGTACTCAGCCACACGGCAGCCACCACCGTGGCAGCACGGCGACGGCGGCTGCCCGTAGCGGGGTAGTCGAAGTCAAGTTCAAAGTTGTCCTCCAACCCACCGGAGGCGTGATTTCGATTGGCGACCAATTTAGACACGTTGTAAGAATCGCTTCCGTGCTAGGAATTCACCCGCATAGGAGACCTGATTGAGGAGCCAGTATTTATCAAACCCCTTAAAGAAGCTGGGAATGAGGTAGCACCATACGGTACATCCTTCACATACCGATAGGGTACCCTGACTTTGGCGATAGGATTCCACTACCTCAGACTCACGGTATAGCTCATACAGTCGTCCCTGAATGGGGACGCCCTGCTGAGCAAAGTGATAGCAAGGGAGCAGCAGCTCATCATTGGGCGAAATGGCGATGACCGCATCCACTGCTTTACAACGCGGTGCGTGAGTGTGATTGCCCCCATCCTTAATGAACTCTAGGGCGGCCTTGTTGTACCCTAGGTTGCGAAACGTCCTGGCACTGCTTTCAATCGCCTCCACCATGGCTGGGGTCGGATTTTTTTTGTCGTTGTACTGACCGTGGGCCGTGAAGGCAGGGTTTAGCCAAACCCGCACGTTCAGCTCTTCTCCCAGGGCCGCCACCTCCCCAAGCTGATGATAATTTTGGGCGGTCACCGTATGATTTAGAACCGGATATTCCCCCAGGGACAGGGCTAGCTGCACCGATTCGACTAGGGTATCAAAAATTTTTACGCCTCGAGATTGGTCATGGGTGTCAGAATCGGGACCATCGAGGGAAAAATTTAAAAAGTCGACCAGGCCTTGCATGGACCGAGCTTTCTTCGGATAGAGGATGGTGTTCGTGGTCATGCTGGTCATAAAGCCAAGGGATTTCGCCTCCTGGAAAATGGCCTGCACATCTGCTCGCAGCAGAGGTTCACCCCCCGTAAAGTCGACATACCTGACCCCCAAGCGCTTCAAGTCGCGGAGGTTGCGGGCGATCGCCTCAAAACTCGCTTCTTGTCCAGGTTCAAGGGTCCAAATGTCACAAAAATGACATCTTGCATTACACCGATACGTCAGATAGTAATTTGCAACGAGAGGAGCCATGGCTACCGTTTTCTATGATTGAACCTGCAGATCATCCCTCACGTATACCATAAAAAACACTGACCTTGAGTTAACCCCAGTTTGGATCCCATTTCTGTATGTCCTCAATCCTAGATGATCTCAAGCCTGTCCATCAGCGCGAAGTCAACGTCTACCTTCCCTATTATCAGGATGCGCAACGGACGATGCTGCCACTGGGGATTGCGCTGTATCAGCAGGGAAATCTTGAAGGGGCCAGACGCATCGAAGATGGTGAAGATATCCCGTTTCTGGCGACCTGGAATATCTCGCTGCTGCCCGCCGATTTAACGCGCTGCCGGGTGAAATTTGAGAATGACTCCGATCTCACCTATGAGATGACCCTGACCAATTTTGAGTATATTGGCTTCCTCATTGAACTGCTGACCCAGTTTCGGCGCACCAGGGTTGCTGATTTTCCCAAAGGTTTTTATCGTAAGCTGTTAAAGCTTGACGAATAGGATTAGCCGCAAGGAGTTTGGGGTGCCAGACGCAGCAAAGTCACTTCTGATTGGTGCAGTCGAAGCCTTTAGTGGGAAATCAACCGTGCTGCTGGGTTTGGCCCAACTGCTCAAGCAGCAAGGTTTAAATCTTGTGGTGGGGAAACCTGTGGTGACCTCGACCGGATCTGGGGATCACCAGGAATCCGATGAAGATATCCGCCTGCTACAGCATTGTCTTGAACTGTCGCCCGAGGCAGCCTATTCCCCCATCGTGAGTCTAGATGATGCCTCAATTAGTGCCCGGGTGCTTCAGCAGGACAAGATAGACTATGTCCAAGGCTTAAAGGCCCGATATCAACTGCCACAATCAGCTGATATCGGGCTGTTTGAAGGGCCTGCAACCTTTGATGAGGGGCGATTATTTGGGATGTCTCTTTATCAGATTGCCGAGGCCATAAAAACCCCGGTCTTGTTGGTGGTGCGGTTCCATGCCCTGGAGGTCGTCGATACCATTCTCTCGGCCCGCAGTCGTCTGGGACCTCGTCTCCTGGGAGTGGTTATCAATGATGTTCCTTTGGCCCAAGCGGACCTGGTACAGCAGACCATGGCTCCTTTTCTAGAGTCCCAGGGTATCCCGGTACTGGGGGTGCTGCCCCATCGAGATCTGCTGCGAAGCGTGAGTGTTGCAGAACTGGTCCGCGCCTTGAAAGCTGAGGTGATTTGCTGTCCAAATCGACTCAATCTGATGGTGGGGCAGCTGAGCATTGGGGCCATGAATGCAAACTCAGCCCTGAAATATTTTCGCAAAGGCAACAACATGGCTGTGGTCACCGGGGGAGCGCGAACCGATATTCAGCTGGCAGCTCTGGAGGCTGCGACCCACTGTCTGATTCTGACCGGACATGTTCTCCCCAATGAGATTATGATTGGCCGAGCTGAAAACCTGGAAGTTCCGGTACTGTCGGTGTCCCTTGACACCCTCAGCACCGTGGATATCATTGAAAACTCATTTCGCCATGCTCGCTTCTATGAAACAGTGAAGGTGGATTGCATTCGCACTACGGTGCAGGATGGAGTCAACCTGCCCCGATTAGTTGATCTGCTGAACCAGTCAGCCCAGGAATCGAGGGGATGAGGAGGGTGGGCATTCTCAAGCGTTTTCAGGGTTGCCCGAAGTGATATGGCCTCGAAAAAGTTTCCCCACCTGGTGGGGTCAAAATGGACTGCAAAGCAGCGAACCTTTGGCTGGAGACACTTTCAAGTGGTCAATCGTAAACAGCAAGGCAAACTAGTCTTTGCCGAGCTTGTGGCGGCCTGCGATGACTCTGTGCGATTTTGGGTGAATGCGTCCTCCCTAAAGGATCGTCAACTGTGGCAAGCTGGTTGGCAACCCCTTAACCAGATGAACGTAAATCCTCATGACGGCCCCTCTTAAATCCTTGATGATCTCCCTGGTCTTGGTGTTGTGCTGCTGGCTGCCAGGACCGTCAGCTTGGGCCCTTGGGGGCGCACTGCCAGCACTGAATCAGCCTGCGCCTGGCTTTAGCCTCCCAGCCCAAACTGGAGAGGGCACCCTTGCGCTCTCGGACTATTTAGGTCAATGGGTGGTGCTCTACTTTTATCCTCAGGACTTTACCCCCGGCTGCACCCTGGAAGCCCAGCGATTTCAGAAAGACCTGGAAAGCTACAGAGCCCGAAACGCTCAAATCCTTGGCGTCAGTGCTGATTCTGCCGATGTCCATGCGGAATTTTGTGATAGCGAACAACTCACCTTCCCCCTGCTCGCCGATGAAGAGGGCACCGTCAGCCGAGCCTACGGATCCTGGCTGGGCAACCAGTCGTTACGACATACTTTCCTCATTGATCCCCAAGGGAAGATTCGCGATCGCTTTGTCAAGGTTCAACCGGCCGTTCACAGTCAAGAGGTGCTAGAAGCCCTGGATCAGCTTCTGTCAGACATCTCCTGAGATCCCTGGTGATCAAACCAACAGCGATACACGGGCTTTCCCTGGTCCAAGGTTACCCGTTCCCGTTCCGTCATTACCTGAAAGGGATTGGTGGGTAACCAGGATTGGCTGTCGGCGCGGCGCGTGAAGTGTGGATGGGCATCAATTCGCTCCACCATCTCTTGGGCAACCGCCAGCACATCAGACTGGACAAATAAAAAGCCATCCCCTTGCAGACATCTGGAAAGCTGGTCTAGAAACTGGGGCTGGACCACTCGCCGCTTTTGATGGCGGCGTTTAAACCAGGGGTCGGGAAATTGCACGGTGGCACCGGCAATGGCGCCTGGCGCCAAGATTGATGCCAGGGAAGTATTGACATTACAAAATAAGAAATGCAGGTTAGTTAAACCCAGCTGTTGACATTTCAAATTGGCTTGATCCACTAAGGGCTGGCGAATTTCCATCCCTAAATAATTCCAGGTCGGGTTCTGCTGCGCCATAGCCAGAAGAAAATGGCCCTTGGCGCAGCCGATGTCCACATGGAGGGGCTGGAGAGGATGCTGAAAAACCCGATCCCATGCTGGGGCTGGAGTGGCCACTTGATAGCGTTGGCTGAGAGGATTGACGTGTTGACGAACTCGTACAAGGGTCATTTTGATTGGCTGGGCTAGAGGATCTGGGCTCTCAACGAAGACTTCCCCTGATCCAGAATTGTTGGGGGAGGATTACATCTAACCTAGCAAACTCTGGAACCTTGCTCTATGTCCCAAGCAGCCCTCAAAAAGCAGCTGCGGCAACAATACCTGCAGCAGCGTCAGGCCATGCCGGAGACAGTATGGCAGCATAAAAGTGCGCAAATTTGCCAGCATTTAAGTCAATGGCCGATCTTTCGCTCAGCGCGATGGGTGTATGCCTACCGGAGCTTTCGTCGAGAACCCTCGCTCGATGCTTTATTGATACAACGGCCTCAGGAATGGGGATTTCCGCGCTGCGACGGACAGCAGATCCGGTGGCACCACTCTCCGCAGGGGACGAATCCCGCCTTTGTCATCAATCGGTGGGGCCTTGAGGAACCGGGGAGCGACTGGCCCCTAGCTGGCCGACCGGATCTCATTCTTGTGCCCCTAGTCGCCTGCGATCGCCGTGGGTATCGTCTCGGCTATGGAGGCGGTTATTACGACCGATTTTTGACCCAGAAATTAGCTCCCGCCATTGGCATCGGCTTTGATGCCTGTGTGGTCAATACCCTGCCTGTTGACCCGTGGGATCAGCCCCTCGACGGCATTTGCACCGAGTCTGGGATCTATCGAAATCTTTCGCAGTACACCAGCCATCACTGAAAGCTTGGCTGGGGGTGTAGCGGAGCGCGACCACAGGGAGAAATCTACACAGTTTTGTTATATAGCGTAGGCATGCTAAACATGACCTGGGAATTCAAATTAGAGCCAACTGCCGAGCCGGTTTCAGAGATTGAGCACATTCTGGATGGGTGCCGCAATATCTGGAACTTTGCGCTGCGGGAGCGCAAAGACTGGCTAAATTCTCGCAAGTCACCCCTGTGAATGCTTGTTCGATTCAGCAAGCGTTTATCTTGCCAGCGGATGCGCCCTTCCCTGATTACCACGTTCAGGCCAAAAGCTTGACTGTGGCCAAGGCTAACTTCCCTGGGCTCAAGAGCGTGAATGCTCAGGTGCTTCAGCAAGTTCTCAGGAAGCTCGATGGCGCGTGGAGGAGATGAGGCGGGGACTGGGGTTCCTCAGTCTATCGGTCACCTGTTGAAGCAGGACATCTTTGGGGCGACCCCAGGAATCTCTCTCTGTACCTGAAAGTTCAACCTGAAAGGTCAGAGGGAGAGGATGTCAACCCAACAGCTGATAGACAAATTTCAACATGCCCCACTGATCCATAGCCAGCTGCCAGGCAGATTCATCCATCAAACCGGCCACCTGGGCTGAAGGCCGACTGAGGGTGTCGAGATCGGTTAGGAGGGCATCTCGCAGTTGTGCTGGATCGGCGAGCTTCACCTGCTTGGGCTGAGCGCTTTTGTTCACCGTTTTAGTCGCCCCATCAAGGGCTCTGTCCGTTAGGGGAAGACGCTGCTTGGTAAATAAAATGTAGAAACTGCTGATGCCTGCAGGGCCATAAAAACTAAACAGATCCTCTGGAGTGGGTAGGGTCAGGGACTGGTTTGCCTCCACCTTGAAGGGAGTAAACCCAAGATGTTCACTGGGATTGTCTGTGGGGGGAACAGAACTCAATACCAGAATCGCATTGGGCTGAGCATCGAAGCCAAACACGTAGGTATACAGGGGAACCCTGTCGTAATTCTGAAGCTGAATCTGAAAGCGAGTTGTGGCGCGAGGGGTCAAAATCTGACCTTCAGATCCCAGGGCCGGGGCAAGGTTCAAGCCCTTGGCAACGGTACTTTTGGCCAGTAGGGAAACCGAATTGCCAGCCTCATTCTGGGTCATCAAGCTGACCCCCGCCATAACTTCGGAGGCGTGGGGATTCACCAGCTGTTCCAGGCATTGATTCCAGGCTAGAACGCTAAAGGTATCCTGAAAGGCCTCGGGCCTATTTTTAATGGCCTCCGGCTTGTCACTAACGGTTGCTGGCAGCACGTCCCCCGCCACCGTGCAAAGGCAATAGCAAATCTGCAGGGAACGTTCCGCCGTCCCTTCACTGTCAGCGGCGGGTGGGTCTTTGATTAAGCGCTCCAGTTTCGTGAGTACTACATCCGCCGATTGGTCGGCCTTGACCACTTTGATGGCCGAACCTAGCCCAGAAAATACGCTTGTTGCATCCACCTGCTCGACATGATCAAGGCGACTGCTCAGTGCCAGTCGCAGGGGTTGGGATCGATCCAGGATGCGAAACTTTTCCTTAAACTGCTGATCTGGGATCAAGGCCTCACCCTGTAGAACGTGAACAGTGCCCCACAGTCCTTTGCGGCTATTGAGACGCATCAGAGCGGACCCAGTGGTCTCTGCTGAGTGGGGCATGGTGCTAAACACAAAGCAGGCGTGGTCGGTTTTGAGAAGGCTAGGAGAGATTCCCCCCAGCCAGCAGTCTCCATGTCGACCCTTCATTTCAGTGCGCAGGACAATGCCATCCCCAGCCGGTCCTCCTGGTAATCCCAACAGATCTCGCGTCAAGGCAACTTTTTTTTGCCCACCTAGCTCCGGCTGCTGCGTGAGGCTAAACTCCTCTGCAAGGGCTTCTGAGGCGCGACTCACCTGGGTGGCGAGGCCGGCGTTGGGGGCAGTATGCCAAAGCTCTTGCGTCAGATTGTAGGTCAGGGCGCCCGCAGAAAACCCGGACCAATCTGCCTCAATGCCAAACTGCTGGAGAGAGGCGGCGGTAACCACTACGCCGCGAGCAGGGGTGCTCAGGCGCTTCTCGGTGAGCTGCGATCGCTTGAGCTTATTCCGACTCATTAGGGACGTTTGCACTGCCCATGCCTCAGGAGTTACCTCCCTTAACAACCCCGCTGGCAGCGCCCGAATTCTGGAATGCTCCAGCCGAGGGCTGCCGGGGTAGTGGAACCCTGTATCGAGGAGCGTGAACACCCGATCCGTCCTCAGGGACTGCAGCAGTAGGTAGAGCGTTTCTTGTAAAATTGCGTTGATCTGGGGGGGGCCAGCGCTAGCTTCCGCCTCTGGACAGGCGTCGTAGGGCATCAGCGCATATTGGGCCGGGCTTTGATAGACAGCTTGGGTTCCTGAAGGTTCAGACTGGGGCAAGAGGTATCGACCAAACCCGCTAAAGTGAAAGACAACCACATCGGAGGCTTGGGCGCGTTCGATCAGGTGGTTTTGAAACAGCAGCTCAATCCCATGGCGAGTGGCATCCTCATTGCGCAGAACAATGATGTTCTGGGGCTGAAATCCAAACCGATAAATCAGCAGATGCTGCATCAGGTCCACATCGCTCAGACAACCTCGTAGGTCAGGAAATCGAGCGCGGTTCTGGTATTGGTTAATCCCCACCAGTAGGGCCAGCTTCTGCGGCGACGGCTGGGCCTGGGCAGTGGGCGCTTCCAGCAGGGCAAAAATCGTATCTAATACCCCTACACCAGCAACAACATGGCCAGCGCCTTGCAGAAATTTTCGCCGATTCATCTGCATTCCGTTATCCTTCCTCAGCCCGCCTGGGTTCAATTGGGCAATTGCGCCATGCAGGCAGTTTACCGTTTGCCTAACCACTCGGTTCGATCCAAACCATTTGCCTGACTTCCAAGGAAGCAGGAGCGAGACTCGTCTGCCAAAGCCCCCGAAGTCAGGGATAAAGCCGGGAAAAAACGCCACGATCCCTGGGGACGTGGCGCTGCGGCGAAACAATACAGGGGCTGAAATTTGGCACCGAAGGGCTGTCTTCAGCTCACGAACAACCTAGAGAAGCTGGTGAGAATTTTTCACCGTTTCAAAGAAGAAGGCCGCATTTTCCTCCGGTGTTCCCGGCAAAATTCCATGGCCTAAATTCATGATATGGCCCTTTTTCCCCGCTTTGCGGATGACGTCTAAAATGCGATCGCGAATAAAATCTTGCGACCCAAACAGCACACCCGGATCCATATTGCCTTGCACCATTCTCTCTGGCCCCAACATTTGGCGGGCTTCGGCCATGTCCACCGTCCAGTCCAGGCTAATGATATCGACGCCGGATTGGGGCATGCGGGAGAGAATCCCGGCACTACCGCTAATGTATAAAATTAAGGGCGTCTCTGGATGGGTTTGTTTAACCTGTTGAACAATTTGCTGCTGATAGGGAAGCGCGAAGGTTTCGTAATCCTGCGGACTCAATTGACCGGCCCAGGAATCAAAGAGCTGCACAACCTGGGCGCCCGACTCAATTTGGTAGCGCACGTAGGTGGCAATGGAGTCTGCCAGGTGAGAAAGCAGCTGATGCAAAAGCTGAGGTTCGGAGAAGGCCATGCCCTTAATAATGCTGTAGCTTTTAGAGCTTTTGCCCTCCACCGCGTAGGCCGCCAGGGTCCAGGGAGATCCAACAAAGCCCAGAACAGTGGCCTGGTTTCCCACCTCCTGCCGCAGCGTTTTTAATGCCTGGCCCACAAAGGGAACCGAAGCCTCCGGATCAAGGGGCTTGAGGTTGCGAATTTGTTCCGGAGTTCGAATGGGCGGGTCAATGATGGGACCGCGCCCTTCGTGGATGTCAAAATCGATGCCCATGCCGGGGAGGGGTGTCAGAATATCCGAAAATAAGATGACTCCGTCCGGCTGGAAAGCATGGTATGGCTGAAGAGAGATTTCTACCGCAAGATCTGCATTTTCAGATCGCTCGCGAAAGGACGGGTACTTTTCACGCAGGTCTCGATACACTTTCATATAGCGTCCAGCCTGACGCATCATCCAAACAGGGGGACGATCTAACTCTTCTCCGCGAACAGCTCGGAGGATGCGCGGTAAAGTCGCGGTCATTTCAGCCATATAAAATGCGGTCTCCCAACAAATACTAAACCAGTGGACGCAATGTCTAGTTTAGGATTGAATGGCCCTCCCTGAACTGCCCTGGGATTACCCAGCCCAGGCAATCTAGACCTGTGGGCTGCTTGGAAAATGTAAATTTTTTGTGAACAGTTCGGATTGGTCTAGGGTGATCAGCGTGTGGCCCTGGCCCAGTGATGGGCCCAGTGATGGGCCCAGTGATGGACCCAGTGATGGACTACGGGCTAGGGAGCAGTCCGATGAGCTGTTCTGCCTCATGTCCCAGGAAGATGCCTGAGGTTTTGCAGGGAATCCACAGGAGAATTGGATGAAATCCGTTAATGGAGTCGCACAAGTTCATGATTTTTAGAAACTTGCGCTCTGGCACACTTTCAATCCAGAAGGGACCGCTTTTGTAATGCCGACGGTCTGACAGATCGGATTGGAGGGGTAAGAACGGAAAGGTTTGGATGACAAACTCGGCCTGGGCAAAGGAAATAGCGCCCCCTGCACTGGGACAAGAGGAGGGTGATCTAGGCGGTGCCTGCTGAGGACGGGAGTGACGGCGGCCTGGTCTTGCGGAACGGGGAGGCGATCGCCGATCTTGTCCACCATGGGGCTGACTAGGATCTGCCCCTTGATTGGAAGGGGCAGACCTCTGAGCAAGGCGGTGAGACTCGCTCAGCTTTTGGTAGGCCAAATTAATGAGCTTGAGCTTTTCCTCCGCCTTGCGCTGTAGACGCGGATGACCACAGAACCGGTCGGGATGCCAGACCAACACCAAATCCTTATAGGCTTGCTTGAGCTGATCCCACGACGTACTGGCGGTCACGTCTAGGATTCGATATTGTTCCAGAAGCTCGTCCATGGCTCATTTCCCTCGGAAACATGCACCATTACCTCAGGACACTGAGAAGGTTGGAGTTTTTGTATGCTTATGATCCTATCGGGTTGGTTATTCCTCCACGATGGATATGTCCTGAACGATAAATTACGTTTAATTTATTCACGTTTTGAAAAAGAACATTACCAACGCCGCTGAGTCATGCAAATTTTGAATCTGGCGCTGAAAAACTTTAAGGGACATGCAGACAGCTTCTTTGAGTTTGCTCAGGGAACCAACGCCATCTGCGGTGAAAACGGTGCCGGAAAGACCAGCCTCATTGAAGCGATTGCCTGGGTCTTGTTTGATCACTGCGACTATCAAAAAAAAGAGCTGGTGCGCATGGGGTCTAAAACCGCTCAGGCTAGTGTGGAATTTTTATCTAGCTTGGATGATCGCTGCTATCGAGTTTCTCGATCCACGCGGGGCTATGACTATGAAATTTACGATCCGCAATTAAATACCAAGCTCAACATCCGCAAGCGTGAAGATGTCCACTGCTGGCTGTGCGAACATCTAGGCGTCCCCCCGGCAACGGATCTCAGTCGTCTGTTTGCAGAAACCATTGGGATTCCCCAGGGAACCTTCACCGCCGATTTTCTCAAGCGTCCTGCCGACCGTAAGCGCATTTTTGATCCAATTCTGAAGGTTGAGGAATACAAACAGGCCTACGAGCAGTCCCGAACCTTAGAGGCCTACGCGCGAGGCCAGGTTGAACAGCTCACCCAGCACCTTGCAATCCAGACATCTCAGCTCGCCGACTGGGACCAGATTAAAACCCAGATTGCCCAACTGACCACGGAGATTTCGGCGGACCAGGCTGCGATCGCCCAGTCCACCACCAGCTTCAATCAGCAGCAGGCGGAGCTTCAGAGAATGCAGGAGACCGTCAATCAGATCCATCAGCTAGAGGCAAAAGCGCAAGCACTGCAGCAGGATCGGGTGCGCCAGGACACGCACCATCAGCAGATCCAGAATTCTCTCCAGCAGGCCCAGTCCGCAGATCACCTTTGCCAAACTCACCAGGCCGATTACGACTGCTATTTGCGGATCCAGCAGCAATGGCAGCAGATCCAGCAGCAGCAGCAGACCCAGCAGCGTCTGATCAAGCAGCGAGAGAAGATCACAGCCGTCAGGCAGTCCTTAGCCATCCAGCACTCTACCTTGGAAACCCGGCTGGATACCCTGGCCCAGCGTGCTGTGGAATTGCAAGCTCTCCAGCCCCTGGTGGTCGAACAGGAACAGCTAGAGGAACAGCAACAGGCCCTGCGATCGCGGCTGCAGGATTTAGCTATCCAACAGTCCCAAATTCAGCAGTGGCAAGCTCAGCTGACCCAGAACCAGGCCAGACAGGCGGAACTGGTGGCTCAGATTGAGGCAGTGGAAGCCCACCAGGATCAGCTTCAGAGGCTGCCGACCCTGGAGCAGGACCATCAGCAAACCTTGAAGGCCTTGGGGCATTGCGAACTCTCCCAAGACTGGTTAACCAAGATTCAAGCCATTTTTCAGCGGGGAAAACAGGACCGCGATCGCCATCGTGCCGCGGTCCAGGAGATCTTGTCACAGCTTGCAGCGCAACCCGGAACTACCAAAATTGCTGAGGTCCTCAAGGAGGGCGCTATTCTCAATACCGGATTGCTCAAATCTCTGCATCAGCTTCTGGTGGAGCTAGACGAGGCTGCGTCTCCGGATCGACTCAATCTGAAGCTCAAGGATTTAAACCAGCAAATTCAATCCCTGCAATCTCTGAAAAGTCAGGTCCAGGCGCTAAGGTTACAGCGGCAGCAGCTCCAGACTCTTGTGCAGGAGCAAAGTGCCTGTCAGGGGAAAATTGACCAAAATTTGGCGGCCCTCCAAGATCAGCCCACCCTCCAGGATCAGCTATATCGCTGTGAACAGCATCTGGCCCAGCTTAATAATCCCAAACAGCAAATCCAGATGCTACAGCAACAGCTTCAAGAACGAGCCACGCTTCACCAGCAGGTGGAGCAGCTGGCCGATCAGCTCGATCAGCAACAGAAACAAATTGATGCCGTAACGGCGAAACTCTCGGACTTTGAGGAACTGGAAGACGCCATGAACCAGGCACAGGCCATCCTAAGGCAGTGTCAGCCAGGCTACCAGATCTACCTACAGCATCAGCAGATCGCTGCCCAGGTTCGGCCGCTAACCACTGCCCTCGCAGAATCCGAAACCCATCGACAACGCCTGCAGTCCGCCCATGAGGATCTGCAAGGGAACATTCAGGCCCTGGCAGCGACGGTGGATCAATCCCAACTGCAAGCGATCCAGCAGCAGGTCAAGCAAACCCTCATTCAATTGAGCCAGCTTCAGGGGGGCCTGGCGCCAAAGCAGCAGCGGCTTCAGGCCTTGGAAGCGGACGAGAAACAGCGACAGGAAATTGAGGCGGCCTGCCAACGCGATCGCCAGCTTTTGCAGCAAAGGCAGCAAACCTGCGATTTCATCCAGGAGGCGCGGCGCATCTACCAGCACAGTGGTCCCAGAATTAGCGAACTTTACTTACAGGGCATTACCTTTGAAGCCGATCGCCTGTTTCGGGAACTGCTCAATCGTCCCGATGTGGCCCTGCGCTGGACTGAGGACTACGATATTCAGGTTCAGGAAAATGGCCATTGGCGCACCTTTAAAAGCCTATCTGGGGGCGAACAGATGTGCGCGGCTTTAGCGGTGCGGTTGGCGCTCCTGAAAACCCTGGCCGACATTGACGTGGCTTTTTTCGATGAGCCCACCACCAATATGGACAAACTGCGGCGATCGCAGTTAGCCGAAGCCATTGGCAATCTCCGCTCATTTCAGCAGCTCTTTGTGATCAGCCACGATGACACCTTTGAAAACATCACGGAGCATATCATTCGCGTTAACTCCCCCCAGCGTTAGCTCCTCCATTGGGCTCCTACATTGAAAGGAGAAGGCGATCGCCTTCTCCTTTCAATGCCCTCTCTATTAAAAAGGTTGATAGATTTTAGTGTGTTGACAGGGTTGATCCTGAAGAATTAGTCAGCCCATTTCGAGGAGTGATGAGTATCGCCTTCGTAGGGTAAAGCTCCAGTAGCGGGATAGTGATCCGTAATCGGCGAAAAAATCCGCCCCACAGCCTCTGAAATGTAGCTAAAGATGCGGCTTAACCGTTCCATCATGCTCATAGCGACCTTCCTTACAAACAAAGAGTAATCAGAAGGGTAGTGACGTCCGTCAATACTTCCTACACCTTAGATCTTAGCCTGACCCATGAGCTGGGCCAATCGTTTCAGGATTAAAAATTATAAATAATTATAGAATTATCTTGAGTGCTATCGGGGTCTGAGTTGTAGAATAAAGCTTAGTTAAGGGGTTATAGCTCAGTTGGTAGAGCACCTGCATGGCATGCAGGGGGTCAGCGGTTCGAGTCCGCTTAGCTCCATTTTGCTGGAAAGGCTGTTTGGTAGGGCTTTTGGATTATTTCGGTCGTGCCCCAAGCGCTGAGCTTCGGCGTCTTTGTGGAAGTCAAGCGGTGAACTATGCCATTGGGTGAGGTGTTGTCTTGAGGGCGATCGCTTTATATGAAAACCCTAGCGCTGTTTGGTTCCACCGCCCACAACCAAGCCACCGCAACCAGCGACCTCGATTTTCTCGTCGAATTTCGTACCGCAACCACATTAAATCAGTACATGACCCTTAAGTTTTTCCTGGAAGACCTGTTCGATACCTCCGTGGATTTAGTCACCTGAAAATCCTTAAAAGAGGTGATCCGCGACCAAATATTAGCCGAAGCAAAATATGTCTAGAAGCCTCAAGCTTTATTCGAACGATATTAAAACAAGCATTGATAAAATCCAAAGCTATACCCAAGGATTGGGAAAAGATGACTTTCTCAATAATCCACTGATCCTTGATGCCGTCACCCTCAACTTGCAGATTATTGGTGAAGCCCGCAAAAACATTCCCCAAAACATCCCAAAAAAAATACCCGCAAGTCCCCTAGCTTAACATCACTGGCCTCAGAAATATCATCGCGCACACCTACTTCTATCTGGATGCAGATATTCTCTGGGATGTCGTTCAAAATGAATTCCCAAGGACTCCCAGACCCACAAATGATCTGCTTCCGGCAGCGCGTGTCGTGCTTACCCGGATGACTCGACTGGGTTGACAACCTTACGACTTGAGGATTTGGTGGCGTTGGGGTTCTCCGAAAGCGGGCGATAGGTATAGCTGGTTCGCGATGCCTTGCGAATGTCGTCCTTGATATGCTCAAGATCAATGTATCGGTCGGCAACATTGATTAAACTGTCGCTGGTCATGGACCGCAGGCTAACCACCTCAACCCGGATCCCACGATAGCTAACCGCATCCACCGCATAGGCTAAATCACCATCTCCGCTGACGAGAATCGCGGTATCGTAAGCTCCCGTTAGCGCCAGCATGTCGACGGCAATTTCAACATCTAAGTTTGCCTTTTTAGATCCGTCTGGTAGCTGAACCAAATCCTTGGTAATCACTCGATATCCGTTGCGACTCATCCAAAGCAGAAACCCTTGCTGCTTTTCATTACTGGGATCAACCCCAGTATAAAAAAACGATCGCAACAGTCTAGACCCACAGGTCAAACGTAACAGTAACTTGGTGTAATCAATTTCAATTCCAAGCTGGAGAGCTGCATAAAACAAAT
Organism: Lyngbya confervoides BDU141951; assembly: GCF_000817775.3. Taxonomy (GTDB): domain Bacteria; phylum Cyanobacteriota; class Cyanobacteriia; order Thermosynechococcales; family Thermosynechococcaceae; genus Lyngbya; species Lyngbya confervoides. The sequence continues at coordinate 132,448 of NZ_JTHE03000044.1, forward strand.
TTGACCCATCTATGAAAATTGCGACTCGACCGCGATTTTCCAATACCTGACTGGGAGAAAAAAGAGTCTCCTGCACCTCTAAGTTTTCAATTGTCTCTGGGACGCTGGACATTTAATATTAAAGCCTCTTTCATAAAAAATGAAAATTAACAAGACAATCAAGCAACGATAAACTCTGGATGTCCATCGACATCGCCCTAAAAATTGCTAAAGCTGTTTACTAAAAGGGGATGAAGCCGCTCGGCTACTGAATTTTCAGAAAAACAGGCGTGGGTTCAGAGAACACCTGATTAGGGGGTAATCCTCCCCACAAGCCTTGAGTCTTAAAGAAATTACGAGGGTCCCCATTTACCACCTTATCTGGAAATGCTGACGAAAGTCCTAATTGTTGATAAATTTTAGAACTAATGTTGGGAATGACTGGGCTTAGGATAAAAGCACTTAAGCGCACGGATTCAAGCACCGCGTAAAGAATCTCCTGCACTGCTTCCAAATCCCCCTGTTTATAGCGGCTCCAGGGAGCCTGCTCATCAATATACTTGTTGCCTGCCCGCACCAGGGAGAGTGCAGCTTCACAAGCTCGGGAGAAGTTTAGATCACTGTAAGCTTCGCAAGCGATGGCGCCCAGGTCAGATCCCATTTGTTTCAGAGGATTACTGGGATCAATATCCTCAGGACCCACGTTCGGTAACACACCTCCAAAATACTTAAACACCATCTTTAAAGTTCGGTTGAGCAAATTTCCCAGATCGTTGGCTAAATCCGCATTGATAATATTGATAAACCGTTCTTCATTAAAGTCTCCATCTCGCCCAAACTCAATTTCCTTTAGGAAATAATAACGAACTGCATCGGGACCGTAACTCTCAACCAGGGCGAGAGGATCCAGGGTATTTCCCAGGCTCTTGCCCATTTTCTGACCGTCTTTAGTCAAAAAGCCATGGCCAAACACTCGATCGGGCAGGGGGAGACCTGCTGACATCAACATTGCAGGCCAATAAATTGCATGAAATCGGAGAATATCCTTCCCAATCAGGTGCAGGTTCATCGGCCACCATTTTTTCAGGGCATTCTCCAGTGTCGGCTCTGCTTCAGGATCCACCAGGGCCGTAATGTAGCCCAGCAACGCATCAAACCAAACGTATAGAGTATGTTTGGAATCCCCAGGGACGGGGAACCCCCAAGCCAGATTCACGCGGGAAATTGAAAAGTCCTGTAGACCCCGGCCAATAAAGCTCATCACTTCGTTGCGCCGAATTTCTGGCTGAACGAAGTTAGGGTGATCCTGTAGAAAATTGCGGAGGGCGTCTTCATACTTAGAAAGACGAAAAAAGTAATTTTCTTCGTCGCGCCACTCGGTTGCTTGATTGCGATGGAGCGGGCAGAGGTGACCGTCTAACAAATCACGCTCTTCCTTGAATTCTTCACACCCAACGCAGTACCAGCCCTGCTGGCGACCTAGATAGATATCCCCCTGATTCCACACCCGCTCGAAAAATGCTTCGACAATCGCCTGATGGCGGGGACTGGTGGTGCGACTAAAGCGGTCGTATTGAATGTCTAATTTCTGCCACAGCTGATGAAACCCCTGCACAATCAGATCGCAGTGTTCTTGAGGCGATCGCTCTAGGGCCTGGGCAGTGCGCTGAATTTTTTGGCCATGCTCATCGGTCCCGGTAACAAAAAGAACCTCCTTCCCCAAAAGTCGGTGGAACCGGCTCAGGGCATCAGCAGCCATGGTGGTGTAGGCGCTCCCCATGTGCGGTAACCCGTTGACATAGTAAAGCGGAGTGGTGAGGGCAAACGTGGAACGTTCAAGAGAATTCATAAACAGCAATCATAAGCGGGCATGCAGGCATCTCCACCGTAAAACCCATCATAAACTGGATGCCCAGAGCAACAAAAGTTTTATAAACTGAGGCGGCTTCCGTGCTCGCGGCAAAAAAGCGGACAATCCTTGAATCAGGTGAATTGATCAGGACAACCAGGCCATTCAATCGGTCAGATACTTGGTCAGCCGCAGCTCTTTGCCCTCGTTAAACCAGGCCACTTCATCAAACACCTGAAACAGAATGAAAATTCCTCGTCCGCATTCCTGGCGATGCTCAGGACAGGGGGATGGCTGGGCTGGCCAATGACAACTCACCGGGGGGCAAAATCCCTGCCCTTGGTCAGCGATCATCCAGACGTAGGTCTGACGCTGCTTCGCAAACTTCACTTCAATAAGCTTGCTGGGATCAAGGGAATTTCCATGTTTAGCTGCATTAACCAGAGCTTCTTGCAGCCCTAAGCGCATATCCCAGTAAAGATGGCTTGGAACCTCTTGCAGAAGAAGATCAAGAATTGGGAATAAATAAAGGGTAGAAGGGAAGGTGATGGTTTGCCATCGACGTTGTGAAGGGCGCAACGATAACGCAATCACAGAATAGCTCCATGCTTCGTAAGGATTGATTCCCCTGCTTGACCTGATTACTCAGACCATTCCCCACGCAACCAGCCGCATCAACGTGGACTTGGCCTAGCTGATCACAGTGCAACGCAACATCGGAAGCAGCTATGAATTTACTCTCACTATAGCCAATAACCCCGCCTTCTTCCAAGCCCCCGCGGTGGGATAGGGGGGGTCAGTAAGCCAGGCTTTCTCGCTGCGGAGCCTCTAGCATAATAGACGTGGGGTCTTCGGAGGTCAGAAAAACAGGGCGTCGACAGAAAACACGAGTCATGGCCTCAATGCTGTCACGCGTTTGGGCATTGATGGCCTTAGCCCCTGAAATAATGGAAATATATTGATTCAGCTTATCGTCGTGGATTTTAACCTTTAAATAGATTCCTTTGATCACATTGCTAAAGCTAATGAGATCTCCATGGTTGAGAAGGTGAAGGTAACATCGCTTGCCATTGACGGCGATACCGTTGCGACTAGCTTGATTTTGTTTCGGTTCTCCATCAATTAGGCGATAGTCAAACTCCTGGGAGTTGGGGGAAGGCACCCTCAAAAAAGTGGCATGCTTACGAGAGATCACATCACAGTCAATCACAATGTCATTGGATGGATGCCGACCCACATGCACAAAATTCGACGACAGTTGAATGACGCGAGTTGTGTCAACGTGAAGCAGAAATAAATGACGCTCTTGAACTGGGGATCCATCAGAGGATGACATGTCAATTACTTGATTGATAGGGGAAAGCTTCTTCCTCTAAGGTTCCCGCAATGAGTCTCTAAAACAACAGGACCGACAGGGGAGGGGCTGGAATCATCTCACCTCTAAAATCTAAAAACTGCACCAGCAGCAGATAGGCAACCCCCAGAATCAGGGAAATCGCACCGGTCAAAATGGGGATCAGTTTGGACTTTTTCTCAGACATATCAATCTCTCTTCTCAGGAGTAACTCGTGGGGCTGGCGCCTCTTCTACGAAGGCAGTGGGTGCCACAGGCTGCTGCACAGCATTATATTGTTTCTCAAGATCCCGAGTCGAGGAGAGCAGTTTACTCAGACCGTTAATCAAACGAATCAAATTTTCGCGGAACTCGGCATTTCCGGTCACCTGCTCGAGATCCGTTGTGATTTTTTGTGTATTTTGAAAGGTCACGCGAGCGGCATCCAGGGTCTTGGCCAGGCCCACCAGCACTAGGGGACTGTTGGCGGTAGCTGTGACGCTTTTGAGATTTTGACTGACTTGGGCTCCATTCGCTGTGAGCGTTTCTAAGTTTTCAATAATCTGACTTTGCTCCACCTTGCTGAGGATGGGCGTCAGGCCATTGATGGCAAGGTTGAGCTCCTGGCTGGCCTCATTGAGATTATCAAGGGTGGTCAGGAGCGTCCCCCGGTTATCTTGGATTAGGCTGCTTACGCCTGTGGCTGCGGTATCAATGCGATCGGCTGTTTGAATAAAGCGGTTTCCTAAATTGCCCAATTGATCGGCGGATCGAGTGACGGAGGTTGCCGCTTGGACCACTGAGGCTTGAATTTGATCGACTCGGCCTAGTTCGCGGCGAGCCTCTCGACTCAACAAACTCAACTCTCCCAGAGTGCGGTTAGCATTGCGGCTGAGATCTCGAAAGCTCAGGGCGGCCAGGGATAAATTTTTGAGTGTGGTATTGGTGGTGCTGAGGAGGTCGCCGTCCCCCAACAGCTTGGCGATGCGGGTGGTGGAACGAATGAGTTCATCAAAAGTGGCCCCAGATTGACCAATGAGGCGATCGCCATCACATAGGATCAGGGCGGAATCACAACTGTCACCAAAGGGAGTCAGACCAGGGGTACTGGGAATCTGGGCACTGTCTGCTGGCGGAGTAACATTGAGGGTAACCTGCCCCACAAAGCCGGACTGACTGGTTTCCACCAGACTGTCGCGCGGAATCAGGAGCGTGGCGGGCCGCACTTGGAACTCCACTAAGACCCCGTTGGTCCCAGGTTGCACCCGATTCACCTGCCCCACCTTGACGCCGCGATAGCGCACGGGACTGCCAGCATCCAGGCCCAGGGCATCGGGCAGTTCTGCCTGCAGCTGATAACTCTGCCCCTGAAAGTTCAAGCCTCTCATCCAAAAAATTCCACCGCCTAGAAGCAAGGCTCCCCCTAGCAGCAGCAGTCCAACGGATCCCTCCTTAATCGCACGTGATTGCATTGTTATCCTCCTGCATCAGGTGAGCGTTGACCCTGGGGAACTTCACAGACAGGTCAAAAGTGGGCTAGGCAATTATAGGGGGGCATCCGACTCTAGAATAGTGGGGTGAGTTCAATCAAAGCGGTATGGATTACAAAGAGGCGGGCGTCAATTTAGAAGCAGGACGAGAATTTGTCCGCAGCATTCAGTTAACCGTGCAGCAAACCTACCGTCCGGGTGTTTTGGGGGGCCTGGGGGGGTTTGGGGGGGCCTTTGAAATTCCCGCTGGCTATCGCCATCCTGTCCTGATTTCAGGCACTGACGGCGTCGGAACAAAGCTAAAACTGGCCCATGCCCTTCATCAACACCATACCGTAGGGATTGACCTAGTGGCGATGTGCGTCAACGATATTCTGACCAGCGGTGCCGAACCCTTGTTTTTTCTAGATTATTTAGCCACAGGTATCCTTGATCCCAAGGATTTGCAGGCTGTGGTTTCCGGAATTGCCCAGGGGTGCATCCAGGCTGGGTGCGCGCTGCTGGGGGGGGAAACCGCGGAGATGCCAGGGTTTTACCAACCCCAGGAGTACGATCTTGCTGGCTTTTGCGTCGGCATTGTGGAGCGAGATCGGCTCTTAGATCGCACCCAGGTGCAGATCGGAGATATCGCCATCGGGCTGGCCAGTCACGGGGTCCACAGCAATGGCTTTAGCCTGGTCCGAAAAGTTGTTGAAACTCAGCAGTTAAGCTGGGGCGATCGCCCTGAGGACCTTGGCGGCCCCACCCTGGGAGAAATTCTGCTAGAACCCACAGCTATTTACGTTCAGGCGATTCAAGCGGCCTTTAAGGCCGGGATGAATATCCACGGGATGGCCCACATTACCGGAGGGGGACTGCCAGAAAATCTGCCCCGCTGTCACGGTGAAGGCCAGTCTATTGAGCTAGATTCCACTAGCTGGCCCAGACTCCCCATCTTTGAATGGATTGCTCAGCAAGGATCCATCACGGAGGCCAACATGTTCGATACCTTTAACATGGGGATTGGCTATGTTGTTTTAGTGCCCCCAGAGCAAGCCACGGCAGCACGGGACTTCTTCCATGACCACACTCGCGGCGCTTACATCATCGGCCAGGTTGTCAACGGCGATGGCCGGTTAAAGGGGATTCCCCTTGTGGAATCTTAGGGATTGCACTTGGAGATCCTATTGAAGGCAAAAGGCCCGGAGTCCACGCCTATCTCAAGCATCCCGTATTGCTGCTACCTTCCGGTCCTGACAAGATTTGGGCGTTGGGATCGCGTGGGTCCGAGCCACCAAAGATCCTAGCATCTCCTGGTGTCAATCCCCAGGAAGTCAAAAAAAATAGGCCCCATCCTAGGCAAGGAATCAATGGACGATGACGTCCTTGCTGGCTTGGGGCTGCGGGGCTGGAACCTGAACCACGCTGGGTCTTTGTCCCGTTAGTTGAAAGGTCTGATCGGCAAACCGTTCTGGACAACCGCTGACAAAATAAGCAACTTTACTCTTTTTCTTCCGTTCTGTAGCGCTGGTCTGGAGCCGCAGCAGATGCAGTTCCTGGGCAGCGGCCTGGGCAATGTGCAAGGCCGGGTCAATTAAGCTGACGCCTTCAGGAAGAGCAGCTTGAATGACCCGAGATAAATGCGGATAGTGAGTGCAGCCGTAAATTAAGGTATCAATCCGAGCCTCAATCAGGGGCTGAAGTCTAGCCTGCACAATTTCTCTCGTTTCCTGGCACTCTAGCTTCCCCTGCTCAATTAAGGGCACAAACTCCGGGCAGGCCACTTGGAAAACCGCGAGATCGCCCTTAATTTCCTGAAGGGCCCGGAGGTAGCACTGACTATCTACGGTTGCTTGGGTCGCAATCAGGCCAATCCGTGTTCCCTGTCGGGCAGCGGCTTTAGCTGCCGGTAGAATCAGGCCCAAAATAGGAAAGGAATAGGCGTGTCGGACCTGCTCTAGGGTGACTGCTGAGCTGGTGTTACAGGCCATGACCGCCATCTTGACGGGCAAAGCCTGCATCCAGTCGAGAATCCGCTGGGTAAACCCGAGAAGCTCGGCTCCACTGCGCCCCCCATAGGGCACATTGGCCGTATCGCCAAAATACACGAAGGATTCCTGGGGAAGCTGACGCTGGAGCTGCTTGAGTACCGTCAAGCCTCCCACCCCACTGTCGAAAACACCGATGGGTAAGGCATTTCCCCTTGCCTCTGTCTGACTGGCTGCACCAAGGGCTAAGGTCAGACCAGAAAAAGAAACCGCTTTGCGATGGTTCACCCAATTGTCCTCACAACCATCCACATTGAACAGGTAAAAATACGGATTCGTCAACGGATTGAGAGGCTTTAATTTCCATGGGATGTTGAGCAGGACCGCGGTTACGGTTGAAAAATAGGCGGTCCTGCCGCCAGATCACCAGGGAGGTGCTAGGTACGGAGGTGAACCAACCTCAGGCGTTCCCATGGGGCTCTTTCCCTCACCTTTGGCCCTCCCCAGGGAGGTCCCTAGTCGTCGCTGGTTTTGGCGAGAACCCGCTCCGCAATTTTGTCGGGCACCACATCCAGGTGGTCATCTTGCCAGTGGAAAAAGCCGACGCCCTGGGTGAGCGATCGCAACTCAATGATCAGATCCTGCATCTCAGAGAGGGGCAGATGGGCCGACACCTCATCCCAGCCCGTCCAGTTTTTCTTGGCCTCGTAGCCGAGAATTTGACCGCGCCGATTGGTAATAAGGCGCAATACGTTGGACGTAAAGTCCGTGGGAGTCGAAATCGTCACGCTTTCAATCGGCTCTAGCAAGATCGGTTCACAGTCCGGAATGCCCTGCTGCATGGCAACCCTCGCGGCTTGCTTAAAGGCCTGCTCCGAACTGTCCACTGAATGGTAGGACCCATCGGTGAGCACCACCGAGACGTCCACAATCGGGAAGCCGTGAATTCCCTGGGCGAGATATTCCCGAACCCCCGTTTCCACGCCGGGAATATACTGCTTGGGCACAACGCCGCCCACAATTTTTTGCTCAAACTGCACCCCTTCGCCCCGGCCCTGGGGATGAATTTCCAGATAAACATCTCCATACTGGCCATGCCCACCGGTCTGATGCTTGTATTTTCCATGGCTTTTCGTGGATTTACGAATGGTTTCCTGGTAGGGCACATGGGGCCGATGGGTATTTACAGGCAGGTTGTACTTGCGATTGAGGCGATCGATGGCTACCTGAAGATGAATGTCCCCCTGACCCCACAGCAAAATTTCGTGGGTGCTGTCGCGGTGTTCCCAGGCCAGGGAGGGATCTTCTTCGACAATTTTGGCCAGAGCGGTGCTGATTTTGACCTCGTCTTTGCGATGGACTGCCGTGATGGCCTGGCAGAACACTGGCTCTAGACGCTCTGCCTGAAGCCCATTGGTGGCCATCGCCTCCCCTGGAGGCGAGAGCACATCGCCAGTTTTTGCCGTTTCCAGACGACTAATGGCAACAATATCTCCCGCTTCGACTCGCCCCAAACTCTTGGTGCTTTGACCCAGCATGCGGTAAATGCCTCCGACCCGATCTGCCTTGAGACTCATGGAATCGTCAATGCAACCCTGCCAAATTCGGACCAGGGACTGCTTGCCTCCTTGGGGAAGCAGGTAAGTTTTGAGCACTTGGGCGACGGGGACATCGGAGGTGGCTTTAAAGCCGCGGCGCGCCGCTGTTTCCTGAGCATCGGGCACATCTTCCCTCAGGGCGGTCAACAGAGGCAGAACCCCAAAGGACTGGCTGGCCATGCCAATCAGCACCGGCACAATTAAATCAGCCCCTAGCTCCATCTTAAAATCGGCCCGGACCTCTTCCTCCGAAGGATGAATGTCTTCAATGATCTCCTCTAACAGGTGGTCGTCAAAGTCTGCCAAAGCCTCCAGCATGTGGCGATGGGCATCGGTTTCTAAATCCTGGAGGGAATCGGGTAGGGGAATTAAATCCGCTGGGGCGTTCTCGTGGTACTGGTAGGCCTTCTCGGTAATCAGGTCAATAAAGCCGGTAATCTGTTCCTTCTGATAGATAGGGTATTGGCGCAACACCAGTGGACGACTGGACACTTGCTGGAGCGCATTCAATACGTCCGGGAAGTTATCCAGGGCATTGTCCATTTTATTGAGAAAGATAAGGTGAGGGATTTCCCATTCATCTAGCTTTTGAAAGATGGGAGCGAGATTAAGCACCTTTTGGCTGTCCGGTTCGCACACCACAACAGCTGCGTCCACCCCCACCAGAGCGCTTAGGGTTTCTTGCAAAAATTCAATGGATCCGGGGCAGTCTAAAAAGGTAAAAGAAAGGCCGCCATGTTCAATACTGGCAGCCGTCACTTCGGTACTCATCTGGCGATCGCGAGCCTCAGGACTGGCATCACCCACGGTATTTTGATCTCGCACCGAGCCTTTTCGGGTTGTTGCGCCGCTCAGGTGGAGCAAGCTCTCTAGCAGCGTGGTTTTACCACTTGAGTAAGGCCCCACCAAGGCCACATTACGGAAATGACTCATCATCGCCTCCCTGTTCTGATAAATTGGGTGCTCATCATTCAAGAGTGCGGAAACTTCCACTGCGGAAACTTCCAGCACAGCAGTTCAGTCAGAGCAGTTCAGTCCGATCGGGCATATTGTGGTCTGGATTGGGGCTTCGCGATACATGTCCTAGAGCCATTACATCTCACTTAGGCTAGAACGGTAGACATGCCTATGCTGATTTCTCCCTGAAACAGTTAAACTGAGGTCTATCTAAGACTGAACCACCTTCCTTTGGGTATAACTCAACCCCGTCAGCATTGATTAAAAATCCCATAAATCTTAAGGACAGGTTAAAGGGGGTAAATTTTTTAGTTCATTTGTAAACGACCAATGATGATCGTCACTTCTCCACTTAACGTGCCTTGCCTCAACCGCCGTCGAGTCAGTCTCCGGGGCAAAAGGCCAATCCGGGGCTATGGTTTGGCTCTCTCCGCAAGTTTGGCGGCAATTTTTCTGACGGCTCCTACCCTTGCGAATTTGCCCACGATAGGGGCAGCCTCAGCCCAGGCGCAGATCAATGAAAACACTAAGGCGGAGCAGCTGTATCGACTGTTTAAGCAAGGAAAATCGCTGGTGCAAGCCCAACGTTGGGACGAAGCCCTGAGCACGTACGTCTATGCCGCCCAGCTGGATGATAAAAATCCCAAAATTCAATCAGCCATCGGCTACATCCAGGCCCGTCAGCGAAAATTTGCCGAGGCTGCCCGAGCCTACCAAAAGGCCATTGCCCTGGATGCTAAGGACAGTAACTTTCACTATGCCCTGGCCTATAGCCTGGCTAACTTGGGCGATAACCTCGGGGCCGAGCGGGCTTACCGGCAAGCAGCACAGCTCGATCCCAAAAATATGGAAGCCCTTGAAGGCTTGGGCGTCGTTCTCAGTCGCCAGCAGAAATATCTAGATGCCCTCAACACCTATCAGTCCATTATTCAGCTTAACCCTCAAAATGATTCGGCCCAAGAGGCTTTAGGACTGCTGGCGCTCAAGGCCAATCAGCTAGATGAGGCGATCGCGGCCTTTCAAAAAGCGGTCACTATCAATCCGAAACGGGGCTCCGCCTGGGTTAATTTGGGGCTGGCCCATTCCCTGCGCGGTAATCTAGCCCAGTCTAACCAAGCCTTTGAACAGGCCGCCCAGGTTGATCCCAGCAATCCGGTGGTGAATGTTCGCTTGGGTGATTTGCTGCGAGATCAAGGCAAGCTTGAGGAGGCCATGCTGGCCTATCGGCGAGCCCTCCGGGGCGATCGCAACTATCCCGAGGCCCACAACGGGATCGGAGATGTTAAGCGAGCCCAGGGAGATTCGCTCGGGGCCCTAGTTTCCTACCGTGAGGCTTTAAAGGGGGATGCGCGGCGGCCCGAAACCCACTATCGGCTGGCCCTAGCGCTCATTGATCGCGCCCGCAATCGCGAGGCAATTGAGGCATTGCAGATAGCACAACGGCTCTACGGGGAGCAGAAAAACAGTGAAGGCGTCGCCCAAGTGCAGCGGCTGCTGGCTACGATTCGGTAAGGAGTTTGAGCTTGCAGCCTGAGCTTGCAGCCTGAGGTTGCGGTCAACCCCTTGATCTCAGTACAGCGGTGCCGGCTGCTGGCGAATCCGCTGGGCAATGGGCCGAACGCGCTTGACAACGCGAATCAGATAATCGTAGTTGGGGGGGGCGGCATTGGGCGCAAAGCCCACATCTTCAAGGACCTGCAGCGGTGATTTTTCCAGGCTTTTCACGAGTAACTGACGAGTTTCCTCGGAGAGGTTGGGGCTGACCAGAATCGACCCCGCTGGCACCGGGTGGGAATCTCGGAAGAGTATCCGAAAGCGATCGCGGTCAAACTCTTGCTTGTAGAGATCAAACTCTTGCAGCGATAGTGCCCCGGCCTCTGCTTCTCCCTTGTCGACCCACTCTAGAACCTGTTTAGGGGTGGCGGCAAACTTCACCTGGGAGAGCGTGAGGCCGTAGAGGTTATAGATGGGAAAATAGTACCCGGTTGCCGACCCTTCCTGCCCCAGTGCCACCACCTGATTTCCTAAATTATCCAGGGTTTTAGCGGGGCTCTCTTGACGCACTACCAGAATCGATCGCTGCTCTTGATTGGCTCCCACCCGCGGCATGACCGGGGAATACTGGGCCTGGGAAATGGCAATTGCCGCCAACCCTGGGGGCGCAATCACCACATCCCAGGATTTTTGTGAAATTTGTTGAATGGCTTGAACCTCGTTTAGGGCGGGTTCCAATTGCACGATACTTTTCAAAGACTGGGCTAGATGGGCCTTTAAACCGTCATGCTTTTCGAGGGACGTTGCGCCCTCGCCATAGCTCAAAACCCCAACGACCAACTGACTGGGAGATTTAGCCTGATTCCCACAGGCTGTACTCACGAGGGCTAAAGCGCCTAAAACTAAAAATCGTCGTCTGATCATGCTGGAAACGGATCAACAGTGCTCACCTCAGAATACTCTGAGAATCCCCACGGCTTTCGCCGCTGCTTCTGGGGTGTGAGAAGGATTGAAAACTGGGGTGCCTGAAAAACCGGCAAAATTAACCCAGGCTTCAGGGTTTTGTAATTTTCATGACAGTCATAGACACGCTGAAAAGAGTCGTTAATAATTGAAACAGGCCCCATCCTGGTGTGAACTAATCAGGGAATTGCTTGTCGCGATCGCCCAAAAGAATTAAGGCTCAGTCAATGCTAAATAATTTAAAGCTTGGTGCAAAATTAAACGTCATTTTGCTAACGGTTTTCCTCATCATTATCGCCATTAGCGGTTTATTTTTATCCCAACTGCTCCAGCGCAACGCAGAGCAAGAAATCACCTCCGAGGCGCAGCTGCTCATGGAAACCATGCAGTCGGTTCGCACCTACACCAGCCAGGAGGTCAATCCAGAACTCGCCGCCCGTTTAGAAACGGAAACTGATTTTATTGAGGAAACAGTGCCAGGATATTCTGCTCGCCAAGTGTTTGAGTATCTTAGAAAGCGTGAAAGCGCAGACAACGGCGAAAAGCCCTATGAGTATTTCTACTATAAAGAAGCCACTTTAAACCCGACAAACGTTCGCGACCAGGCCAACCCATTTGAGGCCAGGATCGTTGAAAAGTTTCGGAAGAATGAGGCCACTGGACAGGTCACAGGATTTCGAGACGACCTGGGTGTGCGACTATTTTACGTGGCCAATCCCATCAAAATTGAAAAGGAAAGCTGCCTTCGCTGCCACAGCACACCGGAAGCAGCGCCCAAGAGCCAGCTCATTAGCTATGGCGACCAAAATGGCTTCGGCTGGAAGCTGAACGAGATCGTGGGGGCGCAGATGGTTTCGGTCCCGGCCAGTCAGGTGTTTAATCAGGCGCGTCAGCTACAGCTGTCGGTGCTGGGCATTTTACTGGTGGGGTTTCTGGTGGCACTGGGCATTTTGAACCTATTCTTGAACCGGTCAATTATTTCGCCCCTGCAAAAGATGTCGACCTGGGCTCAGAGAGTGAGTACAGGGGAAGCGGCCTCGGAATATAAGCACCAGTCTAAGGATGAAATTGGCATTTTAGCCTCCTCCCTGAACCGCCTCAAAGTCAGTTTAGATATGGCAATGAACATGTTGAATTCGCCCCAAAATCCCCCCAATCCTCCCCAGTAATGGCTGTTTCCCCCACCGATCCCGCTATTCCCACCCCGGATTCATCGGAGACTCCCCCTGGGGCAACCCTCAACCCTTCACCGGAGGCGATCGCTTTCTGTCAGGCCCTGGCCTCAATTCATCAGCAGGGCTGGACCCAGGGAACTGGCGGAAATTTTAGCTACCTGGCCACTCGCCACCCCTTGCTGCTAGTCATGGCCCCCAGTGGAGTCGATAAGGGCCGGGTGGATCCCCAGTGTCTCATTGGCGTCAATGAACACCAGCAGGTGGTCTGGGGCAAGGGAAAATCGTCTGCGGAAACGGCACTTCATCTTTGTATTGCCCAGCGAACGCAGGCAAGGGCCATCTTCCACACCCATTCCCTCTTTGCCACTCTGGTGAGCGATCACTTTTCCTCCCAGGGCTATGTGACCTTAGGCTCCTACGAAATGCTAAAGGGCCTGGCGGGTATTACCACCCACGATTGTCACGTTCAGATTCCCATCTTTGCCAATTCCCAGGATATGCAGGAATTAAGCCAGAAGGTGGGGGCCTGGCTGGAGACGGCACAGCCCGCCTACGGTTTTTTACTGGCCGGGCACGGTCTTTACACCTGGGGCGATTCAATTTTTAGTGCCCAGCGACACCTGGAGATACTAGAATTTCTATTCGAGCTAACCTACCGGAAGCTGTTAATCCAGCCTTAGCCCCTAGGCGCCTTGCCCATTGCCCAGATTAATGTTTAGCCCAGACGCACTATGGCCACGCTTTCCATTCCTGATGAGCATCGCACCTTAACCGATCCCGTAGCGATCAAGGACTATCTGCATCGGATTCACATTGGGTACGATCAATGGTTCCCAACTGTTGAGGTTGCCCAAACCGCGACGGCGGACGAAATCTTGGCGGCCTACGCGGCTGACCTTGCCCCCCTAAAAGAGCGCGGGGGGTATGTTCATGCGGATGTGGTGAATATCAGCCGTGAGACTCCGAACCTGGAGCAGATGCTGAATCGGTTTAATCGGGAGCACACCCACGATGAAGACGAGGTTCGCTTTACCCTCGCCGGTCACGGCTTATTTCACATCCATCCTGTGGATGCACCGGTTGTGGCGGTGGAAGTGGCGGCAGGGGATTTGCTGGTGGTGCCCAAGGGCACGCGGCATTGGTTTAACCTCTGTCGCGATCGCCAAATCAAGGCCATTCGACTGTTTCAAGACAGTGCAGGCTGGACGCCCTGCTATACCCAAAGCCAGGTTGAGGAGCAATATCAACCCCTGTGTCTGGGACCAAACTGGGTGGAGGCCATGGTGTGAACAGGCACTTTCAAGACCCTGGAGTTCAGGCAATTTTGCTCGATATTGAGGGCACCGTGGCCCCGGTGGAGTTTGTCTATGGGGTTTTGTTTCCCTTTGCCCGTGAGCATCTGCGATCCTATCTCCAGGACGCTGCCCAGGCGGCGGCAGTTCGGTCAGATCTCCAGGATCTATACCAAGAGTACAGGGCCGAACAGCCCCAAAATCCCAGGTTGCCAGATTGGTCGGGCGACACTCTGGAGGGGGCAATCGCCTACGTGGAGTTTCTCATGGACTGCGATCGCAAATCCCCAGGACTCAAGTCCCTCCAGGGCAAAATTTGGACCCAGGGCTACCAAGCTGGGACCCTTCAATCCCAACTGTTCCCCGATGTGGTTCCCGCGCTCTTTCGATGGCGTGAGCAGGGTAAACAAATTTTTATTTTTTCCTCCGGCAGTGTGCAGGCTCAGCAGCTCATTTTCCGATATGCCGAGCAAGGCGACCTCACCGCTCACATCCGTGGCTATTTTGACACCAAAACCGGCCCCAAAAAGGAGGCCTCTAGCTATAGGGCGATCGCTGCGGCCATCGGCAATCCTCCCGAAACCCTGCTCTTTATCTCTGATGTTGAAGCTGAGCTTGAGGCTGCACAAGCGGCTGGCCTGAAGGTCTTACTTTCCGTGCGACCCGGCAACGAGCCGATCCTCAACCCCACCTTCCGAACCTTGACTTCGCTTGATCAGGTGTTCTAACTGATGAACCGCAGCTTCTTGGTGCAGGTCTCTATCTGGAGAGGGATCCGCTTCCTGGCTCACCGGTGAGGCCAGATCGGCCTGGGGATCTTTCGGGGCACCATGGGGGCGGATTCCAATAAACAGGTCATAGAGAAAGCTGCCGAAATTCCTGCGCTCGAAGATGCCCAGGGTTTGGTGACTGCCCTTTTGATCCAGCAGGGGCTTGACGGCGTAGTAGGCAGGCTGACACTTATACCAGGGAATCGAGGGCCAAAGGTGATGGATGAGGTGGTAATTTTGGCCCAGAATCAAGAGGTTTAGGATGGGGCTGGGGTAAACCCGCGCATTTTTCCAGCGATTTCGCTCTTGAAAGGGGCGATGGGGTAAATAATCAAAAAATAGCCCCAGGGCAATGCCCACCACGAGGGCCGGGCAAAACCAATAGTGCATCACGTAATTTAAAAACCCCTGGGTTGCCGCCACCCACACCAGGAGGGCCACTGCGAGGCGACTTAAAAACCACTCCAGCAGCTCAAACTTTCGCCACAGACGTCTTTGGAAGAAGAAGAACTCGTGATAGAAAAAACGCGGTGCAATTAGCCAGAGCGGACCAAAGGTTGACACAAAATGATCGGGATCGTTTTTGGGATCATTCACATTGGCATGGTGCTGCATGTGAACCCGCGTGAATACCGGAAAGGCGAACCCCAGGAGCAGCGCGCTGCCGTGACCTAGCACAGCGTTTACCCGTCGATCCCGATGGGCGACGTTGTGCGAGGCATCATGAATCACCGTCCCCGCCAAATGTAGCGCCAAGACATTGGCTGCAAAGGTTAACCAATGGGGCCAGTGCCCATAAAAATATCCGATTGTAGAAATAGCGACTAAAGCAACGGCTGCCAAAAACATCAGCAGGGTTGGATTAAAGCCCTCAGGTGCACCAAGAAATTCGTAGGGTACAGTCTGAGGTTGCACGTCCGCTGGCATCAACTGCAAATCCTTACTCTGTGGGCATTCTTCTCAGGTAGTATACGATACAAGTCTCAATAATTTAAAGTTTTGTGACAAGCAATCGTTCCGCTGGGGGAACTTAGGGCGCCAGAGAAGGTCAGTGGAATTGGCGCTTCCGGACTTTTTTAGACCCAGAGGAAATCCATATGTCTAGGATTAATTTTCTTCCCCCACTCTTACTTCAATCCAGCGTAAAGGCAACGCTCCTGTCAGGCTGTATTGCCTCTCTATTATTCCCCCTGATGACCCCTGAGCAGAGCCTTGCGGCAACCCCCGCCTTTGACGAGATTGAGTCCAGTGTGGTTGAAAGCTCGATTCCAGAGGAAGACTTTGGGGCTTCGCCCCAGGAAGATCCCGGCACCTTTGAGGGTGGAACTGGAAGCTTTGAGGAGGATGTGCGCTTTTCCTGCGCCAATCGCGGCGGCCAGTATACGGTTATGTACCAGCCGGAAAGCCGACCTGGAGAGGCATTTCCCTGGGCGGTGCCCCAGGCGATGGGGGGAGGATGGAGTCCTGAAGCCCGCTGCTTTGAAATTGCGCGCCGGCTAGAGGAATACCGCCCCGATGGACTGGTGGAGCTACAAAATGGTCGTGAAAACGGGTATAACATCCTCTGCGTCACCACGGAAGATAACCCCGCCTGCCGAATTGTTCTCACCGTACCCCCCGGTCAAAATCCTACAGCAACTCGCGATGCCGTGTTTGAAAACTTGCTGGTGGCAGATACCGGTGAAATGACCACAGGAGTCACCACCTACACCGGCGCTCGGGAGAGCGGCTTATTTGGGGACTTGATGCAGGTTGGCTCACGGTTGTTTGGGAGGCGATCTTCCCAGGCGGTGGCTAGACAGCGCAGTATTAACCTCAAGCCCTATTTGGATGGTGCCGATCGGGGCACCGGCACCGCCCTGAACAATGGTGTCAGCCTGCAGCAAACGGGGGGTCGCACCCGCCTCAATCCCAACCGCTTTCGCAATTAATTTTGGCTCATTCTGAATTCTGCCTAATGTTGACTGTTTGAGGGCCTGACTGGCCTGATGTTGGCATTCCTTGGGTAAAACCGCCTGTGTAAAGCCGCCCTGAGAGGGGCGGCCTTGGTGGAGTTTCAATCCAGCGCTTACTGGCTCATGGCCTCAATGAGAATGGCGGCCACTTCGGGGCGAGAGAACTGCGGTGGGGGCATCTCTCCGCGACGCAGCATTTCACGCACCTTGGTTCCTGAAAGGTGAATTCTTTCTTCGGGGCTGCTAGGACTGGTTTTTGCAGTGGCCATTCCTTCTGTGCGTGTGCAGTAAAAGGCGTGCTCAAACTTCAGCGGCGTAATGCCCAGGGCAGACGGCTCAAACTCATCGAAAATGTGCTGAGCATCGTAGGTTCCGTAATAATCCCCCACGCCAGCGTGATCGCGTCCGACGATGAAATGGGTGCAGCCGTAGTTCTTCCGCACCAAGGCATGGAAAATGGCCTCGCGGGGACCGGCGTAGCGCATGGCGGCGGGATTGATGGCCAGAATAGCGCGATTTTGCGGGAAGTATTGATCCATCAAGACTTCGTAGCAGCGCATCCGGACGTCAGCGGGGATGTCATCACTCTTGGTGGCCCCCACGAGGGGATGGAGAAATAAACCATCGACAATTTCTAGGGCGCATTTTTGAATGTATTCGTGGGCCCGGTGAATGGGATTGCGGGTTTGAAAGCCCACAATGGTTTTCCATCCCTTTTCTCGGAACAGGGCGCGGGACTGGGCAGGGTCAATTTGGTAATTCGGGAACAGAGGATGGGCCTGGCGCTCCAGTAGCCAGATGCCTCCTGCCAGGTTGATATTGCCCTGATCGTAGACCACCTTAACCCCAGGATGCTGATCTTCCTGGGTGCGGTAAACCTGCAGGGCTTCGTTTTGCTTATCGTAGGTATATTTTTGGGTCAGTTCGAGCACCCCAATAAACTCCCCCTCGGGATTGTCCAGACGCACCAGGCTATCGAGCTTGAGCGGATCGGCAACTGCCTCCGTTACCGAGAGGGTAATGGGCACAGACCAGGGAAGCCCGTTCTCCAGATGCATATGGTTAACCACCTGGTTGTAGTCGGATTGATCCATGAACCCGGTCAAGGGGCTAAACCCACCGATGGCAATCAGTTCAAGATCGGAGACGGCTCTGGCGTCAAGGGTGACCCGAGGCAGGGTTTCTGCCTGGGCTAAAAACTCTTGACGCTGGGCCTCACTTGCGATTCGGTGGATGAGCGTTCCGCCATGGGGAGCGATCGCATCTTTATGTTCAGGCACTGCATTACCTCTGAATGATACAAACGTGACATCCTCCCGAAGCTGACCCTGGGGGAACAGCGCGGGCTTCCCAACCTCACGATCAGGCATTCCTGCCCCACGCCACTTGTCTAGGTCGTAGACCTCCGACAGACCGACGATTTGACAGGCACTTTCGTTTCGCCAGAGTCTCTGGCTACTGACTTGATCTCAGCGGCGAGACTCCATGTGTCCCGATGCTGATGCTGAGCATACAGCGCGGAACTGATGGTCTGGCGCCCGTGCGGAGTTCAATCGAGGGAGCTCAATCGATCGGCAACCCTTCAGGGGGCGATCGATTGAGCTCAGCCTCGGACTTTCCAGGAATGGTGAGAGTGAACCCCTCTGGGTCACTCAAATCATATGTCCTGGTTGCAACAGATCTTCACATTTTATTGAGTAAAGCTTAACATTCAGAGGGCTGTGTGACTCAGTAGAATTTCTCATCGTTTCCCATAGATCGATGAGCTGAGATAATCTGGGTTTGAAATTGGCTGGGGTATAGCCTTAGCTCCTCAACGTCTCCACTGGCGAGTTTATTGTTATGAATTGCGTTACCGATCCGGGCTATGTTCGTCCGCTGCTGCAGCCGATTCAATTCGGCACCGATGGCTGGCGGGGCATTATTGCCCAGGAGTTTACCTTTGAGCGGTTGGCTTGGGTGGCTCCCATCGCCGCCCAGATCTTGGAGCGAGTTTACGGGGCGAGTGTCCCGACCCGCACCGTGATTGTGGGCTATGATCGCCGCTTTTTATCGGAGGACTTTGCCCAAGCCGTGGCCGTTGCGGTGCAGCAGGCGGGATATGACGTGTTGCTTTCAGACACCTATGCTCCCACGCCAGCCTTGAGCTGGGCGGTGAAGCATCGGGAAGCCCTGGGTGCGCTGGTGATTACGGCCAGCCATAATCCGGGCACCTATTCGGGCCTTAAGGTGAAGGGCGCCTTCGGCGGGTCAGTTCCAGAGGAGGTGACGCAGCTCATTCAGGCAGAACTGGCCACGATTACAGTGCCGATCCAGGCGGCTGTGCCCGGTCGACTAGAATTCTTTAATCCCTGGCCAGAGTACTGCGAGGTTTTGCGCACCAAGGTTAAGGTCAGCCAGATTTGTCGCGCGGTGGAATCGGGCAAGCTTGCAATTTTTGTAGACGCGATGCATGGAGCCACCGGGAGCGGTATGGCTCAGGTTCTAGGATGTGAGGTACACGAACTTCGGGGCGATCGCGACCCGCTGTTTGGGGGCAGTCCACCGGAGCCCCTGGCGAAATATATTGGTGGCTTGATGGAGGCGGTGCGAAGGCACCGAGAGAAGACGGGGGCGCTAACGGTGGGAGTTGTGTTTGATGGCGATGGCGATCGCATTGCTGCGGTGGACGGCAACGGCAAGTATCTAAGCTCCCAAATTTTGATTCCGATTTTGATTGATCACTTTGCGGCCAATCGGGGGCTAAGGGGCGAAGTGATTAAAACCGTCAGCGGGTCTGACCTGATGCCGCGGGTGGCGCAGATGCACCATTTGCCCGTGTTTGAGACGCCAATTGGCTACAAGTACATTGCCGATCGGATGCTACAGGTGGATTCGGTGCTGCTGGGGGGCGAAGAGTCGGGCGGAATTGGGTTTGGTACCCATATTCCGGAACGAGACGGGCTCCTCTCGGCGCTATACCTTCTGGAGGCGATCGCTGAGCGGGAAGCAGACCTGAGCGAACTGTTTGCCCAGCTTCAGGATAAAACCCAGTACTACTGCCACTATGACCGTATTGATCTGCATCTATCCGGGGATGAAGCTAAGGATCAGTTAATTCATCAGCTGGAGCACCAGCCCTTTTCAGAAATTCTGGGCCAGTCTGTGCAGGATGTGTCCAAAGCCGACGGGTTCAAGTTTCGCTTGGCGGACCAAAGCTGGCTGCTCGTGCGCTTTAGCGGCACCGAACCGGTGTTGCGGCTCTACTGTGAGGCGGCAACCCTAGAGCGGGTCCATGAGATTCTGAATTGGGCCAAGGCCTGGGCTTTGGGCACTGACACTCCCTAAAGCGTTCCCCCTATCCATCCTCACTGGCCGACGGGCTGGATGGTCGCGATCGCGGCGGTGTTGCCGTTCGTGGACAGCGGCGAGCTACCGCGCAATTTAAACTGACGGCAGACTGCCGCTGCCCTTTCCAGGGGTCAGGGGGCTCCTCTTGCGGGTCATTGCCATGTTCAGGTTTTCGTTGCGCTATAGTCTCAAAAAACAGACCTGATCCCTCTCCCCGTGGAATTGCGCAACGCCACCCTCGCTGATCTCCCGGCTATCGTTGAGATTTATAACCAATCGATTCCCAGTCGCCAGGCCACTGCGGATACGGAGGCCGTTTCGGTGGACAGCCGATTGGATTGGTTTGCGGCCCACAACTCTCCCCAGCGGCCACTGTGGGTCTGTGCTCTCAGCCGCAGGCCCGAGGGTCCCCCGTTGGAACTGGGTATACCTGAAACTGGAACCCTTGAAACCGGGATCATCGCAGGCTGGATTAGCCTCAACTCCTTTTACGGTCGTCCGGCCTACCGGGATACGGTGGAGGTGAGTTTGTACGTCCACAGCGCTTATCAGCGACAGGGCATGGGCCGGTATATGCTCAGCGAGATGGTTCAATACAGTCAACAGCAGGGTTTAAGGGCGCTGTTGGGATTTATTTTTGCCCATAATCAACCCAGTCTGGCGCTGTTTCGTGGATTGCAATTCCAGAACTGGGGCTATTTGCCCCAGGTGGCGGTGTTGGATGGGGCTTGCCGGGATCTGGTAATCTTGGGGCGATCGCTTTGTCCTTGAGGGATCGCCCTATAATTGGGAAGGCCAATGCTTGCACCTGACACTGTGTCTTCTTCCGTCGCGCTCCCCAAAATCAAGTTTCTCAAACAGCCCACCCAGCAAGCCTGGATCGACCAGGCTATTGCCCATATCGATACGGTGCTCCTGGATCATTCCCACTGTGAGCGCAAGGCGGCTGGCATGGCCCTAAAACTCATGTTTCGCTACCCCTCCTACGAGTGCATGGTGCGATCGCTTACCGCCCTGGCCCAGGAGGAGTTGGAACATTTTGAGCTATGTAACCAGTGGTTAGAGCGGCGCGGCATTGCGATGGCCCCGTTGGCGGCGCCGCCCTACGGCGCAACCCTGAATGCCCAGATTCGCCGCCATGAACCCGACCGGTTTTTAGACCTCATGCTGGTGTCTGCTTTGATTGAGGCACGCAGTCACGAACGTCTGGGCTTGTTAGCGGCTCATTTGCCCGACCCGGATCTGGCTCAATTTTATCGGGGACTGATGGCCTCTGAAGCCCGGCATTACGGCATTTACTGGATGCTGGCCCACACCTACTGTGATCAAGCACAGATTGTCCCTCGACTCGCAGAACTGGCGGAGGTTGAGTCTCAGGTTCTGGCTACCCTGCATCCCGAGCCACGGATTCATAGCTAGCCCGCTTGTAGAGTGACAAGTCCAGCGACGGTCTCAATCAAGGTGTTTTGGGGCGATCGCAGGGGAAGTGAGGCGTCCTGATCTTGATGCTTCATGCGAAAGGACCGCAGGAGATCCGAAGGGGGAAGGCGACAACGCAATCGCTGGCTCTCGACCCGTCGGGGTGTACCTTGCCCCCCTGGTGAGCCGGACGCTGTGCCCTAAGCCTGCCACGTGAGCGAAGGGTTATGCCACATGTTCTCGTAACTGAAAGACATTGCCCTCTGGATCCATGGCATTGCAAGCGACAAACCCAGAACCACGCCAGTTCTCGTTAAAGACCTCTCCCCCAAGACGCGCTGCATCGGCCCGTGCCACGCTCAAGCTAGGAACAACAATCCGGCTTTTGCGGATCCTGGCATAGGCTATCTCACGGCTCAAGCAATACCCCCTGACTTACTATACGTGTGCCACCGATCACCTCGGCTAATCGACACAAACCTGTAAGCGTCTGACGCCGGATGGTTTTTCTGTTTTTTAGCTAGTCGGCGGCAAACCTCGTGCTCTCTCGAAGGGAAGGGTCGGGATGAGAGCCAGGGGGGCTCAGGGGGGGCGACGCCCCCTCAGTGCCCGCATCAGAGGAATCTTGCTGCCCAATGTAGCGTTTCAACCTGGACGCTGTGACCCCTCCACAACTGGCGATGAAGTAAGACTCATTCTCTACGCGAAGCGTAAGGGTCGGGAGTCTGTCACAGCTTAAGTTTGTATGCCACCACCCGATCCACCTCCATTTTCTAGGCTAGAAAATTCAGCTATCCCCCTAGCGAAACTGACGGCGCAGCAGCAGCGAGTTGCTAATCACGCTGACTGAACTACAGGCCATCAGCGCCGCCGCCGCAGAGGGACTCAAGGCTTGATGAAACACTGGTAACAGGAGTCCAGCGGCGATCGGAATCCCCAGCGTGTTGTAGGAAAACGCCCAAAACAGGTTTTGCTTAATTTTCTGAAAGGTCATTCGCCCTAGTTGGATTGCCTGCACCACATCGCCTAGATCAATCTCTCCAGCCTTCAGCTGACTGCGCATCAGGACAATCTGAGCCGTTTCAATGGCCGCATCGGTGCCGGAACTCAGGGCAATGCCCACATCAGCCTGGGCCAGGGCCGGCGCATCGTTAATGCCATCGCCAATCATCGCCACCCGCTGCCCCTGAGCCTGAAGCGCTGCAATTTTTTCCGCCTTCTGCGCCGGAGACAGCTCCGCCAGAATTGCGGTTTCAGGTAGGGCTAACTCCTGCAGCAATGCTTGAGTGTTGACCCGTCGATCGCCCGTTAGCACCAGCGTCTGTAATCCCATATCCTGCAGTTTATCCAGCGTCGCCTGCACATCCTCCCGGACCCGATCTCGGAGGGCGATCGCCCCCACACAGGTCTGATCCTGGACGCAAAAAATCACTGAGCAACCCTCGTCCATCAAGGCCTGTGCCCGTTGGTGATCGCAGTCCGTGAGCAAAATGCCTGCTTCGCTCAGCCAACGCCAGGATCCGATCCCAATCGCCTGACCCTGAAACTGGCCTTCTAGTCCCAGGCCCGTTTTAATCTCCAGTGAGTCGAGGTCTGGAATCGCCATGGCACAGGATTGGGCATAGGTCAAAATTGCCGTCGCAAAGGGATGCCGACTGCTTTGCTCCAGGGCCGCCACCCAAGCAAGCATCTGGGTTTCATCCTCAATCGCAGACCCCTCCGTCAGCCAAATCTGCTGAATCTGAGGCTGACCGTAGGTGAGGGTGCCAGTTTTATCAAAGGCCACCACATCCAGCTGATGGGTGCGCTCCAGCACATCGCCTCCCCGTAGCAGCAGTCCCTGTTCCGCTCCCAGGCTGGTGCCCACCAGAATCGCCGTCGGGGTCGCCAATCCCAGAGCGCAGGGGCAGGCAATCACCAGCACCGCGATCGCCAGCTTCACCCCCAGCAGGAGCGCTGAGGAAGAGGGCTGCGCGGCTAAATGACCCAGGGTGCCATGCAGGGTTTCCGCCTCGGAGGGGAGGACTGCGGGCCAGAGCCTTGCCCCCACCAGGCTCCAAAACAGGAAAGTGGCCGTGGCGATCGCCATCACCCCATAGGTAAAGTAGCCCGCCACGGTATCGGCCAGCCGCTGAATCGGTGCTTTCCGCGTTTGGGCCGTTTCCACCAGCTGGATAATCTTGGCTAGGGTGGTTTCGGCCCCGGTGCGACGGGCCTCAATCTGAACGCGATCGCCCTGATTGAGCGTCCC
Organism: Lyngbya confervoides BDU141951; assembly: GCF_000817775.3. Classification (GTDB taxonomy): domain Bacteria; phylum Cyanobacteriota; class Cyanobacteriia; order Thermosynechococcales; family Thermosynechococcaceae; genus Lyngbya; species Lyngbya confervoides. The sequence continues at coordinate 156,270 of NZ_JTHE03000044.1, forward strand.
CGCCGTGACTTCATCGCCAGGGCGCTTCAGCTGTGGCACACTTTCCCCGGTGAGCATGGATTCATCCACCACCGTTTCGCCCGCCCTCAGCACTCCATCCACCGGAAACAGGTCCCCCGGCAACACCTGGAGGCGATCGCCCGGTTGGACCTGTTCCACCGAAATCAACTCTGGCGGATGGGAGGAGACCTGCGCATCACCCGCCTCAGCGGTCACTCGGTAGGCCATGGGCGTTTGCAGCGACAGCAACGATCGAAAGCTCCGATTGGCCTTGATTCGGGCCTGCTCCTCCAGGGTGCGCCCCAATAAAATCAGCCCCACAATCATCACGGGAGCATCAAAGAAGCATTCCCAGCCGAACTGAGGCCAAACCAGCGCCACAACGCTAGCGCCATAGGAGGTCAGACAGCCCAAGCCCACCAAGGTGTTCATATTAGGAGCATTGCGCCGTAGCCCCTGCCAGCCGTCCCAGAGCATCAATCGCCCCGGCCCCAGCAGTGCTAAGGTGGCCAGTCCCCAATGAAATCCCATGGAGGTAATCCCCGGAATAGGAATTGGCAGCCAGCTTTCTACATGCCCCAGGGCCGATCCCAGCACTAACAGGACCGCAAACAGCAGCTGGCGCAGGGTTAGATCCTGTATCAGCGTGGCGAGGGAAAAGGCTGACGACTCCGGCCCTGGGGATCGGCCCTGGGTTTCTGGAACAACCTGCGTGTCAAAGCCAGAGTCGGTCAGCTTTTGAGCCAGGGATGCCGGAGGACTCTGGCTACAGTCCATCACCACCGTGGCCTTTTGTGTTACCAAATTCACCGTGGCATCTGTTACCCCCGGATATTGCTTGAGCTGATTTTCCACGGCCCGGACGCAGCCCGCGCACTTCATGCCAGAAACAAGCAGGGTAACCGCCTGTAGTTGCTGCGTATCGCCCTGGGCGGTGCTGGAAGGAGGGGTCATGGGTAGAATTGCTGGAGGGTCTGTTTGCAATATAGCGCTCCCCTGTGGCGATAGCGGTAGATCGACCCACTGCCATTATCCACGGGCATAAAAAAGGCCCCTCGTTGACAAGGGGCCGAACCTGAGACTGGTCCTGCCCGCGATCTAGACCCTCGACAAGGGACAGGTGACAAGGGACAGGGAGCCACGGGGCAGAGAGGTTAATGGGACAGTGTTCGCCGCTTCGAGACGAGCTGATAGGCTTCAATAATGTCGCCTTCCGTCCAGGCATTGAAGTCATCCACGCCCACACCGCATTCATAGCCGGTATTCACTTCACGGGCGTCTTCCCGCATTCGTTTGAGAGAATCTAAGACCCCCTCGTAGACCTTCTCAGATCCCCGGTGAACGCGAATCCGACAGTTGCGCTGAAGCTTGCCGGACTGCACGTAGCAACCCGCCACGGCTCCCCGACCCACTGCGAAAACGGCGCGAACTTCTGCCTGGCCTAGGGGTTCTTCAACCATTTCTGGATCCAGCAGACCTTCCATTGCCCCCTCAATGTCTTCCAGGAGCTTATAGATCACGGAGTAGTCTCGGATGTCGATGCCAGCTTCATCCGCAGCCTGGCGAGCACCGCTGGCCAAGCTGGTATTAAAGCCCAGGATGACCGCGTTACTGGCTGAGGCAAGATCCACATCGGTTTCCGTAATCTCTCCTGGCGCAGCCAGCAAGGTCCGCAACTGCACCTCCCGCTGCGGAAGCTGACCCAGGGCAGATAGGATGGCTTCGACCGATCCCTGAACATCGGTTTTTAGAATGATATTCAGCTCCTTCAGGTCTCCTTCTAGGGCCTGCTCGGAGAGGGCACCCAGGGAAACTCGGCGGGCTCCCATCGACTGGGTGAGTCGCGCCTGCCGTTGCTTGTCGGAACGAGTTTCCGCCACGTTGCGGGCCTCTTTTTCATCAGCATAGACGTCAAATTCGTCACCCGCTGCGGGCACATCGTTCATCCCCAGGATTTCTACAGCAAAGGAGGGAGAAGCACTCTCAACTCGTTCGCCGCGATCGTCCACCATGGCGCGAACTTTTCCAAAGACGGAGCCTGCTACCACAATATCCCCAACGCGCAGGGTGCCATTTTGCACCAAAAGGGTGGCAACGGGTCCCTTCGCCTTATCCAGGTGAGCTTCAATCACGGTTCCCTTGGCAAGGCGATCGGGGTTGGCATGGAGATCTTCAACCTCAGCCACCAGCAAAATCATCTCCAAGAGGCTATCCAGATTTTCTCCCTTGAGGGCACTCACCGGAACCATGATGGCATCGCCACCCCATTCCTCGGCCACCAGGTTGTGCTCTGCCAGTTCCTGTTTAACGCGATCTGGCTGGGCTCCTTCCTTATCCATCTTGTTGATGGCCACAATGATGGGGACCTCCGCTGCCTGGGCATGGCGCATGGCTTCCAGGGTTTGGGGGCGCACGCCGTCATCGGCCGCCACCACCAGAATGGCAATATCAGTGACCCGCGCTCCGCGAGCCCGCATGGCTGTGAAGGCCTCGTGACCCGGTGTATCCAGGAAGACGACCTGCTGGGGCTCACCGTTGTGGTCAAGGTCAACGTGGTAGGCGCCAATGTGCTGGGTAATGCCGCCGGCTTCGCCCTGGGCTACTTTGGTTTCCCTGATAGCGTCCAAAAGGGTCGTTTTGCCATGGTCTACGTGCCCCATAATCGTCACTACGGGCGGACGGCGCACCAGATTGTCCAGATCGGCAACGTCTAACATTTCTGTTAACTTCTTCGCCTTCGACTCGGTTTCGGGTGTTTCCACCTCAACCTCGAATTCCTCAGCCACCGTCGTAGCGGTCTTAAGATCAAGAGTCTGGTTAATGTTGGCGGCAATTCCCTTCAAGAAGAGATTTTTAATAATCTCAATTTCAGACACCGTCAGCAGATTGGCCAGCTCCTTCACCGTCAGGTCATCGGTGATAGCGATTACGCTAGGACGCTCTACGGTCTCTGCCTTTTGCTGGCGATCGCGACGTCGACTCCGGCTCCCGCCCCCGCGGCTGCTGCTGGCCTTCACCGCTGGCTGACTGCTGGGTTTACTCGTTTTCCCTGAGGAGGGCTTCGGAGGACGCACCAGGGACTGGCTCACATCCACTGCTGTGGACTGGGCCGCCAGATTACTATCGGCTGCAAACAGATCGTCATCCTCGTCCTCGGTCTTCGGTCCACGGCGCTTCTGCTTGGTCGGACTTTTGAGCTTCAGCTCCTCCATCTCATCCTCTTCCTTGGAGCCGCGCTTGCTTGACCGCTTCGGCTTATGCTGCAGCTTCGGGAGAACGGCGTCTGACCCCGCCTCTTCCTCCACAGTGGCGCGAGGTCGCACTGCTACTAGCTCCACCTCTGAGCCGCCGGCCTCGGATTTCTTGCGGACAGGGCGCACCGGCTTCGGTTGAGGACGGGGCTTGTCCTGGAGGATAGGGGTTTCCGGAGAGGACTCAAGCTTCTCCTCGCGGCTGCTTTCAGGAGAGCGAGGTTTGTCAACGGCGATCGCCTCTTGCTTGGGCTGTACACTCACCAGAGACTCGGCTGTCACCTTTGGGCGACTGAGTTTCGGTTTGCCCAAAAGCGTTGGGGCCGGCTCCGGCCTCTGCCGAACGGTCTTCGCCGCAGAAGCGGGGGCTGCTTCCTGAGGTCTAGATTGTTTGACCTCCTCAGCAGACGTTGGGCTCTTGCGTTTTGGTTTCGTGGGTTTCACAGGAGGAGTTTGAGCAGTCGCAGAGGCTTTCTCATGGCCAGGGACAGGCTTGCTCTTAAGTTGGGGTGGAGGAGAGAGTTTCTTCTCCGGTTCAGAAGGAGCTGAACTCGCGCTGGGCTTTGTTCCCGCTTCGGACCGTGCGGGTTTAGCAACGGGAGGCTTGACCAGTTCTGGCGCCGCATTGGGACGACTGGGCTTGGAGGGACCAGAGGGCTTGACAATTTCGGGTTTCGCCAGTGGGGGCGTGGGGCTTTCCCCTTCCTCATCGGGCTGCTTACGAATTTCTAGAATCTGCTGTCCTTTCTTCTGAGGCTTGGATCTCGCTGGCTTTGTCTCTGCGCCAGCATCAAAGCTAGGAGCAGCACTGCGAATGGCCGCTGCCTCTGCTTCTGTAATGGTGCTGCTGTGGCTTTTAACCGCAATATTGAGTTGCTCACAGAGATGCAAAATCTCTTTATTCTCCAGTTCTAGCTCCTTTGAGAGTTCGTAAATCCTGACTCGCGTAGTCGTACTCATTCAGTGTTTCCTTGTCCCTCTTCTTAAATTAAGGTTTTCACATAATGCGACCGTCCTAATTTTTCCTAGGTTCATCACGTGATTTGGCCTGGACCAGAATCCTCCAGTCAAATCCCATGTTAAACGAAATCTACGTTGAACTGATGGGTGGGTTTTGCAGTTGATTCTCTAAAGCCTCGTAAATCTGGGGAGGAACCGTCACCCGTAGCGATCGCTCCAGCCGCCTTTTTTTTCGGGCCACCTGTAAGCAATCCAGCGTAGGACAGAGATAGGCAGAGCGTCCCATCCCCATCCCGATAACGACCTGGCCACTGCAGGATAAACGCACAACCTTCAGGAATTGCTCCCGATGGGCTAGCCTACGGCAACTGATGCAACGTCGGACGCCAACTTGAACCATAGATTCGAATGTCCCAATTTTGTTACACCCTATTGAGAACTAGATTTTAGTCCGCCTCCGACTCAGCCATCCCCTCTGGGGACTCATCCGGACTATCAGCTTGGACCACATCGAAATCTGTGCCCTCAGTCGCAGCCGACTCTGAAATGGACTCAGCCTCCCTAGATTCCGCTTCCATGGCCGCTAGCTCAGCCTCTCGTCTAAAGGCTCGGCTAGCTTCACGTTCGGAAATATCCTCTGCGATCCTGGCATCCTCGGCAGCAGCATCATACTTGGCGCTGTCCTTAATATCAATCTTCCATCCTGTTAACCGAGCTGCCAGACGAACATTTTGGCCCTCTTTACCAATGGCCAAACTGAGCTGATCCTCCGCCACCAAAACGTGCACCTGACGCTCGTCAGGATCCACCAGGCGCACCTCATCCACCCGCGCCGGGCTCAGAGAATTGGCAATATAGGTGGCCGGATCGGGCGACCAGCGAATCACATCAATTTTTTCGCCCCTCAACTCATTGACCACCGCTTGAATGCGTGACCCACGGGCGCCTATGCAAGCCCCCACGGGATCCACATCTCGATCAAGGGTGTCCACCGCAATTTTGGTGCGCGGGCCAACATACCGGGAGGGCGGATTGGCCTCCCGCGCCACCGCCACAATGCGGACTACCTCATCTTCAATCTCAGGAACCTCGTTGGCAAACAAATAAACCACAAGCCCTGCATCGGCCCGCGAGACAATCAATTGTGGCCCTCGATGCGGACCATCAGCCACCCGCTGGAGAAACACCTTGAAGGTAGCGTTAGCGCGATAGTTGTCGTTGGGTAACTGCTCACGCTTGGGTAGCTCGGCTTCCACCTCGGGCTGACCAAATCCACTGCTGACCGCCAAAATAACAGACCGACGCTCAAATCGCAGCACACGGGCCTGGAGAACCGTTCGCTCAAGATCTTGAAACTCTTCTTGAATGAGCTTGCGTTGATGATCTCGGAGCTTTTGGGAGAGAACCTGTTTGGTCTGAATCGCAGCCATCCGGCCAAAGTCCCCCTGCTCCGGAGTGACATCCAAAACCACGGTGTCCCCTTCCTGCACATCGGGGGCAACCTCACGCACCTCATTTAGGGCAATTTGGTGATCGGGATTTTCAACTTCCTGAACAATGAGCTTGGTGGAGAGCACCCGGAAGCCCTCTTCCTCTAAGTCTAGGGCTACTTCAAAATTGTCAAAATACCCTTCTTCATAATGCTCTGCTTGATCCAGGTTCAAGGTCCGACGATAGCGCTCATACCCTTTCAGCAGTGCCTCTTGCAACGCCGCTTCCACGGCCTGCTTGGGTAAATTGCGTTCACTACTGATAGTGTTGATCATCTCCTCTAGGTGAGGGAGGCGAACCATGGACATAATTTTCTGTTCTCCGTAATTATTTAATTGTGTCGGATGTGCATCATCAGTTGGGGGTTAGGCGGGATTGTGCAGCTGTACACTTTCAATCAGGTCAATGGGAATGATCACGATCCTTCCTTTTAAGTTAAGTTTCACACCCTCCCCAGCCTTTTCAATGAGCAGCCCTGCCCATTCCCGCTGCTTCTTGTAGGGGTCTCGGGTGCGGACCAGCACCGGAAACCCTTTGAAGGTCACAAAGTCGCGATCTGTCGATAGAAAATCAGAAAGTCCGGGGCTCGAAATCTCCAGAACGTAGGCATCGGGAAAAATCTCAGCTTGATCTAGAATCTCTTCAACAGCCCGACTCATCTGTTCGCAGTCATTCAGACCGGTCTCCTCGCGAAGATTGCGCACGTCAACTCGTAACACGGGCGGGGAGTGATTGGTCTGAAAGGTGACGTTGACAATTTCTAACCCCAAGCCATGAGCGACAGGCCGAATCAGTGGCAAAACTTGTTCAATGACAGGATGCGACATTACAGCACCGAAACTCTAGCCATAAAAAAAGCGGGGGATGACCACCCACTCTAGATGAATTCTCAAATTGCATGAGAAAGAGAGTCACCTCTCTTCTTAGCTAGTCTAGCTCATATTCGACAGTTCGCTGACTATTTTGGGGTCGACGACAAAACCTGAACCGGGCTGGTGCGCGGGGCACTCTGCTGGGCCTGGCGAAGTTGTACCACCTCAGTCACGGTTTGCTCAAGGTCTTGGGACTCAAGATTTTTAATCAGCGTTAGCTTCACCTCCTCAATCATGTCGGTGATCAAAAGCTGAAGCTCCCGCATGAGGGTTTCATCTAGCAGTTCCTCCCGCACTGAGGCCATGAAGACCTCCGCTAGGTGGTTGGCTAGATCCTGTCCCTTTTGGTCCTTTAAGGTCTGCTCTAGGGTCTGCAAACTTCCCTGCGTGATCTGATGGACCACCTGCGCTGTCACTGCTTGGGGCACCATATTCAATCCTGGGATGCCTTGAACCGTCCCGTACAGGGGAACCTGGGCCAGCCCCTGTTGAAGGGCATGGCGCAAAACCGCCTCCATCTCTGGCTGCACCCGCGGTAAGACCTTGGAAACTATCATCCTCATCAGACGCTCGATAATCTCCTGACTTTCGTTGACATCGTTGATCTCCACAATCTCCCCTGGGGTAGCCAGCCACCGGCGCAAGACCCCCTGACCGATGGCCGATTGGGCAAGATTGAGGGTGCGCACGACCACCAGTTGAGACATATCCTCCAGGAGATTTTCAGCCAGGTAATGGTTAACCTGTGCCTGAATCCTATCGAGGTGGATCCAGCAGACTTGATGACAGCGTAGTAAAACCGGAAGAATGCGTAAAACCCGCCAGAAGGGCAACAGCAGGAATAGGTCGTACCATCGCCACAGCAGTGCATCAATCCAGCCTACGTCCGGTCGCCGCCGCCGAATGACGTAGGTACGCACCAGCAGATCAAGGGCAAACAGTCCCGTAAACCAAATATCAATCAGGATGAAGTAATCGACGAAGGTTCCACTTTCGCCAATGGGCCGAAAATAGTTGGTGGCAATCAGGGGCGCAATTTTGCGCTCAAACCAGTCCAACTCTCGATCGGTGGGTGTGGCTTGCAGGTAGCTGAGGCTCCAAAACTGGCGAAAGGAGTCCTTGGAAGACTCCAGACCCAGATGGTCTCGCATGCGATTCTTGATTTTCTCCAGTGTTCCCGACTTGTCTGCCAGCTCAAAGGGATTTTCGTCCACCATCGCTACGCTCTGTTCTCGCAGCGCAGCCAGCAGATCTTGGGCTTGGGAACTCTCTAGCCCCGCAGTGCGACGCACCTGCTGAAAGGCTTCAAAGGTCTTGAGATATTGATCAGTATCTCGATAAGGTTCAATGCCTTTTACCTTGTCATAGGCCTGTGCAATCCAGGGCAGATGGGACAGGTAGAAATCGCGCAGGGAAAGGTAGCTCAGGTCAAACAGCACCAGGCCATAGTTCACGATAGCGGTCAGGGCCATGATCCGGGCCAGGCCAATTGCGATGGGATGACCTTTCGGCTTGCGCTTGGGTTTACGGTACCGTTGGGTGGAGTAAACAGGCTGGGTAGTCATGGGCCTTTTGCGATCAGCAGCGGTTGCCCCTTAGGGGCAGGGAAGCATTGATGGTTCGTGGGTGAGGATCTCTGAGTGCGTTTTTCATTCTGACTCATGCTCCGCTGGGGAAGCCCATGGGCAATCGGATCAGGTTGTTGCCCATGGCCCCTGGGGAGAAGGCACAGCTTAGGCCTGCGCTAAGACGGTCTGAAGTCGCTGCCGAAATTCACCTTTGGGGTGCCCCCCTTTCACTTCCCCCACAATCGTAAAGTCCCCTTCTGGGTTGTCACAGACAATATAGGTGGGCCATCCCATTTCTGATTTATCGGGATATTGAGCCAGCAGAATTTTGCGGTACTGACGATAGGTCGCGGTGTCTTGCATCTTGACGTCAATAAAATCTAGCCCCAGTTCTTGCGCTACTTTTTGATCGTAAAATGCCATCTTGTGGCAAATCCCACAGTCTTCGGAGGAAAACTTGATCACGGAACGTCCCATCGGCCTCTCCTTCGCCAGATACAGTTCTTACGCACGCCACGACCTGAGGGCCGTAACGGTGACGAGTCCACCCTTCAGTGTACAAATAAACGATGTCGCCCTCAGCCGATTTCCTGTTTCAAGTGCCGGTGAACGGCTTCAGTTGGTCCTATTGTTCTCTTCTCTGGCTCAGTTCGGGAACCCGTACAGTGCAACGCATTGATATTGGTAAATCAACTCGGATACATTAGCACTCGTGAGTTGAGAGTGCTAATTTCCTACGGCGCTCTTGATTTAATCTATCTGTCGTTCTCATTTAATCGGAAGTTCGGAGAATTCAATATGGCTGCTGTATCCTTAAGTGTCTCTACAGTAAAGCCTCTGGGCGATCGCGTATTTGTTAAAGTTAGCGCCTCTGAGGAGAGAACTGCCGGAGGAATTTTGCTCCCGGATAACGCACAGGAAAAGCCTCAGGTGGGCGAAATTACCGCCGTTGGTCCTGGGAAGCGCAATGACGATGGCACTCGTCAGGAACTAGAAGTCAATATTGGCGACAAGGTGCTCTACTCCAAGTATGCCGGCACCGACATCAAGCTAGGCGGTGAGGAGTATGTTCTGCTCTCTGAGAAGGATATTCTCGCAGTCGTTTCCTAGACAGCTCGACCGATAGAGGGGAACTCCTCTCGGTGCTTTCCCGCGGAAAGCAGTTCGCAATGCATACCTTTCAAGTCATCTTGTTTACGAGAGTTAGAGTATAGCTATGGCTAAGCGCATTATTTACAACGAGGATGCTCGTCGTGCCCTGGAAAAGGGAATGGATATTCTGGCAGAATCCGTTGCGGTTACCCTGGGTCCCAAGGGTCGCAATGTAGTGCTGGAGAAAAAGTTTGGTTCCCCCCAAATCATCAATGACGGGGTCACCATTGCCAAGGAAATCGAGCTAGAAGACCACATTGAAAATACTGGGGTGGCGCTCATTCGCCAAGCTGCCTCCAAGACGAATGATGCTGCGGGGGATGGTACCACCACTGCAACAGTGTTGGCCCACGCCATGGTGAAGGAGGGGTTGCGCAACGTTGCGGCCGGTGCGAATGCCATCGCCCTCAAGCGTGGAATGGACAAAGCCACTGCCTTTTTGGTGGACCGGATTGCTGAAAAGTCTCGTTCCGTTGAAGACTCCAAGGGGATTGCTCAGGTGGGAACAATTTCCGCCGGCAACGATCCCGAGGTGGGTCAGATGATTGCTGCTGCCATGGATAAGGTCGGCAAAGAGGGCGTTATCTCTCTGGAAGAGGGTAAGTCCATGAGCACGGAACTGGAAGTCACCGAGGGGATGCGCTTTGACAAAGGCTATATTTCTCCTTACTTTGCCACCGACACCGAACGGATGGAGGCCATTTTAGATGAGCCGATGATCCTCATTACTGACAAAAAGATCACGCTGGTTCAAGATCTAGTTCCTGTACTTGAGCAGGTTGCCCGTTCTGGCAAGCCCCTCTTGATCATTGCAGAGGACATTGAAAAAGAGGCCCTAGCGACCCTGGTGGTCAACCGCCTCCGAGGGGTACTAAACGTTGCCGCTGTGAAGGCTCCTGGCTTCGGCGATCGCCGTAAGGCCATGCTGGAAGATATTGCTGTGCTCACCGGTGGCCAGGTCATCACGGAAGATGCAGGGCTGAAGCTAGAGAACGCCAAGCTGGAGATGATGGGGCAGGCTCGTCGCATCACCATCACTAAGGACAACACCACTCTCGTTGCCGAAGGCAACGAAGCTGCCGTGAAGGCGCGCTGTGAGCAAATCCGTCGTCAAATGGATGAAAGCGACTCTTCCTATGACAAGGAGAAGCTGCAAGAGCGTCTGGCGAAGCTGGCTGGTGGTGTGGCCGTCATTAAAGTGGGTGCGGCCACCGAAACTGAAATGAAGGACCGCAAGCTGCGCCTGGAAGATGCGATCAACTCAACCAAAGCTGCCGTGGAAGAGGGCATCGTGCCTGGGGGCGGAACCACCCTGGCGCACCTCGGACCACAGCTAGCAGAGTGGGCCAGTGCGAACCTTTCTGGCGAAGAGCTGGTGGGCGCCACAATTGTGGAGCGTGCCCTCACTGCTCCTGTGAAGCGCATTGCCCAAAATGCCGGTCAGAATGGTGCCGTCGTGGCTGAGCGCGTCAAGGAAAAGGACTTCAACGTAGGTTACGATGCCTCCGTGGGCGAGTACGTTGACATGTTTGAAGCTGGTATTGTTGATCCAGCGAAGGTGACCCGGTCCGCCCTCCAAAACGCAGCTTCAATTGCGGCGATGGTCTTGACCACCGAGTGCATTATTGCCGACAAGCCTGAGCCGAAGGATGCAGCTCCAGCCGGTGCGGGTGGCATGGGCGGAGACTTTGACTACTAGTCCTTAAGCCCAGATTCCCAGTGAGCGAGGGTTCATTGGGAATTGCATTCTCCCGAATTCCCCGCCATTCCTCCCTAAGGATGGCGGGGAATTAATTTTTACCCAGGCCTGAATTCTGGCTAGCACCTGGAGATTGTCAGGAGCAGCCCGAGGGTTATGCCAGTGCCGCGCTTGTTCTGGAAGACAGCACTGCTAGGGAGACGATCCATGCAGGGACTCGCAGTTGGCAATACTGACCCAACTGCTAGATCCATCGCCCCAGTGCTCTTTTTTCCAGATCGGCGCTTCGTGCTTTAGGGTATCAATGGCATATTGGCCCGCCGCAAATGCCTCTGCGCGGTGTGGTGCGCCTATGGCCACCAGAACGCTAATATCTCCGACCTCCAGGTATCCAATGCGATGGTGAATTGCCACATGCTGGATGCTTGGCCAGCGCTGGCGAATCTGGTCGGCAATCCCTTGAAAAACTCGGATGGCCATAGGTTCATAGGCCTGGTATTCCAGTGCAACCACGGGGCGATGGTCTGTCTGATTGCGGACCATCCCACTCATGATAACGATTGCCCCATGGGCCGGCGCGTCCACGGCTTGGTAAACCTCATTGAGCAGCAGGGGGGCCAAGGTAATTCGAAACGGCTCTAGATGAGGGGGTGAAGTCCTGGACTCCCCCAATTCACGGGAGGTTCGGATGGGGGGGCTCTGGAGGTCGCTCATGAAATGCTCCTATCCTGCCTCTTAATCTTAGCTTTGAGGGTCTACGGCTGCCTCAATTTAAACGCTAAACCCCCTGGGGGGTGTCGTCGGAGCATCGATCCCAGGGAACTTAGCAGGTCCCTGCCCGGTCAGAGCCCATGACGGGGAGTCCGGGGGCAACCGTCTCCTCGCCAACTCCGCGTCAGGAGACGGCATCCTGGGGCTATGGATTGTCAAATTCAACCGGGTATGCCAGATTAGTGTCTAATTGTAAATTTCTAGTTTAAATCCTATAGTCCAACCCTCAATTAACGGTCCTAAAGCCGGACAAAGTGGATTGCTAGACTATATCCTGAATCTTTACCCATCCTTTCGCCTCTGTATTTCTAGATAACCTAAGCCAGTTTTTATCCCATGGTTTCCTCTCGCATTGTGTCCTCCCGAAATAGCAATCTGTGGGTCGTCAACGCACCCAGGGTCGCAGGTTTAAGTGCGCTGACCCTGATGCTGCTAGGGGCTGAAATCCTGCGGCCTAATCCCACCCTGGCTCAGATTTCGGCACCTGAAACAGCAAGAACGTCGACGGGGTCGGCGCCACTGGTGGAATATGTTCTGGGGCCAGGGGATGAGATTAAGCTGGACATGTACGGTCAGGACAATTTGTTTACCACCTCCTACATTGTTTTGGTAGACGGCACCATTAGCCTTCCTTTTATCGGCCGAGTGGGGGTAGGGGGTAGCACAATTAGTCAGGCCCAGCAGCTCATTGCACAACGGTATACACAGTTTTTTAAGCGTCCCTACGTCACCGTGGTTCTCCTCAAACCTCGGGATATCAAGGTGAATATCGCCGGTGAGGTGCTTCGCCCTGGCCCCTATCCCATTCCCCAAACTGAGCAAAACCCGACCGTCTCTTCGTTAATTAAATTGGCGGGAGGACATTCTCAATCTGCGGATTTGCAAAATGTGGAGGTGCGTCGTCCCCGTAAAGATGGTACGGAAGAGGTGCTTAAGGCGGACATTTTGAGGTTAATTCGAGATGGGGACGGATCTCAAAATCTATTTCTGCGCGACGGCGATACCGTGATTGTCCGACCCGCCCTAACCACTGACTTGGCGGACACTGACCTTCTGGGGAACAATAGCCTGACGCCCAGTAGCTCTGAACCTTTGAACGTGGCTGTGGTGGGGGAAGTATATCGGCCAGGCCCCTACGTGATTAGTTCTGCCAACGCAATTATTCGAGAGGCTGGGGATCAAGGGACGCAGTCCGGGGCGAATAGCCTGGGCCAGCCTCGCCTCACCCAAGCGATTCAGCGGGCCGGAGGGATTAAGCCAGAGGCGGATGTGCGAAAAATTCAAATTAGGCGCATCACTCGATTTGGAGATGAAAAAATCCTGGAGGTGGATCTTTGGAAACTTCTACAAGAGGGTGACCTGAAGCAAGATATTGCGCTGCAAAACCGGGACACCATCATCATTCCCACCGCAACCGATATCGCAACGAGTGAAAAAATCGAGCTCTCAGAATCCACCCTCTCGCCGGAGACGATTGATGTGAATATTGTGGGTGAAGTTCGCCAACCAGGCCTGGTGAAAATTCGCCCCAATACTCCCCTCTCCCAGGCTGTCTTGGCGGCCGGCGGATTTGATAACAAGCGAGCTAACAAAAAGTCGGTGGATCTGATCCGTCTAGAACCAGATGGCACCGTCAATCAGCGTCGCATTACCCTGTCCTTTGACGGTGAAATTAACGAACAAACCAATCCGGCGCTGAAAAACAATGATGTGGTGGTGATTCGCCGATCCGGCTTGACTCAATTTTCCGATAACTTTGGATCAGTGGTTTCCCCCTTTACTGGGGTCTTTAGCTTTATTCGGCTGTTGCCAGGACTTTAGGACCTTAGACCCCAATGGGCTGCTTTTCCTGATGGCCATCAGCCCCTAAGATAAGAGAATGCGTATTCTTTTTGTTGCGGCTGAGGCAGCGCCAATCGCCAAGGTTGGTGGCATGGGAGATGTGGTGGGCTCCCTACCTAAAATGCTTCAGAAAATGGGGCATGATGTCCGGATTTTCCTGCCCTACTATGGATTCTTGCCCCACAAGGTGACAGTTCCGGACCATCCCGTTTGGACGGGGGCAGCCATGTTCCAGGAGTTTGCGGTCTTTGAGACTCTGCTACCGGGAACGGAACTGCCACTGTATTTGTTTGGCCATCCAGCGTTTGCCAAATCTGGCATTTATGGAGGCGAGGACGAAGCTTGGCGCTTTACCCTGTTTGCAAACGGCGCGGCGGAATTTTGCTGGAATTTTTGGAAGCCTGAGATTATCCATTGCCATGATTGGCATACTGGCATGATTCCGGTGTGGATGCATCAATCCCCAGATATCAAGACGGTGTTTACAATCCATAACCTGGCGTATCAGGGGCCGAGCCGCAGCCAGCTAGAAGCCATGACCTGGTGTCCCTGGTACATGCAGGGAGATAACACCATGGCAGCAGCTTTGCTATACGCAGATCGCGTGAATACGGTGTCGCCCACCTATGCCCAGCAGATTCAAACTCCAGAGTACGGGGAATCCCTCCACGGTCTTTTGTCCTATGTCCAGGAGAAAAGCAGCGGGATTCTAAATGGGATTGATCTGGACCTGTTCAATCCTGCCACTGATGATGCTCTGCAGCAGCGGTTTGACGTTGAGTCCTTAGATCAGCGCCAGGTTAATAAATTGGCGCTGCAAGAGGACCTGGGTCTAACCCTATCGGACCAAACCTTTCTGTTGGGGATGGTCAGTCGCATCGTGGAGCAGAAGGGGTTAGATCTGATTTTGCGGGTGATTGATAAGTTCTTGACCTTTACAGACTCCCAATTTGTGGTGGTGGGAACAGGCGATCGCGCCTATGAGACCCAGCTCTGGCAACTGGCGTCTCGACATCTCGGGCGCATGTCTGTGCAGCTGCTTCACAGCGATCGCATTGCGCGCCGCGTGTATGCGGGCATTGATGCCTTTTTAATGCCGAGCCGGTTTGAACCCTGCGGCATTTCCCAGATGATTGCCATGCGCTACGGATCGGTGCCCATCGTGCGACGCACCGGTGGCCTGGTGGACACCGTCGAACATCATCATCCCCAGCGGCAAGAGGGGACAGGCTACTGCTTTGATCGCTACGACCCTCTGGACCTTTACACCTGCATGGTGCGAGCTTCAGAGGCTTTTCGGTTTCAAGACCACTGGCGATCGCTGCAAAAGCGCGGAATGTCCATGGACTTTAGCTGGCAGAAGTCGGCCCTTCAGTACAACCAGCTCTATCATGCTCTGTTGGGCCGGCCCCTCGCCCCCGAACTAGTCCCTGCGGTGCCGCCAGCCGATTCCCGGGTTCCCTCGGTAGATTCTGCCATTTCCAGCTAGGATAGTCAGGGTCCAGAACGTTTTGGATGGTTTATTGTGTTAGTAAAGATTGGGCAATTTTATGACTATCTACGTTGGTAATCTTTCCTACAACGCCTCCGAAGGAGATATTCGGGAGGTTTTTGGAGAATATGGGTCAGTGAGTCGCGTGGTGGTGCCCACCGATCGAGAAACCGGCAAAATGAGGGGGTTTGCCTTTGTGGAAATGTCAACCGATGAAGAGGAAGATACCGCCATCGAGGACCTGAACGGAGCCGAATGGATGGGGCGTAGTCTCCGCGTGAATAAAGCCAAGCCCCGCGACAATAACCGCCGTTAGTGTACCAGGGGGACTCCCCTCCGTTCCCCCAACTCAGCCCTATGCCCCTTCGTGATCTCTACGCCCCTTCATGGTCTGGTGGGCATGATCTGATGGGGCGGTTCTCTTTGAGGCCCTAGACTCTGGCTTGCAAGGATTTTAAATATTCGGTGTTTACTCCTGACTCGCGGGTCAGGGCGATTTTACCGGTGCGGGCAATTTCCGTGATGCCAAACTTGGTGAGCATCTGAACAATGGCAACCATTTTGCCTGGATCCCCGGACACTTCAATTACCAGGGAATTAGAGGACATATCCACTACCTTGGCCCGGAAAACATGGGCAATTTCAATGATTTCTGAGCGGGTTGACGGCTCTGCATTGACCTTGAGCAGCATCAGCTCTCGTTCAACGCAGGGAATTTCGGTAATATCTTGCACCTTCAACACGTTAATCAGTTTGTAGAGGTGCTTGGTGAGCTGCTCAATGACGCGATCGTCCCCTGCCACGACCATGGTAATTCGAGACACCCCAAGTCGCTCCGCTGGTCCAACGGCCAGGCTTTCGATATTAAACCCACGCCTGGCAAATAACCCGGAGATTCGACTGAGAACTCCCGTTTCATCCTCAACTAAAACAGACAGCGTGTGTTTCATAACCTACCTAAGTTAACGCGGTAATGATTCAATTCGGCAATTAAAAGCCAGGCTTTTTATTTTAACGAATGATCAGGTGTGGGGATCGACTTTCGTCCTGAACTCTACCGGGTATTAGGGGGCGCAGCGGGAGGAGGCCACCGCGCCAAGCCCCTGTTTGTCCATCCAATCTGCGAGGATGGCATTGACCTGCTCAGGCCGCTCGTCCTGGGGACAATGCCCCGCTTGCTCTAGCTGCACATGGGTAATTTGGGGGTTGCAGCGGGCAAACTGATGGCCAAAGTGGGGCATCACCATGCGATCTTGCTGGCCCCAGAGCAGCAGAATGGGAGCCTGAATACGGGGCAGGGTCAGTTTTGCGCTGGGGCCAAAGCTGGCCTTTGGCATAGATTGGAACAGGCAAACAAAGGTTTGCGCTGCGCCGCGATCGCGGGTGGGTAGGGCCAGAATTTCCATCAGCTCTTCGGTCACCGCCGCTCCGTCGTGATAGGCCAACCTTGCCCACCGCTTCAGCAGAGCTGGGGAGCGCAGCAGATAAAACAGGGGTTTCAGGATTAACGGCGTGGTGAACAGCTGTTCAATGCGCGTCACCCAGGGGCGCACCCAAGTCGGAATCATCTCCTCCCTCAAGGTGGTATCTGGTAAGTTCAACAGCACCACCCCTCGACAGAGGTCTGGGTATTGGGCCGCGATCGCCATACAGACCAGGGACCCAATGGAATTGCCCACCAGAATCACGGGCGTCTGAATGAGGGTGTGCCAAAAATCATGCACCTGCTGCACCCAGAAATCCACATTGAACGCCTGCTCAATTTTCTCCGAGGCTCCAAACCCAACCAGGTCCAGAGCGTAAACCGGATGATGTTGGGCAAAGTAGGGGATATTTTGCCGCCAATGACCAATGGATGCTCCAAATCCATGGATGAACAAAAGAGGGGGGCGATCCTCGCTGGCGATTTCAGGGGGCAAAAAACTATAGCGGGCTTGCCAGCCTCGCCAGGACCAGTCGCGCTGTATCCCGATGGGAGGTCTCAGTGGACTATACATTGGGCACATTGGGCGCGATATCCTTATTTAAAGCAGAGCTTGAAATCAAGCCTTAAAGGACGGAGGAGATCGACCGGGAGACTACTGAAGTTCCCAATAAACGTTCCCCTCATCGTCTTTGGCCTCCACCTGAACCCTTTGTTCATTGCCTTGCACATCGGTGACGGTGCATTCAAAGGTTTCTCCCGTCAAAGCAATTCTAAACTTTCCCCCGCAGTCAGCGCTGGTTTCCACCTGTAATTGCTCAGAAATACCCTGGGCAATTTGCTCCTCCAGTGCCGCATTGGAAATCAGGCCATTCAGGCTTTCCAGCCCCTTTTGTGCATCCCAGCGAATGTTGCCCTCATCGTCTGTCTGGGTCACCTCTGCATCGAAGGACTGCCCGCCCTCCAGGGTGACCTTACAGGTAAAGGTGTTCCCCTCTTCAATCTTCTGGTCCTCAGGGCAAATGACGGTGTTGGCTACCAACCCTGTTTGGGTTTGAATGCCTTCTGAAATAGCCGTTTCCACCTTTGCGTCGTCAATGGTGGTGTTGCAGGCTGCCAGGGTCAGCGCCAGCAGGGGCAGGGCCAACCCGCGAGATATCCTTGGCCTTGGAAGACTGGTCCCCGTTGGGATCAGGTCTGTGATCATGTCTCTACCCTCTTAACGAATGTCAAGCCAAAGCAGTGCAGCGACGTTAGCGTTTAGGATCGCCTTATTCTAGTTTTCCCATGTCCCATTCCCCAACCCATCGAAATTTTATAATGATTTATGGGTCATGAAAAAAGCGGCGGTCAGCTGCCTGTGCATCCTAACAGCTCAGGGCCATAGCATTAGACTCCACAGCCTGGGCCAGGGTTTGCAGCATTTGACGGGTTGTTGCAAAGTCTACACAGGCATCCGTCACGCTCTGGCCATAAACGAGCTGATTGACAGGAGTGGACAGGGACTGGTTGCCTGCCACCAGATGACTTTCAATCATCACCCCCATGATGGCCGGAGATCCCATGCGAACCTGCTGGGCCACATTGTTTAGAACATGAACTTGCTGCTGGTGATCCTTATTGGCATTGGCATGGCTACAGTCCACCATCAGCCGCTGGTTGAGACCAGGAACTTGAAGTTTTTCCTGGGCCTGCTGAATAAAGGGCGCTTCATAGTTCGGTCCCGATTTGCCACCGCGCAAAACCAGATGGGTATCCAGATTGCCCGTGGTGGTCACAATGCTGGCAACGCCGTCGTGATTGATGCCCAGAAAGTGATGGGGCTGCTGCGCAGCAAGCATGGCATTCACCGCAGCCTGGAGACTGCCGTCCGTATTGTTCTTAAACCCAATGGGCATGGAGAGTCCAGAGGCCATCTCCCGATGGGTTTGGCTCTCGGTGGTGCGAGCCCCAATGGCGGTCCAGGCAATCACATCGGCAATGTATTGGGGCGTGATGGGGTCTAATAACTCGGTGGCGGCAGGAAGTCCTAAGCTAGCTAAATCCAGCAGCAGCTTCCGCGCCATGCGCAGACCGCTGTTGATGTTGTAGCTGCCATCAAGATGGGGATCATTAATTAACCCCTTCCACCCAATGCTGGTTCTGGGCTTTTCGAAGTAGACCCGCATCACAATTTCCAGCTGGTCTGCCAATTCAGCGCGCAGAGAGGCTAATTGGGTGCCGTACTCATAGGCTGCTTCCACATCATGAATGGAGCAGGGACCCACAATGACCAGCAGGCGATGATCTTGGTGACTGAGAATTTGACGAATGCGATCGCGCGTTTTGACAACCAAGGCTGCGGCCTGCTCCGTTATGGGCAACTCATAGTGCAGCATTGCCGGACTCAGTAATGGACGGTTTTCAACCACATGCAGATCGGCAGTTTTATCCATGAAATTCCCCAAGAGAAAAAACAACTTGACGCAGGCCCAACCCCCATTCTAAGGGAACTGCGTTCCTGTGACATGGGTAAGCAGTCAGCAGCAAGTTCGCCAGAACAGTCCCTAGAATTTTTTTCAGGGTTGGAAAGTCAGGGTATGATCAGCACGCCCCACCTGTGGCATGAATGGGGGAAACCTGTGATGAACATGAGAAATAGCCTGAATTCAGCCCTTCTATCGGTGCTGATTGGTGGCGGAACCGCCTTGCTGGTCACGCAGGTTTATTTTAGTTTTCTCCTCAATCCCTCCATTTCCCAGCCTCGCTTGAAACAATCTGACTCCCCAGGGTCTTCTGTCATCCGTCAGCCCAGGGAACCCGGTTCCTCAACCCTGCCGCCAGACCCCCTTGCCCCTGCGGGAAAAGATTGGTCGGGAGATCTGCGGGTGTTTAACCAGACCCTCCAACCGATCCGCCTGGTCTTGCGGCGCTCCCCAAGGACTCCCGCCGATCAGTCGGCAGAACTGCCCCCTGTGGAGTGGGACTTTACAGGTCAAGAAGGTGCCGATTGGGGAGTGACGGTTTCGTTGCCCAACCAATCCCCCATGGATCTCAAGCCCGGCGATGTTTTGTTCGCCTACGCCCTCGACTCATCCCATCGCTATTGGGGGCCGTTTGTTGTGGGACAGACCGAGGCTCCTGTCCATGACCCGGCCAAACGGGAATGGCGGCTGCGGATTCAGGAACGCCGCAGCCCGTCGCCCTAGCCAGGGGCAAGTCCTGCAGGAGGGGTTAGGTCCAGGCCGGATGATTCAACAGCGCATTGAAGGATTGGACGCCCCTGAGCTGATTGGAAAGGGGTAGGTGTCCCCGCGGTGCTTGGTCGAGATCCCAGATAAATCCATCGGGATACCGAGTCCAGGTGCGGCCGGTTTTCCAGGCGATTTTGGGCCAAAAACTCTCCCAATTTTGGCCGACACTCAGCCAAAGTTGACGCTGGACGGTGAAGCCGAATTTCCCCTCAGAATGGACCAGCCAGAGCTGATTTAGGGTTTGCAGATCCTCAATGGGCATTTGCTCCACTTCGGTAAAGTAAAGCCATTTGCGCCGCATTGCCACCTCTCCAGCCAGTTCACATAGTTTTTCCAGGGTGAGGCGGTCGGCCTCCTGAAAATCCTGGGCCAGCAACAGTGCCTGCAGGGGCTGATAGTCGATGTTCCGGGCTGAACGGAGGGGAACAATGCCAGTGGGAAAATGCTGCTGGAGAAACTGTTGACAGGTTTCGTCGGGGGCTGACCAGAGATACTCGTAGCACCGTCCTTCGATAAAGGTGGGTGGGGTGTTGCGTTGCTTGAAATCCAACAGAAAGCGCTGCATCACTGAATATCCCACGGTTTGATATGCGGATATTTCGGCCAAGAGCCGCAGTTGCTTCGCCGGGGAACTCGTTCCGAAGGCCGTTTCGAGCTGGGTTAGGGCATCGGTATCACTGGGCGGTGGAGCTAAGGCTTCATTGTCGGACGCCATCATAGGAATGACTCAAATCAGAGAACGGGGTCGGGTATAAATTTACGCTACGCCTTTAACCCTATCAAAAAGCTGTGGCGGCCCGACAGATTGCAAGGCTTTGTTGCGAGTCTTCCCCTGGCTGGGAAAATAAACGAAATGTTTCCAAGCGTATAGAGTCCGAAATTTCGCCCTAGGCTTTGCCTAGGATACAGGTAAAGACCCACCCTACTGCTGGAGATGCACCATGGCTGAAAAAATTTTGGTTGCCCTAGATCACTCGCCCATGAGTGATCGCGTGTTTCAAGACTCTCTCAAGCTAGCCCAGGCCCTGGGGGCTGAACTGCTGCTGGTGCATGTTCTCTCTAGTGGCTCCGCAGACAGCCCCAAACTCCCCACCATGCCTATTCTCGACTATTATCCCAGCTATAACGCCTCTGCCATGGAAGTCTTTGAACAAGCCTGGCAAGCTTATGAACAGAAGGGCCAGGCCATGCTAGATCGTTTGCAAGCAACGGCTGCAGCGGCGGGTCTAACGGTGCAGGCTCGGCAGGTCCAGGGGGCAGCAGGCGCAATTCTAT
The DNA here is from genome assembly GCF_000817775.3 of Lyngbya confervoides BDU141951. Taxonomy (GTDB): domain Bacteria; phylum Cyanobacteriota; class Cyanobacteriia; order Thermosynechococcales; family Thermosynechococcaceae; genus Lyngbya; species Lyngbya confervoides. The sequence goes on from NZ_JTHE03000044.1 coordinate 177,299, forward strand.
GTCGGGAGGCCAAAGACTTTGGGGCCACCCTGATTGTGATGGGTCGACGGGGGCATTCTGGCTTAAGTGAGCTGCTGCTGGGAAGTGTTAGCAACTATGTGCTGCACCATGCTCCCTGCTCTATCTACGTCATCAATGCTGTTCCAGAGGCCCAACCCCTTCCACCCCTCAAGGATGAGTTGTGATCTGCTGATTGTAGCGATTCATGGCTTTGGGGACGCCCTGCTGGAGCGCGCATTCCACGGCGTCGGCTGCCCGCGCCAGAATCTCGGTGACGATCCCTTGCTCTGCGGCGGTAAACCGTCCCAGTACGTAGGACACTGTATCGGCATCTGTCACTCGAGGGCACTTGGGACTATCAATTCCCAGCCGTAAGCGTGGAAAGTCCTGGGTTCCTAGGCAGGAAATTAGCGATCGCATGCCGTTGTGCCCTCCCGCTGAGCCGGAGAGGCGCAGCCGCAAGCGTCCCAGTGGTAAATCCATATCGTCGTAAACTGCCAGCACCGACTGGGCTGGCCATTTGTACCAATCCAGAACAGCCCGCACCGCTGCGCCGGAACGATTCATATAGGTGGTGGGCTTTAGGAGCGCTAACGGCTGACCCGCAGGTCCCTGCCCCTGTCCCCACTGCCCCTTCAACCGTCGCTCTTCGCGCAGCGCAATCCCCCAACGTTGAGCCAGGAGGTCAACGACTTCAAACCCAACATTGTGACGAGTCTTCTCGTATTTCTGCCCTGGATTCCCTAATCCCACCACCAGCAGAGGCGTTTGTTGTTCCATCCTAATTTAGGCAGGATGCCCTGCGCTGCCGTTCTCCTCCGAATCCCCCTCGGAACTCACGATGCCGGGGTCAGATGGGGCCATCTCCCCCTGGACCAATTGCGGCGGATCTCGCTCTTCGAGTCTAGCTTCCATGGGCCGGGCGTCGGCATCGGAGGTTGAAGATCGTTCGACTTCCCGCTTGATTTCAGCCTCAAATTCCTTCGAGGCATCTTGAAAACTCCGAAGGGTTTTACCCAAGCTCCGACCAATTTCCGGCAGCTTCTTCGGCCCAAAGATGAGCAGAGCCACGATAAAAATCAGGACCATCTCCGGAAGCCCGATCCCAAAAATGTTCATGTTTAAGGTCTTCCTCACTCGCGCACAATTGATTTGACGGCTGTTTCGACTAGAGTCTCCTTCACCTAGAGTCTTCTTCACCTAGAGTCTTCTTCACCTAGAGGCCCTTGAGCCACGACTCCTCTGTGGATCCACAAAGCAGCGACGCCCGCCACTGTGACAGACGTCGCTAAACAGCGGCCGGTAGTGTGAACCGTCAACCGCTCAGGCCAATCCTAAGGACCATCCTTCCCTCCAGATGAGGACGGATTTTCCTAGCCGAATTTCCCTAGCCGCCCAGGTTGGTCCAGCTCATATTGACGCCATCTAAAATCAGCGTTGAGTTGTAAATTTCCAGAATGATGACCAGAAAAACTAGAAATAGTCCCATGAATAGCGCCATCAGCGGTGTAGTCCCCCAACCAGGAACAACCTTTCCATACTCAGAGTTTAGAGGACGGAGAATATCACCCAATCGAGTCTGTTTTGCCATAATTTACCTGTCACAGTTACCAACAGTCCGAAAAAATCGCTTAATGCCGTAGGTTAGCAGTTGCTAGGGCGGGCACCAAGATTTGAAAACTTTTTATTAATTTTACTTAATAATATAAGAGAAAGAGTTTGATCAACAAAATGTTTACTGCCAATCCTGCCTCGATTATTAGCCTCAGCATCGTTGCTGTGGTGGTGGCCTTCACCGGCTATGCCATCTATATTGCCTTTGGCCCACCGAGTAAAGAGCTGGCTGATCCCTTTGAAGATCACGAAGATTAGCCCCTGAGCCAGTTTTTTGTCTGGAATGCATTATCTCTGCGCCAGCCCGCTTTGACGTACACTGAAGGCTGGCATTTTAAATTCAGCCATTTCTTCTAGACGTGTGACGGATAGCGCCAACATACAGATCCAAAATATTAGCCGCAAGGAACTGCGAGAGCTGGTGCGATCGCAGCTGGAGATGCTGTTGGAGCAGAGCAATTTCCCCGGTGCCAAAGCCTTACTGGTGCCGGTGCAGCCTGCGGATATTGCCGATGCCATCGAAGGATTGCCAGAGCCGATGCAGGCTCTAGCCTTTCGCTTACTGTCGAAGGATGAGGCCATTGAGGTCTACGAACATCTCAGCTCCGCCGTACAGCAGTCCTTGATTGAGGATTTCAAGCGGCAAGACGTGCTGGAAGTGGTGGATCAAATGTCTCCTGATGACCGCGCCCGGCTGTTTGACGAACTACCAGCTAAGGTGGTGACCCGGCTTCTAGGGCAGCTCAGTCCCATGGAGCGGCAAGCCACTGCCTTACTCCTGGGCTACGAAGCAGGAACTGCGGGGCGGATCATGACCCCGGAGTATGTGTCTCTTAAGGAGAAACTCACGGTTTTTGAAGCCATTGAGCGCATTCGCAGCCTGGCTAAGTTTACCGAGACTATTTACTACCTGTACGTCATTGATGCGGCTCGTCACCTGACGGGAATCATTTCCCTGCGCGATTTGGTGGTGGCCCAGCCCTCTGAGACCATTGGCAGCATCATGACCCGAGATGTGGTGTTCGTGCAAACGGACATGGACCAAGAGGAGGTGGCTCGCCTCATTCAGCGCTACGATTTTTTAGCCCTGCCGGTGGTGGACCGCGAGCAGCGTCTTGTGGGGATTGTGACGGTGGACGATGTCCTCGACATTCTGGAGGAGGAAGCCACTGAGGATATTTACACCATGGGGGGGGTGCAGTCTGGCACCGATGATTATTTTCAGTCGGATCTGCTGACGGTGGCGCGGCGGCGCGTGCTCTGGCTGCTGGTGCTACTGATCACCAATACCGGCACCTCAGCCGTTATCCACAGCCAGGAAGATATTCTCAAAGAGGTGGTGTCCCTGGCCACCTTTATCCCGCTGCTAATTGGAACCGGCGGAAATGTGGGGGCGCAGTCATCAACGGTGGTTATTCGCAGCCTCAATGTCGATGCAGCCAATCCCAATAAACCCTTTTGGGTCATTCAACGGGAAGCGATGGCTGGAGCGCTGTTGGGCATGATGCTGGGTGTCATTGTGATTGTTTGGGCCTACGTGCTTCAGGGCAGCTGGTCCGTGGCGGTAGCGGTGGGCTTTAGCTTGGTGGCCATCTCTACCTTGGCTTCGGTGGCAGGGTCTGCCCTGCCCTATTTGTTCAAGACCCTGAAGTTTGACCCGGCCTTAATGTCTGCCCCTTTCATTACAACGGCTGTAGATGTTCTGGGTGTTTTAATTTACTTTGCGATCGCGCGCTTGATTATCAGCCGATTTTAGACCCAGGCCCGCCTCCCGCGATCGCAGGGCCGAGGGCTTCACAATAGGTGACGAAGCTTCAGAATTTGTAATAAAAATCGAGCCGCAAAGCGTCTAATGTTACAGACTAGGTGCCTATGGCACTTAACTTTTTAACATGGATCTTTTCCAGTCAACGCAGTGCGTTTGTACTCCAGAAGATTAGCCTTAGGAATGGAACGTTAGGATGAGCAGTAACTTAGCCGTTAAACTCCGCGAAGGGACAAAAAAGTCTCATACGATGGCAGAAAACGTCGGATTTATTAAATGTTTTCTCAAGGGGACCGTGGAGAAAAGCTCCTACCGCAAGCTGGTTGCAGATCTTTATTTTGTCTACCAGGCTATGGAAGCGGAGATGGATCGCCTGAAGGATCATCCCATCGTCTCGCAGATTTATTTTCCTGAGTTGAACCGGGAGCAGAGTCTAGAGCGGGACTTGCACTATTATTACGGTGCCAACTGGCGAGAGACCATTCAGCCTTCGGAGGCTGCTCAGCAATATGTCCAGCGCATCCACGAGGTTGGACAAACGCAGCCAGAGCTGTTGGTCGCCCATTCCTACACGCGCTATCTAGGCGATCTGTCCGGCGGGCAAATCCTCAAGGGCATCGCGGAGCGTGGGATGAACCTGAGTGAGGGAGAGGGTACGGCCTTCTATACCTTTGAGGCCATTTCAGATGAAAAGGCTTTCAAAAATCAATACCGCGCTGCCATGGATGGCCTGCCGGTGGACGAAGCGACGGCGAACCAGATTGTGGATGAAGCCAACGATGCCTTTCACCGCAATATGCTGATGTTTCAGGAGCTAGAGGGGAACCTCATCCGCGCCATTGGCAAAATGCTCTTCAACACGCTGACCCGTAGGCGTGTCCGCGGCAGTACGGAACTGGCAACTGCCGACTAGTTCCTCGGCTACGCCAATCAGTTTTGATCACATCAACCTCAACAACTCCCCGATATGACCCTTCGGGGATTTTTTTTGCCTCTGGGGACTTCTCAGGATTGCCCGGATTGTGGAGCAGAGGCTTGTAAAGACCTGTCAAGCAGAATCCAGCATGGCTCTCACTGTGGTTCAATCAAACCTCGTGATGGGGCAGCCGGACAAGTAATTTGGGCCTGGGGCCTGGGCTTACTCCGTCTAGCCAAGTGTCTTTGACGCAGGAAATCTTTGGGGCGACCCCAGGAATCTCCCTGCATAATCCTTAGGGTTGCGGGGAGAGGATGTCAACAATTCACCCCCCGTCATCTCAAGGGATTGCTCTTCCAGGATGCGAGATCAGTTTTCCCGAGGAACACCCCCCTTTACGGGAGATCGTCTTGAGCATTTAGCGTTTGGAGAACCTGGGCTACGGCTGTGGCGATCGCCTGCTTTTGAGGGACATCGTAGCCCCAGCGATCCAAAAACGCAGCGTAGGCTTGAGAAGGCTGCAACATATCCTGGAGATGCTGCTGAATTTCAACCGTTTTAAGGGCCAGCAGCAGGGTCTGCGATCGCCGCTGCACCTGCGCCGATCCCTGCACCAGATCAGTCTTGCCCTGGCGCTGGTGTTGCACCCGCATGGCTGTGGACATGGCCAGATTTTTAACCAGTAGATCGGCCACCGTCTCAGGATGAGATCCCAGAGCCGCCAGCAAGGCCGCAGGCGGGGCCTCTGCCACGGGGCCATCGCTAGTGAGCAAGGTAGCAAAAAAGCCCCGGGGTCCAGCAGGCAGAGAGAGCAGGTGGACTACTCCTGCCTGGATGTCAGCATCGCCCAGGGACTGTGCTTCCAAGGCGTGCAGGAATTGCTGAGTGGCCTCAAGAACCGTCTCAAAACTAGCGTGGGGAGGGAGGGCTAAGAGGGATGAAGTCATGAATCCTGAGACTGGGCATGGGTTTGCAGCTGCTCAAGCAGCCAGGGATCTACAGGCTGTCCGTCTTTGCGGGTGAGATGAATGTCCACCACGAACACCAGGCCAGATTCGGGCGGAGCGGGACGCTTCTCGAAGCCGATGTCGTAGGCCGCTGGATCCTCCTGACGCTCCTTGAGCCAGTCTTGAACCTTGATCTTGGCAAAGAAGGACTGTCCTTCGGCAAACATGCGGGTAATTTGCAGTTGGAGATCGTAGGGGGTAAAGCGAGCCACCGTGAATTTCCTTAAATGCTGAGTTGAAAAATTCTGGGTTGAACTGATCCTATTGCAATCATCATAGAAGATGCGTTCGGAACCATGGACCGGAAACGGAATCGAACCCCTCCTTTGACCTCAAGGGTTGGGTTTGTCCTGGATGGGCTCACGCTTAGGGTGGAGTAGTTTCCAGCTAATGCCGGCAATCCAGTTGGTCACAATGTGGGCCACCACTGGAATGAATAGATTTTCGCTGGTTAAGGCCGTCCAGCCGAGCACCCCGCCAACACTGCTGGCCCAAATTACATAGGGCCATTGCTGAAGACTGCCCATATGCAGCACTCCAAAGCAGAGACTAGAAAGCACCAGCGCAATGATATTTAACCCCAGGGCAGAGAGCATCACGCCCCGAAACAGCAGTTCTTCACTGAGCCCTGGGAGAAGACCTAACCACACAATATCGGCCCAGAGAAGGGGCGTTAGCACCAGCGATAAATATTGGTCGGCGGCGTGGCGATAGCTCGGCCAAAGCTGGTAGATGCCAGCACTGGCAAGGGCGATCGCGCCGCCTAACCCTACCCCTATGATCAGGCCTGGCCAATCAAAGCGCACGGGCAACAAGGTTACTTGATCAAAATGAATCCACACCCGCGCCACAACAAATAACACGATGCCCGTAATGGCCATGGCCACAAGTACCTGGGATCGGCTCAGGCGATCTGGACTGGGAGAGGGAGAAGACGTGTTTGGCACAGTCAATAGGGACAAGAAGAGGGCAAAGGCATAGGGATGATCACAGCGCCATGGAAGGGGATTCGGATGACGCCATCCCCTCTTCCAAGGTAGCGGCTAGACTAGGATTCGTATAGCAAGTCAGACAACCGGGCTCGACCCCTGACTTCAACGCCGCCACAATGCCCACCGCCTCCAAGTACGATTGGGCCACCAGGGCCTGAATTCCCAGGGCCTCCGGAAATGCGTCCATGGCTGTGGAGTTTTCAGTCACAGCAATAATGGGCGTTCCCTGCTGGGCTAAGCTCAGCACCGCGCTGCCGCCACAGCAAGAGGCCGGAACGATCACTGCACTCACCTGATCACCGGAGATGGCGGCTCGATGATGCTCAGACGCCAGGATAAACTGGGGAGCTCGACTTAAGCCCACCAGCACGGAAGGCAAAAAGGTATAGCCGAGTTCCTCGGCGGCGGATCGCGGACTCAGGGTTCGATCCAGGGGGAGAGGGGAGAGGGCCGGGGCGTGGGCGCAGGGCCGCTGAAACTCCCGCACCACCAGGTGGCTGATCACCGCTTCGGCACCGGCTAGAGGGTCAACGCCTTTTCCCTGGCGGTAATCGGCTAGGGCCTGATCGTCTAGGGTCTCCGGAAATTGGACAATGACCGCGATCGCGTCCACCGATTGGGTCCGAAGTAAGTGGTCCGCCGCGCGTAGCAGGCTATCGGGATGTTCAAGGGTGCCCCAGGCCGCCCCAGACTGAGCCCTGTGTAATCGGACATTGAGGGGACGATCGGTTTGGGCTACGCCGGTGATAGAGAGGCCCAGGGTTGCCTGTGCCGCATCGGCTGCCTGTAACTGTCGCACCTTCAGATCAGACCTCATGCCCCGATCGAGGACAAGGCCAATGCGATTACGCCGAACCGGCACTAGCTGCCACCGGCCCGCTGCAAACTGATCGAGGCCATAGCCTTCCACGTAAAGCGCGTTGGGAATCGGCCAGTACAGCTGCGCGCCATTCATGACGTTGGGATGGGTAATGAGGCGATCGCTGAGGGAGGCCAGAGTGCGGGCAACGGGAATGGCGTCCCCCGCAAATCCCCCAATCTGGGCTGCAACGCCTGTGGGGATGATCAAGAGCGTGGTGAAGGGCAGGCAATCTGGGGCAGACATGACCAGGGTAGAGGCAAAAGTAACGACTAACGGTGCCAGTCAGCACCGACATCACGGGGCGGCATCCGCAGTGGCGCTATGTCCTGTGGTGACGGTTGCCTCAATGGTGCAGCGATTTCCCTGAACCTGGGTGATTGCCCATCGCAGCGGCTGGCCCCACCGGGACAGGTGAGACTCAATCTGGGAAGACCTGGGCGGACAGGCATCCTCAAACTCCAGGCGAGTTTCAATAAACTGAATCTGCATCGGTTACTGGAACTGGCCAAACTGCAGATGATACACCACATCCTCCTGCTCAGATTCAATCTGAAGATCTGAGCGTGGATAGGCCACGCACAGCAGGGCGTAACCCTGCTCCATAATTTCTGGTCCTAGCCCCATGGCATCGGGTTGTTCCACTGTTCCAGCATGAATCCTGGCAGCACAGGTGGTGCAGACTCCAGCGCAGCAAGATCTAGGAAGATCGATTCCCGCAGCCAGTGCTGCCTCTAGAAGCGTTTGATCCTCGGCTGCCGATATGGTTTGAGTGGTGCCTTGATGCTGAATTTCGACGGTATAGGTACTGGCCATATCTAAGCTGGAATCCCAGAGCTGGAAGAACGATTTCCATTTTTCCACACTCTTTCCACAATTTTGAACCCCTTTAAGTTTGGCCCATCTTTTAAGCTTGGCCCATTCCGAGGCGCGGCGCCATCTGGGGACTCAAGGTTGCCGACTTAAACAGGGAACCACCGATGAGCTCTTTCGTTGACCTCTTCTCGGCAAACTCTATTTCCGTGACATTGCCCAGGTCAATACAGAATTTTTTTGTCAATTATAAGGATAGCCCTAGGGTTGACATCAAATGCTTGTGAATTCCTAATTCACTCAGAGTTCATGACTGAGGCACCCATAACCTGCGTTTGTCCATACCCCCATCCCCTTCTCAATCCGCTGGGGGTGAACATTCCTAATCCTTGTTACTTTTATGGAAAATCCTAATAGCCAAGAGCGTCACGTCATCATTGTTAACGCCGGGGAACAGAAAGCCTATGCTTTGGAAGCTGCGGCCTATTCCATCGGGCGGGATCAGACCAATGCCATTGTTCTAGAGTTTGAAACCATCTCACGTCAACATGCTCTGCTGTTAAGGGTTCCAAAGCCCAATACGCACTCCTATCAATATCGCCTCATTGATGGCAACGCCGAGGGAAAGGCCAGCGCCAATGGGGTCTTCGTGAATGGAGAGCAGGTTAAATCCCAAGAGCTTAAAAATGGCGATTCCATTTCCTTTGGACAGCATGTGAAAGCGGCCTACCTGACGCTGTCCATGGGCGATGCCGAGTTTGTTAATTACCTGGAGTCTATTTCCTATCAAAGTCTCAAATCCGAGTTGGTGGATACCAAGGCAACCATGGTGGGAATGGGATTTGATGAAATGTTTGCAGATTCACCCACCTCAGTAACTACGGTGGCAAAGGCTCCTCCCCCGTCCATTGGAAAACTTCCCCAGTGGCAGGCCACCTTAAGTGATACCCCTTCCCCAGCAATTGCTGACCTTCATGCCAATCTCTCCTCCCCGCAGCCCGACCCTTCTCCCTCCACCTCCACACCCACCTCATCCCGTCTGTGGATGGGCTTGATGGCGGGCTTGGTGCTTCTTGGATTCATTGGAGCGGGAATTTTTTATCATCAGGCCAGCCTTCCCAAGCGACCCGCCCCAGAAGCAACCCGTTGAGGCTTTAGTTTCTCCAGGAGGTGGATCCGAAACTGGCTAACAGACATCGTGCGGCGGTGAAATGGTGAAATCTGCACAATGAAGTGCTTCCAGCTTCTGTGGCACAATGAGAGATCTAGTGCAAGGAATGACCCATGTTTGACGCCCTCTCAGAGAGACTAGAATCAGCCTGGAAGAAACTTCGTGGCCAAAATAAGATCTCCGAATCCAACGTTCAGGATGCCCTGAAGGAGGTGCGGCGGGCACTGTTGGAGGCCGACGTCAACCTCCAGGTCACCAAAAAGTTTATTGAAGAGGTGCGCAGCAAGGCCCTTGGCGCAGAGGTGGTTGCTGGCGTCAGTCCCGATCAACAGTTCATCAAAATTGTGCACGAGGAACTGGTCGTGCTGATGGGAGAAACCGATGCTCCCCTGGCCCACCGAGAGAATCCTCCGACGATCATTTTAATGGCGGGTCTGCAAGGAACCGGAAAAACCACCGCCTGTGCCAAGTTGGCCCTTCACCTGCAAAAGCAAGATCGCACGGTTCTGCTGGTGGCCACCGATGTTTATCGGCCAGCCGCCGTTGATCAGCTCATCACCCTGGGAAAACAAATTAACGTTCCCGTTTTTGAGAAAGGAACCCAGGCTGACCCGGTGGATATTGCCCGTGAGGGATTAGCCCAGGCCCAGGCTGATCAGATAGATACGGTCATTATTGATACGGCAGGACGACTGCAAATTGATCAAGACATGATGGGGGAGCTAGCGGCGGTAAAGGCCGCTGTGCAGCCAGACGAAACCCTGCTGGTGGTGGATGCCATGACCGGACAGGAAGCGGCGAATTTAACCCGCTCGTTTCATGAGCAAATTGGGATTACTGGGGCAATCCTGACCAAAATGGATGGCGATACAAGGGGCGGCGCGGCCCTGTCCATTCGCCAGGTGTCGGGCCAACCGATTAAATTTGTGGGGATTGGAGAAAAGGTTGAGGCCCTGCAACCCTTTTATCCTGACCGCATGGCCTCTCGCATTTTGGGCATGGGGGATATTCTCACCCTGGTGGAAAAGGCGCAGGAGGAGGTGGACCTCGCCGATGCAGCCAAAATGCAGCAGAAAATCCTAGAGGCGAGCTTCGACTTTACAGACTTTCTAAAGCAGATGCGGCTGCTGAAAAATATGGGGTCCCTGGGTGGGGTCATGAAGCTCATTCCTGGGATGAATAAGCTATCGACGGATCAGCTCCAGCAGGGAGAGCAGCAGCTGAAGCGGGTTGAGGCGATGATTAATTCCATGACCCAGGAAGAGCGGCGCAACCCGGATTTGCTCTCTAGCAATCCCAGCCGTCGCCAGCGCATTGCCACGGGCTCAGGCTTAAAGGTTGCCGATGTCAGTAAGCTCATTGCTGACTTTACGCGCATGCGGTCCATGATGCAGCAGTTTGGGATGGGCGGCGGCCTACCTGGTATGGGGGGGAATCCTCTGGCGGGGGCCAATCCGTTTGCCGGCATGATGGGAAACGGACCCCAGCCTGGTTGGCGAGGGTATGGCGGTTCCCAGAAGAAAAAGAAAAAAGTGAAAAAGAAGAAAGGGTTTGGTACACTGTAATCTTTGGGGATATGGAGGCTACTGATCTGTCCCCAAGAATGGCGGTGGCATCATGCCCGTCATCATGCCCTTAGAGGCTACATGTAGCCAGCATTTTCAGCTATTGGATGGGAGCGTCTCTTCTCAACATGATCAAACTTCGACTTAAGCGCTTTGGAAAAAAGCGAGCTGCAAGCTACCGCATTGTAGCCATGACCTCTCAAACGCGACGCGATGGTCGGCCCCTTGAAGAGCTAGGGTTTTATAATCCGATTACCGATGAAGTTAAGCTTGATGTGGAAGGCATTGTGCGTCGTCTTCAGCAAGGTGCTATACCCACAGATACCGTGCGCCGCCTCTTGGAGAAAAATAGCGTGTTTGATCAAGTTAAAGCCTAGTTGCTGAGTCTGAACCGTTTAATTTCTAATGGCGTCATCTTTTTCTCCAGATAAATACGTTGACCTGGTAAGGTTTCTGACCGGGCCGCTCTTGAATGCCCCGGAAGCCCTCAGTGTCGACTGCGAAACCTACTCAGATCAGGGAAAAATATGGATTCGTCTTGCCTGTGACAGCGGAGATCAAGAGCGCCTGGTGGGGTACAAAGGGCGGACCCTACAGGCAATTCGCCGGGTTGTGGATATTGCGGCAAAATTAGCGGGGCAAAAAGTACAGATTGAGGTGTATGGTGCGCCGAGGGAGTCCCCTCGATCCGGCGCAGGCTCTTCCCCTCGATCCGGGGGGGCACCTCGACGAACCCCTTCCCGGCGACCACGGCGTCGAGACTAGCAGGGACCTGAGAACTTACTTTGTCGGGAAGACTAAGCGCCTCTGGGTCTTGGTTTTAATTGCTTGGTTTTAATTAAGGGAAAGCATGCTCCGTCGTGGACGGCACTGATTCCTCCCTCAGTCCCGCCCTTTTTCCCCTCTCTAGTTTTTGTTCTTTCGGGTCTTCGTGCTCTGCCCCTGACAGGACTCCTACGATTTTGACGCACAATGTCAGCATCCACTACGATTCATTTTGATGCCATGGAGCAGGCGATCGCCCTGGCAGGAGAGCATGAGGAAAATCTTAAGGTATTTCGGCAGCAGACTGGAGCAGCCTATGTCCTCCGCGGTCAATCTCTCCAGGTTAGCGGCACCGAACAACAGGTGCAGTTAGCAAAAACGCTGATTCAGGCTCTGGAGTCTCTGTGGATCGATGGACAGCGCCTGAGTTCTGTAGATATTTTGGCGGCCCGTCATGCCATCAACAGTCATCAGGAAGGGGAATGGGAGGCCTTAACCTCAGATAAGCTGGCGAAAACTAGAAATGGGACCATTATTCGCCCGAAGACCCTCCGCCAGCGTCGCTATGTTCAGGCTATTCGCAAGCATGCCCTGACCTTTGGGATTGGTCCGGCGGGAACCGGAAAAACCTATCTGGCGGCAGTGTTGGCGATTCAAGCTCTGCTAAATCAGGACTGTGAGCGACTCATTCTAACCCGACCAGCCGTGGAAGCTGGAGAACGCTTAGGGTTTTTGCCGGGGGACTTGCAGGAAAAGGTGAATCCTTATCTGCGTCCTCTCTACGACGCTCTGTACGAAATTGCAGAGCCGGATCGGATTAAGGTGCTGATGGAAAAGGGGGTAATTGAGATCGCGCCACTGGCCTACATGCGGGGGCGAACTTTAAATAACGCCTTCATTATCCTTGACGAAGCCCAAAATACGACGCCAGCCCAAATGAAGATGATGTTGACCCGTCTTGGTCAGCGATCGCAGCTGGTGGTCACCGGAGATGTGACCCAGACTGACTTGCCACCGCAACAGGTATCGGGACTGGCGATCGCCCAAAAAATTTTAAGCCCGATCGCAGAGATTTGCTTTTGCTACCTCACCAAAGCGGATGTGGTGCGTCACCCCCTGGTTGAGCAAATTTTAGGGGCCTATGAGCGCTACGAAGCCAAGTCTAGCCCTTCAGGGCGCGGATAAAGTTGCCGCGATAGTTACGGTTAAAGATCAAGACCGGCCACATCAAGGATAAAAACAGCTTGTTCTGGCTAAAGTTGGTTTGGGCAAAGCCTGACCAGAACTTAATGCCGCCGCCCGCATAGACTAGTAAAACCAGAATGGTAACCAGGGTAGACATGGAGGACTCCTTCTCGCTTGCTGATTTGAATAACTTGCATGCATAGCTTTGTCCCATGATCCTATCGCTTTTGCGGCGTCTCGAGGCTAGGGCTCTAGGAGGAGGAGCGATAGGACTGCAGCCGTCTCTCTACTTCGTTCAGGGTTTGGGGTTTCTCCTGGGCGATGGCAATGGCTTTAGCCGCCTCAAGGTCCGCTAAAGCCTCAGACCGCCGACCTTGATGGTAATAGGCTGTGGCTCGGCCCAACAGCGCATTGGTATTGTCTACATCCAGGCTCAGAGCCTGCGAGAAGTCCGATACGGCTGGCTGGAGTTGCTGGAGCTGATAGTAGGCTAAGCCTCGCTGCACGAGGATTTCAACACCCTTGGGTTGCTGGACCAAGGCGCGATCATAGTTGTCGATGGCAGCCAGAAGTCTGCCTTGGGTCGCATAGGCTACGCCCTGTCTGAGCAGCAACTGGGCATGGTCGGGGCGGCGTGCTAGCCCCGACTCAAAGTCGCGAATGGCACCCTTGAGATCGCCGCGGGCCATTTTGGTATTTCCCAACTGCAGCAATTCCTCGGCAGTGGAGGCCCCAGACGCTGGGACCTCAGACGCTGGGACCTCAGGCGAGGCCTGGCACCCCCCCAGAATAAACACCAGAAGCAGCAATAAAGCGAGTCGCATGGATTGGGAGATGGGGTCAGCCTAGAGAACAAGTCGCCGTTGGGATGGGTTGCCTCAGCGTCCTTCGAGCCTCAGCGCGGGCACCTAAACCTTGGTAGGGTGAATTTCAACCGCTATCATTTTTTGCGGCTGGTCGGGATGACAGGGCTCTAGATCGAACCAGAACGTCGTGCCGACGCCCACTTCACTCACTAGATGGATTTGGGAATGGTGCTTCTCCACGATATTGCGGACGATGGAGAGCCCAAGGCCCGTTCCTTCCAAGGTATGGACGCGGTTTTCGACCCGGAAGAAGCGATCGAAAATAGCGGTTTGGTCCTCTGGGGCAATGCCAATGCCGGTATCGGCCACTTCGACGCGCACCTGAGGAGGTTCAAGGGATCCCTCTGCGGAGAGGGAGTAAGCCCTGAGAACGACTTTGCCTCCGCTGAGGGTGAACTTTAAGGCATTGCCCACCAGATTCATAAAGACTTGTAGCAGGAGATCGTAATTTCCCAAAATGGGGGGCAGATCTGCCTCAACTTCCTGGGACAGCTCAATCCCCTTATCACGAGCGTTGAGCTGGTAGGTGCGCAGGGTTTGCTCAATAGGCTGGGCCAGATCAACAGCCTCAAAGCGATATTGTTTACCAGATTCCAGTCGGGACAAGTCTAGGACATCGTTCACTAGACGAGTTAGACGGTCCGTCTCACGATTGGCTGTATCCAAAAAGTCCTGCCGGTCTTCTGGACTTAAACTATCCCCAAACTCGTGCAGGGTTTCAATGAAGGATTTGATATTAAACAGAGGCGTTCGCAGCTCATGGGAGACATTGCTGATGAACTGGCTTTTGGCCTCATTTAATTCGGCTTCTCGCGTAATGTCCTGCACCGTAATGGCAATTCCCTTGGGATTCATCCGTGCCTGGTCTAAAACCGTCGTTAACAAAATGCGAATTGTGCACGGGACCGGATCCTGCAGCGCCACTCGAAATTCCTCCCCTTCAAACTCTCCTTGGGCGGTTTCGACTAGGGGGCGATTAAGTTCGGCACTCAGGGTCACTGGAAAATGCTCCAAAATATTTTCTCCCAGCACATCCTTGCCTTCCCAGCCAAAGAGATGGCGCGCCGTGGCATTGGCTAACACGATGTTCATGTCGGTATCGAGCAAAATCGCTCCATCGGCAATGGTGGAGACCAGGGTTTCCAGCTTTGCCTTCTCGGCAGTGAGCTCCTCGATGTTTTGCTCCTCATAGGACTCCAGGCGTTCGGCCATCACATTAAAGCTGGCAATCAGCTCACCGAGCTCTCCGCCCAGGGGCAAATTCACCCGCTGCTTGAAGTCACCTGCGGCAATATTGGTGACCCCCACCACCAGTTCCTTAATTGGCTTAGTGATAATAAAGGCGTTAAAAACGGCACCTAAAACAAAAATGACCCAAATTGAGATGAATACCGCCACCGTCACATTCCGAGTGAGGTGGGAGGAGGTGACGACGGTGGGATTGGGATTAATCCCCAGGGCGAGTACGCCAAGGTATTGATCTTGATGGAGCAGCGGAATGAAAACATCCGTTACTTCGCCATCTGGGGTGGGATGCTGACGCACCATCACGGTGCCTGAGGTGGGAGCAAAATTATCGGGGAGCTGAATTTTTCGGCGCAGGGTGAGGGCACTGTCAATCTGCGACTCTGAAAAGGGAATGCCGTAGTAAATGCGCCCCGCTTCGTCGGCATAGAACACATACCGAATACTGGAGGTGCGGTTATAAAAGGATCGCGACACTTGGGCTAGATCGCTGTAGCGATGGTCCGCCACCAGCGAGGTAACATTGGCCGCTAGCAGTAACCCCAGATCCTTGCCAAAGCGGGTATCTTGCAGCCGAGCATCGAGCTGAATGCTGTTAACAGACCAGAACGTGAGTGCGGTCATCAGCAGAGAAACCACCAGCGTTGCCGCCGCCATCAGCCGAGTTTGAATATTAAACTCTGTCCAGATGCTGGCAAGGACTGATCCCAAATTGTTGAACCAGTTGTTCAAAGCGTTTTTTGAGGGGGATATTGAAGATTGCTGCTGTTGACGATATTAACAGGGATTAATTTGATATTTCATGATCCTTTGCATGGGCCGTATCCTGAATATCATTTTCTCCGGCGTGATAGGAACTTCGCACCAAGGGGCCAGAGCGTACATGGACAAACCCCATCTGGCGAGCCATTTGCCCTAGGCGTTCAAACTCCTCGGGGTGCCAGTAGCGATGGACGGGCAAGTGATGCAGGGAAGGGCGCAAATATTGTCCCAGGGTCAGGCGATCGCAGCCTACAGCCCTGAGGTCTTCCAGCGTCTCCAGGACTTCAGCTTCCGTTTCCCCAAGCCCCAGCATCAGGCCTGATTTGGTGGCTAGACGGGGATTGATGGCCTTGACGGTTTGCAGCACAAACAGCGATCGCTCGTATTTTGCTCCCCGCCGCACGGGTCCTTGAAGGCGGCGAACCGTCTCTAGATTGTGGTTATAGCAGACGGGTCGGGCTGCTACCACCTGCTCAATCCAGCGGCGATCGCCGCGAAAGTCAGGAGTTAACACCTCAATCTGAGTCCTGGGTTGACGGTGCTCAATGGCAGCCATGGTTTTCACAAACACGCTGGCCCCTTGGTCGGGGAGATCATCTCGGGCCACAGAGGTCAACACAACATACTTAAGGCCTAGTAAAGACACAGACTCCGCAATTTTATGCGGTTCGTCTGGATCTAAGGCCAGGGGAGCCTGTCCCTTCTCCACCTGACAGAAGGCGCAGGAGCGTGTGCAAACTGCCCCCATCAGTAAAAAAGTTGCCGTGTGATTGGCGTAGCACTCGCCTCGGTTAGGGCAGCGCCCCTCTTCACAAATGGTGTGAATCTGACGTTGGCGCACAATCCGTTGCACTGTGGAAATCTGACTGGCCCGCCCGATTGGCTTGCGTAGCCAGGGGGGTAAGCGCGTCAAATCATCAGAAAAAGAGAGGTTTACCATGAAAATTGCGGAAAATATTCACAAGAAAAACAACTTGAGTTATGGTGTAGGCTATTCTACGTTTCCGATTTGCCCTTTAATCCCAGACCCCCATCGATTGGCTCCATCTTAGAATATCTGGCTGCGTTGTTCCGTCGTTTGGTAAGTTCTGTTGTTTGGTAGGCCCCGTTGTTTTAACCATGCCTCAATCTGATCAGTTGGTGTAAAATCCGTTTGCAAGGAGGGGAAACCTAGAGCAGGGCGCGGTTCCATCTCAAAGCTCAGTCCTTCGGGCTATGTTTGTTGTCTACCCCAGTGAAAAACGCTGTAGCCTGTGGAGATCATGATTCATTGTTGTTCAATACTGACCGTTCAGTGGACGTAGGAGTTATACGTGACAAGTCATAAAATCCTGGTTATTGACGATAGCAAAGTAATCCGGATGCGAGTTCGTGAAATGCTTCCTGAGGGAGACTTCGAGGTTCTAGAAGCAAAGGATGGCCTAGAGGGATTGAACCTGATTCGGGAGCAGCGTCCTAATTTAATCATGCTTGATTTCCTCCTACCTCGCTTGAGTGGTTGGGACGTTTACCAAGAGCTACAGCAGGATCAAGATCTGCAAAAAATTCCGCTGGTCATCATGTCCGGGCGAAAGGAAGAGGTCACCGATAAGATCAGCGAACCCTTTGCCTACTTTGAATTTATTGAAAAGCCCTTTGAAAAATACCAGCTACAAACCTCCATTAAGGCAGCTATTTCCAAGTCCAAGCTGCCTCGTCTGCGCAAAGAGCCAGCAACCGTGGGTACCGGAGTTTTAGGGTTTGATCCTGCGGAAATTGAGGGTCTCAAGGAGCAAATTGAGAAAATGCAGGCTGAAATCAATGCTCTGAAGCGTGCCATGACTCAGCTGGTGGGGATTGTCAAAGAAAAACTCTAGCCCCAACTTCCTCCTCCACAAGGGAGGACTTCACTGAACCCGCTGCCGCCCTTCTAGGGCTCGTGCCAGGGTGACTTCATCGGCATACTCCAGATCGCCTCCCATGGGGAGGCCAAAGGCAATCCGCGTGACGTTGACGAAAGGATTGAGCAAGTGGGCCAGGTACAGGGTGGTGGTTTCCCCCTCAACGCTGGGGTTAATGGCCAAAATGACTTCTTGAACGGTGGCTTGGCTGGCACGATGGATCAGGGGTTGGATCTGAAGCTGATCTGGGGTAATGCCGTCCATGGGGGAAATAAGCCCCCCTAAAACGTGATACTTGCCGCGATACTCTCGGGTTTTCTCGATGGCGATGACATCTCTGGAATCGGCAACCACACAGATGAGGGATTCATCTCGGCTTGGTGTGCGACAGATATCGCAGATGGGATCGGCGGAGAGGTGAAAACAAATGGAGCATAGCCCCACCTGCTGCTTTGCATCTAAGAGAGCCTGAGCCAGGGCTTTGACTTCTGATTCTGGGCGTTTAATTACATGCAGGGCTAAGCGCTGAGCCGTCTTTGGCCCAATCCCAGGAAGGCGCTGAAACTGTTCGACCAAGCGAGCGAGGGGTCGGGTGTAGACGGTGCTCACTAAACAATCCTCTAGATGTTGAAAGTGGAGACAAGGCCATGGCGTGAGGCCATAGTCTAGGGAAGGGCGCAGTGGCTAGGCGGCCTTTAGCGCCGCGATAATTTGCTGATTGGCCTTGGGAAACGGATAGTCCTCTAGCTGATCGGGAAAGACCCAGCGGATTTCGTCACAGGCAACCGGCTGCGGATCTCCCTTGAGGTAGGTGCAGTGATGGACAATGAGCCTCACCTTGAAGTGGGTGTAGGCGTGATCCACGGTGATGAGATGATCGCCCACGGCCACCTCAATCCCAATTTCTTCCTGAATCTCCCGCGCAATGCAGGCTTCCACGGACTCCTGGGCTTCAATTTTACCGCCGGGAAATTCCCAGAGGCCCCCCAGCAGTCCCGCCGCGGGGCGTCGGTCGATCAGAATCTGACCCTGAGGGTTCCAGATGACGGCAACGCCGATATGCTTGTGGGGGAGGGGAGTTCGTTCTTCTGTCATGGGTAGATCGGCTTGTTGTTGGTGCATCGAGGCAAAGCATAATTCTACCCAAGGACAGCGGTGGCAGTCAGGCCGCCGGGGGGTACAAACCGTGGCCCCCAGATCCATCAATGCCTGATTAAAGTCCCGTGGATGCTCCGGATCGAGCAAATCCTCCGAGAGGGACCACAGATCCTTGAGGGCTCGGCTAGGTGGAACCTTTAGTCCCACCACTCTGGCCAGAACCCGCTTGACGTTTCCGTCTAAGATTGCTGCAGGCTGATTGTAGGCTGCACTGGCAATCCCACCGGCGGTGGTGCGGCCGATGCCCGGTAGAGATTCAAGGTCGCTCGTGGTAAGGGGCACCTGCCCCTGAAAGCGATCGCAGATGACCTGGGCAGCGCGATGCAAGTGTCGCGCCCGCGCATAGTAGCCCAACCCTTCCCAAGCCTTCAGGACTGTCTGTAAGTTCGCCTGGGCCAGGGATTGCACCGTTGGAAAGCGCCGAATCCAGGTTTGATAGTAGGGCAATACGGTTTTGACCTGGGTTTGCTGGAGCATGATCTCCGAAATCCAGATGGCGTAGGGATCCTGGGTTTGACGCCAGGGTAAGGTCCGTCCGTTTCGGCCGTACCAGATTAACAGTGTGCGGCGATATTCCTGGTGTTCGCAAGGATCAATGGGACGGGAAACGCAAGGGTAGGAAGACTGGCTTGCGGGGATCTTCTGAGAATTCTGGCAAGGGTTTAGCATGGTTGAGGCCGAAAGCAAATCCGGCCCTCTACGATTACAGAAAATCCCGGCTGCTGTCAAAAAAGACTTGGTGAAAACTGACTGTTCTCAACGGGGGGATTTAAAGTCTCTCTAGACCCTACAGTTGACTCTTTACAGTTGCCTCTCTGCCCCTTGATGCCGCAGGCCCGACTTCTAAGTCCACCCGATCTGGGGGATTGGGGAGGCGAGTGTTTTCGATTTAAGAGATTTAAAACGTCTTAAACACCCTGTCATGAAATATCCTCTAAGACTTGTTCGTTCTAGACGGCCTACGGCTGGAGCGAGTGAACAGCGGTTTCGCGAATAGAGCCAAGGGGGTGGAGACCCAGGACTAATAGGCTAAACCTAACAAGCTAGACTTAGGAGGAACTGGCTTCGCCAGCCTCCAGGTCTCCAGACTCCAAATCTGCCGATCCGATCTGGTTTTCCAGGGCCATGCGCTGCTCAACCGTCTTAAGGAAATATCCGTTGAGCATGGCCGAGGCCAGGAGCTGACCCAACTGCTCTCGGTTAGTGGTAATGACTACCTCAAAATGCTCAGAGGGCAAAATCCCCAGGATGGATTGAATATTGCGCTCCATCAGCTGCAAAACTTCCGGCGAGGCAGGCTGAGAGAGACGAGCAATGGTGGAATCCTCTAGCGTCTGAACGTACTGCCACAGCTCATTGGCGCCAATTTTATTTTGGGGGGAAGGTGTCGTTTGATTCATCTTATCCACGGGTGAACCTCCATTCTGAAGCTCGCTGTTCTGAATTGCATCTACCCTAACAAAGCCTTGGAAAGTCCGACATTCGTTGGAACCGAACCCGGATCACCGGATTCTTCGACTCTTCTGAGCCAAGGAGCCAGCGTAAGGGGGGAGGTCCCTTGGGTATAATGGGAGGCTAGTTGATTCGCCCAAAGCAATCCCCACCATGGCCGCAGACTTAAAGACGGAAATTGCCCAGGCGGTGCAAGCCCGACGCAATTTTGCCATTATTTCCCACCCTGATGCTGGGAAAACCACCCTGACGGAAAAGCTGTTGCTCTATGGAGGGGCGATTCACGAAGCCGGTGCCGTCAAGGCTCGTCGCAGTCAGCGCCATGCCACCTCAGACTGGATGGAAATGGAGCAGCAGCGGGGAATTTCAATCACCTCAACGGTGCTGCAGTTTGACTATGACGGCTACCAGATTAATCTTTTGGATACGCCAGGGCACCAGGATTTTAGTGAAGACACCTATCGCACCTTGGCGGCGGCGGACAATGCGGTCATGCTCATTGATGCGGCCAAGGGGCTAGAACCTCAGACGCGCAAGCTGTTTGAAGTGTGTCAGATGCGATCGCTGCCCATCTTTACCTTTGTCAATAAGCTGGATCGTCCGGGGCGCGAGGCACTGGAGCTAATGGACGAGATTGAGCAGGAATTGGGATTGCAAACCTACGCGGTGAACTGGCCCATTGGCATGGGCGATCGCTTTCAGGGGGTTTATGATCGTCGCCGTCAGGAAATTCATCTCTTTGAGCGCAGTGAGCATGGCAAGCGAGCGGCCCGCGAAACCGTGTGGAAGATCGATGATCCCGCGGTTCAAGACCTGATTGATCCGGCACTCTATGCCCAACTGCTGGAGGAATTAGAGCTCCTGGAGGAATTGGGGGCCGATCTAGATCTCGCTCAGGTCCACAGGGGAAAAATGACGCCGATCTTCTTTGGAAGTGCGATGACCAATTTTGGCGTTGAACTGTTCCTGGAGGCATTTTTAGACTACGCCCTCAAGCCGAATGCCTACCACAGCAATTTGGGAGATATTGATCCCACCTACGAGTCCTTTACAGGATTTGTCTTCAAGCTTCAGGCCAACATGGATCCAAAGCACCGCGATCGCGTGGCCTTTATCCGCGTGTGCTCTGGCAAGTTTGAAAAAGATATGACGGTGCAGCACACCCGCACGGGCAAAACGATCCGCCTTTCCCGTCCCCAAAAGCTCTTTGCCCAGGGACGAGAGTCCATTGTGGATGCCTATCCTGGGGATATCATTGGCTTAAATAACCCAGGGATGTTTGCAATTGGGGACACGATTTTTCAGGGCAAAAAAGTGGAATTTGACGGTATTCCCTGCTTTTCGCCGGAACTATTTGCCTACCTGCGCAATCCCAACCCCTCAAAGTTCAAGCAGTTTCAAAAGGGGATGACCGAACTGCGGGAAGAGGGGGCCGTCCAGGTGATGTATTCCCTGGATGAATCTAAGCGGGAGCCGATTTTGGCTGCCGTGGGGCAGCTCCAGCTCGATGTGGTCCAGTTTCGGCTCCAGAACGAGTACGGTGTTGAAACCCGACTGGAGATCTTGCCCTACACCGTGGCTCGCTGGGTGCAGGAAGGCTGGTCTGCCTTAGAGGCGGTGGGGCGAATTTTTAGTGCCCTCACGGTGAAAGATTCCTGGGGGCGCCCGGTTTTACTGTTTAAAAATACCTGGAATGTCCAGCAGCTTCTGGGCGATCACCCCGATCTAGCGCTGGCGGCCATTGCCCCGGTTGCTTCGGGTCTCCAGCCTGTTTCTGTCTAGGAAGACGATTGGGTACCTTTGGCGGATCGCCGACTGGGCGACGGAGGCCGACCCACAAACCGTTGAAGCGCGATCAACTCATCCTCAGACAGTGGCCGAGACTGGCCAGGCCTCAGTCCGTCTAGGCGAAGGGGACCGATGGCCACCCTAACCAAGCGCAGGGTGGGAAACCCCACGGCCGCGGTCATGCGACGTACCTGACGGTTTTTGCCTTCCCTCAGGGTTAGCGCGATCCAGGCGGTGGGCACCTGCTTGCGAAATCGAATGGGAGGCTGCCGGGGAGGCAGGCTAGGTGCTGGGTCCAGAAACTCTACCTGAGCTGGCCGCGTCTGCCCTCCCTTAATCACAATGCCCTGGCGGAGAGCGGTGAGGGCTTCAGGGGTGGGGATGCGTTCCACCTGCGCCCAGTAGGTGCGCGGATGTCTAAATTTAGGATCGCAAATGCGGTGCTGCATCCAGCCGTGGTTGGTGAGAAGCATCAGTCCTTCGCTGTCGCGATCGAGCCGACCCACCGGATAAACGCCTGGAGTGTCGATGTAGTGCCTCAGGGTTTGGCAGGAGGCAAGCTGGGAGTCGCTAAATTGACTCAGCACATTGTAGGGCTTATAGAACAACAGATAGGTCCAGGGAGTTTGGGTAGGGCGCACTTTCACGGCGGGGACGGGCTCTAAAGACCTTAGAATAGAGGGCGAGATAAACGGGCGCTGACACTATTATTCATGGATCTGCTGAGATCGCTTCCCCTTGGGCTGTATTTAGAGGCCCCGGTTACCTGGCTCCATCAACTAGATTCTCGTGTCAAGCTCGCCTGGCTGATGACGTTTCTAGTCTCCCCCATTTGGGCCAACTCCCTGTGGCGTTTTTTATTGGTGGGCCTGTTAATTGTGTTTACGCTGACGGCACTCATTCCCCTGCGTGTTTGGAGACAGCAAATGGGGTGGTTGCTGGCCCTATGCCTGGTGGTGCTCTTGGTCACAGCGGTCATGCCGGATGGCTATAACTTGCAGTATGCGCCGCGCTTGCCCCAGGATGAGCTGCGTTTTCAGGACCATCCTCCCGCTGCGCCCCAGCCAGAACCCTGGTATCAGTTTTTGCGCTTTTGGGATGCGCCTCAAGATCCTGACCGCGCCAATCGTTCCCCTGACAGAGTCTCCCTGGACAAATTCCAGCCCTACCACTATGTGCTTTGGAATTGGGGGCCGTTTACCGTCACGCGGAAATCTGTTCAGTTAGCGGTGCGCATCAGCACCTGGCTGTTTACCTTAATTTACGGCACCAATTTGTTTTTGCTGACCACGCCCCCCGAGGCGATCGCGGCAACGCTGCAAATTCTGCTCAATCCGCTGCGTCAATTGAACCTGCCCGTGGTGGAGGTGGGGCTGACCTTGACCCTTTCCCTGCGCTTTATTCCCCTGGTCTTGGAGGAGGTGCAAAATCTCATTCGATCCGTCCGCACCCGCGCCATTCGGTGGCGGAAAGTGGGCGTAAAGGGCACCATTCAGCTGGTACTGCTCCTGATCGATCGCCTGGTGGAAAATCTGTTCCTTCGCGCCGAGCAAATTGCCAGCGCGATGACGGTGCGCGGCTTTACCCACCCCAATCAGCATCAGGTGCTGTGGCATGCCTTTCAGCTCCGTCGCGTTGACTGGTTCGCCATCGGCTTGCTAGTGGTTCTGTGGGGGGTTCGATTCTGGCAGGGACAGGCCGATTAAGATCCCATGCGATTTGTGTTTCGCATTGTGCTTCGCATTGTGCTTCGCAAGTTGAGGCCCGACCCATTTATTGTCAACATTTGAGGGGGATTTCTTTACCATTGCTGAGGACAGATCAAGGCTTGGGCAATACCGTATGGCCGTGGGTTTGGACCCACTTACCGCTGGATGGACGCAGCGGCTCGGAAATTTTTGCATCCCTCTTTTTAGACGACGGGATTGCCACTCTGCTAGAAAGTCCACAGAATTCGACCTTGAGCCACAGTCGATATTCCCTCTGCGCCGGTCGGCCTCGCCAGAGGGACGGAGACTGGCAGATCTGGACGCCCCCGGTGGGTGAGGTTTTTCCCTGTCTGCAGTCCCTGAGCGATCGCCCCCTTTCCTCCTCTCTCGCTTCGGAGCGATCGCTAGAGCCTCCCCCCCATCTGCCCTTCTGGGGCGGTTGGCTGGGCTGGTTGGGATATGGGGTGAGCTGGGAGATTGAAACCTTACCAAGGATCAATCCTGATCCTTTGCCCTTTCCGGATGCCTACTGGTATGAGCCAGCCCAGTTTGCCATTTTGGACCATTGGACAGATCAGCTCTGGTTAGCTGCTGCGAACCTCTCGGAATTGCAGCAGCTAAAGATGCGACTGCAACAAGATCCTGGCCCAGAGATCACCAGTCGGAGATCTGGGAAATCCTCAGCCATTGAGTGGATCACCTCCCAGAAGGAGTACGAAGCGATGGTACAACGGGCCCAGCGCTACATTGCCCGTGGAGATATTTTCCAGGCCAATCTGTCGCTGCGCTTTCAAAGCAAAAGTCAACTGGATCCCTGGGACCTCTATCGAAACTTGCAGACCTTAAATCCTTCTCCCTTTGCCAGCTTTTGGAAAACCCCCTGGGGTGGGTTGATTAGCTGCTCTCCTGAACGCTTGGTGGACCTCCGGGGGCGGCAAGCCCAAACCCGTCCAATTGCTGGGACGCGTCCGCGCGGAGAATCGGCAGTGCAAAATCAGCGCTGGCAACAGGATCTGATTCAAAATCAAAAGGAGCGGGCAGAACACATTATGCTGGTGGACCTAGAGCGCAACGACCTGGGGCGAGTGTGTGCCTGGGGCAGTGTGCAGGTGAATGAGCTGTTGGCCATTGAATCTTACAGCCATGTGATGCATTTGGTGAGCAACGTGACCGGACAGCTGCGTCCCCAATGTAGTCCCATTGATCTCATTCGCGCCCTCTTTCCAGGAGGCACCATTACCGGATGTCCGAAGGTTCGCTGCATGGAAATTATTGAGGAATTAGAGCCGGTGCACCGGAGTTTGTTCTATGGGTCGTGTGGCTATCTGGATATTCGCGGTCAGCTGGATTTGAATATTTTGATCCGAACTCTGCTCTACAGCTTGCCCAACTCGCTGAATCCAGCCCACGGCTCAGATTTGCAGGAGCGCACCATTTGGGGCCAAGTGGGTGCAGGAATTGTTGCCGATAGTCATCCAGAGCGAGAATGGCACGAATCTATTCAAAAGGCCCAGGCGCAGCTTGCCGCTCTAGGCTAGGCTTGCCTTTAGGGCTGCAAGGTCGAGAACGGCCCTAGGCCGCCAGGGTAATCCCAAAAATCCAAATTACCAATAGGGGGGTTAAGAATGTGAAGGTAATTGTCATGGGGAGGCCAACCCGCATAAAGTCTAAGAATTTGTATCCCCCCGGCCCATAGATCATGGTGTTGGTTTGATACCCAATGGGAGTAACGTAGCTATTGGAGGCGGCAAAGGTTACCGTAATCATAAAGCTGAGGGGACTGAGACTGAGGATCTCGGCAACCTTTGCCGCAATGGGCAGCATGAGGAGCACCGTGGCGTTATTGGAGAGCAGCTCAGTGAGAATCGCGGTGACCAGATAGAAGAACCAAAGCTTCCAATAGCCGGAAAAATGACCGCCAACGCTCACCACCTGATTGGCCAGCCAATCCGTTGCTCCAGAGTTGCGCATGGCGGTTCCTAAGGGAATGAGTCCAGCCAGTAAAAAAATCACATCCCAGCGAACGGCTCCATACAGCTCTCCCGGCTTCAGGCATTTGGTGACTACCATGGAGATCACGCCCAGCAGTGCCGCCACCATGATGGGCAAAATTTTGAGGGCCGCAATCACGATCACGCCGGCGACAATCCCGATGGCTAATCCAGCTTTGCTAACGCGCAAGTTTTCCGCATCGCGAGGTTCAAGCACTAACAGTTCTCGCGTGGTTTGCATCCCCTTCAGGCTGTCTCGGGGGCCTTGAACCAGGAGCAGATCGCCAAACCGCAGGGGTACCTGCCCGAGGCGATCGCGGACCACCTCTTCGCCGCGACGAATCGCCAGCACCGTCGCGTTATACCGCTGGCGAAAGCGAATTTCCTTCAGGGTTGTCCCCACCAAACGGGAATTGGACAAGATGAGCACTTCAGAAATTTCCTCTTCCCCAGAGCTGAGTTCGTGCTCGAGGGATTCCTGATTAGATTCCTCGGCAAACTTGACCTGGGGCAGTAGGTCTAATCCCGCCTGGTCTCGAATATTCAGAAGTTCCTCAGTGCTACTGCGCACCAGTAATACATCCCCGGCGCGCAGAATCTTGTCCGAAAGCGGTTGCGGAAAATGGTTGCCATTGCGAATAATTTCCAGAACGTCCAGGTCAAACTGACGCTGAAGCCCGCTTTGTCGTAGCGTTTGATTAATGAGAGCCGATCGCGGCGCAATCACCACCTCACTCACGTATTCCCGCACATTGAAGGTTTCTAAGTCGGCGGAAATAGACCGACGACTGGGAATGAGCCGAGGGGCCACGAAGGTGAGGTACATCAGGCCAATGGCAAATACCGTCAGGCCTAATTTGGAGAACTGAAACAAAGAAAACTCTCCATAGCCCAAATCCTTAGACAAACCGCTGGCGAGAATATTGGTCGTGGTTCCAATCACGGTGATCGTTCCCCCCAAGATGGTGAGGTAGGATAAGGGAATCAAGAGTTTGGACGGAGAAATCCGGCTTTTCTGGCACCAGCTTTCGATGATGGGCATAAAAATTGCCACAACCGCCGTATTATTTACAAAGGCCGTAATGGGGCCAATGAGCAATCCCAGCACAAAGATTTGACGTCGAGGCCTTGCCCCACCCCAGCGCAATAGCCAATTTCTCAGGCTTTGGGTCACGCCAGTTTTCACCACCCCGGCACTGAGGATAAACATCATCAGCACGGTGATGGTTGCACTATTCCCAAATCCCGCAATGCCTTCGTCGGGGGTTACCAGGCCCAGGATCATGAGAACACTGGTCACCAGCAGTGCCGTAATGTCAACGGGCAACCATTCTGCGATAAATGCAATCAGGGCGAGCACAATGACCAGCAGGGTTTGGAATTTTGGATCCAGAATAAAATCCATGACTTAAATGGGCGGGCTTGGATCAGCACATCTTAAGGGGTGATCTGCGATAGGGTCTAGCCCGTAAGCTTTTTGAAGCTGATGGCGAAGGGGTTCGGCTAGGGCTGCCCTGAGGCTCAGAAAACTCAGTGCTATCCGAGGACGCTTTCGGACTAAGATGTAAAGAATGGCCAAAATCTTCAGCGACCTTACTTTGCTGTGATTTTCACTGGGCATAGGGTCTCGCGGTTTTAGTTTTGGGATTCAATGGTCCTGAATACTGAAGATTTTGAGCGATTTTGATTCAGAAAGCTCTATCAATCCTCTGGACTCTGATCTAGATGGGTGCGCGGATCTGGCTGAATTTTCACTGTAGGAACGGACATTACAAAAACATCCATGAACGAAGAAATTTTTGAGAAGGTAAAATCCATTGTTGCCGAGCAGCTCAGCGTTGAAGAATCTCAGGTGACGCCCGAGGCTAATTTTCAAAATGACTTAAATGCTGACTCGCTTGACGTTGTGGAGATGGTCATGGCCCTAGAGGAGTCCTTCGATATTGAAATTCCCGATGAGGCCGCCGAAGAAATTAAAACCGTTCAAGATGCTGTAACGTATATCAGTGGTAAGGTTTCCGGTTAACTCACCGCCAATGGATGCATTTTTTAGCGCCCAGGGGGCTAAGCCCCCTGAAGTGTAGGAGCGTAGGATCCGCGCTTGCTAGATCTAATTGTTTAACGGACATCATGACTCACTCTGAACTTAAACGCGTTGTTGTGACGGGCATGGGGGCGATTACCCCCATTGGTAATACTCTGTCAGATTACTGGGAGAGCTTGATGGCCGGTCGGAGTGGGATTGCTCCGATTACTCATTTCGATGCCTCTGCACACAACTGTAGAATTGCGGGTGAAGTCAAAGGCTTTGATCCAGAATCCTACATGAATCGGAAGGATGCGAAGCGCATGGATCGCTTTGCTCAGTTTGCCGTGGCGGCAAGCAAGCAGGCGATCGCCGATGCTGGCCTGGAAATTAATGACCGCAACGCTGCGGATATCGGCATTATTATCGGAACCGGCATTGGGGGCTTGAAGGTTCTAGAAGATCAGCAAGAGATCTACCTCACCCGCGGCCCGGATCGCTGCAGTCCCTTTATGATTCCCATGATGATCGCCAACATGGCGGCGGGGTTGACCGCAATCCATGTGGGGGCAAAGGGTCCAAATAGCTGCTCCGTAACAGCCTGCGCGGCGGGGTCCAATGCCATTGGAGATGCCTTTCGGTTTGTGCAGCGGGGCTATGCCAAGGCCATGATCTGTGGCGGGACGGAGGCTGCGGTGACGCCCTTGTCGGTGGCAGGCTTTGCGGCCGCTCGCGCCTTGACCTCTCGCAATGATGAGCCGGAAAAGGCCAGCCGTCCCTTCGATGCAAACCGGGATGGGTTTGTGCTAGGCGAAGGGGTCGGTATTTTGATTTTGGAGGATCGAGAGTGGGCGATCGCCCGAGGGGCCAACATTTATGCCGAGATGGTGGGCTATGGGTTAACCTGTGACGCTTACCACATGACCTCGCCCTCTCCCGGTGGGGTGGGTGCCGCTCGCGCCATTGAGCTGTGTTTAAAAGATGCGGGCTTAAGTCCAGATCAAGTGAGCTATATTAATGCCCACGGTACTAGCACCCCTGCAAACGATACCACTGAAACCGCTGCCATCAAGAAGGCCTTGGGCGACAATGCCTATAAAATCGCCGTGAGTTCCACTAAATCCATGACGGGGCACCTGCTCGGGGGATCTGGGGGGATTGAGGCTGTGGCTTCCGTTATGGCGATTGCCCGTGATAGATTGCCCCCCACCCTCAACCTGGATCAGCCCGATGAAGGGTGTGATCTAGACTACGTCCCCCACACCAGCCGCGATCATAAGGTGGACGTGGTTCTGTCCAATTCCTTTGGGTTTGGAGGGCATAACGTCACGCTAGCCTTCCAAAAATATTCTGACTAAATCTTGCTTCCTGCCGCGCTGGTCTGAGCCCTTTTCTCCGGCATCAGACTTCGCTGCGCCCGGAGCTTTCCCGTTCACCTGCGCCGCTGGCCGTGTTTGTTTTGCCAGTTCCCTCTGTTCCATACCTATCCATACCTAAAATAAGAGACATCATGGTTGTTGCAACCCAATCCCTGGATCAACTCTGTATTAATTCCATTCGTTTTCTAGCCATTGATGCGGTTGAAAAGGCAAAGTCGGGTCACCCTGGGCTGCCCATGGGGGCTGCGCCCATGGCCTACGTTCTGTGGAATCGCCTCATGCGGTTTAATCCCAAGAATCCCCAGTGGTTTAATCGCGATCGCTTTGTTCTTTCTGCGGGCCACGGCTGTATGCTGCAGTATGCTCTGCTCTATCTGACGGGCTATGACAGCGTTTCCCTGGAGGATATTAAAAGTTTTCGGCAGTGGGGTTCGCGCACTCCGGGGCACCCTGAGAACTTTGAGACTCCAGGCGTTGAGGTTACCACAGGTCCTCTGGGTCAGGGGATTGCCAACGCTGTGGGACTGGCGATGGCCGAGGCTCATCTTGCGGCAAAATTCAACAAGCCAGACTGTCAGATCGTGGATCATTACACCTACGTGATTCTAGGGGATGGCTGTAACATGGAAGGCGTCTCCGGTGAAGCCTGCTCCCTGGCCGGGCACCTAGGGCTTGGCAAACTCATTGCCCTCTACGACGACAACCATATCTCCATTGATGGATCTACGGATATTGCCTTCACTGAGGATGTGGGTAAGCGCTTTGAAGCCTACGGCTGGCACGTCCAGCATGTGGAAGATGGAAATACGGATTTAGCGGGGATTCAACGGGCGATTGAAGCGGCCAAAGCCGTTCAGGATCGACCTTCGTTGATTAAGGTGACAACCACCATTGGCTACGGATCACCAAACAAAGCCAACACGGCAGGAGTGCATGGGGCTGCCCTTGGGGAAGACGAAATTACGTTGACGCGCGAGAATTTGGGCTGGACCCATCCCCCCTTTGAAATTCCTGAAGAGGTGCTCAATCATTTCCGCAAAGCCGTAGACCAAGGAGCAAGCGCTCAGGCAGAGTGGGAAGAAACCCTGGCCACCTACCGCACTCAGTATGCCGCTGAAGCTGCTGAGTTTGAGCGGATGCTGCGGGGGGATCGACCGGAGCACTGGGCAGATGCGCTGCCCACTTACACCAGTGCGGACAAGGCTCTGGCCACTCGCAAACATTCAGAAATCTGCCTTAATGCCTTGGCCAGCGTCATTCCGGAGTTGGTGGGCGGATCGGCGGACTTAACCCATTCCAACCTGACTGAAATTAAAGGTGGGGGGGATTTTCAAAAAGGGAGCTATCAAAACCGCAACCTGCGCTTTGGGGTGCGCGAGCATGGCATGGGCGCCATCTGTAATGGGATTGCCTTGCATAATTCGGGACTGATTCCCTACTGCGCCACCTTTTTAGTGTTTGCAGACTATATGCGAGCCGCCATGAGGCTTTCAGCTCTCTCCGAAGTCGGCGTTATCTATGTCATGACCCACGATTCCATTGGTCTGGGTGAAGATGGTCCGACTCACCAGCCCGTTGAAACGGTTGCCTCCCTGCGGGTGATTCCCAATCTTCTGGTTTTCCGTCCCTGCGACGGCACAGAGGCTTCAGGGGCCTACAAGGTGGCCATTGAAAATCGTCAGCGTCCCTCGGTTATGGCCATGTCTCGCCAGGGACTGCCAAACTTTGATGAAACCTCCATTGAAGGGGTGAGCAAGGGCGCCTACGTGCTGACGGATAGCGAAGGAACTCCGGATCTGATTTTGATTGGGACAGGCAGCGAAGTTCAGCTTTGCGTGAGTGCGGCGGAAGCCTTACGTTCTGAAGGGAAGAAGGTGCGAGTGGTTTCCATGCCCTGTTGGGATCTGTTTTCCGAGCAAGATGCCGCCTATCGAGAATCTGTATTGCCTGCAGCCGTGAAAAAGCGACTATCGGTGGAAGCTGGGACGACCTTTGGCTGGCAGGAAATTGTGGGTGATGCCGGGGACAGTATTGGCATTAACCGCTTTGGAGCCTCAGCTCCTGGCGGCACCTGCCTAAAGGAATTTGGTTTTACCGTTGAGAACGTCATCGCTAGGGCTAAGGCGCTGCTGAGCTAAGTTCCCTCCGGACGCTAACCCCCTGCTGGGCCTGAGGATCAAAAGCCCACCGCCTTAGTGGGGGGCTTTTGATCTTCCTTAGCTGGCGGCGCGAGCCTGCTTGACCATTGCAATAAGCACTTGGTGAGCCTCTTCCGAGTCTGCCAGGGGTCGTTCAAAGGGAATCCGAATCGTCTGGGCTTGATCTTGCTGTTGAACTAAGATATCCATGCCCTCGGCATCAATGCGCTCAAGGATCGCACCTGTGCTCGACTCAACTGCGCCAAAGTGTTTGGCATAGAGCGCAATCGCGTCGGCGTGATCTTCATTCATGTGCTTGCAGATGCGATCGCTTACGGCGGGGGTCAAGGGGTCAGCCATGGTCATAATCCTCAGTGCTCAACTCGATTCAAATTCTGATCATAGGAGAATCCGCACAGACTGGATCGCTAGATTCACGTCATTGGCTGGAAAGAGAATTCAGATTTGGCGATCAGCCCCCGGCTGCGGCGAGAATCCACCCTAGAATAGATCTTGATTGTCATGACTTGTTACATTAAAGGCTGAATCCACCATCGAGATGACTATGACTCCGTCCTCTTCTTCGGCTTCCCAGAGCATTCTCAATCCCGTGGCCAAACCTGAAATTCCTCAGGAGCTGGCAGAAAACATTATTTTATCTTCCCTAAGTGATATGTATGACTGGGCCAGACTCTCCAGTCTTTGGCCCTTGATGTACGGCACAGCCTGCTGCTTTATTGAAGTTGCAGCGATGATTGGATCGCGCTTTGACTTTGATCGCTTTGGTCTGGTGCCTCGATCGAGTCCGCGGCAGGCAGATTTGCTGATTACTGCTGGGACGGTGACGATGAAAATGGCTCCGGCTCTGGTGCGGCTGTACGAGCAAATGCCTGAACCTAAGTATGTGATTGCAATGGGGGCCTGCACCATTACAGGTGGCATGTTTAGTACAGACTCCTATTCCGCAGTGCGCGGTGTGGACAAACTCATTCCTGTGGATGTTTATCTGCCGGGGTGTCCCCCTCGCCCGGAGGCCATTATGGATGCGGTGGTGAAGCTGAGAAAAAAAATTGCCAACGAAGATGTGCGGGAGCGGGGAATGCTTCAGCAAACCCATCGCTATTACAGCACCACCCACCAAATGAAGGTGGTGCCCCCCCTGATGACGGGGCAGTATTTGGAGCTAGAAACGCGAAAGCAACCGCCCGCGGCTCTGGCTGAGGCGCTGGGAATGCCCGTCGCCCCTGCCCTGGTGCCAGAAACTGAAGAGGCCTAGGGGATTGCCATTAGCTTCCTTGACCATTAGCCTATTTGAAATGAATGATGACCCCCCCGGTAAGTGACCTTGAGCAGCAGCTTCTCCAGCTGCGTGAGAGTGCAATTGACGCCATTCAAGATGCCGCGACCTCCGACCAAGTTGAGCAACTGCGAATTGCCTATCTGGGGAAGAAAGGAGCGTTATCGACTATTTTGAAGGGGATGGGCCGTTTAGGTCCGCAGGAGAGACCTAGGATTGGTGCCATTGCCAATGAAGTCAAAGACGCGCTCCAGAGTGCCATTGGCCACAAGCGACAGGATCTGGATGCAGCCCGCATTCAAGCTCAGATTGAATCAGAAACCCTGGATGTGACTATGCCAGGGACCTATTACCCCTTGGGTCGGGTTCATCCCCTCCATAGCACCCTCGACCAAGCCCTCGATATCTTTGTTGGGCTGGGATACAGCGTCGCCCAGGGGCCAGAAATGGAGACGGACTACTATAACTTCGGCGCCCTCAATACCCCAGCCGATCACCCCGCGCGAGACATGCAGGATACGTTTTATCTCCCGGATGGTAACCTGCTGCGCACCCATACCTCATCGGTGCAAATTCGCTACATGGAAAACAACGAACCGCCCGTGCGAATTGTGGCCCCAGGGCGTTGCTATCGTCGCGACACCGAAGATGCTACCCATGCTGCTGTGTTTCATCAAATTGAGATTTTAGCCATTGATGAGGGGCTGACCTTTACAGATCTCAAAGGCACTATTAAGGTTTTTTTAGAAAACATGTTTGGTCCTGTGCCCATTCGCTTTCGAGCCAGCTATTTTCCATTCACCGAGCCCTCTGCGGAGGTGGACGTGCAGTGGAAGGGCCGCTGGCTGGAGGTCCTCGGTTGCGGGATGGTGGACCCCAACGTGCTTAAAACTGTGGGCTATGACCCAGAGGTTTACAGCGGCTTTGCTGCCGGGTTCGGCGTGGAGCGCTTTGCGATGGTGCTCCATCAAATTGACGATATTCGTCGCCTTTACACCAGCGATCTCAGATTTCTGCGCCAGTTCTAGACCGTGGATCTAGGGGCCAGGCTTGATCCGCCGCCAAGGGCTCCGTCAAGAATTTGCAAATTATTACAACTGCCCCGGCAACTTGACTCCCAAAGACTCATCGTAGACACTAAACTGTTAAAGAAGCTTTCTTGAGTTTTACAAACTTCCGTTAAGGAAAGCGGTCAGTCCCTCAGCGATTGCAGCCCTAATCCCATTCCTATGGAAACCTTAGAGTTCATCATTCGCCCCGATGGTCGAGTTGAAGAGACAGTAACTGGTATAGTCGGTTGTTCCTGTGCGGAAGTGACTGCCGCAATTGAATCTCAGCTTGGGATTGTGGTGCATTATCAGCCGACGTCCGACTATTTTGCTCAGTCTAATCAGATGGATGATACGGTTCAGTCTTCTCAAGAAAATTGGACTCAGTGGTCCTAATTCCCCTGAAGACGCGATCGCAAAAATCTGTGTCCCCTTTTAACATTGGTTTAATAAACTCCCATGTCACACTTTAGCCAAATCAAAACTCAGATTCGTAACCTTCCTGCCTTAGAGTCTGCCCTGTCCGATTTGGGATTGGATTGGCAGTCTGGCCCTGGCCCCGTGCGTGGATATCAGGGGCAAACTGAGACAGCGGAAGTGGTTATTCCCCAATCCAATGGGTATGACATTGGGTTTCGCTGGAATGGTGAGCAGTACGATCTTGTGGCCGACGTGGAGCTGTGGAACCAGGAGCTAACCGTTGAGCGCTTTTTGAGTAAGGTGACCCAGCATTACGCCCTTCATACGGTTTTAAGCACCACCGCAGACCAAGGCTTTCAGGTGGCCAAGCAAGAACAGGATGCTGAAGGAAATATTCGTCTGGTGGTGCAACGCTGGCAAGGGTAGTTTTTCCTTGCTGGCCCCTTTGAATCAGGACAGGGTTGGTGAATCAAGAGGCAGAGTTCAGGCGGTCCGGGTTTGAGCCAGAGCTGGGTAGCCCGCTTCAGGGGCAAGCGCAGCGATCTGGTTTGGAGCCAGAGTTGGGTGGCTTGTTTCGCCAGCGGGGCGTGTATGTGGATGAGCCCACCTGTATTGGTTGTCAGAACTGTGCCCATGTGGCGCGGAATACCTTCTACATTGAGGATCGCAACGGTCGGGCTCGCGTCTTTCGCCAGGATGGAGACCCGGAGGACAAAATTCAGGAAGCGATTGATACTTGCCCCGTGAACTGTATTCACTGGGTGGATTATCCCCAGCTTAGGTCTCTGGAGGCACAGCGCCGAGATCAGGAGATTTCCCTGCCGGGGGATCCTATCCGCGTCCGCCGTCGTCGGGGATAATTGCTTAGCTTTGCGTCTGATACTTTGACTGTCTCTAACGCTACCATTACCCAGATTCTCGAAAAATACGAGCGCTTCGGAGTGGATTTAAGCCTCGTCCGCATTCGCGCCGTTCTAAAGCGCATGGGGAACCCCCAGCATCGCGTTCCCATGGTGCATGTAACCGGGACAAACGGTAAGGGGTCGGTCTGTGCCTATCTTTCCTCTGTGCTCTCGGCGGCTGGTTATAAAACGGGGCGTTTTACCTCTCCCCACCTGGTTGCTTGGACCGAGCGGATTTGCCTGAATAATCAACCAATTGCGGCGGACTCCTTACTGCGATCGCTGCGGCGCGTAGAGGCCGTCAGTACAGACATTGCCCTGACCCAATTTGAGGTGATCACCGCTGCCGCCTGGGATATTTTTGCCCAAGAGGCCGTCGATATTGCCGTCATTGAAGTGGGATTAGGGGGACGCCTGGATGCCACGAATGTATGTGAAGCCCCCCTCGTGACAGTCATTACCTCCTTGAGTCTGGAGCATTGGCAGCGATTAGGGCCAACCTTGGCGGATATTGCCGGCGAGAAGGCCGGAATTCTCAAGACTGGTCGTCCCGCTGTCCTTGGATCGCTGCCTGAGGATGCCATGGCGGTCATTCTTCATCGAGCCAAGTTACTCCATTGTCCATTAATTCAACCGGCCGCGGCCCAGGCTTTACCAACTCGGGAGGGTGTCGCCTGGGCCACCGCCGCGGGGGTAGACTATCCTCTCCCGCTGCGGGGAAGGATTCAGCTGCATAACTCAGCCCTGGCGATCGCGACCCTGCAATGTTTACAGCAGCAGGGTTGGATCATTAGTGACGCGGCGATTCAAGCTGGTATGGGAAGTACCCACTGGGCGGGACGAATTCAATGGACCCGGTGGCGCAATCAGCCCCTGCTGATAGATGGAGCGCACAATCCCGCCGCGGCTGAGATCTTGAGAAATTACATGGACGAGTGGTGCTCCGCTCAGGGGCCTAGGGCCAGAGTTCACTGGATCGTGGGAATGCTCAAGACGAAGGACCATCGCGGCATTTTTACCCAATTGCTACGACCGGGCGATCGCCTTTCGCTTGTCCCCGTAGCGGGTCATGCCAGCGCTTCGCCTTCGGATCTCTTGCGCCTTGTCCAAACCCTCTGTCTGGAATTGGACCGCTGTGAGACCTTTACCGCCTTACCTCCTGCCCTTGAGTCCGCATTGTCAGATCCTGAACCGGAAGAGGGGGTGGTTCTGTGCGGGTCGCTATACCTGCTGGGAGAGTTTTTGCAGCTTCAAACTGCCCAAACCTCAAGCCTGGGATGAACTCCCCTCCTCGGATGGAGAGATCGATCGCTGGGCCTGAACCTCTAAAAGAACTTCCTTTAAAATTGCCTTGGTCTGACGCTGGTGATCCTGGCTGGCCTGGAAGAGGGCTGTCCCCATCTGGATCATCAGCAGCGGAATTCGACTCAACAGAAATCCCAACACCAGCAGCGCCACCACCGCAAACCAGCGGGCCGGTCCCTCGCTGGGGTCTAAAATGTTGGTTTCTCCTCCAGGCGTGGCATCCACTAACAAGGCAGCCCAGTCATCGACCAGGGACTCTAATTGAGCGGGGTGGAGCGTAAAGCGCAGTAAATAGACAAAAATTACCACTGCCAATAACAGCCCCAGCGCCACCGTCACGGCGGCCAGTCCCAGGAAAACAAACCGCAGCCGGAGCTGAGAGCTTTCTAAACGAGCGCTGAGCCGTTGAAATTTGTTCGCACCCATGCTGGTAGCTGCCCCGTATTCCTTTAAAATGCTAGGGATTAAAACGCTAGGGATTGCCCCGGCATCCCATTCTTGCAGGTTCACCAGGGTTCGACAATCACTTGGGGGTACTTTGCAACAAATATCGTTTGACCTTTATTAACTTGGAGAACGTAACAGAGTGGATTTATCGTTGATTCCCGCCCAGCCAAAGCCCGGATTGGTCAATGTCTTAATTGAAATTCCGGCTGGAAGCAAAAATAAGTATGAATTCGATAAGGATCTCCAGGCCTTTGCCCTTGACCGCGTCCTGTACGCCTCGGTGCAATATCCCTTTGACTATGGTTTTATCCCGAATACCCTGGCCGATGATGGTGATCCCTTAGATGGCATGGTCATCATGGATCAGCCCACCTTTCCAGGCTGTGTGATTGCAGCGCGGCCCATTGGCATGTTGGAGATGATTGATGGGGGCGATCGCGATGAAAAGCTGCTCTGCGTCCCAGATGCGGACCCGCGATATGCCGACGTTAAAACCTTGAGCGATGTGGCCTTCCACCGTCTAGAGGAGGTGGCCGAGTTTTTCCGCACCTATAAAAACCTGGAGAAAAAGGTTACCGAAATTTTGGGCTGGCAGGATGCCGATAAGGTGGCGGCGCTGGTGGAAACCTGCGTGAAAGCTTACCAATAGACTTCGATGTAACTGTCTGCAGCAGATGTTCTTGCAGGGGACATTTGCTGCGAGTTTTGAATTGCTTTAAAACAAAGGGTAGCGGTCGAAGCTGTGTTGGAGCCATTTCCCATCATTCAAGTAGCCAAGGAAGCGGCTGAAGCCTATGAAGAAGTAGGAACAAAAGCAAAGTTTTGGTTTTACGATGAGCAACGCGGACGCTGTTTGTTTAAGAAAGCTCGTCCCAACACCGGGGAAGATTGGTCAGAGAAAGTCGCTGCTGAATTAGCCAAGATGCTGGGGTTGCCCCATGCCTCCTATGAACTTGCGACCTCTGATGGTGAACGGGGAACAGTTTCTCCTTCATTTATCCCCGCAGGAGGGGAGCTATCACTGGGAAATGAGCTGTTATCTCCAACGATTCCAGGTTATCCTCAGACAGAAGACTCTCCTTCGCAGCATACCGTTGCGCAAGTCTTTTCCATTCTGAAAGACTCTACATTAGAACTGCCTTATGGTTGGGATGTACTGGCAAATATTACAGAAGCTCCTCATGTTTTCGTCGGCTATTTACTTTTGGATGCGTGGATTGGGAATACGGATCGACACCATGAAAACTGGGGTGTCATCAAGCTAGAGTCTTTAACCTACCTGGCACCAACCTACGATCATGCGTCAAGCCTTGGGCGAAATTTGCCGGATAGTGAACGGTACGGGCGTTTTAAAACCACGGATCAAGGATTTACAGTTCAAGCCTTTGTGATGAAAGGCAAGTCTTGTTTGTATCGTCGAACTACAGACAATCGACCGCTGAAAGTTCATGCAGCATTTTTAGAAGCGGCAGCTGAATCTTGCTAGCGAGACGGATGATCCAACTGTGATTCTGGCCCGAAGTGGGGAAAAAAGTGACTGATAATTTTGAGGTCTTTCCTTGCCCGGAGCTAGACAGCAGCGGACTTTACCACGTCCATTTTTTTCTGCATGGCTTGCGCCATCGACCAGAATCAGCAATCGATCGCGTGAATACCCTGAACCCGCGAGATCTAGTATTGTTAATGCGCGATTGTCAGAACAAATATGATCCTCAAGCGCTGGCTTTACGTACCCAAGAGGATCATTTGATTGGGTATCTCCCCAGATATATAACAAATGATGTCCACAAACTCCTTGACGAAAATCCTCAAGCGGTTAGTGTTCAAGTAGAACGAGTCAATTCTGCCCCTGCACCCATCCAGCTCAGATTACTATGCAGTGTGACGGCTCCATGGCCTGAAGACTTTCAACCCTTCAGCGATCGGCAATATCAACCACTTCCGGAATTTTCGGAAATGAATGCTTGAGAATCAGAAAATTCCCAACTTTGCCAACTTATCGACATCATAATCATATAGAATCCAGGCTTTCATGCAAAACGTACGCAATCACATCATCCTGATTTCTGGAGCCAGTAGCGGTATCGGTGCGGCCTGTGCTCAGGTATTTGCAGAAGCCGGGGCCAGGCTGATTCTGGCAGCTCGTCGGCGCGATCGCCTCGAATCGCTCGCAGCCCAGCTCCAGGATAGCCACAGTACCCGCTGCCATCTCATCCCCCTGGATGTCCGCGATCGCGCTCAGGTGGCGCAGGCTTTATCCCAACTCCCTGCGGACTGGCAGGCGATCGATGTTCTGGTGAACAATGCAGGACTCAGCCGCGGCTTGGATAAACTCCATGAGGGCAACCTCCAGGATTGGGAGGAAATGATTGATACCAACATTAAGGGGCTGCTCTATCTTACGCGAGCCTTAGTTCCGGGCATGGTTGAGCGCCAGCGCGGACATGTGATTAACATTGGCTCGATTGCCGGACATCAAACCTATCCGCGTGGGAATGTCTATTGCGCGACGAAGGCCGCAGTCCGGGCAATTTCCGAAGGTTTAAAGCAAGATTTATTAGGCACACCCATTCGAGTCAGCACCGTTGATCCGGGGCTGGTGGAAACTGAATTTAGTGAGGTGCGCTTCCATGGCGATCGCGATCGCGCCCAGCGTGTCTACTCCGATACCGTCCCCCTGCAGGGGCGGGATGTGGCTGAGGTGGTGCTCTTTTGCGCCACCCGTCCGGCCCACGTCAACCTGAGCGAAATGTTAGTTCTGCCCACTGCTCAGGCTGGAGCAACACTGGTCCATCGGGCCTGAACCTCAGCTAAGGCGGATCGTGCTGTGTCCGATCCCTTGCCATGATTCTGGGGTAGATGCCCACAAAAAAAATCATCCAAGCAGCCACCGGAACGGCGAGCAAGCTTGCCAGCCACAGCCAGGGGAGAAAGTATAGCAGGGCTGTAATCACACTACAGCCCGTTAAAAGAATGGACCAGGGTTGGCACCACCAGGGCTTATAACTCCAGACGCTGTTGGGTTTAAGATGGCCCATAATTAGTTCTGGAAATCCTGAGGCCCTTCATAGCCCGAGACCTTTGCCAGTTCGCTCAAGGGTCGAGCCCCGGAGTAAAAGCGCCCATTAATTTCCCAGGTGGGAAAGCCCACCTCTGTTTTGAGTTGCTCCTTAGCCAGATCAAACTTTTGCTGACACAGATCCGGTTGGGCCGCTTTCCCCCTGGGATCGCATTCCACATAGGGCATAATAGAGAGCGCCTCCACACCGAACAAATTTTTCTGGTCATAGCAGTGGGGACACCAGAAGGCCCCGTACATTACGGCTCCGGTATCTTTCAAATGCTGAGCAAGGGCAATCTCAGAGGCCGTAGATTCCTGGGTGACGCTAAAGACAACCTTGCCCGTATTGTCAGTAATATTGTAGGCATCGGCCACATCCGGAATGGGAGCGAAAATAATCAGCGTAGACAGAAGAGTAATCACGCCTAAAATAATGCCAGAAAAAAAGAGCTGGCCCAGATCCTCCCAGGCCCGACCAATCAGGGTGAGAATGAACATTGCGGTTGCCAGAATTGCCGAGGCAACGCAATAAAAGCACAGCGCCTTGAGACCGTTGGGAATGACAAACTCGGTCGCCATGATGTACATCAGATAGCCACTAAAGAGCATCATGGCAGTGGATCCTAGAAAAAGCAGAAACCAAGTGCGCTTTTCCCAAACCAGCCTTTGATCCTTGTGGGTATCGGAGTTGAGGGCTAGGGGCCCCAGGGCCAGCCCGGCCATGACGACATAGGCCAGCAGTCCAAAGAAGGCCAAAGGAATGCCGTCGCCAAAGGCCACGGCATTGCCTGGCCCAAACACGGTGGCGTATCGACTGGAGAGCACCTGCTCACAGCCGTCGGTGGGACAGACGGTGGAGCTGCCTAGAAAACGGACAACTGTCAGGTAGAGGGTATTGATTGCACCTAGGATAGCAATCGCGCCAATGATAGGCCTTGACCAGCGGTGAATCCAAGGTGAACGACGACGGCGACTCATAATCTGCTTGTTTGCCTCACGAGTTTCAATACACAATGATGACGCAGGCGGTGACCTTGAAGGTCCGAGACCGGTAGCGTTTTGACCGATAGCGTTTCGGTAAGGGCTGGTTCGGTTTCTATCTTAAATCAATCAGGCTGTCGCCATGGGATTCATCCTCCCTCAGAAAGAGGGGTCTCTCCGGGGACTTGAGCGCCAACCCCTGCGATATTGTTCCCTTTACCTCCTACATGACCCATGCTACCCGTTGACTCAATTTTTTCTGGTGCCAATCTTTTTGTGCTGCCGTTTTGGACCCTGATGATTTTCTTTCCCCGCTGGGATTGGACCAAACGGATTATGGGTTCTTTCATTCCCTTTGCCCTGCTATCGCTGGTTTATCTGGTACTCTTTGTCGCGTCCCTTACCCCAGAGACGGCGCAAATGCTGGCTAATCCCACCTTGAAAGATGTGGCAGCCGTCTTCGCCAAGCCTCCGGTAGCCGCCACCGGATGGGTCCATTTTCTGGTGATGGATTTATTCGTGGGACGCTGGATTTACTGGGAAGGACAACGAACTGATACCTGGACTGTCCACTCCCTGGCGCTCTGTCTATTCGCGGGGCCGATGGGATTGTTTAGCCATATCTTGACTGCGGCGATCGCCGCCCGAAGGGAGGCCAATGCCGCCTCCGACCCCCCAGGTCCCCCGCCGACTGCTTCCGAGGGATAGAACCTGAACACAATGGTAGTCTTTTTATAACTGTTCATGACTAGCCACTATCCCGTGCCATGCCTGAGTTCATTGATACCCAACCCTGGAGCCAGACTCTTCAGCAATTGTTGGATCGCGAGTCACTGACGCAGTCCCAGGCTGCAGCACTCATGCAGGGCTGGCTCAATGAGCAAATTCCCGATGTGATCTCTGGGGCAATCTTGGCAGCGATTCAAGCGAAGGGCGTCTCGGCCCCGGAACTGGTCGGGATGGCTTCGGTCCTGCTGGCTCAGTCTTGCGGAGAAGCCGACCCCACGCCTTGGGACTATCCAGTGATTGATACCTGTGGGACCGGAGGAGATGGGGCTTCGACCTTTAATATTTCCACTGCTGTGGCTTTCGTTGCAGCAGCGGCGGGTTTAAAAGTTGCCAAGCATGGAAATCGTTCTGCCTCCAGTAAAGTGGGATCGGCGGATGTGTTAGAGGCCTTGGGCATTCCCCTAAACCTGTCGCCCGAGCAAACCAGAACTGCACTCACTGAAGTTGGGGTGACCTTCTTATTTGCACCGGGTTGGCATCCGGCCATGAAGGCGGTTGCCCCCCTGCGGAAGGCCTTGAGAGTCCGAACCATCTTTAATTTGCTTGGCCCGCTGGTCAATCCCCTGCGACCCACCGGGCAGGTGATTGGTGTCTTTGATCGCCAACTTTTAGCACCCATGGCCAGTGCCCTGGCCCAGATGGGTCTCCAGCGCGCGATTGTGCTGCATGGGCGCGAGCAGATTGATGAAGCGGGACTCGGAGACTGGACCGATTTAGAGGTGGTGAATCAGGGGGATCACCACTCGGAAATTCTCAAGCCGGAAGAACTGGGGATTTCGACCGCACCCCTGAGCGCACTGCAGGGCGGTGGGGTTGAGGAAAATGCTGACATCTTACGAGGCGTTCTCCAGGGACGAGGCACTCCGGCTCAAACCCAGGTTGTGGCCCTCAATGCCGCCTTGGCTCTGTTTGTGGGCCAGCAAGTGAACTCCTATGCCAATGGTGTTAAGATCGCCCAAGCTGTCTTGCAGGGGGGAGCCGCGTGGGAAAAATTAGAGCGTCTCGCCGAATTTTGTCGATCGGCGTCCTAGGAACCCATGCTGTCTGACCTGAACGGTATGATCCTCCTTATGCTCCTCCTGGCATCCCAAACGTGCGCTGATCCATCCCCCACCCCCCATGTCCCACATTGCGATTGTTCTAATCGAAGACCACGACTTAACCCGCATGGCAATGCAGGCAACTCTGGAGCGGTATCCCGATTTTGAGGTATCTGGCGTTGCGGCTAACGGCATTGATGGCGTTCGGCTTGTCCATAAGATGGCACCCGATGTGGCGGTGATTGACGTTGGGCTTCCTGATATTGATGGGGTGGAGGTGACACGACGCATCAAGGAACGGCAGCAGGGGCGATCGCACACGAAAATTCTAATTCTGACCCTGCGCAATAACGAAGAGGTCGTGCTGGCAGCCTTTGGTGCAGGAGCGGATTCTTACTGTATGAAGGATGCGGCCTCGACCACCCTCATTGAAGCTGTAAAGCTAACGGCAGAAGGACAGTCTTGGATTGACCCGGCGATCGCGGGGATTGTTCTACGTCAAGCGCGTCACGACTCCTTCCCACAACCTGCCGGGGATTCGTCAGGACCTCCCCGGCGCCCCGGCCAGTTTATTGAAAATTCCCCCTTAACGGAGCGGGAGCTAGAGGTGCTGCAACTCATTGTAGATGGGTACAGTAACGCCATGATAGCCGAGCAGTTGTTTATCACCGTCGGCACGGTCAAAACCCATGTTCGAAATATCCTCAACAAGCTCTGTGCCGACGACCGCACCCAAGCTGCAGTGAGAGCGCTGCGGTCTGGTTTAGTCAACTAGGGATAGGGATACGGATGAACCATGGGGGCAATGTGATTGAGGCACAGGTGCATCAACAGCTTTATGCCTTTCTCAAGCATCAAGGCGAGGCCCATTGGCCCCATCACCTCACGATTGCGCGACTGGTGGCCAGAGCCCTCCGCCTAGAGCGCAGTGCCCTTTTGCAGGTGAGTCCCCTGGCCGCCTACCAGGGACGCTACCGCCTCAGCTACTTGGCATCCCTCCTGTTTTCCCCCCAGTCTGCTGTGGTGGTGGCTCCCCTGCCTATTCTCCAGCAAATTTTACTGGTGGAAATGCAGCGATTTCGCACCTGGACCCAGACCCACAAGCCCCTGTACCGGGCCCAGGATTGGCCAGGACCCTCGGCGGGGGGAATTCTGTTGCTCTCGCCCCAGGAGTGGCTCGCTGATCTCCAAGCGGCCGTACCCCGTTTCCCCAGCGATTGGCCCCTTATTTTAGATGGCGCCGACCAGATTGAAACCTGGACGCGACAGGCCCTAACCCGGC
This sequence comes from Lyngbya confervoides BDU141951, assembly GCF_000817775.3. Taxonomy (GTDB): domain Bacteria; phylum Cyanobacteriota; class Cyanobacteriia; order Thermosynechococcales; family Thermosynechococcaceae; genus Lyngbya; species Lyngbya confervoides. The sequence continues at coordinate 220,918 of NZ_JTHE03000044.1, forward strand.
GTCTCACGGGCCAGGATTGGCAGCAGTTGCTGTGGGCGTTTCCAGGAAAAACAGCGGCCATTCGCGACATTCAGGTGGCCTTAACCCATCATATTTTTCAGCATCCTCCCAATCCCTATCAGGCCGTTGTGTTAGATGGGGCCAAGCAATCCCTCCTGCGCCAGCTACAGCTGCAGCTGCAGCCCATGATGGATCAATCTCCGCTGCCCTGGCGCCGCTTTTGGGAGGACTTAGCCGATCAGAACCACCATGGCTGGGTGGAGATCAATCGGGAGCAGGGACAATTTACCCTTTATCTGGCTCCCACAGCAGTCTGGCCCCAGGCGGCTGCACTGCTACAGCATCGGACAGCTGTTTTGCTCGGCAGTTCCTTTGGAGAGGCCGATGATGCGCTGCGCTTTCGGCAGGAGATGAACCTTGAGGATGTTACCTACGTGCGGTTTGCAGCAGAACGTCAGGGAGAAGAAATTCAGCTGTTTCTGCCCGATCGCATTCCCATGCCGAATACTGCTCAATTCCAGTCGGCCCTCCTCCACCAGGTTCAGCGGTTCTTGTTGAAAGACCTGGCCTTCTCTGCTCAGGAAGATCCCAATCCGCTTGTCCTGATTGTTGACGACACCCCAATGAAGGCTCAGGTTGCGTCTCAGTTGGCGGCATCCCTCGGATCGCGGGTGGTGATGGAAACCACTCCTGTGCCTCCCCATGGGCTACTCATCTGCGGCTGGGAATTCTGGTTGAGTCACCATCAGGTGCTCCCGTGGCCTCGGTGCTTTATGGTGGCCACCTTGCCCATTCCCTCTCCAGAACAACCGCGAGTGGCGGCTCGCATTGCTTATTACAAACTGCAGCGTCTAGACTGGTTCCGGCTCTATCTGCTCCCCCACACCATTCAAACTCTGCAGCGGGCGATCGCCCCGGTGCGCAATCGCGAAAACGGACGGGTGATCATTTTTGATAATCGACTGTTGCATCGAAGTTACGGTCAGCAAATTTTGGCCGCCCTGAGTCCCTATGCGCGGGTGGAGTCCCCGGATCTGAGCTACTGATGGGATCGACCCCTGACAGTCGCGGGATTTGCTGCGATCCATTACAAATCTCTCAGCTTCGCCTGGGGAGCATGATAGGGTGAAATGGCCAAGATTACGGGGGCAAGGATCATGGGAGAGGCAAAGCGTCGCAAGCAACAGCTTGGGGATCAATACGGGAAAGAAGACCCCATCCTCCCCTGGGTTCCCATTACTAAAACCCAGGCCCAGCGGTTTGTCGAGTTAACCAGTCGGGGCGCTTGGATCGGGATTGGATTGCTAGTGTTGACCTGGGTGACAGTCCGCTTCATTGGCCCGAGCTTAGGGTGGTGGCAGGTCAACTGACGTGCTATTATGGACCCTTGTGCACAAGATCATGGGTGCACAGTCATGCGTTCACAGTCTAGGCGGCATAGCCAAGTGGTAAGGCAGGGGCCTGCAAAGCCTTTATCCCCAGTTCGAATCTGGGTGCCGCCTTTGAAGCACAGAGTCTTTTTAGGATTAGTCCTTAGATCCTATCCTCTTCAATGACGGCAGCGCGATCAAGGAGCAGCAGGCTGCGGAGTTGGTCGGTGTCGAGTTTGGCCAGCCAGTTTTCCCCAGCGCCCACCACCTGTTCGGCCAAGGCCTGTTTACTTTCAATTTGCTCGTGAATTTTCTCTTCCAGGGTGCCCATGCACACAAATTTATGCACCTGTACGTTGCGCGTTTGACCAATGCGAAAGACCCGGTCTGTGGCCTGGTTTTCCACGGCCGGATTCCACCAGCGATCGTAGTGGAACACATGGTTGGCTCGGGTCAGATTCAGGCCCACTCCTCCTGCCTTTAAGGACAGAATAAACAGGCGTGGACCCTGGGGGTCATGCTGAAAGCGATCGACCATGGCCTCCCGTGCCTTTTTGGGCGTGCCGCCGTAGAGCAGAAGAACGTCCTGCTTAAATTGTGCGGTTAAATGCTGCTGCAAGAGCTTGCCCCATTCAGCAAATTGGGTAAAAATTAGGGCGCGATCGCCTTCCTCCATCAGTTCCTCTAGCATTTCCTGGAGCCGTTGGAGTTTTCCAGAACGGGGTTTGTCGCTGTTTAAGCTTGACTGCTGGAGATAGTGAGCGGGATGATTGCAAATTTGCTTGAGCTTGGTCAGCGTTGCCAGGATAACCCCTTTTCGCTGGATGCCCGTGCTGGCTTCCACCGCTTCTAAAGCGGTTTGCACGGTGTTCTCGTAAAGGGCCGCTTGCTCGGGCGTCAGACCGCAGAACACCGGCATTTCCTGCTTCTCCGGCAAATCCTGAATGATGGTGCGATCGCTCTTGGTGCGGCGCAGGATGAAGGGTTGCACCAGCGCACGCAGGGTTTTGAGGGAGGCGGAATCTCCGTAGCGCTCAATGGGGGTGGCAAAACGACGCTGGAAAAAGTTCTGCGCACCCAGATAGCCTGGGTTTAAAAATTCCAGAATTGACCAGAGCTCCGTGAGGCGATTTTCCAGGGGCGTCCCCGTGAGCGCAACGCGAAACCTAGACTCCAGGTTACGAATAGCCTGGGTTTGCTTGGTCTCGGGATTTTTAATATTTTGAGCCTCGTCCAGGACAACGCCCTCCCAATGCAGGGCTGTCAGGTGTTTTTGGTCTCGGGGGGCCAGAGCATAGCTGGTAATCACAAGGTCGAGGGATTTGACCCGTTGGAGAAACGCTTTTCCCTGCAGGCGCTGGGGACCGTGGTGAACCGTAACCCGCAGATCTGGCGCAAATCGCTTCACCTCCCGCTCCCAATTGCCCAAGACGGAAGTGGGGCAAATGAGGAGGGTGGGGCCATGCAGACGACCCTCGTTTTTAAGCAGGAGCAAAAAGGCAATCATTTGAATGGTTTTGCCCAGACCCATGTCATCGGCTAGGCAGGCTCCAATGCCCCATTGCTCTAACATCTTCAGCCAGCCGACTCCCCGCGCTTGGTAGGGCCGCAGGGTACCTCGAAAGTTGGGGGGGGCTGGGACTGCTTCAAAGCTTTGATTCCCGGAGAGGGTTGAGAGCAATTGATCAAGAATCCCGCTGGCTTCAAAATTAACGATGGGCAGTTTCTCAAAAGCCAGCGTGTCTCCGGCCTGAATGCGAAGGGCATCCTGGAGGGACAGTTCCGTGTGCTGCCGCCGTTGCGCAAAAAATGTCTGGGCGGCCTTAATATCTTGCGATCGCAGCTCCACCCATTCCCCATTGATGTCCACCAGCGGTGAGTCAAGCTGAACCAGCCTTTCAAATTCTGCCTTTGAGAGGGTCTGTCCTCCAATGGAAAGTTCCCACTTAAACTGAAGCAAGCTTTCTAAACCCAGGGACTTGGCCTTGCTGAGATCTAGGCTTTCAGCCCGTACATGCAGGCCCAAGCGACTGGCCAGTCCCTCGCGATTGGCCAGACTGGGCGGCATGATGACCCCAAACCCGCTGTCTTCGAGGCGCCAAGCGGTGGTCTTAATAAAGTCGTAGGCTTGCTTGGCGTTTAGGGTGTGGCCCGTGGGCCTGGCTTGCTGCAAACTCTCCTCTAGCTGGGGATAAAGGCGCGATGCCAGTCCGAGTCCCTCTAGCAACAGCTCCTGGGGATTCTCTAAGGTTCGGCCCAGGTAGGGGAGAACGTCTGAGGGGGTGTTCCAGATCAGATCGGCGCTGACAAGCAGCTGGGCATCGTCACTAGCCTGGAGAAAGTAGGCCAGCTCCCAGTCGCCTTGACCCGATCTGGGGGGGATGAGCTGAAAGCAAGGGCGATAGGCATTGTCCTGCTCTAGGACATGACGAAGGGGATGGATCCACTCTTGCAGGGGGGGGATCAAGGTCTGGGCCGCAGCTCGATCCAGCTGGACCTGCTTTTGTCCCAAGGTTGCCATCCAGGTTTCGACGACCTCGCCCGCTCCCAGTTTCCGCACAAGTTGCAGGGTTTCCTCCTCAATGCAGGGGCGAATTTGCTCATCGAGCATGGCCTGTAAACTGCTCAGCAAGAGCTGGGGCACCTCCATGGGACGACTGTTACTGGGGTGGGCGGTGGGCGGGGCACAGGGGTAGCAGCGACAAATGGGCGGCATGCGCTGCAGAAAATCTTGAAACAGTTGATGATCGTGGGCACTGTCCAATAGCGGTAGCCACTGCCCGCGCAGGGGAGAGGCTGCCTCCGTGAGATAGGGCACAAATTTGCCTCGGGCCATGAGATCCAGACTCCAGCGGCTAACGTGGCACCAGTAGCGCAGATCGTCCCCAAGCATGCCCGCCTGTTCCCCTGGCAAATGTAGCGGGAGAGACTGAAGGAGCGCTAGCGCCTCTGGAAGTCCATAGAGAATGCCGGTGACCTGGCTGGGATAGAGGGCGACCTCCTCCGCTTCGGAAGTCATTTCAAAGGTCCTTGAGGAGTGCAAGACAGTGGCCTGGGTTCCCTGGAGGCGAGCGGGCAGATTCAAGGGGAGATCAACCCAGCCCACAGCTGAGGCGGTCAGATCCTTCAGTTCCTTGGGGTCGAGTTCAGTGGCACTGCGAAGGGCCTGCTGTTGATCCGCTGAGATATGGAGCAGATGATCTTGGGTGAGCTGAAGCATAAACGCTTCTAAATCGAGACGATTCAGACAGAAGGGATGGGGGGTGACCTTGGGCGCTGGGGTTTTGCGACGGCTAGGCGTCAGCGATCGCCAGGTTTCTCCCCAGAGAAAAAAATAGGGAATGACCGATCCCCAGGGGGCCATCGATTGAGGTGGAGCAAGCGTTCCAGCCGTCGTAAATATCCAGCTTCCATGCAAGATAGCCATCAAGTCTGCTCCCTTGTGCAGCATACCTGGGGATAAACGCGGCATTGATCTGAAGTCAATCCCCCCATGGCTTCAGATCGATGCTGCCTTGCACCCCGATCTTTCTCTATGCTACGGCACCAATTGCGGCTCCGTTCGCCCTAATCAGGTACCGGTGCGATCCCCCATAGCCCCTCTGCACCACCGTATCCATCCCAGGGACGTTGAAGTTTTGAATCTTGAGACAGCGACGAATTAACAATGTTAGGATCGGCCAATCAGGAAAAAAAGAAGGATAAACAAACTGAATGACAGAAATTGTAAAGTCAATATCCTTTGACGGACGGGATATTCGACTCACGATTGGCCGATTTGCGCCCCAGTCAGGCGGCGCGGTCCTCATTGAATCTGGAGAAACGGCTGTCCTCGTTACCGCTACAAAGTCGACGGCTCGTGAAGGGATAGATTTTTTACCCTTGCTGGTGGATTACGAAGAACGACTCTACGCGGCAGGGAGAATTCCAGGGGGCTTTCTACGTCGGGAAGGTCGCCCGCCTGAAAAGGCGACCTTGACCAGTCGTCTGATCGATCGCCCGTTGCGACCGCTATTCCCGAGCTGGCTCCGGGACGACATTCAGGTGGTGGCTACCACTTTGTCCATGGACGATCAGGTGCCGCCAGATGTCCTGGCCGTGACCGGTGCATCGGTGGCGGTGCAGCTGGCCCAGATTCCTTTTTACGGACCGTTAGCTGCGGTTCGGGTCGGCCTGCTCGGGGACGATTTTGTGATCAATCCCACCTACAGCGAAATTGCCGAAGGGGATTTGGATCTGGTGGTGGCCGGATCCCCCGATGGGGTCATCATGGTTGAAGCGGGAGCAAATCAGGTTCCTGAAGAGGATGTCATTGAAGCCATCGACTTTGGCTACGAGGTGGTGACCGATTTGATTCAGGCCCAGCGCGAGTTGCTGGCGGAACTGGGTATTGAACCGGTATCCGCGACTCCTCCAGAGGATGATCCCCGACTGGAAACCTTCATGCGCGATCGGGTCACCCAGCCCATACAGGAAATTCTGTCTCGCTTTGATCGAGATAAGCATGTGCGGGATGACTCCCTAGACGCCGTTAAGGAGTCTGTATTAGAAGAAATTGCGCAGCTACCGGAAGATGATCCCCTTCAAAAGGTGGTTGCAGAGGATCCGAAGGCCGTTGGCAAGTTGTTCAAATCCCTCACCAAGCAACTCATGCGCGCCCAGATTATTGAAGAGGGCGTGCGGGTGGATGGTCGCAAACTCGATGAGGTGCGCTCCATTAGCTGCAAGGTGGGCGTGCTGCCCAAACGGGTCCATGGTACAGGATTGTTTAATCGCGGCCTGACTCAGGTTCTTTCCATTGCCACCCTGGGAACTCCAGATGATGCGCAGGATATGGATGATCTCCATCCAGATAAGACCAAACGCTACCTCCACCACTACAACTTCCCCCCCTATTCTGTCGGAGAGACCCGCCCCATGCGATCGCCCGGACGTCGGGAGATTGGCCATGGAGCCCTGGCCGAGCGAGCGATTATACCGGTGCTGCCCTCGGAGGAAGAATTTCCCTATGTGCTGCGAGTGGTGTCAGAGGTGCTTTCCTCCAACGGTTCCACCTCCATGGGATCGGTTTGTGGGTCCACGCTAGCCCTGATGGATGCCGGTGTCCCCATTAAAAAGCCGGTGAGCGGAGCTGCCATGGGCTTGATTCGCGAAGGCGAAGAAGTCAGGATTCTCACTGATATTCAGGGAATTGAGGACTTTTTGGGTGATATGGACTTCAAGGTTGCCGGCACCGACACTGGGATTACGGCCCTGCAGATGGACATGAAGATTACCGGCCTATCGATGGATATTGTGGCCCAGGCCATTCACCAAGCCAAGCCTGCTCGCCTGCATATCCTAGAAAAGATGCTGGCCACCATTGATCAGCCCCGGTCGACGATGTCCCCCTATGCACCGCGACTATTGACCATCCAGATTGACCCCGATCAAATTGGCATGATTATTGGGCCTGGCGGGAAAACCATTAAGGGCATTACGGAACAGACGGGGGCCAAAATAGACATCAAAGATGACGGAGTGGTGACGATTTCATCAATTGAGGAGGCCAATGCCGCCCGTGCCCTCCAGATTATTGAAGGGATGACCCGTAAACTGACTGCCGGGGACGTGTACCTGGGCAAGGTAACGCGTATCATTCCCATTGGCGCCTTCGTTGAAATTCTGCCGGGGAAAGAGGGGATGATTCACATTTCTCAGTTGGCGGACTACCGTGTTGGCCAAGTGGAAGATGAGGTTTCCGTTGGCGATGATGTGGTGGTGAAGGTCCGAGAAATTGATAGTCGGGGGCGCATTAACCTGACGCGCTTGGGCATTCACCCCGATGAGGCCGCCGCTGCTCGGGCTGGGGCCTCCAGTTAAGGATCCCTTCTCCACCTCCTTGGGGTAAAGGCGTCTACTGTTTTCTGGCAGCAGACAACTGCCCCAAGGCGGAGAGGGCGTCAACCTTGGTCCCTTGAGCAAGCGGCGCCTTCAAAGCGCTTGCCTTTTTTTGATGCTTTCCCTGTTTGAACCGTGAACTCCTGTAGCGAAGTACCTGGCTAACTTGACGACTATGAATATCCAATCAATTGATATCCCCTTGACGCAATGGTCTGGCGATTGCCTGGTGATCGGCTTTCTTGAAGATCAAGTGACCCTGGATGGACTTGTTGGCGATCTCAATCAGTCCCTGTCTGGTTTGGTGGCGGACTTGATTGAGGAGGCAAGCTTTAAGGGCAAATCTGGAGAACAGGTGGCGGCGCGGTTAGCCCCTGCCCAGGGGATTCGTCATCTGGTGCTGCTGGGATTAGGAAAGGCTGAAAAGTTGAGTTTAGAGGATCTGCGCAAGGCCAGCGCTGCGGGGGCACGCTATGGTAAAAAGCATCGCTGCACCGCCTTGGGATTCCAGCTCCCTGCCTGGAAAGGGGAGGCCGTTCAGTCCGTACAGGCCATTGCTGAAGGGGCAGAACTGGCCCTGCACCAAGATCAGCGATTTAAGTCTGAGCCAAATGGTGATAAGCCCGAAGCCGAACTTGAGCGCCTTGATATTTTGGGTTTAGGCCAGCAGGTGGCTGCCATTGAGCGAGCCAAGCAAGTTTGCCAGGGGGTGATTTTGGCCCGCGAGCTAGTGAATGCCCCGGCCAATGTAGTCACCCCCGTCGCCCTAGCTCAGACGGCCCGCGCCATTGCCGAGGAGATGGGGATGAGCTTGACGGTCCTTGACCGCGCAGCCTGTGAAGACCTGAAGATGGGGGCTTATCTGGGAGTGGCCCAAGCTTCGGACATGCCACCCCAGTTTATTCACCTGACCTATAGTCCTCCTGGCACGCCGCGCCGTAAACTAGCCATCATTGGCAAGGGACTCACCTTTGATTCAGGGGGGCTCAACCTGAAGCCCACAGGCAGTGGGATTGAAACCATGAAGATGGATATGGCTGGATCCGCTGCCACTCTAGGCGCCGCCCAGGTGATTGGCTTCCTCCAGCCAGAGGTGGAGGTCCATTTTATCGTGGCTGCCACGGAAAATATGATCAGTGGAAAGGCACTCCATCCGGGAGATATCCTGACGGCCTCGAACGGCAAAACCATTGAAATTAACAATACCGATGCAGAGGGACGCTTGACGCTGGCCGACGCCCTAGTCTATGCCGAAAAGCTCGGGGTTGACGCCATCGTCGATCTGGCTACCTTAACGGGAGCTTGCATCATTGCCCTGGGCAATGACATTGCTGGACTTTGGTCTCCCAAGGATGATCTGGCCGCAGAACTTCAGCTGGCGGGGGATCAAGCTGGCGAGAAGTTCTGGCGTATGCCCCTTGAGGAATCCTACTTTGAAGGGATGAAATCGGCGATCGCCGACATGAAAAATACCGGACCTCGGGGAGGCGGATCGATTACAGCGGCACTATTTCTGCAGCAGTTTGTCAAGGAAACACCCTGGGCGCACCTAGATGTTGCGGGGCCTGTCTGGGCGGAGAAAGAGTCCGGCTATCAGAATGTAGGGGGAACAGGGTTTGCGGTGCGCACGCTGGTGAACTGGGTTTTGAATGCCTAGGATGCTTTTGGGGAGGGCAACGGCTGTTTCCTCTGGGAAAGGCAAACCCCTTCTCTTTTCTGGGTTCTCGCGATTGCTCTGTGAAACAGTTTGGCTTGAGGATGACCATCCGCTTTTATAAAGTTGAAGATCCCTACGGATGTTTTTCTAATTTTTCTCCCCATCCCATTGTGGTGGAGGGGGTTCACTGGCCGACCTCAGAACATTATTACCAAGCACAGAAGTTTGTGGGAACCCCCCATGCCGACCGCTGTGAGATAATTCGGCAGGCTGCTACCCCCGAAGAAGCCGCCGCTCTGGGGCGAGACCCACAGGTTTCGGTGCGACCGGATTGGGACGAGGTTAAGCGCGATGTGATGTATCGGGCCGTTCAGACTAAGTTTTCAGAACATGCTCAGATCCGATCCGTTCTACTGGACACAGGGGATGAACAGATTGTGGAAGACTCTCCACGGGACTGGTTTTGGGGATGGGGCGCTGATCACCAGGGGGAAAATCACCTGGGAAAAATCTTAATGGAGGTGCGCGATGCCTGTCGACGGCATCTCTCCTCCTGAGCCTTTCCTTAGATCCTGTACGCATCCTTTGCAAGTCTTTCGGCAACCTGTGCTCCTTTCCGTAGCCGTTTTTACTGCAAGTTCTGGGAAAGTGATGGACACTAGAAGCATCATGCTTAGCCAAGTCGTTGCTTAGATCTCCTACATTTTAGATTTTGCCCCAGTTCCATCCTCTGGGGCATTTTTGTGCTTGGAGGGACCCTGGTTTTTTGAGCCTGTCGGGCATTCTCAGATTTAAAATTGAGGTGGAGCGTTTTTTGAGATGGCGAACTGGACGCCGCGATATGGAATCACAAACTAATCGCTAAACGGGTCTGCATGGGGGGAGGCGAAGTTGGGTTGGGAGTTTGGGATATCGATGCTCAAGATTTTCAGAGTCAATCATCTCAGCACCGTTGAGTGAGTCGAGTCTTGATGGGGACACCCAGACTAAGGATCATCGCTTGGGCCGGATTGCGATTGAGGGGCGGCGATCTCCTCCCTGCCAGCCTGAACCATGCGGGGGCATGAGTAGCTTGAAGGAGGGTCATCCAATGGGTAGCAATAATCGTGACTATCGGGCACAGGAAGCTCAGCTGATCATGAGCCTTAAATTTCATCATGCAAAAACCTTGAGCGAAATTCCCCTAGATGTGGCGGTCAATGCTTTGACCAAGGTCTGGCGATCTTGCCAGCCTCATCTGCAGAACTCAGGGGATGAGGACGTTATTCACCTTTAGGGTGATCTCACCCCCCGCAAGGATGCTTCTGATTTGCAGATCCCAGGGCGCCCGCCGCGGCAGCCCCAGAAATAGATTAGTCAGCAGCACAGGCCCAGAAATTAGCGGAAGAACTCTTCCAAGTTGTTGGACAGCTCAATCTTGACCGGGTCGACGTGCCAGATCTCATCGCAGTAGTCTTGAATGGAGCGATCCGAGGAGAATTTGCCCATGCGAGCCACATTCAGAATGGCCATGCGCGTCCAGGCGGACTGATCTTGATAGAGCTGAGAGACGCGCTCCTGGGCCTCAATGTAGGACTGGTAGTCAGCCAGTAGGAAAAAGGGATCATGATAGATCAAGGAATCGGTCAAGGGCTTGAATAGATCGGTGTCTCCATGGGAGAAAAATCCAGAGTTGATGCGATCGAGGGCCAGTTTCAGTTCGGGATTAGAGTCGTAATAGTCCCGTGGACAATAGCCCTGCCCTCGTAAATCGTAGACTTCCTGAGCCGTCAGGCCAAACAAGAAGAAGTTTTCAGCTCCCACTTCTTCCCGAATCTCGATATTGGCTCCATCCAGGGTCCCAATGGTCAGCGCGCCATTAAGCGCAAACTTCATGTTGCCGGTTCCGGAGGCTTCCTTACCGGCAGTGGAAATTTGCTCCGATAGATCTGCGGCAGGATAAACGCGCTGGGCAAGCTTAACGTTATAGTCCTTCAGAAAGACCACCTTCAGGCGATCGCGGACTTCAGGATCGCGGTTGACCACTTCGCCGACGGAGTTGATGAGCTTGATCATTAACTTGGCCATGAAATAGCCCGGCGCTGCCTTGCCGCCAAAGAGAAAGGTGCGCGGGGTGATGTCTAGGTCAGGATTGGCCTTGAGACGATTGTAGAGGGTGATGATATAGAGAACGTTTAGGTGCTGCCGTTTATATTCATGGATTCGCTTGGCCTGAATGCCAAACATGGAGTCCGGATTGACGCTGATGCCATTTTGTTTGTAGATGTAAGCCGCTAAGCTGGCCTTGGTGGCGCGCTTAATGCTTTGCCACTGGTGCTGAAACTCTAGATCCTCTGCGTAGGGTTCCAGCTGCCGCAGATCCTCAAGCTGCGTTAGCCAGCGATCGCCAATTTTATCGGTAATCAGTTGCGTGAGCGGCGGATTACTCAGGGCAATAAAGCGTCGGGGCGTAACGCCGTTGGTCTTATTGCTGAACTTGTGAGGATACATCTCGGCAAAATCCCGCAGCACGTCCTGCTTGAGGAGCTGGGTGTGTAGCTCTGCAACCCCGTTAATGGCGTGGCTTCCCACACAGGCCAGGTGGGCCATCCGCACATATCTCTCGCCTGATTCGTCAATTAAGGAAAGGCGGGAAATCCGGTCTTCGTCATCGGGAAACTTAATGCGGACTTCATCCAAGAAGCGATGATTAATTTCGTAGATGATCTCCAGGTGACGCGGCAGCAGATTTCCAAATAAATCAATGGGCCAGCGTTCCAAAGCCTCTGGTAAGAGAGTGTGGTTTGTATAGGACAAGGTTCGTTGGGTAATGCCCCAAGCTTCATCCCAATCCATGCTGTGCTCATCGATCAGTAGCCGCATCAGCTCTGCCACTGCAATAGCGGGATGCGTATCGTTGAGCTGAATGGCAAACTTGTCGGCAAACTGATGCAGGGGAATCTCTTGCGCCTTCATGATGCGGAACATATCCTGCAGCGAGCAAGAGACAAAGAAGATTTGCTGGGTGAGCCGCAGGCGTTTCCCCTGGGAGACATCGTCGTTGGGGTAGAGTACCTTGGACACGTTTTCCGAGGCCATTTTCTCGTAAACAGCCCCCAGATAATCCCCAGAGTTAAAGGCATCAAAGTCGAAGGATTCGGAGGCTTGGGCCGTCCATAGACGTAGAGTATTGGCGGTGTTGGTTCGGTAGCCCAGGATAGGGGTGTCGAAGGGGATACCCTGGACGACCTCATAGGGAATCCAGTTAACGCGCCCTCGTCCAGTTTGATCCACATAATGCTCGGTGTGTCCGCCTAGCTTGACCTCCACGGACCACTCCGGCCGCTCAACTTCCCAAGGATTTCCATAGCGCAACCACTTGTCCGTCCGTTCCACCTGCCAGCCATCGCGAATGTCCTGGTCAAAAATGCCAAATTCATAGCGAATGCCATAGCCAATGGAGGCAAGGCCGAGGGTGGCCATGGAATCGAGATAGCAAGCCGCCAGACGCCCTAAACCGCCATTCCCCAGGCCTGGCTCCTCCTCTTGCTCTAACAAATCCTCCAGGTTAAACCCTAGCTCTGACATGGCTTGATTAACCTGGTCGTAGATGCCCAGGTTAATCAGGTTATTGCCGAGCTGGGGCCCCATGAGAAATTCCGCCGATAGATAGGCAACGGTGCGGGTTTGCTGCTTGGTGTAGGTGGCCGCAGTGCCAATCCAGCGATGCAGAAGGCGATCGCGCACCATGTAGGCCAGGGCCATGTAGTAATCGTTTTGGGTGGCAATGCCGGGAAATTTCCCCTGGACGTAGAACAAATTGTTCAGAAATGAGCGTTTGAGAGTTTCGACTAAGACGCCAGTCCGGGTATCTTCGGAGCAAACTTGACCCATTAATGTTACAGAATTACTTTGCATAGCGTAGGCTTTCCTGATGCTAAATCAATGCGAGGGGACGGTTAAGACGGTTAAGGCTGGAAAAAACTAGAAGTTTCTCGCCTATGTGCGAAGGTGGCAGGGGGTTGACGAAAGGAGGGCGACCGGAGAATCATTCCGGACAGGGGTGAGGCTTGAAAGGGGACTTGGACATTGGTGGTCCTGGGTAGGCGGTTCTTGATCGAAATCGTGGGTCATGACAACAGGGGGTCTTGAAATCTTAACCCTACTTTCATCTTTAGCATCTAAATTGTAGCGGCAGCTTCCTTTTCTGCTCTTGGAGCAATGACGCCCCCGATTCGGCCTGGAAAAAAAGCCAGCAGGGCTTGCCTTGGGCGATCCTGTTTTTTTTGTGAAGAATGTCTTTTGGAGAGGACGGGTTTGGATTTAGGGATGATTCGGGCCTCCCAGCCGCCGGATCTGGAACCAGGCCTGAAGCTGCTGGCGACAGTCGCCCTCCAAAATTCCGCCCCACACCCTCAAGCGATGGAAGGAAATGGGGTGATCAGGCAGGTTGAGAACCGTCCGTGCTGCGCCGGTTTTGGGATCGTCGGCCCCAAACACCAGGGTGCCGACTCGAGCCTGGAGAATCGCCCCCATGCACATTGGGCAGGGCTCCAGGGTGACGTAGATCGTACATTGATTGAGGTGCCAGGTTTGGATCGCCTGACCTGCCTGCCGAAGGGCCAAAATTTCGGCATGGGCTGTGGGATCGCAGTCGCGCTCGCGTCGATTTTGGGCTGCGGCAATGCGCTCACCTTGGGCCGTGACCACCACGGCTCCCACCGGCACTTCCCCGGCCTCGCCAGCGCCTTGAGCCAGGTCAAGGGCCTGGCGCATCCATTGCTGATGCTGCTGATAGTCTGACCAGTCCATGCATTCTCGGCGAAAGTTTCACAGGTCCCCAGGGTAAATTAAATAGGAAAGATTGCCCAACCGGCCTGCCCTCATCTGTTTTTCCCAAGAGGTTCTGCCTTGGATTCTAAAACCGATCCCTTCCAATCTGAAGATCTGGTGCGTCTCCAGCTGTTTTTGTCCCTGATCCCCGTCTTTGGGCTGATTCCTGCCCTCTGGAGCCTTTCGCGCCGGGACAGCCCTCGCCAGGTGCGCCAGGTCAGTCGACTGGCCGTGACCCTGGGGCTCTTGTGGGGCCTGGGAGTGTTGATGCTGCAAGCCGGGGTGGGAGATCCAGCTATGGGGTTGGCCTCTTCGGTGGGAATGGTGCTGCAGGTGGGAAACACCCTCTGGTCTTCTGGATATTTTGTGATGCTGCTGTGGCTGATGACTCGAGTTTGGCAACGCAAGGCGGTTCAGGTTCCGGGCCTCAGTCGTGTGGCTCAGTATTTGCCCTAGGCTTGATTTTCCCTAACCCTGGCTAGGTTCCCCTTAGAATAGAGGGATGCGAAGCGCCCGTCTATGGCTGTTACTGCTGGGGCTGGCGGTGGTCTTACTGCTGACGCTGTGGCTGGCATTATCCCTGGCTCAGCTTTATCAGACCATTGCGGCCCTGAGTTCTCCAACCCTGGCAACCCTTATGGTGGTTGGGGTGCTGATGATTTTTGGCGTGCTGATTGCCGGGCTGCTGTTTATTCTGCTAAACCTCTGGCGGGGACGGCAGAAAAAAGTTCGCCCCCCGGTCATTCCAGAGAGCAAATCCGAAGCTGTCTCCGAGAACCTGCGATCTATTCGTCGTCAGGTGTCTCAAATCCAAGACGAGGTGGCCCGGCAGTCGCTGCTGGCCAAGTCCCAATCCCTGGAGTCAAGTGCTACCCGACAATATCTAAAGATTGTGGTCTTTGGGGCCGGATCGGCGGGAAAAACCTCCCTGGTTAATGCTCTGATAGGACGGATGGCGGGGAGGGTAAGCCCCACCATTGGCACGACGACGGTGGGGGAAACCTATCAGTTTTCGCTGCCGGAGGTGGCGCAGGATCTATGGATTACTGACACCCCCGGACTGCTGGAGGTCGGTGTTGCCGGCACCGCGCGTGAGCAAGCCGCGCGCCAACTGGCAACGGAGGCGGATTTGCTGCTGTTCCTGGTGGAGGGAGACTTGACCCAGTCGGAATACCGGGTGCTGCGATCGCTGTTGGAGATTGGGAAACGGCTGCTGCTGGTGTTTAACAAAACCGATCGCTACCCGCCGCCCGATCGAACCGCAGTGTTGGACCAGATCGCCGATCGGGTGCGTGGACAGCTCGATCCGGACGATATTGTGGCCATTGCAGCCCATCCCCAGCCTGTGCAGCTGGCCTCAGGGGAATGGCTGCAACCGGATCCAGATTTACAGGCCCTGCTAAAACCCATGGCTCAAATTTTGGTGGCGGAGGGAGCCGATCTGCTGGCCGATAATTTACTACTCCAGTCAATGCGGCTGGGGGACGAAGCTCGCCAGATGCTGGAGCGCCAGCGGCTGCGCAATGCGGAAAAAATTGTGGAGCGATTTCAGTGGATTGGGGCTGGGGTGATCTGGGTGACGCCGATTCCGGTGGTGGATTTGCTGGCGGCGGCGGCGGTGAATGCCCAAATGGTTGTGGAGATCGGCCAGGTCTATGGCTGTGAACTGACCTTTGAACGCGGCCGCGAGCTGGCGCTCTCGCTGATTAAGACCCTGGCTGGCCTAGGCATTGTGCGGGGCGTCATTGAAATTGTCACCCTTTCCCTGGAGCTGAGCATCGGTGGTTATCTGATTGGCAAATCCATTCACAGCATTAGCGCGGCCTACCTGACCCGGATTGCGGGCAAAAGCTTTATTGAGTATTTTCGCCAAGATCAAGATTGGGGCGACGGTGGCATCAGCGAAGTGGTGCAGCGGCAGTACGAGCTGAACCGCCGTGAGGAATTTATTAAAGCCTTTGTGCAAGAGGCGATCGCGAAGCTCCCGGAACATTTTAGCCAGCTGATGCACAAACCTGAGACCCAGGAGTCCTCGCAAGATTGACCAGCCTTAAAACCGGCAAGATGTTTCTGGGGGAGTCAGCATTTCTGATTTAAGCAAGCCTGGCTTAAGCTCCCATGAAGTCTGAGGGCAATGCGGAGAATCCTTGGCATGATGGGGTAGGAGAGTCAGAAAGAACTTGAATTGCCAGGAGTGACGGATTTGGAGAGCGGTTTCCCAGAAGATCTCATCCAGGCTGCCCAACGCCTGATTGTCCCCCTAGATGTGCCCACCCAGGCCGAGGCGCTGGCGCTGGTGGATCGCCTGCCCCAGGTGCAATTTTGGAAGGTGGGTTTAGAGCTGTTTGTGGGGAGCGGCCCGGCCATTTTAGATCAGCTCAAGCAGCGTCAAAAGCGGATTTTTTTAGATCTCAAGTTTCACGATATTCCCAACACCGTGGCAGGAGCCTGCCGCAGCGCGGCCCGCTATGGCGTCGATCTGCTCACCCTCCACGCCACGGCGGGCCCTGAAGCCATGGCTGCTGGTGTAGAGGCAGCCCAGGCTGGCGCGGCGCAGGCCCAGGTTGATCCACCGCAGATTCTGGCCATTACGGTTCTCACGAGTTTATCCCCGCGAACGCTGGCCCTGGACCTCAAGGTTCCGCTGGATCTGCCGGACTATGCCTTGAAAATGGCGCTCATGGCCCAGAAATCCGGTACCCAGGGAGCCGTTTGTTCTCCCCAGGAAGCCATGCAGCTGCGCCAGGTCTGTGGACCGGAGTTTGTGCTGGTGTGCCCTGGCGTGCGTCCTGCCTGGTCCCAGCGGGGGGATCAGCAGCGGGCCATGACGCCTAAATCTGCCCTGCACTCCGGTGCTTCCTTCCTGGTCATGGGCCGTCCCATTACCCAGGCGGCCGATCCCGCTGGAGCCTTTTTGAGAGTTTGTGAAGAAATGGCGAGCAATGGCTAGGCGGCGGGGGGCCTACCTGATGAGTCTGGGCGTGAGTCTGCTGCTGGGACAGACTCTTCCAGGAAACCGGGCGATCGCCGCTGTGTCCTCCTGCCCCCGTCCCTTTGAGGAGATGGTCACCCAGCTGTTAGCCGATCTGCCCGCCTACGCCAACCGCGTCAATACCCGCACGCATCGACCCCAGACCTACGTGATGCTGGCCACAAATCCGGACTTTCAGCCCCTGTCCTGGGGCCAGAGACTGTCGGATCCAGAGGATTCCGCGGCGGATCCCGCCGAGCCTCCCCAGGATTCCTCCCTGCGCCAGGTCTTTTTTACCACCGTGTTGCGACGCTATTCGGGCAACCAGATCAGTCACCACCAAGAACACCACTGGTTATTTGTGGCCTCCAGTTCTCGTGGGTGGGAGTTTGTGCAGATCTACTCCATTTTGGATGCCTATCCCTCGGCTCAGGCACCGAGCCCCCCGCGCAACAGCAGCCGTGGCAGCCTGGCAATCGCGATTCAAGACTGGCTGAAGTTTTGTCGTCTTTCCTGGAGGAGCCATGGGTGAGTCTCTGCGTGTATTGGATCTGCCTGAGAGCGATCGCCCTCGGGAGCGACTGCTGGCCCAAGGGGCTGCGACGCTAACGCCAGCAGAACTGCTGGCAATTTTACTGGGCACCGGTCAGGGGGCCGGAAAGCTCTCGGCCCTTGGATTGGGCCAGCTCATGTGGACAGAACTGGCCCAGATGAACCGAGATCCCCTGCGGGTGTTGCGGGAGATTTCAGCGCCCGAACTGATGGAGATTCCGGGGATTGGTCCGGCGAAGGCGGCCACCATTCTGGCGGCGCTAGAACTGGGGAAGCGAGTTCACCATGCCCTGCCGCCCTCCAAAACCCTCGTGGACGATCCGGCCGTGGCGGCCGCAGCCCTGGCGGAGGATCTCATGTGGCAGCCTCGCGAACGGTTTGCGGTACTGTTCCTGGATATCAAGCACCGCATTATGGGCAAAAAAGTGGTCAGCATTGGCACTGCCACGGAGACTCTGGCCAATCCCCGCGAGATTTTTCGAGAGGTAATTCGACAGGGAGCCACCCGGATGATTGTGGCCCATAATCATCCCTCCGGGAGTCTGGAAGCGAGTGTTGAAGATCTAGATCTCACCCGGCAGTTGCTCCAGGGATCTAAACTCTTAGAGATTCCCCTGCTTGATCATTTGATCCTGGGCCAGGGGGAGTTTGTCAGTTTGCGCCAAACCACCAGTCTGTGGGATAGCGACAGGGTTCTATGATGTGGTCCGATTCAGGTCGACTGGGGGCTTGACAGGACAAAGTTCACATCTCGCCGTCGATTTTCCAGGATTTCGCCTAGAAGTTGGGCGAATTTTGGCGATCGCGCCAGCATGATATGAATGACTTTGGTTTCAAACACCAACACCTCAGAATCCGATGTGGCTTTGGCCCCATTGACGCTGGGCTCATTGCTCAGCAGGGCCATGGTGCCAAACAAATCTCCGCGCTCAAGCTGAGCCACCGTCTGTTCGCGGCCGGTGGTTTCCTTAAGAAACAGACGCACCTGACCTGACAGAATCAGGTGCAACTGCACATTGCGATCGCCAATTTCCAGAATGGGTTCATTCTCACCGTAGGTTTTATGGGTTGCCCCCTGCACCAAGTCCTGAAGGCTATCCTGGTCTAAGGTGCTGAACAAGGGGATCGATTGTAAATTTTCCAGAAGCGCTTGCAAATGATCCGCCTTAGGTTGGGGCACAAGGGGCTGATGCAAAACTGTTCGGATCGGAAAGGGAATTTCGAGCTGGTGCCGCTGGGCGGCATACCAAATTCGCGTCATGAATTCATCTCGAATCTTGGGCACTTTGGAGTAGTCTGCCAAGAATAGCCGCACGCGATAGTCAATGGATGAATCGTTGTAGTTAATGGTCTGAACCTCAGGTTTTGGACGATCCAGGACTCCCTGAGTGGCCAGAGCCGTCTCTACCAACACCCGCTTCACCTGGTTCGGTGGGTCTGCATAGGAAAATCCCACCTCCACCGTTTCCACATGGAGACGGGTGGGCTGGTTGAAGTTGGTAAAAATTTCCTTCGCTAGCACAGAGTTGGGAACAATGAGCTGTTCCTGATCTCGGGTGGTTAGGTGAACGGCTCGCCAGTTGATTTCATTGACCTTGCCCACAGTGTCGTTAATCTTAATCCAATCGCCAATACGCAAGGGCCTCCCCACCAGCAGCGCAATCCCTGAAAAAAGATTCCCCAGGGTATCTTGCAGGGCTAGACCAATCACAATGGAACTCACCCCCAGCGCCGTGATTAAATTGCCCAGGTCAAGCTTCCAAACAATGGAGAGCACGACGGCGGTCCCCACCAAGATTAAAAAGAAGCGAACTAAATCTCGCAGCAGCTTGGGAACCCGGGCCTGCCAGGTGCCCTCTAGAGCCTCCACAAAAAAGAACAGATTGACCAGGGCAAGGGAGAGGTGAATCGTGGATAGGAGTAACAGCGATTGCAGCAGACGAATGGGTTCGCTGTCTTGATCAACGCCCAGAATTTGGGTGAGGGCCAAAAAGACCACCAGCGTGGGCAAAATGAGATTGCGAATGATCTTTAAAGAATTCGCCAGGGCTGGGTTTGGACCCTGAAGCTTTAAAATCGACTCGCTCAAGGTCAGCATGACCAAGGGGAAAAAAACCATTAAGCCAAAGCTCCAGAGGATCCAGGGCTGTTGAAGCATCGAAAATTCCATAGCGATCTTGGATTCAGGGAGGAGGGGGGTTAATTCTCGGCTTGCAGGAGCCAGCTGGAGATCACGTGGTCCGCTTCCACCTCCATCGGGTGGTGGGGAATAAACGGATAGAAGTCCTTCAGTTGCTGATAAATGGTATCTGTCAGATGAATGGAGTTTTTGCTGCCTAATTCGCGCATCTTAAAGGCAATATTGACGGTATCGCCCCAAAGGTCGTAAATAAATTTGCTCTTTCCCACGATTCCCGCCACCACGGCCCCAGAATGAACGCCAATTTGAATCTCGAGCTGCGTCTGATGGGTGCGGTTGAAGACCTGGACTACGCGAATCATATCCAGCCCAAAATCAAGGACGCGTTTCATGTGATCGATGCGGGGGATAGAGAGCCCGCCCACGGCCATGTAGCCACTGCCAATGGTCTTGACTTTTTCAATGCCGTAGCGGTCAATGGCCTCATCAAAGGTGGTCACCAGCTGATTGAGCATCGCGACGCTGTCTTCGGCTGAGCGGCAGTCACACAAATGGGCAAACCCAACCAGGTCGGCGAATAAAACGGTAACGTTAGGATGGTGGTCGGCAATCTGGACTTCTCCCTGCTTGAGACGCTTGGCGATGGGGCTAGGCAAGATACTCAAGAGTAGAGTTTCATTTTCCTGGCTTTTTTGGTTAAGAAGTTGGGTTTTCTGGCGTAAATGTCCCACCATTTCATTGAAGGCGGTGGCTAAATCCTTGAATTCATCCTGCGTCTCCAGATGAATTTGCGTATCGAGCTGTCCCTTCTCCAGCTTTTTAAAGCCCTCCTGTAAGGTTTTAATGGGGCGGACAATCAGGTGAGAGAGCATGAGCGCCAAAATCGTAATGGCCAGCACAATAATGGCTGTGGAGATAAAGACCTGTTTTTGAAACTGGCGAATGGGCGCAAAGACCTCATCTTCGTTGATTTCAGCAATGACTCCCCAGTTCAACCCTGGAAGATCAAGGGGAGAAAAGGAGCTCAGCACCGACACATTGCGGTAGTCACGGATAATCTGGGTGCCCTGCTTTCCGGCTAAGGCTAGGCTGGCTGAATCGGTGTTGACCTGTTGTTGGAGAATGGTGGTGTTCAGGCGTTTGATTTTGTCAATCTGGCTGGGAGGGGTTCCAATGGCCTGCAGGGATTGGAAATACTGATCCGCTGATTCCAGAAAAAACCGCGAGTCCGATCGCATCAGGGAGTCTGGACCCACCAGGTAGGTTTCTCCGGTTTTTCCCAGTCCAGCATTGTTCCATTGTTGCCGGTAAGTCATCACCTGGTTAATGGGGGCCGATGAAATTTGAATGGCCAGCACGCCGATAAAAGTTCCCTCAAAAAAAATGGGAGTGGCAATGATCGCTGCCGGCTCATTAAAGGAAGGTCGATAGGGCTGATAGTCAGCCACTGCAATGTAGCCCGGTGTACGCTCTTGTAACGCTGCGTTGAAGGCCTGGGCCAGAACGCTATTCTCCAGAGGGCCAGATTTTAAATTGGTGGCAAAGTCGACTCCCTTGTACACCGTGTACAGGACATTTCCCTCTGGATCAATCAAGAATAAATCTTCATGCTCAAATTCATCATTGAAGTTGCGCAGAAAGGGATGAAAGGTGCGATGGACTTGACTGTAAAGGCTGCCATCCCCTGGGTCTACAATCTTTGCTTTTTCATCAAAGTCATTGGATTGAATGGTGTAGTGGTATTGCAAATACTGTTGCGTTGAAGTCAGGGGTTCGTAGGTTTTGGCGATCGGCTCCCCTTGGACATTGGGTTTGAGCTTGGGAATAAATTGCCCCTGATAGTATTGGCTAATGGCTGTGGCATAGGTTGAATTGGGCGATCGCTCCTTGAGCGCTGCATAGGACTGGTTGAATCGGGTGAGGGCCGTGACGGTGGTGGGATTTTCCGCAAATGAGAGGACCTGTCGATTGACCTCTTGGAAATAGTTTTCAATCGACTGACTGGTGGTGAATCGCAAGCTGGCAAGCTGATTGTGAATGCTGTTGCTCAGGGCCTGCTTGCCGCTACGATATCCAATGAAGGCGATGACCAAAATGGAGCTAATGCTGACCGCAAGCAAAACCAGCGTCAACTTGGATTGAATACTGAGCTTCTTGAGCAAATTCATGGTCCCTGGGCTAGGATCTGATCAACTATGGCACAGATTACTGCCCGAGGATAGTCTGCCAAGGAGACGGTCTAGCTCTGGATCGGCAATGATCCTGCGTCTCCAAATCGTTCGATCTTGCATCCATGGAACCATGATCTCATGATCTGGCAGGTGATGGATGCAGTGTGTGGATAGTGATTCAGGGAGTGTGCAGAGCGCTGAAGCGAGAGGATGGAGAGGGCAGAGGGCGAAGTTTGATAGGATAGGCCATGCGGTGTTACAGGGTTTGAGACAAAATGATCCAAGTTTCCTTTGTCTTGGTGGAACCTCAGGATGAGAGAAATGTTGGATCCGTCGCTCGGGCGATGAAAACCATGGGCTATGAGGATTTAAGGTTGGTTCGCCCCCACTGTGATCCCCTGGGCGAGAAAGCTCGGGTACTCGCCCACGGATCGGTGGAGATCTTGCAATCTGCCCAAATCTATCGCACGCTGCCCGAGGCGCTCAGCCAGGTTGATTTTGCCTGCGCCACCACAGCCAGGCATCGGCTGACCAAGTATCACTACACGTCGGTGCGTGAGCTGCCGCAGCGACTTCAGGAAAAACAAGCCTGGATCTCCAGGGTGGCCCTGGTGTTTGGGTCTGAGCGATCAGGCTTGAGCAATCAAGATATCGCCCTGTGTGATTTGGTGACCACCATTCCCCAGGCCACTCTATCGCCCTCGCTTAATTTAGCTCAGGCGGTGATGGTTTGCGCCTTTGTGTTGTCTGAGTCGCACACCGCAGTTCAAATTAAAGATCAGCGGATCAATGGTCAATCCATGCCGATGAATCAATATGCAGCCCTAAGATCCTCCACCCTCCGCCTAATGCATCGCATTGGCCTGGCAGATCGCTATCAAAGCTGGGTCATTAAGGGCTTGGGTCGTCTTGGCTATGAGGATTTATATCTGCTGCACCGGATTCGCTCGTTTATGGAGCGAAAGCTAGATGAGCTTGAGGGAAAAGCGGCCTCCTTTCCTCCTGAAGACGGCAAGGGGCATCGAGGATCTTGAGGGGGCTGGAATGCAGGTTGATCCCATTGCCTATATTCGTTCCTGTTACCCGGATCGCTTTGGAATTCCTCGCCAAGCAGGGCTGGTGCCCATGGCTGAAGCAGAAATTGTATTTGCGGCAACGGAGGAGAACAAACTGGCGCTGCGTGGCCTTGAGGAGTTTTCCCATGTGTGGGTGTTATTTTGGTTTCATCAGCAGCGCTATCGGCAATGGAAGCCCCTGGTCAAGCCGCCGCGCTTGGGGGGAAAGGTGGGGGTCGGGGTTTACGCCACGCGCAGCCCCAATCGTCCAAATCCGTTGGGGATGAGCGTGGTCCGCCTGGTGGGCCTATCGCTTCGGCCTCAGGAAATTGTTCTGGAGATCCGGGGCGGGGACTTTCTCGATCAAACGCCGGTGATTGATCTCAAACCCTACGTTGCCTATGCCGATCGCATTGAGGCTGCTCAGAGTGCCTGGGCCACGCCCCCTGCCCCTGCCATGGCAGTTCAATGGCGACCTGAGGCCCTGGCCCAGCTGCAGCGCTGTGGGCGATGGGGCTATCTTCAGGCTCTCATTGAGGCCACGGTAGGCCAAGATCCGCGACCTGCATACGAGCGAGGGAAAGATGGCACGCCAGGTCAACAGTGGCATATGCAGATTGCCACGGTGGAGATTGCCTGGATGGTGGAGCAGGGGCAAGCCACCATTGTTGATTTACATCCTGCCCCTGGGTCAGAGGCTACTGTGGAATAAACAGACGCCGGGCCGCCCGCGTAACGGCTACGTAGTAGAGCTGGTTGCGTTCAGTGACCCGGCGGTTCAGCCGCAGGTTTGGCCAATCAATAAATACATCTTGAAAGGTGGATCCTTGGCTTTTGTGCACGGTTAGGCAGTAGGAATAGTGTACTTCGTGGAAGCGTTGCTTCAGGCTCCAGAATAAACGCCATTCCCGAGCCGCCGCTAGGTGTTGAAGCTGGGTTTTCAATCGCGGCGCTTCCGCCTCGTGCAGCACCTGAAGCTGCCGCATCTGGCCTGTTTCGGTTTCCACCTCCAAATGCCAAACTTGCCATTGATCCACCTGTCCAGGGGTAATGTCTAGCACCTGGCATTCCTCGGAGGTTTGTAAAATGATGCTCTCATCCTGGAGGCAGGGGGAGTGGGCAATGAGTCGCTCTCCGACCACAAACCGCGCCAGGGTCGACCCATAGATGGCCTGACGGATTTGCTGGTTGAGGTTTTGGACACGGTGATTGGTGTAGGCCAGGACTCTAACCTGATCTGGGTTTTCGGCATAGGTGGCACTTGTAAAGGCGCGTTGCAAAAGCTGTTCCCAGGTTGCCCGAGGCACCACAAACACCCCTTCGGTGTGGTTGGGGTTGGACTGGCTGACGGGGGACGGCAGTATCGGCTGGTCCAGCCGTTGGCGCACCGAGTCGGCCAGCAGGCCAATGGCCCCACCGTAGCGGACAACATCGGTCAGATCGAAGCGAGCATAGATCTGGTCAAAGCAAAGCGATCGCGTTTCGTGAACCGGCGGCAGCTGAGCCGGATCGCCCACAAACAGCAGTTGGGTGGTGCAGGACAGATCTGAGATGGCCTGCACCAGCAGCAGCCACATTTCCTGGTTGATCATGGAGCATTCATCCACCACCACCAGTCGGTAGTAGTGGATCAAGGCCTTGCGCTGTGAATCTGCTGTGAAGTTTTGCTGACCGGTGTCCTTATCAATCACCGGACGTAGGCCCAAGAGCCGACAGCAGGTCATACAGTCCACCGCCAGATCCCAGCGATCGGCCATGGCGGCCAGCACCTTGGTGGCCTTGTTGCTCAGGGCTGTGAAGGCCACCCGACGGCGATCGCCCTGATGGCGCAGTCGAGTGAGCAAAGCCTGAAGCAGCGTGGTTTTCCCGGTGCCTGCGTACCCGGTCAGTAAAAAGATCCGCTCCTCGCTCTGGACAAAGGCCTCTAGGGCGGCTAACCCCGCCTGTTGCTGATCGCTGAGCACAAGGCCCGGAAGAATATCTGCGGATGCAGCCTGGGTGCAGGACATGGCATGAACCGGTGATTAGCCCCATGACAGGGCCGATTATACCCTGCTGAAGCCAAAAACCACGATGGCAGCGATGCCGCTCAGGGTGAGTGAGATGAGGAGGATGGACGCGCACCATCGCGCCAGCCGCCAGCCGCCAATAAACGTAGCCATCAGGGCCTTAACCACGGTGTTCACCATGGCGGCAATCAAGATTCCCCCTGCTCCCACCTTGAGTGAGAGGCTCCCCTGGGTTGATTGCGCCAGGGAAAGGCTCACGGCGTCCACATCGGTGATGCCGGAGATGGCCGAGAGCAGATAAATACCGGCTTCGCCAAACCAGTCTTCCACCGCCCGCACCAGCAAAAATAAGAGGGCTAGTACGCCTCCAAAAAAGATGGCGGACCCCAGCTCAATGGGATTGCGCAGATCCATGGGGGCTGCTGATTCCTTGTGCCGGGCGCCGAGGGCAATGAACACCGCCGCCACCAAGGGAACGAGCGCTAAACAGGCCAGGGACGGAACCACCAGGGGCAATAGGGCGGTATTCACCACGCTCACCTCTAGGAGCACCCGCACTGCCATGATGGCAGCAGCCAGAGAGATGCCAGCCCCCAGCACCGATACGGTACCCTGGCGCTTGCGGGCCATGCGCGCAAAGGACAGGGTTACAGCCGTGGAGGAAACCAGCCCTCCGATGGCGCTGGTGGCCAGAAGTCCAACGCGATCGCCAAGGATGCGCATGGCAAAATAGCCGATGTAGGAAATGCCAGCAATCAGTAAGATCAGATAGCCAATGGTGCGGGGATTGAGGGCCTCCCACGGCCCCATATTCTGATTGGGAAGCAGGGGAAGGGCCACCGCCGCGATGACCAAAAGCTGCAGCGTCGCAACCCATTCCCGTCGCTCTAGCTTCAGCAGGGAGTGATGGATTTCCTGCTTAAAGCCCAGCAGCCCGGTGGTCACCACCGCAGAGGCGATGGCTTCGGCAATTAAGCCACTGCCCGCCATGGCGCCCAGACCGCAGGTGAGCAGCAGCGCCAACTCCGTGGTGATGCCAAACTCTCCCGTTGGCGAAAGCGTTAATCCGTAGGATACAACCACCATTGCAACGACTCCTAGAAAGGTTACGCCGAGAATCCAAGCGCCTAAACTGCCAGATAAGACTGCGCCGAGGCTCCCGATCACCGCGACAAGGGCAAAGCTCCGGACCCCGGCGACTTGTAAATCTTCTGGTTCGTCTTGATGATGCAGTTCCCGCTCCAGGCCGATAATTAACCCGATACACAGTCCCACAGCCAGACGAATCATAATGGCTTGATTCATGGCGGTTTTTCCCAAGCTACTGGCGTTAGCTTCATTGTTGCATCTTTCCACAGCGGGGCTGTTGGGGTCTGTCAAAGGGTAGAGTCTGGGATTTTTTTTCCTCAGTGCCTGCCCAGGGTGGGGTGGTAAACCAGTCCTGGAGAAAGGCGATCAGGCACTGAATTTTGCGCGAAAGCTGACGATTGGGCGGATAGCACAGGGAGGCGGTCAGGGGGGGAGGCCGATGGTCTGCCAACAGTTCCACCAGGGCACCGGTGCGGAGGGCATCCCCCAGCAAAAAGGTGGGCAGGAAGGCAATGCCCAATCCTGCCAGCGCAGCCTCTCGGAGCAGTTCCCCATTGTTGGCTGCATAGCGGCAGGGCACTTTGAGGGCGCTGGGATGGCGATCGCCAAAGGTCCAAAGCTGGGGGGTGGTGAAATGGCCATAGTGCAGGCCCTGATGCTGACGCAGATCCTGCGGATGGAGGGGAGTGCCCTGGGCTTCCAGATAGTGAGGAGAGGCGCAGAAGATCCGGTGAATGGGCACCAGCGGCTGGGTCACCAGGGCTGAATCGTGGGGGGGGGACGAAATGCGCAGGGTGAGGTCAAACCCTTCCTCAATGAGATCCACAAAGCGATCGCTCAGGGTCAGCTCCAAGGTCAGGTTCGGGTACTGTGCCAGAAAGGCCGCAACTGCAGGAGCGAGGTGTAAGGTTCCAAAGGACATGGGCGCATTCAGCCGCAGTCTGCCCTTCGGTTCGGACTGGACCTGGGCAACGGCGAGATCCGCCGCCTCCACCTCCGCTAGTAGGGCCAGACAGCGTTCATGGTAGGCGCGGCCCACATCGGTGGGGCTAACGCGGCGAGTAGTGCGCTGCAAAAGCTGCACCCCCAACTGGGCCTCAAGCTGCAACACCAGTTTGTTGACCACAGATCGCGACAGCCCGAGATGGCGTCCTGCCGCAGCAAAGCCTTGATGATTCACAACTTCGGTAAAAACGCGCATGGCTTCTAGTTTGTCCATCTTGCTGCCTATGAATTGACATTGAGGGGGCAATTGAGGGGGGTGAGAGGGGGAGAGAGGGGATTCTCCGCGCCGGATCTCAAGGTTGCCCTATCTCTAGGACCCCGCCACCCCCAGCGGCGCCGAACCAATTAGTTGTTTTACGGCGACAATCTGTATACTTTTTAGCTTATTGTATTTTATGTGAGGTCAATTCATAATGAAGTCAAGTTCAACTTCCTTGAACTCATCGGAACTGACCGGTGCTTTTATTGTGAATCTCAGGAGGCTATCCATGTTTAGGATTCGGCGATCGCAGGATCGGGGAATGACCCATTTCCACTGGTTAGAGAGTCACCATACCTTCTCCTTCGGCCACTACTTTGACCCCCAATTCATGGGGTTTGGACCGCTGCGGGTGATTAATGAAGATCGCGTGCTTCCGGGCGAGGGCTTTGCGACCCACAGTCACCAGAACATGGAAATCATCACCTATGTGCTTTCGGGCCAGTTGGAACATCGAGATAGTCTTGGCAACGGCTCGGTGATGGTGCCGGGAGAGGTGCAGCGAATGTCGGCGGGGACCGGGATTTCCCACAGTGAATACAATCCTTCCCCAACCGAAGGCGTGCATTTGCTGCAGATTTGGATCGTGCCCGACCGCCAGGGACTCCCCCCTAGCTATGAACAGCGGCATTTTGATATTCAGCAGCAGCCCGGCACCCTGCATCTGGTGGGATCTCCGGATGGGCGAGGTGGATCGCTGACCATTCATCAGAATGTCCATCTCTATGCCGGACGCCTGAGGGCCCAGCAGTCAGTGGTGCATCAACCCGCAGGCGATCGCCAGATCTGGATTCAGGTGACGCAGGGATCGGTGCAAATCCCTGGCGCGCACTTGGAAGCAGGCGATGGGGTGGCCCTCATCCCTACCGAAGCGATCACGCTGCAAAGCCAGAGTGACGAGAGTGAAGTGTTGCTGTTTGATCTCGCTGGCAGCGCCGCCTGAAGTTGGCTTCGCTTGAAGTTGGCTCCGCCTGGAAGATGCCTGCCGCCCTACCCTCTTTCCACCAGGGTTTTCAAGCTGAGCAGTCCAGTTTCATACTGTTGGCCAATCATGGACTTCACCAACAGTCCCAGGTAGTTGGTGATGGGCTTGAGCGGGGGCGCTGTGCCTCCGCTCACGTCCGTATCCAGGGACCAGATCACCCGCGTGTAACCTCGCTCAGGAATTAAGTCAAAGCTGGCCTCCGCAAAGCCCTGACCGGCAAATTCCAGATGGGTAGCCATGTGACGAGGAGCCTCAAATTCTGTTACCTCCTGGGATCCGTGGCCCACATTGGCATTGTCGCTATCCCAGACCATGGTTTGCCCGACTCCTTGTCCCGATAGGGTCATGGCTACCTTAGGATCCATGGTGGCCCAAGGCGACCAGCGTTGCCAGGCCCGAAAGTCACCGATGTAGGCAAAGACCTCCGCAGGTTGGGCCTCAATCACCATTTGGCGCTCCACATGCACCTGGCCGGGAATCCCAAACCCAAGGCTATACAGAACGCCCAGGGCGGCCAGCAGCCCCCCCAGGACCTTCAAGAGTTTTTCCATGACCGATGCTCCACGTTACAAATTCTTGGGCTTAGAATACCGGCGCTGTTTCCCGCGCCTGATGATTTAATCAAAAATTAAGGATGAACTGCCTTGGGACGGCGATGGCGCCACTGCTTCAGCACAACGTTGCAGTTTGTAAAAAAAAATTTACGCTTCACGATAGAGTCAGGGTTTCAGCCATCGAAAAAGACGAGTATCGCTCAAAAGCCTTATGGTGCAATGCTTTTGTCAACATCAAAAAAAACAAATGTTTTTGGGAAGGGAAAAAAAAGAGGTGAATTTGAGAAAAATTTCTGAAATCCTCACATAATTATCAGCTTTGTAGATAGCATCTTAAGCGAATACCCATTAGAATAAACCATTGAAAATTCCTGGTTGCAAGCGTTTCAGCCCGTCAAGCCTATCCTAGGGCGAAATGAATTGTTCCAGGAATTTCCTGCTCTAACTATTTTAATCCAGGAGAAACCCATGAATAAAGGGGAACTAGTCGATAAAATCGCTGAAAAGGCAAACGTGACCAAGAAGCAGGCGGATCAGGTCCTCACTGCGGCCCTTGACTCCATCGTTGACGCCGTTTCTTCCGGTGAGAAAGTCACCCTCGTCGGGTTTGGTGCCTTTGAACCCCGTGAGCGGAAGGCGCGGGAAGGTCGCAATCCCAAGACAGGTGACAAGATGCAGATCCCAGCTACCACCGTCCCCGCCTTTTCGGCCGGCAAGCTGTTTAAAGAGAAAGTGGCCGGTTAGGTCCACTGCTGCAAACCATGGCAGGATGGAGAGGGCCGCCGCCTCTCCTTTTTTTTCCAGTCCCCTCCGTTTGATGAATCCCCTTTTGATGAATCCCCTTTTGATGAATCCCTTTGATGAATCAACCTTGCACAATGCAGCGCCCGGCCCACGGAGGGAATCTGGAGTGGGCTGCTGGGGTGGCGCGGTGCCAGCCCCAGGAGATCCTGGATTTTTCCGCAAGCATCAACCCTCTCGGTCCGCCGGAGTCGGCGATCGCAGCGCTGCAAGCGGCGATTCCTAGCCTGCGTCACTACCCGGACCCCAGCTATCGAAGGCTGCGGCAAGCCCTAGCGGATCATCATCAGCTGTCTGCGGAGTGGATTTTGCCAGGCAATGGCGCGGCGGATCTCCTAACCTGGGCCGGGCGCGATCTGGCCACCCTTGATTGTGTCTACCTGTGCACGCCTGCCTTTGGAGACTATCGGCGTGCCCTTGCGGCCTTTGGATCACGGGTACAGCCCTGGCCTCTGGCCTGGAGCCGAAGCGGAGCACTCCAGGGCGAAGCGTTTGCGGTTCCGGTTGCCGCAACAGACCCCATCGAGGCCTGGGTGCAATCCTGGCCCCCTCAGGCCGGTTGCCTGCTCAATGACCCCCATAATCCTACGGGCCAGCGCCTTGATCCGAGGTTCCTGCAGGCCTGTTTAAATCACTTTGAACAGGTGGTGATTGATGAAGCCTTTCTAGATTTCCTGCCCCCGGCGGATCAGCACAGCGCCATTGATCGCATTGTTGATTATCCCAATCTAACGGTGATCCGATCCCTCACCAAGTTCTACAGTTTGCCGGGACTGAGGCTAGGCTATGCCGTTGCCCATCCGGATCACCTGCGGCGCTGGCAGCAATGGCGCGATCCCTGGGCTGTCAATAGTCTGGCGATCTCAGTGGGGGCGGCGGTCATGACCGATGGGGCGTTTCAACAGCGGACCTGGGACTGGCTCCCGCCAGCGCGGTGGCAGCTATTTCGATCCCTGCAGCAGATTCCTGTCCTCTCTCCAATACCGAGCGTGTCTAATTTTTTGCTCGTTGAATGTCAGGCTTCTGTCTCCCAGCTCCAGTTTTGGCTGCTGCAAGAGGCGCGAATTCTGGTGCGAGACTGTCTGAGCTTTCCCGAACTGGGGGATGGCTACTTCCGGGTGGCCGTCCTGCAAGCTGCGCAGCAACAGCAACTCCAAACGGCGCTTTCCGCCCGACTCGGACTACACTAAAAGCGCACCCCATGAAAGCGCAGTGCTATATCCCTGACCCTATGAGCATAGTTGATGATATGGAACGCTTCCTGGAGGAGCGCCTAGATGAGTTTCTCAAGGATCACCCCTATCTTGAGCTACAGATCTTAGAAGATAAGCTTCGGGATCAAGAGATGGGGACGCTGCGGCTGATTCAAGATCTTAAGCGTGAGGAAAAGCAGCATCAAGGGGCAATTTTGGCCACAGCTGAGGAGGTGCAGCGCTGGCATGGACGGGTCAGCAAGGCGAAACAGGCGGGCCGCCAGGATTTGATGCAAGCTGCCCAAGAGCGAGAAGCCGCTCTTTTGCGGCAGGGGAATCAGCAGTGGGGGCAGATGGAATTAACTCGCCAGCGTCTGCAGCAGACCCAGACCCTATTTCAACAGATTCAGCGTCGTCGGCAAGAGGTGAAGGCTAAGATCCAGGCCCAGAAGACGACGCCTCAGCCCGAGGGGAGTGCCGGCTGGTATCAACCGCGTCCCACGCCAGGGGCCGATCCCTTAGAAGATCAGTTCAGACAGTGGGAAATTGAAGCAGACCTTCAGGATTTAAAACGGCGCATGGGCCAATGAGGGAGGGGCGAATTGGCTGGGCCAATCAGAGACTCACTCAAGACTGACTTTATACTGACCTTGTGAAATGTTTTGATCACCCATGGCGAAGAAGAAAAGCAGCCGCGATCGCGTTGTCTACAGCGAGTTTGGCCTGGAGGCCGCCACGGATCGTCCGTCCCAGCCGGATTTGCCCCCCAATCAGCAAACCTTGAAGATAGAGGCCTCCCGCAAAGGTCGAGGGGGAAAAACCGTGACGGTCATTAGTGGCTTTCAGCAAGCCGCTGCGGTCACCCAGGCTCTGGCAAAACAGCTCAAGAACCACTGCGGATCAGGGGGCACCGTCAAGGACGGGGGGATTGAAATCCAGGGCGATCACCGTGCCAAGGTGAAGGCCTTTCTGGATAATCTTGGCTATCGATCTAAGTTTTCTGGGGGCTAGTCCCTCCCTTGTCTGAAATGAGGATTTCAAGGGTTGGAAGCGGGCCTAGCCTGTAAGCGAGGATCACAGTTCGGCTCAGAAAACCAGGGATTGGGGTCCCATTGCCGGAGAGCCCTTCCGTCCCCAGCCGCCGCGACGTCCCTGGTGCAGGTCGGCAAACTTTTGGCGCTGCTCTGGCGATAGAATTTCATAGGTCTGGAGCATGCGCTCAAAGCGATCCTCGCTCAGTCTTTCCCGGATGGCTTTAATTTGGTTGTGCTGATTGCGAAGCTGATCAACCGAGGCCCCCTGGCGGATCAGCGATCGCATTTGTTCCATCTCGGCCCGGAGACTTTCCCGATCACCTTGGGATTCCGTTTGGGCTTGCTCATGGATGGCCTTAATTTGATCGGCTTGGCCGTCGCTCAGGTTGAGTGCTTCAACCATGCGCTCAAAGCGTCGTCCCTGGTAGTTCTCCCTTTTTTCGCTTCCCGATGCCTGGGCCACTAATTGGGGAAGCGCGTCCCGGTTCTCGGCCAGGGCAAAGGGAACGGTCCCGGCCAGGAGAAGGGGAACTGCGGCCAGTACAGAGAATGTGCGAATATTCATGGTTGGGGGTCCTAATGAATGCAGTGATGGGGGTCACGAGAGCCAAACCTGATCATTTCAACGGGTTTACTCCTCGATAGCCCTAGCTTAGGGCGCACTTTGCCCCTGATTCTAGGATCAAAGCTCCCAAACTCAAGCGGTTTGGAGTACCAACTCACGCTAGAACTTTAGTACCAGGTTGACCTAACTTCTCCCAAAAAGACAGTCGGGACTGGGGGCAACATGTCACCATCAAAGAAAGGAGGCTGCTCTACTCTGTTTGCCCCCACCATCCCTTCAAAGGCAATGAACGCTCACCGCCTGCGCCAGCCCCATCCCTTTCCGCTGCTGCTCTACCTGGAGTGGATTGTGTTAGGAGGGGCCCTCCTCACGCTGCTGCTGCCCACCTCCACCCTGGGGTCGCTACGACCGAGATCTATGGGATCGCCCCTGTGGGGATCTGTGGGGATTGGATTGTGGGGGATTCTGGTGTTGGGCCTACCGCTGCGGCGATCGCCCTGGAAAAAGTGGCTCTACATCAGCCTTGGGTATGGCCTGAGCTGGTGGGTTGCCCTGAGCTCAAGCCCCCGATCGGCCATTCCCTTTGCCGCGATGCTGTTGGTCGTGGTCATGCGAACCTGTCTGCTGTTTCGCTGGCCGGGACGAATTGTCACCGCGATGGCCGCCTTTGGGTCCTTTCTACTCCGCCTTTGGATTGTGGTGGCCTGGTTCCAGGCCCGATTTGCAGCGCGGCAGCACCTCTCCCCTAAGGGAGAGTTTTCGGCGGGACGTTATCGGTTCGCGGAGGCAGATTTTCAGGGGATTTTGCTGCAGTTTACTGCGGGTTCGGCCCTGCTCTACGGTTTGGTGATTGTGTTTGTGCTGCTCATGGTGGGCACCTTGGTGAGTGAGCGCCAGAGCCGTCAGCAGCTGGATCAGGCCAACCATCGCCTGCGGCGCTATGCACTGCTGGTGGAAAATCAGGCCACTCTCCAGGAGCGAAATCGGATTGCCCGTGAAATTCACGATTCCATCGGTCACACCCTCACGGCCCAAAGCATTCAGCTGGAAAATGTAGATCTCTGGTTTGATCGAGATCCCCAAAAGGCGCGGGACCATTTGTACACTTCACGCACTCTCAGTAAAGAGGCACTGGGCAATATTCGCCAAGCCGTGGCGAGTCTGCGCCAGGATATTCTGCGGCAGCAATCGCTCCCTGAGGCCCTGACGGATCTGGTGAAAACCTTTGAGGCCCATTGCCAGATTCCGGTGATGTCCACCCTGCAGGTGACCCCGCCGCTGCCTCGGGATATTGCGATCGCCCTGTACCGCATTACTCAAGAGGCCCTCACCAATATTTCGAAACATGCCCAAGCAGAGCAGGTCACCCTGGTCCTGAGCGAAACGGACCTGCACTACTGGCTGGAAATTGGAGATGATGGCCAGGGGTTTGTGGTTACCGAAAACACCCGTGGGTTTGGCCTGACCAGTATGCGTGAGCGGGTCGAAGCCCTCAACGGTCGTTTTCACCTGAGCAGTGCCCCCCAGCAGGGCTGTAAGATTCAAGTTGAAATTCCGTATCCAGGAGGTGGCCTGTGATTCGTTTACTGCTAGTGGATGATCAACAGCTGGTGCGTGAAGGATTGAAAAGTCTGCTAGAAGCCCAGCCCGATCTGGCGGTGGTGGCGGAGGCGGAGAATGGTCAGGTGGCCGTGGATCAGGTCTCGCGCTGTCAGCCCGATGTGATCTTAATGGATGTGCGCATGCCGGTGATGGACGGTATTGCCGCCACCCAAGCCATCCATCAGGCAAACCCAGCTGCAAAGGTGCTGATTTTAACCACCTTTGACGATCAAGTTTTCATTGCCGACGCCATTCATGCCGGGGCTAAGGGCTATTTACTGAAGGATACTCCCTCCAATGAGCTGGCCGAGGCTATTCGAGCTGTGCAAAAGGGGTATAGCCAGATGGGACCGGGCATTTTAGAAAAGATCATCCAGCCCATGCCCGAGGCCTCTGCGCCCTCGCCCTCGGTGTTTGATCTGTTGACCCCGCGAGAGCAGGAGGTGCTGCATCTGATCGCGGCAGGAAAAAGCAACCGCGAAATCGCAGCGGAGCTTTATATCACGGAGCGGACGGTCAAAAATCATGTGAACAGTATCCTCCGCACCTTAGACGTGCGCGATCGCACTCAGGCGGCAATTCTGGTGCAACAGGCCGCCCTGTCCAGCGAGTGATCCAGCCATCATTCATCCCCCGTATTCACTTTGTGGGGATCTAAATTCTGTGGCGGGAAAAGCTGGTGACAGGAATCGAACCTGCAACCTACTGATTACGAAACAGTTGCTCTACCTTTGAGCTACACCAGCTTGAGCCAACCTTTAGTATAGCGGCCAAGTTACCCCAGGGGCGCCGCTAGGGTTAGCAGGCCCATGGCCAATCCCTGGGTGACCGATCTGAAAAAGCCCAGATCCAGGGTTTGAATGCGATCGCTGGGTTGATGGTAGTGGGGATTGCGCAGATCGGCGGTGTCGGTGACCATAATTGCCGAGGCTCCCAAGTCCCAGAAGGCGGCATGGTCGCTGCGCCGGGTTATGGGCAGGGGAAATCCGCGCAAGGGGACGGGTAACCATTGGCATGGTGCCCCGGCTTGGCGAAGGGCTCGGGCCAAGGTGCCCATGGCTGGAATTGCAGACAGGTTGCCCACCAGGGCGATAAAGTTGCCAGCGGTAGGATAAAAGGCTCCCAACCCTGGGGGATAGCCTTGGGAACCCGGCTGTGAGTTTTGATACCCCAGCATTTCTAGACTGAGCATGAGCTTAACCCGCTGGCCCTGCGCCCGCAGCTGCTTGACATAGGCCTGGCTTCCCAGGAGTCCGTATTCTTCTAAATCAAAGGCGATAAATATCCGCGTGCGTCGCGTGGGGTAAGGCTGCAGGACATGGGCGATTTCTAGTAGCGCGGCCAGACCTGTCGCATTGTCGTCGGCACCGGGGGACCCAGGCACCGCATCATAGTGGGCTGCCATAATCAGCGGCGATCGCTGGGGCTCGGTTCCCTTCTGGTGACAGATAAAATTCACCTGATCTCCAAAGGGGGAGGAAAAGGGTTGGACCTGAACCTGGCCTAGGGAATCTAAGGTTTGTTGGAGGTAGTGGCGAGCGTAAAAATAGCCCTCCGTATGGAGAAAGGGATCGCGCTGCCGCGCCAGGTGTTTGAGATGGGTTTGGAGTCGATCTAAAGAAACATTGGGGCTGGGAAACATGGACCACTAGAGCTTATAGCCAATCTGACGCAGAAAATCATGGCGATCGCGCTCATCTTGTTCAGTCTCTATGCCTTTAGGAGAAAAGCCGTCAATAACGCCTAAAATCCCGGATCCTTGCTCATTCCGAGCCACAATTACCTGGGTTGGATTGGCGGTGGCGCAGTAGATCCGGCAGACTTCAGGACATTGCTGAATTCCCTTGAGGACGCTGAGGGGAAAGGCCCCCTGCATCACAATGATGAAGCTATGACCGGCACCTATGGCCTGGGCGTTTTGAATGGCGACTTGTTTGAGGGAAGCATCATTGCCACTGGCGCGGATCAGGCAGGGGCCAGAGGCTTCACAAAAGGCGAGGCCAAATTTTGCGGGAGCCGCCGTGGTGACCATGACCTCATGGAGATCCTCCACGGTTTTAATAAAGTGGGATTGCCCCAAGATAAAGTTGCTTTCAGCGGGGATGTTCAGCGCAATCGTTTGAATCTCCATGGGGAGTGAGAACCTCCAAACAGGGGGGTAGAGTCTAGCCTAGGGCTGCTTCATTGACCGGGACACGGTTTGATATGAAGCAGAGATGAAGCAAGGGCGGGTCTATGAAGCAAGGCGGTCCTGCTGTGGATGTGGGATCAGCGGCGGGGATCAGCCGTATCATAAACGAGAGGAGCAGGCTGCCCCTGCAGATAGTTACGCTTCTTTACGGGACTCTCTCTTGACGACTCCCACTGGCCAGTTTTGACCCATCATGAGCGACGCTGACTCAGCATAGATATGATCCTCCTTATTTTACAGGGCCTTTTGGTAGCCCTTCTGGGATTGACGCTCCTGATTCTGTTGAGTCTCTATATTCGCGGGGCGTTTCAATCCTCAGTGCAATATCGGGTCAAACATGCGCCCTCTCCCTCAGATCCGACGCTGGCCGTTGCCCTCAGCAGTTTGTCCACCTCTTTTCTGTCCCAGGGAACGA
The DNA here is from genome assembly GCF_000817775.3 of Lyngbya confervoides BDU141951. GTDB lineage: Bacteria > Cyanobacteriota > Cyanobacteriia > Thermosynechococcales > Thermosynechococcaceae > Lyngbya > Lyngbya confervoides. The sequence continues at coordinate 257,228 of NZ_JTHE03000044.1, forward strand.
TGACGCACTTTTGGTCCTGCCCGGATCAAATTCAACAAGCCCGCCTGGAGGCGATCTTTCAAGCTCAGCAGCGGATCTATTTTGAAACGTTTTATATGACCCCTGGGCGTCGAGCCAGGGATTTTGCAGCCGCGGTGACCCAAAAAGCTGCCGAGGGCGTTGAAGTGCTGCTCCTCCTAGATAGCTATGGCACTTCCTCCCTCCCCCGCCGTTATTGGCAACGGCTGCGACGCGCGGGGGTGCAAGTGGTGTTTTTTAACTCGTTTAACTGGCGTGCCCCGGCTAATTTTGCAGGCCGGACCCACCGTAAGCTGTTGGTGGTGGACAGCAAAATTGCCCTTCTGGGCGGCGCCGGGATTTCTGATGATTGGGATGGGGATGAAAACGCGGCCCCCTGGCTAGATATCGAACTGCAGGTGGAAGGCGATCTGATTCCTTTTCTAGAGGGGCAGTTTCTTCAGCATTGGACCTACGGAGGAGGAGAGGTGAATCTGGCCCTCAGCCGCTTTGCCGGGGAAACTCAGGCCCCGCAAGCCCCCTTTATGATTACCCCAGGCAACAACCCCACCTATCGCTATTCGCCGATTAAATCTCTGAAGGAGAATCTCATTGGGGTAGCTCAAGAGCGGTTGTGGATTGCTAGCCCCTACCTGCTTCCCGATGACAATTTGCGATCGCTCCTGGTGGAAGCCAAACAGGCTGGGGTGGATGTGCGCCTGTTGACCGCCTGCGCCCAACAGATTGATAAACCCTATGTCTACTATGCTGCCTTTGAACTCTATGGAGAATTATTAGCCGCAGACATCGCAATTTACGAATATCAGCCCAGCATGATTCATGCCAAAATGATTCTCATGGATCGGCAATGGGTCAACACCGGCAGCGCCAATTTTGACTCCCGCAGTTTTTTCCATAACGATGAGCTGGATCTCACCGCCAACGCCCCTGAGCTGGTGAAGCAGATTGAGCAGGTGTTTCAACAGGCCTTTGCCTGCAGTCAACGAGTCACCCTGCAGAACTGGCAGAATCGCTCTTGGATTCGCCATCGACTCATGGGGCGAGTGATCGGATTTGTTCAATGGCAGCTCTAGTCAGCCAGAATCCCCTGAGCCAGAATCCTCTGAGCCAGAATCCTTATAAAAGCGGCCCACCCCCTGCAATGACTGGTTTCCATGGATATCCACGATCTCACCGTAGACCCCACCCAATCCCCCAGCGATCGCCTGGATCGTTGGATTACTGACCAGCTTGGTGACCTCTCTCGGTCCCAGGTACAGCGCCTGATCGAACAGGGGCAGGTGCAAATTAATCAGCAGGTCTGCCAATCTAAAAAAATTCACCTGGCCCCAGGCGATCGCGTGACGGTGAGAGTCCCCGACCCAGAACCCTTGCCTCTGGATCCGGAGGCTATCCCGCTAGATGTGCTCTACGAAGATGATCAGCTAATTCTTTTAAATAAGCCCGCGGGTATGGTGGTGCATCCAGCCCCAGGCCACAGCCGCGGCACCCTGGTGCATGCGCTGCTGGCTCATTGCCAAATCCAAACTCCTCAGGGAATTCGGACTACCCTCTCGGGCATCGGTGGCACCCAGCGCCCTGGAATTGTCCATCGTCTCGATAAGGATACCTCCGGGGCCATTGTCGTTGCCAAAAGCGATCGCGCTCATCAGCATCTCCAGGCTCAAATTGCTGCCAAAACTGCCCGCCGAGAATATCTGGGCTTAGTCTACGGAAATCCTTCAGCGGATTCTGGCACTCTGGATCATCCCCTGGGCCGCCATCCGGTTCACCGCGAAAAACAGGCCGTGGTTCCTGTGGAACAGGGCGGACGCCCGGCGCTGACCCATTGGCAAGTCCAGGAGCGCCTTGGCAACTATGCCCTGATCCACTTTCGTCTGGAAACGGGCCGCACCCACCAAATTCGGGTCCACTGTGCGGCCATGGGCCATCCGATTCTGGGCGATCCCCTCTATAGTCGGGGGCGATCGCTAAAAATGAACCTTACGGGGCAAGCCCTCCATGCCTGGAAACTCAGCTTGCGTCATCCGCTGACCGAGGCGTTAATCACCGTGGAGGCCCCGCCTCCCCTGGAATTCCAGCGACTCCTAGAAAAATTAGCCAAGAAAAAAGGTTCTTAAGCGTCTTTCCGTGTTTCGACCTCAAGAACCTTTTTATCTGAATCACTCCTCACTGGCAAAACTATATACCAGATTTCTGGGTGACCGACCAAACAGGTGCCAGTTACCCAATTGGCCCCATTCAAGCATCACGAAATTTTAAGTGAATTCGCCTCGGCACTGCGGGAGGCCCGCAGCTGTCCGCAGGCTGCATCCCGGTCTAGGCCGCGCGATCGCCGGATGCTGGCTGCAATATGGTGGCCCTGAAGCGCCTTTAAGAATTGTTGCAATGCCTGGGGGCTGGGGCGCTGATAGTCCACCTCGCTGATGGGGTTGTAGGGAATTAAATTGACGTGGCTTTGGAAGCCCCGTAAATGTTGGGCCAGCTCCACAGCATGCTCCGGGCGATCATTAACCCCCGCCAAAACAATATATTCAAACGTTACGCGCCGCCCTGTTTCCCTCACATAGGTTCGGCAGTCCTGGAGAAGCGATTCCAGGGGATAGTGGGCTGCACTGGGGACGAGTTGAGTGCGGACCTGCTGATTAGAGGCATGGAGGCTGACCGCCAGCGTAATCTGGAGATGCGCCTGGGCCAGCTTCAGGATTTGCTGGGGGATGCCAACGGTGGAAATTGTGATGGATCGCTGGCCAATTCCCACATCCTCATTGAGCGATCGCACCGCCGCCAGCACATTCTGCAAATTGAGCAGCGGTTCTCCCATGCCCATGAACACCAGGTTGCTCACCCGCTGTTGGAAATCCTCCTGCACCGTCAACACTTGATCGATGATCTCGTGGGTCGCCAGATGGCGCAAAAAGCCACCCTTGCCGGTGGCGCAAAAATCGCAGGCCATGGCACAGCCCACCTGGGACGAAACGCAAACTGTCAGGCGCTTTCCCGACGGTATTCCCACGGTTTCTATGATTTGCCCGTCCCCGAGCCTGAGCAAATATTTGACGGTGCCATCCTGGGCCGCAGCGCGGTGGTGCAGCTGCGATCGCCCCACCGGCACCGCCGCCAGTTCCGATCGCCACTGCTTGGGCAGAACCGTGATCTCAGTGAGGGATCGCGCCGACCTTTGATAAATCCACTGATAAATCTGTTGGCCGCGGTAGGCCGGTTGGTGATGTTCCTCTGCCCAGGTCATGAGCTGCGCCTTGGAGGCTCCCAGTAGGGGAGCCAGCGGGCGATCTAGGGGGTGAGATGGCTGCCGCGCAGCGGATGCGGATTGGGAAACAGGGTGAGCTGGAGAAGACATGCAGCGGTAGGGAGAAAGTTTTCAAGATTCATTGAGGAGTGCGCTGAAACCTGTTAAAGCTATCGGCCATCCCTTAAGATTTTCTATGAAGTTTGCAGCAGCGCAGGAGTTGACCTCGATAATACGGTCAACTTTAAGCCTCTTAATCGGGGGCTTTTGTGCCGTTGGCTCCAGTTGTGCTGGTTCCTATTGTATCTATCTTCTGGTTTCTGTCTGCACGCTATCTGCACGCTATCTCTATCACTTCACCTGACCAATCGGTCTGGCTACTCAGTCCCTATCGCCTTCCCATGCTCGATCCAGGCACCCCCTGCCGATGACCCAATCTAGACCCTCTCCTAATCTGATCGATGAGTCTCCCCCCGATGCTTCCGCCCTAGACTCGGCCATCTCAGGCTTTGACGAAAACCCTGTTTTCTCTGCCCACGCCCTGCAAGAGGCCGATCGCGTGGCAATTTTTATTGATGGGGCCAACCTCTTCTACGCCGCGGCTCACCTGCGCATTGAAGTGGACTACGTGCGGCTGTTGCAAAGTCTCACCAATGGTCGCCGCCTCCTGCGGGCCTATTACTACACCGGGGTCGATCCCAGCAATGAGAAACAACAGGGATTTTTGCTCTGGATGCGCCGCCATGGCTATCGCGTTGTGGCTAAGGATTTGGTGCAATTTCCCGATGGATCTCGCAAGGCTAATCTGCTGGTGGAAATGGCCGTGGATATGCTGCGCCTAGCGGAATATTGCGATACGCTGATTCTACTGAGTGGCGATGGTGAGCTGGCCTATGCCCTCAATAATCTCAGCTACCGTGGGGTTCAAATTGAGGTGGTGAGTTTGCGGATTATGACCAGCGAACGGCTCATTGACATTGCCGATCGCTACCGGGATCTTACCCATCTGCAACCCTCCATCCAACGCTAGGGGACCAATCTTGGAGCGCTTGGAGCGGTAGTAGTTGAATGTTGTCCCCTGGCCAGGGTATGATAAAAATTCTGGCTAATTTTATCTCATCAGAGAGGAAAGAATATGTCGCGATATCGAGGCCCTCGCCTCCGAGTTGTGCGTCGCCTAGGTGACTTGCCGGGACTGACCCGCAAGTCGGCGCGTCGGGCTTATCCCCCAGGTCAGCATGGTCAGGCCCGGAAAAAGCGTTCTGAATATGCGATTCAGCTCGAAGAGAAGCAAAAGCTTCGCTTTAATTATGGTGTGTCCGAGCGTCAGCTGGTGCGCTACGTCAAGAAAGCCCGTCGGGCAGGCGGTTCGACGGGGCAGATGCTGCTGCAGCTTTTGGAGATGCGTCTGGACAACACGATTTTTCGGTTGGGAATGGCCCCCACGATTCCGGCGGCCCGCCAGCTGGTCAACCATGGTCACGTGACGGTCAATGGCCGCGTTGTGTCCATTGCGAGCTACCAATGCCGTCCTGGAGATGAGGTGGGCGTGCGCGATCGCGATCGATCTCGGCAGCTTGTGGAAGAAAACATGAAGTTCCCAGGGCTGGCGAACGTCCCTTCTCACCTGGACTTTGATAAGAATAAGCTTACGGGCAAGGTGAACAGTACCGTAGAACGGGAATGGGTCGCCCTCCAAATTAACGAACTGCTAGTGGTGGAGTATTACTCACGCAAAGGGTAAGCTCGGCAGTTTGTCCGGCTTCATGTACCGCGGCAAAAAAATTTCTATTTCCTTTAACTATGAGGTTGGGCGCTTGAATCCGTCAGTTCAGCGCCTTTTTTTTGCGTAGCTTTAATTTTGCGTGAAATTGAATGGCCAGGGGACCTCAGTTGGGGGTGCGCGGGGTCTGACGTTCCTGCAAGATCAGTTCTGCTAGCTTCAGGTCTGCTGGCGTGGTGATCTTGATGTTGGTTTCTTCTCCTTCCACAATGTGAACCGGCAGGTGCAGCCGTTCGTAGAGGGCCGCATCGTCGGTGACCTGCCATCCCTGGGATCGCCCCTGTTCATGACAGTCCCTGAGCTGATCTGCATTAAATCCCTGGGGTGTTTGGGCGGCCCAGAGAGAGCTGCGATTGGGAGTTTTTTGAATTCGACCTTGGTCATCCACCACCTTGATGGTGTCCTTGACTGGAATGGCCGCCACAAATCCCTCATAGGTGTGAAGTGCCGCTGTGCAGCGGTTGAGTAAGGTGGGCGTGGCCAGACAGCGAGCGCCATCGTGGATTAAGACTCCCTCAGCCTCGGCTGGAAGCGCTTGCAAGCCGTTATAGACTGATTCTTGGCGAGTTCGGCCCCCTGCAATGAGTTCTACGGGCGTCCTGAGGGCTAGATCCCTTAAAATCTGCATCCAGGTGGGAAAATCGAGGGGCTGACCAATGAGGCCAATCCAGCCAATGCCCTCGGCGGCCTCGGCGGCCATTAGGGTCCAGGCCAGCAGGGGTTTGCCCAGCAGGTCCAGCCGCAGCTTATTTTGATCGCTCCCCATCCGCTTGCCAATGCCAGCAGCGGGGATCAGCAAATGGGTCATACATTGGGGTTCACGCAGCGGAATTTAGTGTAGCTCAATTTCAGAACCGTCGGGTCTAATGCCGCGTTCGGCCCTGTGGCATAATAGGTCGGCAAACGGTTCAAGAGGTTCCATGGTACAGGCGGTTCCGGTCAAGGTTGAGGTGGCTCAGTTGGGGCGTGAGAGCGTCTGGGATCTAGATTTCCAACTGCCCGATCCTGAGGATGAAACGATCTCGGAGCCAGATTTTCGCCAGCAGGTCGATTCTGCCTGGCTGATCTGCGATCGCTTTGATTTACAAACCGATATCTGGCGCGGACGGATTCTGCGAGCGGTTCGCGATCGCGAGAAAAAAACGGGCGAGGGTCGGGGGACGGGATTTTTGTACTGGCTCAATGACCGCGAAATCAGCAAGTCCCAGGCCTATCGCTGGATTGAGCTGGCCAACAGCGCAGATACCCTGCTGCAGTCGGGTCAGCTTGAGGCTGATGCCGTCGATCGCTTTAGTAAACGCGCCTTTGTGGAAACGGCCCAATCGCCACCGGAGGTGCAGCAGCTGGTCAGCGAGTCTGCCAATCGGGGCGATCGCATTACCCGCCGGGAGGTGCGGCAGGTGGCGGATGAATGGACGGCCATGAGTTCAGATCTGATTCCCGCCGAAATCAAGTCCAAGGCGGCGGATAGTTCTATTCCCACGGGATATTTAGCTCCCCTGGTCCGCGAGATGGAGAAGCTGCCGCCGGTACACCAGGAGGCCCTCAAGGAAGAACTGGTGGAAAATCCCGATCTCGATACCCTCAAGCAGGTGACCTCAGAGGCCAAGCAGCTGGCAAAATACCTCTCCAATGCCACCCATGTTCAAGCCATTGAGGCCCAAGGGGTGGATCTGGAACAGGCCTTGGAAGAGGCCTTGCGCCTGGGCTGTTTAAATTCTGCGGCCGATTTAGTCAATCAGGCTGCGCAGCTGGAACAAACCCTGGCAAAGCTGTATACCACCTGGAAACGGGTCGCTCGGGTGAGCGATCGCCTGTACGTGGATAGCGGTTCGAGCACCCCCAATTTGCGATCCCTGCTTCAAGCCGTGGCGCAGCTCACGGGTGAGGTGATCCAGGTGGAGTTGGGAAATTTGCAAAATTCTGACTCGGCCCAAACCATTCAGGTCTCGATCAAGGGGCTTTAGCGCCGCCCAAACTTTCGCAGGATCTGAATTTGATTGGACGCTGCCTGAACCATTTTACGGTCGCCAGTCTGGTTGGCAATTTGGGTCACCCGCTCATACTCTGCGATCGCGCCCGAGAGGTCTCCCATCTGCTGCTTGAGTACGGCTCGTCCCCAGTGGTAGGAAGCCACTGGGGTTTTGCTCAGTTCAATGGCGCGATTAATATCCGTGAGCGCCTGGGGATACTGGCCTAAGGAAAAGAGGGTAAAGCTGCGGCCATTGTAGAAGGACGGGTTTTTCGGACTCAGGGCCAGGGCGCGGTTGTAATCCGCCAGCGCCTCGGAATATTGCTGAAGGCTGACCCTGGCAATGGCCCGGTTGCTGTAGGCAAGGTCGTAGTCTGGGGCGAGGGCCAGGGCCTGACTGTAGTCTTCAATGGCCCCCTTCGGGTTGCCCAGGGCGGCCTTCACGTAGCCTCGATTATTAAAGCTATGGGCATCCTTCTCCTCCAGGGCCAGGGCGCGGTCAAGATCCGTTAGAGCCCCGGCGTAGTCCTTCAGTTGGGTCTTGGCGTTCCCGCGGCTCTTGTAGGCCATCACCAATTTTGGATTGAGGGCAATGGCCCGGTCAAAATCTGTAATGGCGGCTGAATAGTTCTGCAGGCGAAACTGGGTCAGTCCCCGTCCATGAAAGGCGTCCCCATTTTTGGGATCGATCGCGATCGCTTGGTTGTAGCTGAGCAGCGCCTGGGAATATTGCTGGGCATTAAACTGCTGCCAGGCCTGATGATACCAGTTGACGGGCTTGGACTGCTTGGGGGCGGCGGCAGGTGTTGAGGCGGCGGCAGGTGCGGGTGTAGCCGCAGGCTTTGGCGTAGCCGCAGATGCGGGTGTGGTTGCAGGGGCTGGCGTAGCCGCAGGTGTTGGAGACGGTGCTGTGGTGCGCAGATCCGAGGGGGGGGAAGGAACCGCCGCGCCGGTGGGAGGCGGGCTCACCTGAACCCTCGGATCCGGGTGGGTATTCGGCCCTCCGGTAGCCGGATTTGCCTGTCCTGGATCAGGCTGCAGGCCGAAGGTGATGGCACCGGTAAACAGGCTAATCCAGAGTTGATGGGCCAGTCGCATAAGGGATGGGTGCAGGTAAAAGAATGGGGATGGGTCGGGTTAAAACTCTTCTTCGTAGCGCCCCACGGCATTGGGATCGCTATCGCGCTTAGATCCCAGCAAATCCATGCGATCGACTCGAATCACAGGCTTGGATCGCTGGGTATTTGTGGCCTTATCTTGCCAGTGATCCAGCTTGAAGGCTCCTGAGATGCCAATCAAGCTGCCTTTGCGCACGTAGCTTGCGGCCACCTCCGCTGTTTTGCCCCAAATTTCCAGATTAAACCAGTCTGGCTGGTCTGAATTACGGCTGCGCCGGTCGACCGCCAGAGTCAAGTTACAGACGACGCTACCGGACTCAAAGTAGCGGACCTGGGGGTCTCCACCCACTCGACCAACAAGATTAACAACATTTAAACTCATGGCTGATTTTATCGGTTTTTTCTGTGATTTATATTCAATTTTAGCGAATTATACGCCAAAAGAGCAGTTGATTAAGATTCATTTTTTCTCAAGGTGAATCCACCCTGTTGGGTGGTCCAGTGATCGAGCACGTCTTTGACCAAGACTTCCTTGGCCCAGATTTGCCCCACAATGATCAGGGGTAAGGCCAGCAGCAATCCCAAAAAACCAAAGAAATAGGCAAAAATAATTTGGGAGAGGAGGGTGACGGCGGGGAGAAGGGACACCTGCTTGGCCATCACCAGGGGAACTAGTAAATATTGCTCAAGCTGCTGGATGAGGATGTAAAACAGCAGAACGCCCAGGGCCTTCCAGGGGGAATCAAGCAGAGCGATGGCCATGGGGGGAATGACGCTGAGGGTAGGGCCAATATTGGGAATTGCTTCCAGCAGGCCGGCAATTATGGCATTCGCCAGCACCAGCTTTACCCTCAGCACCCAAAGTCCCAGGCCGCTGCAAACCCCGATCACCATCATGTTAAACAAGATGCCCCCCATCCAGTTGTCCAGGGCGGTTTCACATTGTTGCAAGATGGCATCTGCCCGGCGGCGATAAAAGGAGGGAAAGAGCTTAATAAAAATTTGGCGGTATTTTTGGGGTTCGATTAAAAACATGATGGTCAGCACCAGGACCAGCAAGATGTTGAGAACCACCAGTAGCGAATTGGAAAAGAGGGAGAAGAAATTTTCAAACAGTTTGCCCGCCAAATTGGGTAGCTGCCGGGTGATATTGTCAACCATTTGGGAGTTGATGATTGAAGTGCCCTGAAACTGCTGTTTTTCCAGCCACTTGACGGATTCATCAATTCGCTGCACACTTTGGGGCACCAGTTCCAGCAGCTGCTGAGATTGGGCCACGAAGGGAGGAATAATCAACCAGGAGACAACTGTGGCGAAGGCGAATAGCCCCAGCACCGCAATGGCGATCGCCAGATGCCGCTTGATGCGAACCTTCGTTAGCTGGCGCACTACGCTGTTTAATGCGGAGGCCAGAACCACGGCCGTAAACCCCAGCAGCACCACCTGACGAATTTCCCAGAGAATGAATAGTGCAATGCACAGAACAATCAGTCCTACCCACTTTCCCAGACTCACTGTGCCATCCCTTTTGCGAACAACCTCCAAAATCATAGGCGCTTTTTACAGAAGCCACGCGTGATTCTAACGAAGCGTAACGACCCATGGATTTATTCCAGCATCACCAGCAGCACCTGAGCGAAGCAGAAGCCCCCCTTGCTGCCCGGATGCGACCGCGATCGCTAGAGGAGTTTGTGGGGCAATCGAGTATTGTGGGGCCAGGACGGCTGCTCAGACGGGCAATTCAGGCCGATCAGCTTTCTTCTCTCATCTTCTATGGTCCTCCTGGCACCGGAAAAACCACCCTGGCCCAGATTATTGCCAATACCACCCAGGCCTACTTCATTGCCATCAATGCGGTGCTGGCTGGGGTCAAGGACATTCGGGCAGCGGTGGACACGGCCCAAACTCGGCGGGGACACTACGGTCAAAAAACAATTTTATTTGTGGATGAGGTGCATCGATTTAGTAAATCCCAGCAGGATGCTCTGCTGCCCTGGGTAGAAAATGGCACCATTATTCTGATTGGGGCCACGACGGAGAATCCCTACTTTGAGGTGAATCAGGCTTTGGTGAGTCGATCTCGGCTCTTCCAGCTCAAGCCCTTGCAGGCCTCGGACTTGAAACAAATTCTGCACCACGCCTTAACGGAGACCAGTCGCGGCTATGGCCACAAATCGGTTCACCTCAGCGAAGCGGCGACGGATCACCTCGTTAATATTGCCAATGGCGATGCGCGCACATTGCTCAACGCCCTGGAGCTAGCCGTTGAAACCACGCCAGCGAACGAGGCTGGGGTGATCGAGATTGATCTGTCCATTGCGGAAGCCTCCATTCAGCGGCGGGCCATCCTCTATGACAAGGAAGGGGATGCTCACTTTGACACCATCAGCGCCTTTATCAAAAGCTTGCGCGGTTCGGACCCGGATGCGGCCTGCTACTGGCTGGCCCGGATGATCTACGGGGGGGAAGACCCAAAGTTTATCTTTCGCCGCATGATCATTGCAGCCAGTGAAGATATTGGATTGGCGGACCCTCAGGCGGTGGGGGTTGTGGTGGCCTGTGCCCAGGCCTTTGATCGCGTGGGGCTCCCGGAGGGGCAATATCCCCTTGCTCAAGCGGCCCTTTATCTGGCGACGGCTCCCAAGTCCAACAGTGTTTTAGGCTATTTCGATGCTCTGGCTGCCATTGAGAACGAGCGTGAGGCGGAGGTTCCCAGTCCCTTGAAAGATGGCAATCGCGATCGGCAGGGATGGGGGCATGGAGCGGGGTACCGATATCCCCATGCCTACCGAGATCATTGGGTGGCCCAGCAATATCTTCCGGCTGCGCTGCAGGGGCGAGTCTTTTATCAACCGTCGCATCAAGGTCATGAGGCCCAGATCCGCGATCAGATCTTGAGCCACCGCGAGGCCCAGATTGCGGCCATGATTGAGGGGAACGATCTGGGGCCATCGGAGATGATCAGCGTTGGCCCAGAGTCTAGAAGTCAAGAGCGCTGGCTAGAGCGAACCATCAGTCAGTCTGGATCTCAGCTGGCGGCTCTGCGCGATCGCCTGTTGGCCATGACCCATCTCCAGCGTCATCATGTGGTTCTGGATTTGCTGGCCAATAGTGGCCTGATGCTGTGGGAATGTTTGCGGCAGACGCCTGAAGGCGGGGTCTACGGTCGGGTCACCACGGATCAGGCGCTGCAGGGAATTCAACAGCAGGCTGAAGCTTTGCCCGAGATCCAGCGACCGATTTTGATCGCCTCTGCCCTGGATCAGCTATGCCCTCGGCTCTTGGCCCTGGCGCCGGGAATTCAATTTGACCGCATCTTTGGCCGCAATTTGCTCAGCCACCTTCGAGATCTCACCGGCACTCCCGCTGCCGTTGCTCAGGTGCTCTCAGTCTTCTTAGGTTCGACGGGAGAAGCGATCCTGGTGGAGCTGATTCCCCGGCAAAGCCAGCGGATTTATGATCTGTTATCGCCGCAGCATCTCAGCCCGAAGCTTTATCGGGCCTGGCAGGTTGCGGAGGACTCGTTTTATGAACCAGCCGGTGACCCCCGCTTGAACTGGGAGGCTTCTCAACTGGTGACTCTTCTTGAGGCGGCGGGGTTGAGCGTGGAGTTCCAACTCCTTTCAGAAACGCGACAGTGGCTGTTGAGTCCGTTGGTGTTGGATCGCTGGTTTAGTCCCGCAGAGGCACGACCCTCCTATGGCGATCGCCTGCGTCAATGCCTCAGTCAGCGTCAGGTGGATCAAATTCGCCAGGGATTGGAACTGGAGTGCCTCAATCAAACGATTCAGTGGCGCAGTACCAGTGCGCTGTTGAAGGTTGTGTGGAATCATGGCTCTTCCCAGCCCACCGGAATCGCTAATTGCTGACTCCTTTTTCCCCCTCTAGATTCGGGTATTTTAGACTAGGGCTTGTGGCCCTGTCTTTCGATCACCGAGGTTCTGGGCAACGCGTTGTCACTCCCCGATTTAAACTCAATCCTATGGTCAATATTCCCACACCCCCGGAACCCAATGGATTGCAGGCGATCCAGTGGATCCTCAATCCCCTGGGGTACATGCGGAAAAACTTTCAGCGCTACGGCGATCTTTTTCAGGCCCCGGTGCTTTGGGGGGGGACTGCGCCGCTGCTTATGGTGCAGTCCCCGAAGGCGCTTCAATATCTGTTGACCCACGATACGGGCAAAGAATTTTCGGCGCCGGGTGAAGTGAATGAAATCCTGGAGCCGGTGATTGGTCGGCAAAACGTTATGCTCCTGAGCGGCAGTGACCATCGAGATCGTCGGCAGTTGGTGATGCCTCCGTTCCACGGCGATCGCCTGAAAACCTACGCTACCCTCATTCAAGGCATTACCCAGGAGGTTATCCAGCAGTGGCCTCTGCACCAGCCGGTGAACACTCGCAGCGTTATGCAAAAAATTACAATGCGGGTCATTTTGCAGGTGGTGTTTGGCCTGTACACTGGCGATCGCTACGAACAGCTCGAACAGCTTTTGAGTCGTCGGCTGGACATGACCAGCACTCCGCTGGCCTCTGCCATTGTCTTTTTTCCCTGGATGCAGAAAGACTTGGGATCCTGGAGTCCTGGGGGGCGCTTGCGTAAACTCGCCCAAGCCACCGACGAACTCATCTTTGCGGAAATTCAGGAGCGTCGCCAGCATGCCAACTCCGATCGAACCGATATTTTGTCTTTGCTGATGGCGGCCACGGATGCCGAGGGACAGGGGCTTTCAGACCAAGCCCTGCGGGATGAACTGATGGCGTTGTTGGTTGCCGGACATGAAACCACGGCAACGGCATTGACCTGGGCACTCTACTGGATTCATGCCTTACCGGAGGTTCAGCGGCGGCTATTGGCAGAGTTGGCGGAACTCCCTGATCCGCTGGATCCTACTCAGTTTCTGCCGCTTCCCTATCTGAATGCGGTTTGCAATGAAACGCTACGGATCCATCCTGTGGCCATGTTGACCTTTCCCCGGCGGGTGGAACAGCCTTTGGATCTCTGTGGCTATCAGCTTGAACCCGGCATGTTGCTGATGGGCAGCATTTATCTGCTGCATCAGCGAGAGGATCTTTATCCTCATCCGCAGCAGTTTCGGCCCGAACGCTTCCTGGATCGGCAGTTTTCGCCCTACGAGTTTATGCCCTTTGGCGCAGGTGTGCGGCGCTGCGTGGGGGCGGCTCTGGCGCAATATGAAATGAAAATTGTGTTAGGTATGCTGCTGTCGCAACTTGAGTTGGAACTGATCAATCAAGATCCCGTACAACCTGCACGGCGGGGGGTGACCCTGGGGCAAAGAACCCCGGTGCGATTGCAGAAGGTGGGAACCCGAACCGCAACGGCCCAGCCTACGCCAGTGGTGGCCTAGGCTCTAAAGGGGCAGGAATGGAACCGTGAGCCTCTAGACCAGACCTTTGTGATCAATCCAGGGTTTTTAGAAGCGGTCTTCAAGATCAATCGGAAAGCGACTAGGCCGTTTTGTGAAGAGCATTCAGCCGAGTTGTGGGAGCATCACCCCTTTTAATGAAAGACACCTCGATTTGTCAGATTTGTTGATCGAGAGATAGGAGGGCACTCAAGGGCACGTTCTGAGTGGATGGAGCCTGATGGCCCGCTCAGTATGAAAAATGATCTTGAATTTCTAGGATGACGATTGCTCTGGGATGGCGCATGGGGGGAAATCGAATCAAGTCACGAATGTGATACAAGTAAGACTTTTCTGTCTTAACACTGAAATGCTTTAGCCTAGTCGTGATTTTTATTTGCTCAATTAATTTTGGAGGGTAGGAATTGCCGTGAGGAGGCTTGTATGATTAGAATGCGTGAGAAACTGCAATCTTCCATTTTAGGGATTAGGAATCCTCACTATTTATTGCACTCGTGTACTATATTTAAGTTGATATAACATCCTAAGGTACAACACTCCGGACAGATTTTAGAAGAGGTAGCAGGAAAGCTACCCACTGTTATAGAGTGCTAAGACAACTAAACTCA
>NZ_JTHE03000045.1 GCF_000817775.3 Lyngbya confervoides BDU141951
TGGTTGCGCAACCTACTCATCGCCTCATCTCTCAATGCGCGGGGGACGGGACGCCCTAGGAAACACAAATTAAATTAAACCAGTAACATTAAGCATTGAATTAGAACGGCTCCCCCTTAAAGTTCTTCTTATGTCAAATCTTGCTATAATTATTTATTTAATTGCTTTCTACAAAGGATGGGTATTATGCGGTCAATTGAGCAACTGACTGAGGAAATATTATCCCTGCCTGGTGAGTCAAGAGCACTCTTAGCAGACAAGTTAGTGGAAAGCTTAGAGTTCGATTCCGACTCGACAATACAAGCAGTTTGGGTAACTGAAGCCAAGCGCCGACGAGATGAGGTGCGAGATGGTTCTATTCAACCAATTTCAGGCGAAGATGCTTTAGCGCAGGTCAGACGGCTGATTGAGCCATGAGGTATGTATTTCATCCTGAAGCTTTGAATGAGTATGCTGAAGCAGTTCAATACTATACAGGGCAGAGGGTTAGGGTTGCTCAAGCGTTCATAATCGCGATCGAGGATACAGTCTATCGAATCAGGGAAGCCCCAACCCGCTATGCTGCGATTGATGAAGATGTTCGGCGGTGTATGGTGCGTAAGTTTCCTTATGGTGTTCTCTATACAATTGAGCAAGACTACATTTTGATTTTGGCAGTCATGCATTGTAGTCGTGAGCCTGGTTACTGGAAAAGCCGCAAGTGATCGAAGTTGCCAACCGCCTAACCCTTCGTTGGTGCGGACGGTATAGAGGTTATCGGTAAGAGTTTGAGCTTATCTGCCGCCGCACAACTTCACCGTTAGGCGATCGCCTCCAAGTTTACCCAAATCCCTTGTTTTTAGACGCCTTCAACTTTTTCTGCCTGGGGGTAATCTGATCATTCACCGATAAGTGTTTGCCCGTTTCATAGCCCTTCTTTCGAGCCTTCGGATTCAAACGCACATAACTCACATTGCCCCGCCGCGTATAAAACCCAGGATTAATCAACCCAATGTAATCCCGTAGCTCCATCGCCTCCTGCCGCAGTTGCACTAACCCAGTTTCTGTTTGATTCATGGGCAGGTCTTCCTCCCCTTGAGCCAAATCCGTTAAACACGGCTCCGTCTGCCGTTGGGCCAGCTTCTCCGTCAATCGCTCCACCATCCCACTGCGAAAATTATTTAAAAACACCGCCCCTTGGCCTTGGTGTTGCCGCGCCATTTGCTCAATCACCTCCTCGTAGTAATGAAACAAATGCCGCACAATCTCCACATAGGTTCGATGGCCATAGACCCCAATGCCCTGCCCCGATGCCTCAATATATTGGCACTTGTAATATTTGGCGATCACCATCAACAGCGATCGCTTCCAATAGACCGGAACCCGCTTCCCCTTCACCAATAACTCCCGCACGATGGGCATATCGAGTTCGGATCCTTCCTCGCTGCGATCAATCTCCTCATCAGACACCGCATGGGACTGCATGAGCTGTTGCGCCTTCAGCAAAGCCGATTGGGCCTCATGCTCATAGGGTGACTCCGAGAGTGCCAACAGCTTCTTGATTTTGCCCACCAAACTCTGACGCTCCGCCCCCTGATCCTGGATGTAATGATGCGTCACCGTAATCTTGAGCCTGAGCTTGGCCTTGCCCAAACACTGAATCTTGCCGAAGGGGCTGCGAACGTACCCGCTGCTGTACTCGTAGGCCTGATTAATGCTATACATCCAGGCCGAAAAATAGGGGCCGTGGGGACGTTCTGTTTCCTGAGCCACATGGCGTTGACAAACATGGATCATTTCATGGACCAGCGTCTCATGAAAGGCTTGCTCTTGTGTGAGGATCGGGACAGACAGACGAATCACGGGTTGCAACTGACCGAGAACCTTTCCGGCGGTGGAGGTCATGGATTGAGACAGCTCAATCTTCGTTTTGGGAAGGCGCTGGGCAAACAAAGTCTGATTGTAGTGATCAAACCATCGATAGGCCTGGTCTAGGGTGAGATGAAACATGGCCGCACTCGGTCCAGGGTTGTTTGATCTAGAGTATCAGCTCTCTCGCCACGGTATCTCAGCCCCTCATTTCTATGGCGTAGAGCGATCGGCCAGCGGTGATAAACAGATGTTTGCCCTCGGTCCCTCCAAAGGTCAGATTGGTGCAAACCTCCGGGACGCGAATTTTTCCCAGACAGAGGCCCGTGGGAGTGTAGATCTGAATGCTATCGGCTGAGGTGGTAAACAAATGGCCCCACCGATGAACCTTAATTCCATCCGGTTGGCCAGGATTAATGACCGCAAAGACGTGAGCGTTACCCACGGACTTCCCCTCGATCACCTCGTAGGCTCGAATATAGTGATGCCCCTGGGGATAGTTGACCTGGGAGGTGTCCGAGACGTAGAGCGTTTTCTCATCGGGGGAAAAGGCCAGTCCATTGGGCCGCTCCATTTCCTGAATCACGGCGGTAATTGATCCAGTTTCAGGATCAAAGCGGTAGACAAAACTCCCGGCCTGTTCCTGGGCTCCGCCATAGCCCTCCTTGGGTTGGGTCAGGCCGAAGGGCGGATCGCTAAACCAGATGCTGCCATCTTGCTTCACCACCAGATCGTTCGGGCTGTTTAAGCGGTTGCCTTGATATCGATCCACTAAAACTTTCCACTCTCCCGAGGGCTCGCGGCGAAGGATGGCCCGCTGCCCGTGGGAGCAGCTCACCAATCGTCCCTCTCGATCTAGGGCGTTGCCGTTTTGATAATGGGATGGGGTGCGAATAGTGCGGACTCCATCCTCAGGACTCCAGCGCAACAGCCGATTCCCGCTGACATCGCTCCAAATTACGCTGTTATCGGCTGGAACATACACAGGACCTTCACTGTGCTGTGCATTGCTGGCAAGCTTGTGGAGGGTGGCATGGGCCGAGACCAGGTCATAGATCTGAGAATTGTAGGCGTGAATGAGGTCAGACATAGCATCGCGATTCGGGAAAGGTCCAGGGCCGTGCCCAACCCTGAGGCGTTGTAGAACAGGCCTCGGCCTTGGGGGTAAGGCTGGAGAACCGAGGGAGGCCTGATTGTTACTCTAGGCCAGGGGGATGTGGGTGTCTTAATCCCATAGAAGGATCTCCCAAAGGAATTGGCGCGATCTTTTTAGAGATTGAACCGGGGCAATTGGCTCAGTTCAGCAAAATAATAGGCTGCGAGGGCCCCCCCCAGAAAGCCGCACAGGTGACCTTCCCAGGAACTGCCTCGCTGCAAGGGGAGCACGCCCCAAATCATCCCGCCGTAGAGCAGCCCTGCCATCGCGGCCAGGCTCACGGCCATGGGGCTGCGATCCAGGTAGCCTCGCAGGAGTAAAAACCCCAGGTAGCCGAACACAATGCTGCTGGCCCCAATGTGATTTGATCGCGGACGACCCACCAGCCAAACGCCCAGACCGCTAAAGAGCCAAATGGTGAGGGTGACGATCACAAAGGGCTCTAGGCCGCTTAGCAATACAAACCAGCCCAGGATCAGTAAGGGCATGGTATTGGCGGCTAAATGCTGGAAGTCGCCATGGAGCAGCGGTGCCCAGAGGACTCCTTGGAGCCCTCTGAGGGTGCGCGGCCGAATCCCCAGGCGATTCAGGGCATGGTTTAAAAACAGTTCATCCAACAGTTCTAGCCCCCAGAGTACCAAAATCATCAGACCCAATACCTGGCCCTGCCTTTGGAGATCGGCGGGGATCGCCTGGCTTAAAAATTGGAGGAATTCTTGGATTGGCTCAGGCATCGGGATTAGGAGGTACTAACCAGTCGCTGAGCATAGTAGGTGGCCCCCATTAGGCCTACCTTGGGATTGAGAATAAGGCTGACGCGCATTTGTTCCAGGAGGGGGCGCATCCGTCCTTTATCCAAAAAGCTTTCGATAAAGATCGGGGCTTCCATTTTTGATTGAAGCTTGGGGCCGATGCCCCCCGCAATGTATACCCCTCCAAAGGGCAGACTTTTTAGGGCCAGGTTTCCGGCCTCTGCGCCGTAGGCCGCCACAAATAGGTCCAGGGTTTTTTCACAAAGCCGGTCGCGGTGATCGAGGCCAAATTCGGCAATGACGGCGGCGGGATCTTCATGGTTCATCTGCGATCGCACCTGTTCCGATTCTGGATGAATCTGGGCTTGGCGCAGGTATTCGTAGATGACCGGGATGCCCTGACCAGACACGACCCGCTCCGCCGAAACATGGCCATGGCGATCGCGCAGGTATTTGAGCAACCCAATTTCTAGGTCGGTGCGGGCGGCAAAATCAGCATGGCCTCCTTCCAGGGGAACCACATCGTACTGCTGGCCCGACCAAATGAGCAGCGCTTCCCCCAGCCCCGTCCCGGCCCCAATCACCGCAATGGGAGCCTGGGGCTGAGCCGGACGATCTTGAATCAGTACCTGGTCGGCGGACCGCAGATTTAAGATCCCGTAGCCAACGGCGGCAAAATCATTCATCAGCTTGACCTGGGCTAGTCCCAGTGCCTGGGCCAGGGATCCACTTTCCAACTCCCAGTCCAAGTTGGTGAGCTGGCTACAGTTATTCTGCACCGGACCGGCAATGGCAAAGCAGGCCGCCTGCGGGTGATCTTCCTGGTCTGCCAAGAACTGCTTAACCATCGGAACCAGATGATCGTAGTCCTGGCTGGAATAGGTTTTCTCCGCCAGGGTTTGGGTGCCGGAGGCATGGGCCAGGGCCAAGTGGAGAATGGTCTTGGTGCCGCCAATATCTCCGGCCAGAATGGTGGTCATGGTGCTTCTCGTTCCAGGATCAACGTCACAGGTCCATCATTTTCAATGGATACCTGCATCATGGCACCAAATTGTCCGGTTTCAATTCGCAGGCCGCTGCTGGTTAGCAGAGATACAAAGTGATCGTAGAGATCTTTGGCCACCTCGGGGGCGGCAGCGGCCTCATAGGAGGGTCGACGCCCCTTTCGACAGTCGCCGTAGAGGGTAAATTGACTGACCACCAGCAGATCTCCCCCGATATCCCGGACAGAGTGGGCCATCCGTCCCTGTTCATCGGGAAAAATCCGCAGATCAAGGCACTTTTGGGCCATCCAAATCATTTCCTGTTCCGTATCCCTGGCTGCAATGCCCACCAGCAAATTCAAGCCTGGACCAATCTGCCCCAGGGTGTGGCCCGCGACCTGGACGGACGATCGTTTCACTCGTTGAACAATAACGCGCATGGAAACCCAGATAAAACATTTCCATTATCGCGCGATGGACTGACTAGGCAGAGGTTCCACTTTGGGGCATGCTATTAACCGGACTCTATGGAATGAATTTTACGATGGCGAAAAACAGTGCCGATGAAACGATTAAGGTCATGAAGCAGCAGGTGGGAATTGCGGCGGCCAATCGGGTCTCCTCAGATTCCATCGTGGGCCTGGGAACGGGATCCACGACGGCCTATGCGATTCAGCATCTGGGCGATCGCCTCAAGTCAGGCGATCTCAACAATATTAAGGGGATTCCCACCTCGTTTCAGGCATCGGTATTGGCCAAGCAGTATGGCATTCCCCTGACCACCCTCGATGAAGTTAGCAAAATTGACATCGCCATTGACGGGGCAGATGAAGTCGACCCCCACAAGAATTTGATCAAAGGAGGCGGTGCGGCCCACACCCGTGAAAAGGTGGTGGATGCCCTGGCTGATCAGTTTATTGTGGTGGTGGACCAATCCAAGCTGGTGGAGGCATTGGGCACCACCTTTGCGCTGCCGGTGGAGGTACTGCCCATGGCCATTGCCCCGGTGACCGACGCCCTCAAAAAGCTGGGGGGTGAGCCGGAGTTGCGCATGGGGGTTAAAAAGGACGGGCCGGTTATTACGGATCAGGGAAACATGATCCTGGATGTCACCTTTGAGGCGATTGCCGATCCAGCTACCCTGGAATCGACCATTAATAATATTCCTGGCGTCTTGGAAAATGGGCTGTTTGTGGGGCTTGCCGATTTGATTTTAATTGGTGAGATTGTCGAGGGGCAGCCCTGTGTGCGAGAGATGCACTAGTCTTGCTGCAGGGCCTGAGGCCTAACGAATCGGCTGGTGAACTGTCACCAGCTTGGTGCCGTCGGGAAAGGTGGCCTCAACTTGAACCTCAGGAATCATCTCGGCGATGCCCTCCATCACATCATCGCGTCCGAGGAGGGTGGCGCCATGACTCATCAGGTCAGCCACAGACATACCGTCTCTGGCCCCTTCCAGGATGCCCGCTGTAATCAGGGCGATGGCCTCCGGATAGTTCAGCTTTAGGCCGCGATCGCGCCGCCGTTCGGCGAGGAGCGCCGCGGTAAATACCAATAGCTTGTCTTTTTCCTGGGGGGACAGTTGCATCTTTAAATTAACTCACCAATACTTGCCAAACCCTGGGAATACAAATACCACGGCCGGCGTAACTCTGGCGCAGGTTTTCCCAGATTTTAAGGAAGTAGCTGCGTCCCTGGTGGGTAGAATGTCCCAGGTAGCGGCAGATGACCCCCGCCTGTAGCCGGGTCATCCCAATTTGGTGATCCACCGGCAGCTGCGGCAAACAGGCCTCCCGAATCTGATTGATGGCCTCCTTGGCAAAGACTGTCCCCACCACCGCCAAGCTGCCCATGACGCAATAGTTGGCCAGGACCGTTGGGCTTTGGACCATGGCTGGCGAAAACTGGGCGCGGTCAATCCAGAGGGGATGGCCCTGCTGCCAAACCTCTGTGCGCGATCGCCAATGGCCGGTGGTGAACCCCTCACCGCGGGCTGTCCGCCCAAAGCGGAATAGATCCATCCCCACCCACAGCGCCCCCGATCCCAGGTCCACATGGGTCTGTTGATCAAACTGAGCGCCCTCGAACACAATGGTTTCCTGGGGGAGCCACTCCAGAATGGATTGTTCCTCCAGGGTGACCCGCAGACTCTGCTGGACGGTTTGACCCTGCGTGCGATAGACCTTGCCGGCCGCTGAGGTGGTCAGCAGGGTGTGGGCCTGGGGCTGTAAGGTGACGTCGAGATCTAGGCGATCGCCTCCCACCATGCCGCCAGCGGTATGCACCAGTACGCTGTGGCAGACCTGCGGCGACTCTGGATAAAAGGGACGCTGAATCCGCAGAGGGGCTCTGCTGTAGGCGGACCTTAAATGCGTTTGTTGGTGATCAACTGCATAGTTCAGCTTGACGCATCCTTGCCATTGAGTCATGGCCTTCTACACCGCCAGGAAGTTTTGGATAACTTCATTGCTGAGGTCTTGGGTGGGGCCTGCGGCAACGATCCCTCCTTTTTGCATGGCATAGTACCAGTCGGCCTGTCGCACAAAATGCAGGTGTTGCTCAACTAAAAGTACAGATATACCGCGAGTTTTGACAATTTTCTGCACAGCAGCTTCAATTTCCAGGATAATCGAGGGCTGGATGCCTTCGGTGGGCTCATCGAGCAGCAGCAGGCGAGGGTTGCCCATCAAGGCACGGGCGATGGCGAGCTGCTGCTGTTGCCCTCCCGATAAATCCCCGCCCATTCGCGAAAGCATTGTTTTTAGAACCGGAAACAGCTCAAAAATTTCCTCAGGAATGACTGGATGTTTGGGCTTGTTTTTTCCCAGTGCCTCTAGCCCCAAGATCAGGTTATCTTGCACCGACAGGCGCGGAATAATCTCGCGACCCTGAGGAACATAGCCAATTCCAAGCCGTGCCCGCTGGTCGGTAGACTGCTTCAGGATGGGAACGCCCTCTAGGGTCATCTCTCCAGATCTCGGTGGGAGCAGCCCCATAATGGTTTTCAGCAGGGTGGTTTTGCCCACCCCGTTGCGGCCAATTAAGCAAACCATTTTTCCCGGCGCAACGCTCAGATCAACCTCGCGCAGGATATGACTTTCTCCGTAATAGACGTTTAGCCCAGTAATAGAGATCATGGGTTCGACGGCAGGGGCGGGGGATCGGTTGTAGGTTGCGGTAACTTGTGGAGCCATGGCGTCCTCGGAAGGTAAAGTCCCTGAAAAATGATCCAAGTCAAAATTTTAACGCACCTGTCAATGGCGCAGTGGGCTGGAATCTCCTTGCATTTTGCGAGGGATTGTTCAGAGGAAATGCTTAAGCTGCGTGAGGCGGTTACGCTCGGATTGTGGGGGAGGGCTGTCGCCAAATTAAAACATTCAAAAGCATTCTGTATGGCCGTCTTAGCAGGTCCGGGGAAGCGTGAAGCCTTATGAAGGCCGCTTTCCCGCCAGAGGAGATTGATCCGCAGTAAGGTTGATTCATCCGTCGGTGGAGCAGGGCAACTTTGCTAAAATGCGAGCATCCCCTGCTTCAGGCTGGAGGGATTATGACAACGTTGCGCCTAGACGAGCGAGTTCAATGTGTGATTCGCAGTGAAGTCAATCAGCGTCCAAGGAACGAAGATAGCTTTCAGGCTTTAGTGATTCCAGGTCAGGGGGGGAGGGGGCCCCTCTATCTGTTAATGATTGCCGATGGCATGGGGGGCCACGCCCATGGAGAAGATGTGAGCCGGGAAGGGCTGCGGAAAATGAGCACCTGTCTTCTGGAGGAATTGCTGGTGGCGCCTAGCATTAATCCTGTCGGGTGTTTTCCTCCGCACACGTCCCATGAGGTTCAAAGCGCCATTCAGCTTGCCATTTGTCAGGCTAACCTCTATCTCCATGCCATGATGAAGAAAAATCATTGGGGGGTGGCGGGGGCCACGCTAGTGTTGGCTCTGATTGGCTGCGATCGCGCCTGGGTGGCCAATTTGGGGGATAGCCCTCTGTTTCACTGGCACTCTAGCACCGGTGAACTGACCCAGGTCACTGAGGACCACACCGTGACGCATGCCCTGCTCAGGAGCGGTCAAATCAGCCCAGCAATGGCCGATCACCATGCCTATAAGAACGTGTTGGAGCTTTATCTAGGTTGCGATAGGCTGCCGGACCCGCTGCCCTTCTATGAACGGCACCTGCGGGAGGGTGACCGCCTTCTGTTGTGCTCCGATGGGGTGAGCGGTGGCTTGAGCCTTGCCACTCTCCAGTCCATTCTGTCCCGGCCCTTGCCCCTGGAGGCCTTGGCTGAAGATTTAATTCAGGCCTCCCTTGCTGCGGAGAGTACCGATAATCAAACCCTAATTTTATGGCAGCATCCGGCGCCGACCCCTGATCTGGCTTCATCAGCGCTAACAACGGTTCTTGAGTTCAGCCAAACCCCGTTGTCCCGAAACACCCTTGTGCAGCCCCGCTGGTGAAAGGAGACACTATGACCGACTCGCTTCAGCTCATGCCCTCGGGCCGCATTCCGGTGGAGTTGGGAAATATTCCTGAATTGGATCTGCTGGAACTGCTGGGGACCGGAGCCTTCGCGAGCGTCTGGAAAGCTCGTGATCCAAGGACCCATCGGCTCTATGCCCTGAAGGTTATTCAGGATCTCGAACCCGGTAGCGTGCTGTGCGATCGCGTCAAACTGGAGGCCGAGGTCAGGATTGAATCGCCCTACATCATTCCCTCAGTGGGGCTGCGTCAGTGGGATGCGTCCACCTTTTTGATCGTGTTTGACTACTATCAGGCCCATTCCCTGGATCAGTGGATTGCAGGGGCTCTGTTGACCTGGGAGCAAAAGCGACTCATTTTTCAGCAAATTCTTTGGGGAGTGCGCGATGCCCACCGCCATAACATTATCCACCGAGATCTCAAGCCCAGCAATGTGCTGGTCAATTCTGCCCATGCGGTGAAAATCATTGACTTTGGTATCTCCAAGTTTTACGGGAAAGGCATGACCCGCACCGGCGAAGTGATGGGCACTCCCCCCTATCTTCCCCCCGAGGCTTTCCTGCAGGGATCGCTTCTGGCCGATGCTCGCACTGATATCTACGCAATTGGCCACATCCTTTATGAGCTAGAAATGGGCCAGCATTTTTGGCGACGACAGGGCTGGAGCCGGTTGGAACATTTCTTTACCCAATATTTGCACCAGACTCCAGAACCCACCGAGGCCATTGATCTACGCGACTTTAGAGGGCAGATGTATCCCAACAGTCGCGAGGCGATCGCCTTAATGGTCAAGACCCAGGTGGCGCAGCGTATTGACTCTGTGGAGGCCATTTTGACCCTGCTGGGTCTCCATGACCCTGATCCCACTGAGATCCGGGATACAAAGGTTCGGCTTGGCTTTCCCCTGCTGCGGGTTGAATCGGGCAGTAACCGCGATGCTTGCCTGCCGATCAACCTCGCCGATGGTGAAACCCGCAGCATCGGTCGAGGTGAGATTGCCGGTAATGATGTCAGTATCAGCCGGAAACATCTGTTTGTCCGCCGCTATGGGACTCAGTACTGCGCAGGAGATCATGGCAGCACCAATGGCACCCTGCATAATGGCCGCATCCTTGCGAAGGGCCAAAGTGTGTGGATCAAGCATGGCGATCACCTGAAACTCGGAGATGTATTTTTGCGCGTTGAGTTTAGGGAGGATAGCCCACCATGATGAAAAACTGTCCAGACTGTGGGGCGGCGAATGCCCAGGCTGCCAGGTTTTGCAGCCAATGCGGCCTGAAATTTCCCCAGGACGCGGCCGTTCCCCTCCAGCAAACCGGCCAATCCATTACAGACAAGCTCAGCGCTAAAATGGCGGCCTTTGTTGCCCAGCGATCCCAGGCCAAAGCCGATATTTTGTTTGTTCTCGACTGTACCGGCAGTATGCAGGGCGAGATTGACGCCATTCGCGAGGCCATTGTGAGTGTGGTGGAGGCCATTGCACAGGATGGGGTGCAGTCGCGGGTTGGCCTGATTGAGTTTCGCGATCGCTTCTGCGGGGAAGATCATCGGGCGCTAATTAATGGTGAGGTGTTTACGCGGCAGGCACAAGCATTCCAGGCGCAGATTGCTCAGATTCAGGCTGGCGGCGGCGGCGATCGCCCAGAAAGCAGCCTAGACGCGCTGCTCTATGCCACCCAGCAGCCCTTTGACCCAGAGGCTAAAAAGGTGATTGTCCTTATTACCGATGCGCCACCACACCTTCCTGATCGACAGGTGCAGACCCTGGATCAGGTTCTTCAGGCCTTTGATCACGCTGGAATTCACCAGTTTTATCCGGTAATCCATACCCAGGAAGACGCCAGTCAGGTTTATCTGCAGCTGTTTCAGGGCCGAAAAGGCCTGGCCTTTGAACTGGGGAAAGGGGAAGACTTTCGTGCCAGGGCAGAGCACTTTAAGCGAACCTTGATGTATCTGCAAAGGACAATCTCCCAAGCCACGGTAGGAGCGTGAAGGATCGGGACCTATGCTATGTATCAAATGTGGAACCCGAGATCTCCCCGATAATTTGGTGGTTTGCCCCACCTGCGGGGTCTATTTGCCGGGTCTATTTCGGGATTTACTAGCCCCAGGAACTGAACTGGATGGGGGCAAATATCGCATTGAATATGCCCTGGGTCGGGGTGGATTTGGCATTACCTATCGAGCATACCACCAGGGGTTTAGCCGCAGTGTTGCCATTAAGGAATACTTTCCCCAGGACTTTGCGCACCGGGAGGGGAGTTCAGGGAGTCTGATTACGCCGACCACGGGACACGACTCCTATGAACGCTGGCTTGCCCGATTTAAACGGGAGGGTCAAATTTTATTCGACCTCAGCCATCCCAATATTGTGCGGGTACAGAACCTGTTCGAGGAGCGAAATACTGTGTATTTGGTCATGGAACTGCTTACCGGTCGAACCCTGGGGGAGGAACTGAGCAGTTTCGGGGGCCGGGGGTTGCCTGAACAACGGGTGGTTGCCATTATGGATGCCCTCACCGCTGCCCTCTCCGTGGTGCATCAGCGCAATCTCTTTCACCTGGATATCAAGCCTGCCAATGTCATGGTGACCCAGGATGGGCGCATTGTGCTCTTAGATTTTGGGGCAGCGCGTCAGGAGGTGTCTAGAACTAGAGGGCAGTCAAAATACAGCTCTTTAGCCCTATCGGAAAACTATGCTCCGCCTGAATTGATGGCAGCAGAGGGATTAAACAGCGCCACTGATATTTTTGAGCTGGCAATGATGCTCCACGAGCTCTTGACCGGCACATTGCCGCCCTCCTCTATTCATCGGGTGCTCCATCCCGTTGATCCCTGGCATTGTTCCCTCTGCGAACCCTGGTGCTCTATGGTCAACGATGCCCTGCGGCTTGAGGTGGGCGATCGTCCCCAGAACGTTCAAGCCTGGTGGGGAAGATATCGACATTGGCACCAAAAACAGGCCGAACTTGCCAAACTGGCCCCCAGACCATCGCCCCATCGCGGGAAATGGAGAGATCTTTGGCAAAGACCCAAAACGAAGATGATCGCCATGATCACCGTGGTGGCGATCGCGGCCCTAGGGTTTGTCGTGGGCGGTGCTATGGTGACTCGTGTCGTGGTTAGATGGATCACCACCGATAGCACCACTGCTAAGGCGGATCCCCCTCCCCTGCCCACGGCGGAAATTACGCCGGAGCGAACCGCCCAAGACTGGTTTGATCAGGCGAACGAGAAGGCTGACCAGGAAGACTACGAAGGCGCGATCGCCGACTACACCAAGGCCATCGAGCTCAACCCATCCTGGACGTCGGCTTATATTAACCGAGGTTTTGCGCGACGTCTCGCTCGCGACTACAGCGGGGCCATTGTAGACTACACCAAAGCCCTTGATCTCAATCCAGACTCTTCCTTGGTCTACAACAACCGAGGCTTTGCGCGACGCCTATCGAGCGATAATGTGGGTGCGATCGCGGACTATAACAAAGCGCTTGAGATTAACAAAGACTGGGGATCGCTGGGGCCTTGGGTCGCCCATACTAACCGGGGAGTGGCTCGACGAGCCACGGGTGATCATTCCGGCGCCATTGCCGACTATGATCAAGCGATTCAGATCAAGCCAGACTATGCCTATGCATACTACGTCCGAGGGCTGGCGCGGCAGGTTGAAAAGGATTACTCCAGCGCGATCGCCGACTATAATAAAGCCATCGAACTCGATCCCAAGGATTCTGATGCTTACTTCAATCGGGCGCTAGCGCGTCAAGATTCTGGGGATTATGCTGGCGCCATTGCAGACTACGACAAGGCCCTTGAAATTACGCCCGATGATGCAGATGCCTACTACAATCGAGGCCTTGCTTACAAGTCCCTTGGAAATGTTCAAGCCTCCCTTTCTAACTTTAGGGCGGCGGCTACGCGTTATCAATCCCAGGGCAATGAGGAATGGTATCAAAAAGCCCAAAATCAGATTACTCAGCTTTCGCAATAAAGGGTCCTGCAGGTGTGACTCCTCCCGCCCAGGTTCACTGTTCCACAACCCCTGTGGGGATGGGTGATTTCTGAAAATGTCCCCGATCGTAGGCGGCTGCGGGTAAGTGAAAGCGGTCTTCCGTCCGTTCAATCAAGGGCAAGGGAAAAATTGAAAAATACTGCTTTCGGGTTTTGGAGGGACGGCTGCTCAGGTCAATCTCGGTCCATCGTTCCGGCGACGCTGAGATGGAGGTTTGCTTTGCTCCAAACTGGGCAGGGTGATCCAGGACGATTCCTGGCTTGAGGCGCCGCAACTCGTAGTCAAAGACCCCAGGGCGCCAAATTTTCTCTAGGGTGGCTAGGTCGGTGACGCGATAGGGAACCGCATCGCCAGATCCAGCTTTTTCAAAGACGAGCCCCTCATCAATCATCCAAACCCCATGGTCTAAATAGACGCGATCGCCATGGCGGTGGGAAATGAGCAGAAAGTCTCCCGGTTGGGCTGACTTCACCGGATCAGAGATCTGCTGAAATTTGGCCAGCATTTGATGGGCGTCCACCATGAATAAAAATGGCTGATCTTGATCCGAAGATTGCCGCAGGCGCAACAGTTCGTAGAGCGTTCCCCAGCAGTTGGCCACCACTTCCTGTGGAGGGGGAACCGCGGGATCTAAGGGGCCGGACAAACGGGGCTTGGTCCAGCGCTGCTGACTCTCAAAACGATGGCGATTGAGCGCCTGCATCAACGGTGGCATAAAATCCATAAGCCAGTAGTGCTGGGTCGGATCATGTTCTGGTAAGGATGCTCTCCAGTCTCCGGAGTAGGCCGCAGCGATCCGTTGCCATTGGTCGAGGCTGATCTGACCCAAGGAAAATCCGATGGCGGTCTTCCACAGGGGGAGTCGGGCCTGCCGGTCCTGAAATTGCCAGCAGGTGTAGGGGACATCCTTGAGGCGGGCCAGCTTCAAATTACAAGGTTCAACCTCGGTAATTTCTAAACGGCGAAATGCGGCTTGGGCCGGTAGGATAGCGATGGCCATTAGTGCCCAGCTGGCCATCGCCCAAGATTGCCGCCGCATGAAACTCATCTGTTATCCTTCAGTGGGGGAAGCACCGGCATGGAGCGTTAAAACCGTCAGTTCTGGTCTGGCATTCAACCGCACGCGTGGCCGAACCATGCCCACTCCGCGTCCAGTGTATTGAATCATGGTTCCCACCTGATAGCGCCCAAAGGGATAGTCCTGACCGTAGGGGGGCAGCTTGGGTGCCCCCAGCAGAGGGATCTTGACCTGCCCACCGTGGGAATGCCCCGAAAGCTGAAGGTCAAACTTCTCTGTGGGGGCACTTTGGTGGGCAAAATCGGGTTCATGCACCAATAAAATTTGGCACCCCGCTGTGGGAAGTTGCTGCAGCAGATCCTCCAGGCGATCGCGCCCGGTCCACACATCCCCTATGCCTCCCACCACCAGGGATTGCCCCTGATGCTCAATGACCACCAGAGAATTTTCTAAGACCTTGACTCCCGCTGCTTGCAGGGTTTGGGCCACGAGGGGCCGATTGGACCAAACATCGTGATTGCCCAACACCGCGATCGCCTTATCGGTTGCCCGGAGTGCGGCAAGCTGCATTAGGGTGGGTCCATACACCTCTGCCTGATTGGTGACAAAATCTCCCGTGAGCACCACTAAATCTGGATTTTGGTGATTAACCTGCTGCACAAGTTTTTCCAGGCGCTTCGGTGTCATCCAGGCATCAGCGTGAATATCCGTCAGGTGCACCAGTCGATAGCCTTCAAAGGCGGCGGGCAGGTGGGGAAGCGTCACCTCTAAGGCCTTGATCTCAAGCCAGTTGGGTTCAAGGACCGCCGCATAGAACAAACAGGCAACGCTCATCAGTCCCAGGAGCAGGGCGCGGCGATAGCGGCGCGGGAGGACAAGGGGACACCAAGGTGGGGGCATGGAGAAGAATGGGCGATAAAAGGGCAGCAAGAACGGTCAGTGTCGCGATTTGGATCAAGGGGCCCGACTGGTCCTGGGTTAATAGCCCTGGGCCGCCAGATCCATCGTGGGTTTCACGGGCACCCGTTCAATCCAGGTTTTAAATTGCCCAGACTTTTCCAGCTGCAGGACACGATATCCTGGATGACGCTCATCCAGGGCAAAGGAGTGACTGCGAGGGGTAAACTGCACGCAGGTAGAGGGGGTGCTGAGATACTGCACCCCCTGGCGTTCATAGCAAAAGTCCTGGTGAATATGACCACACAGCACCAGCTTAACCTGGGGATGCGGGTCTAAGACTGCCCAGAGATCCTCCCGATTTTGCAGGCATAGCGGATCGAGCCAGTCCGAAGAAATTGAGTGAGGCGGATGGTGGAGCGCGACGACAGTGGGAGCGGGAGCGGTGGCGGTGAGTTCCTGCTCTAGGCGGTTTAATTCGTGATCACTGAGGATGCCTGGAACTTGGTTGGGAACAGAGGAATCCAGCAAGATGAACTGCCAGTTGCCCTGACGAAAGCTGCGAGATTTGTCAAAGGGGTCCTGATTTAAAACCTTGAGCATGGCCGCTGGATCGTCATGATTGCCTGGAATCCAGTAAATGGGACTCGAGAGGGGAGATAGCTTGTGATAGAGCAGATGATAGGCGCCTAAGGACTTATCCTGGGCCAAGTCTCCCGTGAGTAAAAAGAGATCTGGGGTGGGGTGCTGTTGCTGGATCTTTTCGAGAACAGTCTCTAAGGACTGGTATGTATTTAGGCCAAGAAGATCTTGCTCCGCGCTTTCAAAAAGATGAATATCCGATAGCTGCAGGACAGTAATCGAATCATGGGCATCGTTCATGGGCATCGGGGTATTTGACACTTGTCCCAGGGTGGGATGTCATTGATTTTACGGATTTCCATCGCCCTGAGCCGTGATAGATGTCACAGCTGTCCTCTCTCCTCTCTTGGGCTAGGAATCAGTCTGGAGCCGCGGCTTACGCGAAAGTGGGTGGGTGGGGTCAGCCCTGGGACCGGCTGCTCACCCTTGGGAAGCGACTCGATGGGCTTCAATGACCTGAGCACAGTCCTGAATTGGGGTGTGCTGTTTCATTTGCTCAACCAGGGCAAGATAGGCCTCCCACTGCTCTTGAATCAGACCTCGGGCCTTCAGAGTCGCCTGCTGTTCGTAGGGCTGAACTTTGAGACCTAAGGCCCTGAGCTGCGATCGCAGCCAGCCCAGATCGTCGGCCCCCCCTTGAACCGATTGAAAACAGAGCTGCTCTGCAACCCGCCCGGCTACGCAAACCGTGCAGTAGTCTCCGAGACGGTCTGCCTTGAGGCTGTTCAAATCGACCCCTTTCAACTGCACTCCCCCCATGCCCGAATATCCGGCCTTCAAGGCTTCGGTGGCGCTCAGGGTGTAGCCTGTAATGGGAATATCCAGCAGGTGGGCCACTAAAAAATGCCCCGCCTCATGATGGACCACGCGATCCCGATAGGCAGAGGATTGCTGGGCAAACCAGTCTAAAAAAAGGTTGGCCCCTTTGCCTTGAAAACTTAGGGTGTCCAGGGTGGTAATGGTTAATGCTGCTAAAACACAGAGAACCGGGACCTGGCTGGGTAAATGAACCAGGGGACCCACCAGAATCATGCAGGTAATTGCAAAGATAAACAGGGCAGCGGTATTGAGGGCGACCTTAGACATAGGGAGAAAATATAGCCTGTAGGCAGTATGCCACTCTCCTAGGGATTTGGCGATGGACGGGCGTTTTCTCGCCCCTTAAAAAAGGTTTCCAGGCTCTCTTGGTCGCCAACAAAACGCCAGTGCCAGGGTTCATAGCTCACTCCTTGGGGATTGTCCTTGGGAAAGGAGAGTTCGAAACTAAATCGAGCTGCGTTCTCCTGCAGCCACAGGAAGCCGGGGGTGGATTCAAAGGACACTTCCACGTGGGTCTCGGGTGCAGTGGCATCTCCAATATCAATGGCATAGCCCGTGTGATGTTCACTGTGGCCGGGCGGTGCACTCACTTCGGCGCGCTCTTGGGTGGGCTGGTTGCGCTTTTTTTTCACCTCGAAGAACAGGTACTCTTGATCTTCGCGCGATCGAAAGCCCGAAAGAGGCACCAGGCGAATACCATCCCCGCGAGCCGCAGCGGCCATGTCCTCGTAGGCTTGGGCAGCGGCTTGTCGCAGCTGGACCTCTGGGTTGTCTGCCAGGGGAACCAGGGTCGTGGGGGGCGCCTCATCGTAGGGAAAATGTCCCAGCACGGTTCCATCGGACCTTGCGGCTGGAAGCGATGGCTCACGGGGCGGATTGGCCGCTGGCTTACGCCCGGTCCAAAGGCTAAAGAGCAGTACTCCTCCTAAAATCAGCACCGTTGTTCCAAGGATCAGTCCTCCGAGGGAACGTTTCAGCGGAGGCTGAGATGGGGAGGGAGCAACCGCCTGGCGACGAGCCTCCGGAATATCGTCATGCATGGGCAAACTAGGGTCGAGACAACCGCAGGAACGGCAAGAAAGGGAAACGAGATCTTAGGCAATGTCCTGGACTAGGCGCAGACGCAGGGTATCTTGACCGCGCTGATGCAGGAGATTCCAAGATTCCATCAGATCTGGCCCCTTGAGATCGCCTGTCAAGGCGGCACGTAGAGCGCGCATCACCAATCCTTTCTTGATTCCTTGGGTCTTGACCACCTCTTGAATGAGAGTTTGGGCCAAGGCTGGGGAGAAATCGGATTGAGCTTCTACCCCCGCTAGGATCCTGTTCAGCGCCTGCAAAACCCCCTCCTGTTTCAATAGGGCAGTGGCTTCATCGGTCCAGTGGGGAGGGGTCACGAAGAAGAATTCACACATGGGGACGGCATCGGTTAAGCGCACTAGACTGGGTCCCACTAGGGCAGTTAAGGCCTCTAACCAGGAGCGATCGCCCTGGGCATCAAAGGCGTAACCCGCTTCTTGCCAGAAGGGGATCAGCAGATCTGTCAGGTCCGGCACCGGTAACCCGTGTAGATACTGGCTATTTAACCAGTCGAGCTTGGCCCAGTCAAATTTAGCCCCGGCGCGGTTAACGCGATCGAATCCAAAAATCTCGGCGGCCTCCGACAAGGAAAAGATCTCCTGGGTGGCATCCGGGGCAGACCATCCCAGTAGGGTCATGTAGTTTGCCAGGGCCGGCGCCACAAACCCCAAGCTGCGGAACTCAGAGATGGAGGTGACACCATCTCGTTTCGAGAGCTTTTGGCCGGCTTCGTTGAGGATGAGGGGGGTATGGGCAAAGGTGGGAAGCGACTGCCCGAGCGCTTCATAGAGCAAAATTTGCTTTGGCGTGTTGCCAATGTGATCCTCGCCCCGAATTACGTGGGAAATTTGCATGTCGATGTCATCGACCACCACCACCAGATTGTAGAGGGGTTGCCCAATGTCTGTGCTGGAGGCGGCACGGGCAATCACCATGTCTCCCCCCAGGTCCTTCCCCTGCCAGGTGACCGGGCCACGCACCATATCCTTCCAGGTGATTTCGCGTTCCTCCTCGATTTTGAACCGAATCACTGCTGATCGCCCCTCGGCTTCAAAGGCTGCCCGTGCTTCGGGGGTTAAATGTCGATGGCGATTGTCATAGCGAGGCGCCTTGCCCTGGGCCTTCTGGGAGGCTCGCATCTCCTCTAGCTCTTGGGGAGTGCAGTAGCAGTGATAGGCCAATCCGCGCTCAAGAAGAGACTGAATGGCTTGTTGGTACAGTGCCATGCGTTGGGATTGAAAAAAAGGGCCTTCATCCCAGTCCAGTCCTAACCATTTCAGCCCCTCTAGAATATTTTCCGTAAACTCCGGCCGCGATCGCGCTAGATCCGTATCTTCAATCCGAAGCACATAGCTTCCTTGGTGATGGCGGGCGAAAAGCCAGTTGAATACAGCAGTACGGGCCGTGCCGATATGAAGGTTCCCCGTGGGGCTGGGTGCCAGCCGAACTCGAACGGTCACTGAATGTCTATTCCTATTGCTAAATCCAAACCCAACAAGTATAGCGGTGAATTCGCTCGGTTTGATCTAGAACCCTAAGCGTTTAAATTCCAGAAGAACGGGACTGACGGGATTCGAACCCGCAACTTCCGCCGTGACAGGGCGGTGCTCTAACCAGTTGAACTACAGTCCCTTGCAAGTGCGACTTCTATTGTGCAGACCGATGCAGCTTTTGTCAAACATTTCTTCCGTCAAACATGTCTAAAACCTGATCGGCTCGCATGTGAGGGGAGGCTCCTGGAGATCTCGTGGCCGCTCCTAGAGATCTAAATGTTGACGCTGCCGTTCTCGTTTGGTCATTAACTGCTCCTCCAGGGCTGCAATGCGGCTGTAAGCGGCAGTTAGCTGAGCTGTCAGGCGCTGAATCTGAATTTCTGAACCCAGATGGGCGGACTTCTCCGACTGCCCCGGCATTCCCTCCGAATCATCGGAGATCACGTCCTTATGGTTGGAGAGGTCTTGATTAAACGCTTGATAATGGCCGTTAGACCCCCCACTGCTGTTGGAGGCCTGACGCTGGGACATGAGCATATCCCCAAGATGGGTGCTTAATCCCTGAACCGTTGTATATAGCTGATCCACTTTGTGGGATAGGGCTAACAATTGTTGATCGAGTGAACTTTGTTGATCGAGTGAACTCACGATGGTGTCTTAGGGAATGAGATACTTTGTTCCATAGTACGAATTTCTACCTAAAACGCAGGGGGTGAATTGCCCATAAACCTGAATTAAACCTTAAAATTCCGTTTCTTTTTAGAAGCTTTAAAAAAGTCTAAATATTTTGCCGAAGCGGCCTGCTCAATCATGCAGATTCTTTGGAAGGTTCTCCTTGGCCCCACACGAAGCCTGGGTCTGGGGGTGTCCTTGGGGGAAATCAACCAACGAGGTCAACAGACAACTATATATTGGGGTATTGGGGATACTGGAAAAAACAATGGTTCAAGATCGAGATATTGGCCGGAAAAATGCTGAACAACACCGGTTGGTGAACTAATGGCGGACCTAAAGGAATCACAAACGCCGTTCGCCAGGATCGACTGTTTTAATGAAGCTCTGTTTTTGTAATGAATCGACGCACTTTTTTGCGCGCCCTCGGGGGCGTCACCGTCAGTTCGCTGTTGGCGGGTTGCCAGTCTTCCCCAGGACCGCGATTGCAGATCTACGCGATGCGTCAGGTTTTGCCCCCCCAACTACTTCGACGCTTTCAGCAGGAAACGGAGCCCGTGAATGTGGATCTGGCTCTAGAAACAAGTCCGGCTCGACTTTTTGGTCTGCTTCAGCGCTGGCAACAGGATGGCCTAGCTCCGGACCATCCTCGCCTGGTCAGCTTGGGGGATTATTGGCTCACCCAGGCTATTCGGGAGGGGCTCATTGATCCGCTGGTCTCCCCGCAGACCGAGGCTGCGTGGCCCCTTGGGGATCCCTGGCAGCAGTTGGTCAGGCGCAATGATCGGGGTTTGCCGGATTCCCAGGGGCCGCTTTGGGCCGCACCCTACCGCTGGGGTGCGACGGTGCTCGTCTATCGGCGGGATAAATTGCAGGATCTCAACTTGACCCTGCGGGATTGGCGTGATTTGTGGCACCCCCAACTGCAAGGACGCATTAGCCTGCTGAATCAGCCCCGAGAGGTGATTGGTATGGTTCTGAAAACCCTGGGCTATTCCTATAACCACGTAGATCTTGGGGCAGTGCAAAACCTCGAAACTCAGCTGCGATTGCTGGATCAGCAGGTGCGTTTCTACAGTTCCAATCATTATCTCCAGCCCCTGTTGTTGGGGGATACCTGGGTGGCGATGGGCTGGTCCACCGATGGGCTGGCGGCCCTGGATCGGGACGCCAATTTAGCGGTGGTTTTTCCCGAGTCAGGAACCGCCGTTTGGGCCGATTGTTGGGTTCAGGCCCGTCAGTCTCCTGCTACGGATTGGGTCACAGACTGGGTAAACTTTTGGTGGCAACCGGAGATTGGTAAGGCACTCTCCTCCTTCACCTTTGCCCTATCGGTCATTCCCCAGGAGATCCGCGATCCGGCTGGCCCCACCCAGGAGTTGCTGGCTGCCCAGGCCAGGGGTTTGGCCCAGAGCGATCCCCTATATCCGCTGCCGCCAGCTACCCTGGCCCAGTATGGACAGCTTTGGCAGCAGATGCGCAGCGCGGCCTAAAAGGCTGTTCTGGGATAGGCGGGATTTAGCCATAGATCGCAGGTTAGCTGTTCGGGTTGGTCGAAGAATAACACCGGTTGCTGCTGGTAGTCTTGGGTGCCCCCAACGAGTCTCGGCGTGGCCTGGCTAAAGTCGCACAGATAAGCGCCCAGGGGATAGCCCTTGTTGTCCAGCACCAGGGTTTGGTAGCC
The DNA here is from genome assembly GCF_000817775.3 of Lyngbya confervoides BDU141951. GTDB lineage: Bacteria > Cyanobacteriota > Cyanobacteriia > Thermosynechococcales > Thermosynechococcaceae > Lyngbya > Lyngbya confervoides. The sequence continues at coordinate 21,535 of NZ_JTHE03000045.1, forward strand.
GTAGGTGCGGGCAACGGCTCCAAAATGGGTCGCAAAGGCATATCGCTTCAGGTAAGTCATCTCCCGCCAGGTGCTCGGACGGAGATACAGGTGCACTTGCTGATCTGCCAGGTTTGCACTGGGATAGGCAACCCACTTGATCAGCGCCTGATCGCCAAATTGTTGGTCAACCCACCAGAGGCTGGGCGGCGTCAATCCCCTCTGGGATGGTTGACTGGATGAGACGGCGGGGGGTTGGCGGGGTCCCTGGAGAAGACGCTGTACTAGGTCCGGAACGCGAATAATAGCCCGTGGAATTTGCGGCACCTGCGCAGAACTGGGGATTGCCAACAGCCCTTGGCCCAATAATAGGCTCAGGAGCAGCCATCGTCCCCAGGGCTGATGAGTTTGTGGCGATCGCAGAGGGAGGGGCGGCTGCTTGCCATGCCTCACAGGCCAGGAGTGTTGATGGGGGTCCCAGGGGGTGCCGCCAGGGCTGGGGCGATTGCGATATCCCATAGTTTTAGGGTTTGTGATATACCAATATCGAGCCTTGGGTCAGGAGTATATCGGATGAATGCAGCGGACCAAGCGACAAGTTTAGAGACTGCCAACAAAATTGCTGCCCTTGTGAACTTGATGAAGCGTGAATTTCCTGGCGTGAAGGTCAATCTGCGGCCCTGGATTAATGATCCAGAGACCCTGGAATGGATGGATCCAGAGTCCATTGACATGGGCTTTAACCTGCCACCGGGACACACCCTGCTCCAGCTGCGCTTGCAGGGGCAGCGGCTGATCGGAGTGGACGCCTCCTGCTTTGGTCCGTTTGGAGACGAGCGCTGGAAGTTTTCCACCATTGGAAGCTGGAGGTTTCTGGGTAGCTCTCCCCCAGCCCCCGAGTTTCAAGATAAACTCAAGCGCATCTGCCGAGAGGTATTTGCAATTTTCAATCCAGCCGGGCTAAACGGCGATCGCCCTTAGCCCAGGTTGCTATTCTAGCTCAGCCTTTCCAGGAAAATTTCCGGTCCTGGGGCACAAATCCAGGACAATGGGTGATCCCGCAACGGCCGATATCTGCTGTAGGTTTAGTGGTTGTCGGTTGTCTTTCAAGCCCAGTTAGTTTTCCTCCGAGGACACGTCGAATCGCGCAATACATCTATGGCTCAACCTCTCCTGAAAGCCTCAAGTTCCACCCAATGGAGCCAGTTCAAAGGTCAGATCACCCCCTATTTATTCCTACTGCCAGCCTTGACGGTCCTGGGACTTGCGGTGTTTTGGCCAGCAATCCAGGCCTTTATTCTCAGCTTTTCTGAGTTTGGCTACGATATAACCGCGGCGCCGGAATGGGTGGGTCTGAAAAACTTCCGGCGTTTGTGGGGCGATCCGGTGTTTTGGAAAACCCTCGCCAATACAGTTCTCTATCTGATCTTTGCCGTTCCGATTCTGGTGGTGGCCCCTTTGGGCCTGGCCATCCTGGTCAATCAAAAGCTGCGAGGCATTCAGTGGTTTCGTACCGCCTACTATACCCCCGTGGTCATTTCAATGGTGGTGGCGGGCATTGCCTGGAAGTGGCTCTATACCCAGAATGGTCTACTGAATCAACTGGGACGCTGGGGCTACGGTCATATCCCTGGCATGGCCCCGATCTTGAACTGGTTGGCCGAGAATAGCGCCGCCTTTCAAGCCTTTTTGGGCTGGCTCAATCTTTCTGAAGAGGGGATTCCCTGGTTGACGAATCCTAATCTGGCGCTGTTTTGCGTGATGGCGGTGACCATTTGGAAAGGCTTGGGGTACTACATGGTGATTTACCTGGCGGGATTGCAGGCTATCCCCGTGGATCTTTACGAGGCCGCCGCCATTGACGGATCCCAGGGCTGGCAGCGTCACTGGGACATCACTGTGCCGCTCATGACGCCCTACCTGATGCTGGTGGCTGTCATTTCAGCCATTTCCGCCACCAAGGTATTTGAGGAAATTTATATTATGACGCGGGGGGAGCCGCTCAATTCCTCAAAAACGATTGTTTACTACCTCTACGAACAGGCCTTCGGTCCGAATTTAGACATCAGCTATGCCTGTGCCATGGGTTTGGTGCTTTACTTGATTATCTTCAGCCTCTCGGTCCTCAATCTCTGGTTGCGTCGGCGCATATAACCCACACAAATATGGGTAGGATTGAGCTAGCTGGGACAGGACTAAGTCTCGCGTTTTTGCGAATTCGTTGTTTATTTTTATGCAGAAAGGGTGAGTTTTGTGGGCTTATTTAGTCGATTTTCTAAAGATATTGCTATTGATTTAGGGACCTCTAATACCTTGGCCTACATGGCTCACAAAGGAATTGTGCTCAATCAGCCTTCGGTGGTGGTCATGGACAAGCTGACCCAGCAGGCGCTAGCGGTGGGGGAAGAGGCTAAACAAATGCTGGGTCGAACGCCAGGTAACGTGGCCTCAATCTGTCCTCGTAAAGATGGTGTGATTGCAGATGTGGAGAGTGCCGAGCTAATCCTCAAGCGCTTTATGCAGCAGGTTCATGGTGGACAAAACCTGATGGCGCCTCGCTTGGTGGTGGGAACTCCCGTCAACACCGCTGGGGTGGAGAAGCGCTCGATTCGGGAGGCAGCCAAGCAGTCCGGAGCCAGGGAGGTGTTAACCATTGATGAACCGCTAGCAGCAGGCATTGGGGCGAACCTCCCCATTGATGCGCCCACGGGCAGTATGGTTGTAGATATTGGCGGCGGGACCACAGAGGCAGCGGTACTGAGTCTCTATGGGATTGTATTTGCCGATTCAGCCCGCGTGGCTGGCAACGAACTTTCGGAAGCAATCCTGTTTTACCTGAAAAACGTGCATAAACTGGAGGTGGGCGAGCGCACGGCGGAGGAGATCAAGATTAAAATAGGCTCTGCCTATCCCAGCAAGGCGAATGATGAGGTCAGCATGGAGGTTCGGGGACTTCATACCCTCTCGGGATTACCCCGCACGGTCATGTTGCGCGGTGCCGAGGTGCGCGAGAGCATGATGGAGCCGTTGTCGGTCATTTTGGAAGTGGTCAAGCGGACCCTGGAGCGGATGCCCCCGGAGCTGTCTTCGGATATTTATGAGCGAGGGCTGATGCTCACGGGCGGTGGTGCGCTGCTCAAGGGGATCGATCAGCTCATTAGTAAAGATACAGGGCTGGTGGTTCATGTTGCTGATGATCCCATGAATGCCACCGCACTGGGTATGGGCCGAGGGCTAGAACAGTTTGCTGAATACAGCCGAATTTTTCAGCAAAATTCCGATGCTTACTAACTTTGCCCATCCTTGCTAGTCCATGCATACTTTTAATCGATGGTGGGTCCGCCACCGGCTTACGGTTATCGTTGGCGGCCTCACCTTGGCTGCCCTCGCTGCGCTCAGATCCTTCGACGTGTTGCCCATTCGAGAGCTGTACCGTTGGATCCGGCTTCCCTTTCAGCCCACGCTGGCTGAGCAACAGCAGCAGCAGCGCGCCAGTACTCTGGAGACCCAGCAGCGCCTGCAAGAATTAGAGCAGCGGAATCAAGACATGGCGGCGTTGCTCAAGCTTCCCAAAATTCAAAGGGGTGAGGCGATCGCAGCGACGGTGATCGGGCGCAGTGCCGATCAATGGTGGCAGCATCTTCAGGTCAACCAGGGCTCCCTGCGGGACCTAGGGATTGACGCCGTTGTCGAAGCCGAAGGGGGCTTGGTGGGACGGGTGGTCAAGGTTACCCCCTCCACCAGTCAGGTGCTCTTAATTAGCGATCCGAGCAGTCGATTGGCGGTACTGCTCACGCGCAGTCGCAGCGTCGGCATTTTGCGTGGGGCGCGACAGTTCGGTGGCACCCTGGAGTTCTTTGACCCAGATCCAGATGTCAAAGTGGGGGATGCGGTGGTCACCTCGCCGCTCAGCTGCTTGTTTCCGCCAGGGATTCCTGTGGGGACGGTGAAGTCCATTGACCGATCTAAAAAGGCTGCACTGGAAGCAACAGTAGACTTTAACGTTCCCCTTGCACAGTTGGAATGGGTGAGACTGTATCAGTATGAGAAAACGCAGACAGGTTCGCAGGCTGCAACGTCAGCCTGCCCTTAGGATTTACAACCCACTGGTGATTGTGGGCACGGTTTGCGTCGTTGCATGGCTTTCCATGACTCGCCTGCCGGGCATGTCTCTCAACGGCACAGGGCCAGAGTGGTTTGTCATCTGGCTGGTCATCTGGTCCATTGATCGAACTGTGCTCCAGGGGGGGATAGCGGGGATAGCCCTGGGCTGGCTTCAAGATGGATTAACCGCCCACTGGCCCAGTCATGCTCTGGGGCTTGCCTTGGTCGGTGGAGTCTGCGCCCAACTCTACAGTCGGCGCTTTTGGAAGACCGACTTAATAGCCACGCCCGTCATTGTGGTGGCGATGGTGGGTTTGACCCAAGCGATCTTGCTGCTCCAGTTTTCCCTCTTTCTGAGGCAATCGCCCCTGGTGATTTGGGATCAACAGGCCTCCGTTTTTTGGATTTCTCCCCTGTTGAGCGCGATCTGGACCCCTGCCCTCTTTTGGCCCCTGCGACAATGGTGGAATTACTTAAAGAAACTTCAGGACTGAGGCTGAACCGTCAAGATTTATAGCAATGGTTAAGAAAAAGAGTATACAGTGGAGGGTACTTAACCAAGTCGTCACTGGTAGGTTGCCGGCGCTATGCACCTGAGCGAAATTACTCATCCGAACCAACTGCACGGATTATCCATCCATCAGCTCAATCAAATTGCTCGCCAGATTCGTGATAAACATCTGGAGACGGTGGCAGCTAGCGGGGGACATTTGGGTCCTGGTTTGGGAGTTGTAGAACTGACTTTGGCCCTGTACCAGACCTTAGATCTTGACCGAGACAAGGTGATCTGGGATGTAGGGCACCAAGCCTATCCCCATAAACTGATTACCGGGCGCTTTGATCGCTTCCACACCCTTCGTCAGAAGGACGGGATAGCTGGGTACCTAAACCGACGCGAGAGTCATTTTGATCATTTTGGGGCGGGTCATGCGTCCACTAGCATCTCCGCAGCCTTGGGAATGGCTCTGGCGCGAGATCTCAAGGGTGAAAGCTTTAAGGTGGCTGCCGTCATTGGAGACGGTGCGTTAACAGGTGGCATGGCCCTAGAGGCCATTAACCATGCGGGCCATTTGCCAAATACCCGTCTCTTGGTGGTTTTGAACGACAACGATATGTCAATCTCACCCAATGTGGGTGCCCTTTCTAGCTATCTCAATAAGATTCGCCTGAGTCCGCCGATGCAGTTTCTGTCGGACAATTTGGAGGAGCAAATTAAGCATCTGCCCTTCATGAATGACAAGATTCCCCAGGAGCTGGTGAACCTGAAGGGGGGCATGAAGCGACTGGCGGTTTCAAAGGTGGGAGCTGTGTTTGAGGAGCTGGGCTTTACCTACATTGGCCCGGTGGACGGCCATAACCTGGAGGAGCTCATCACCACCTTTGAGTCGGCCCATAAGCATCCTGGACCGGTGCTCGTGCACGTGGCGACCACTAAGGGGAAGGGCTATGCGATCGCCGAACAGGATCAGGTGGGTTACCATGCGCAGTCGCCGTTTAACCTGGCGACGGGAAAGGCTATCCCAGCCAGTAAGCCAAAGCCGCCCAGCTATGCCAAGGTTTTTGCCCACACCCTGGTTAAAATTGCTGAAAACGACCCGCGCGTGCTGGGAATTACCGCTGCCATGGCAACGGGAACCGGCCTGGATAAACTGCAGGCAAAGCTGCCTAAGCAGTACATTGATGTCGGTATTGCCGAGCAGCATGCGGTGACCCTGGCCGCAGGGCTTGCCTGTGAGGGAATGCGGCCGGTGGTCGCGATTTATTCCACCTTTCTCCAGCGTGCCTACGATCAAATTATTCACGACATCTGTATTCAAAATTTACCGGTCTTTTTCTGCATGGATCGGGCTGGAATTGTCGGAGCCGATGGGCCTACTCATCAGGGGATGTACGACATCGCCTATCTGCGCTGTCTTCCCAACATGGTGATTATGGCACCGAAGGATGAAGCTGAGATGCAGCGGATGTTGGTTACTGGGATTAACTACATCGACGGTCCCATTGCAATGCGCTACCCCCGCGGCAGTGGATACGGGGTTCCCCTGCTTGAGGAGGGATGGGAACCCTTAGAAATTGGTCAATCAGAGGTGCTGCGCCACGGTGATGATGTCCTGCTTCTTGCCTATGGCACCATGGTTAACCCAGCGCTTCAGGCCGCTGATCTGCTCACGGAGCATGGTTTAAGCGCGGCGGTGGTGAACGCGCGGTTTGTTAAGCCCCTAGATCTGGATACCATCGCCCCCCTTGCCCAGCATACGGGCCATGTGGTCACCTTGGAAGAGGGCTGTTTACCTGGGGGCTTTGGGTCGGCCGTGTTAGAGGCGCTCATGGATCATCAGGTGGTGGTTCCAGTCACCCGCATTGGCGTGCCCGATCAGCTGGTGGAGCATGCTACTCCAGATCAAGCGAAGCAGAGTTTAGGGTTGACGGCTCCTCAGATTAGTGAGCGAATTTTGAGCGTTCTGAATAAACCGCAGCCTTCGCTAACCCATTAATCTCCTTTTTGGGGCGTTGAAAGGGCTGAGTTCTTCTCCTATGGGATGATGGGGGTTGTTCCTTAGAGGAGTATTGCGTTGAATCCTGTTTATCCCGTCACCTGGCATGGTGATCACGTTCGGCTCATTGATCAAACTCGCTTACCCGGTGAGTTTACCTACGTGGAAATTCGTCGTTCCGAGGATATGGCCTTAGCCATCCAAACCATGATTGTGAGGGGGGCTCCGGCCATTGGCGTTGCGGCAGCCTACGGGATGTATCTGGGGGCGTTAGAAATTTCGGCGGTCGATCGCGAGGCGTTTCTGGAGGCCCTGGATCGCGTGGGGGATCGGCTGGCTGCTACCCGTCCCACGGCTGTCAATTTGTTTTGGGCGATTCAGAAAATGCGCTCAGCAGCCCAAACGAGTGGCGCAGCTGTGGACCAGATCCGGCAGCTGCTGCTGGAAACAGCCCAGAGGATTGCTGCGGATGATTTGCGTACCTGTCAAGCGATTGGAGACCACGGACTGAGCGCTCTGCCCCCTACCCCTGAGAGGCTGCGTCTGCTAACCCACTGTAATGCCGGGGCCCTGGCAACGGCAGGCTATGGCACTGCTCTGGGAGTGGTTCGCTCTGCCTGGAGTGCCGGTCGCCTGGAACGGGTCTTTGCCGATGAAACTCGACCGCGTCTCCAAGGGGCAAAGCTGACCACCTGGGAATGTGTGCAGGAGGAGATTCCGGTAACCCTCATTACCGACAATATGGCCGCCCACTGTATGCAGCGGGGACTGATTGATGCGGTGGTGGTGGGAGCCGATCGAATCGCAGCCAATGGAGATGCTGCCAATAAGATTGGTACCTATAGTGTGGCTATTTGTGCCCAGGCCCATCACATTCCGTTTTTTGTGGCAGCGCCCCTCTCTACCATTGACTTTTCCCTGACCGATGGCAGTCAAATTCCCATTGAGGAACGGGACCCGGCGGAAATTTTTCAGGTGGGGTCCGTTCGCCTCTGTCCAGAGGGGGTGGAATTTTATAATCCTGCCTTCGATGTTACCCCTGCCGATCTGATCGCGGGCATTATCACTGAACATGGGGTAGTTGCTCCGGCAGACCTAGAGGCTAAACTCCGTCCCTTAGCCTAGATCCTTGGCGGAGTTATGGGTGAGGTATCCCCAAGCAATCCAATGGCGATCGCTAATAATGGATCGCTGCAATCTGCTCAGGCCTACAGCTTGGAGCTGAGACTCCACCTCCTCCAAGCGATAAGCTGCCAGCAGCGAATGATAAAAATCCCGACGGAGAAGGTCGGGTTCCCCCGCCGTATATTGCTCCACCAGGGATTGAGCTGCCTCCACCGACTCGGGCCGCAATAGGTCCATCACAAACACAGGGGTGGCGGCATGACTCCAGCGCTGGAGCGATCGCCATAGATCCAGCGGATTGGCAAGATGGTGCAGCAAGCTGTTGGAAAAAATAAAGTCGTAGCCATTGTGGGGCGGACAGTCTTGGGGAAGAAACACCTTCGAAAAGCGAATGCGACGCTTTAGATCCTCGCTCTGGATCTGTTGGCGGCCACAGTTCAGCATCGCCTCTGCTCCATCAATAGCATCCAGGGTCCAGCCAGGATAGGCCAGGGCAAACCGCCGCGCGATATCGCCGGGCCCACAGCCCAAATCCAAGGCCAGCCCCCGGGGAGGCAGTTCCGGGAAGCAGCAACACAATTGCTCAATAAAGGCCTGGTGCGGTGCCGCAAAATCCGCCGCTGAATAGGCCATAGCCTGATCATGATCGTCCATGAGTTCAGGTTCAGGAATCCGCTCCATCATGAGTCTAGCTCCGCAAGATGAAATAGGATCAAGGCTGTGGAATCCCGCTTTATAATCCCGTCACTTCCATGATGCAGGGCTGGTCCCATTCAATGACTGCCAGCTTCCGCCCCTGCTGCTTGGCTTTTAGGGCCAGGGAATAGAGCGAAGTTCCGGCGGCAATGACGGCTTCCGGGGATACATTCGCTGATTGGGCCAAGGACTGCACCGATGACCAAAACTCCGCAGGCACCGTGACCGTGACTGGCTCTGTGGATTCTGAGGAGGTGGCGTGGTCAAAAGCAGAGGGGCACATGAACTCTCAAGTCGATCAAGGGCGGCATTGCCCCACCATCATATAGCAATCTCCCTCCTGGAGGCGAACCCCCAACATTTCTGGCCGAGCTGGATCTGTGTGGGTGGCTGGCGGAGAATCGGGCTGCCTACCCGCCCGTTCGGATTTGATCTAGCCCCAAACCTCAGGGTTGCAGCTAACCCGCCTGGGCAGAAATTTCTGGCAGAGGAGCGCGTCGGGAACGCAGCATGAGTTGATTGAGACGACTCTTGAGATCCTGGGTAATGGCTTGGGCCGCGTCCTTCATGGGCCTTTGCAAATAGTGATCCATGGACATGGGTGCACCGATTCGGACCTCCACCCAGCTGCCTCGTCTAGGTACGAGGTCACTGTAGTAGAGTCCCACGGGTAGAATCTTCACGGCAGGAGCCTCTGAAGATCGACGCAGAAGCTGTCGCTGCGCCTGGAGCGCGATCCGCGCTAAGCCAGGCTTAATCCAGTTAACCTGGCGATGTTGGAAAATATCTCCTTCCCCAAAAATAACCAACGCTTCGTGATTGAGCAACAGCTCAACGCCATGGCGCAATACCTTCACTGAGGGTTCATCGGGATCAATGGCAAACCCGCCGAATTGACGAATCAACCAGCCTTGAAGTCCCTGCATTTCGTTACAGCTGACCATGTACCGTAAATCTCGACCCGTGGCGGGTCTCCCCATGCAGTGACCCACCACTAAGCCATCCCAGCGTGACCGATGGGTGGGAGCAATAATCAAGGGTCCGGAGGCGGGAAAATGGGACTGTCCCTGGATGGACAGGGACTTAAAAAAACTGGGTAGGACTACCCGGTTCCCAAGCGGGTAAAGCAGAGAGGTTAAAATCGGCGATATCTCAGAGGCGCAGTCAATCTGGGGAGGCGCAGGGACGGTCATCATGAAGGCTTGAAGTTCACAAAGAGACGTTACAGCGATGTTGATGACAGAATCAAACCCGGAAAATAAGTTTTCTGTCCGCGTCTTTTTCACTCTAAAAGGGGGTGAAAACTCGCCCGCGCCCCAATAGACAGAAAAACAACTGTCACAATTTTAATAACTTGACTGTTTTAACGCCGCGGGAGCACAGCCTGCTCAGCCAACCAGTAAAAAAGCCTTGAGTCAGCAAGGCTTCTGCAATCAAACACGGACTTGAATCCATATAGGATGCCAAGAGGCTGGGGGTCGAGATCTCCCCTAGCTTCTAAAAAAGCTCATCACCCAGGTGCCCACGTTTTTCGGAAGGGGGACCTCATCTCCAGGAGACATGATGCTACAGTTCACAAAATACATGCCGCTGCTGGGGTTCGTCACGTTGTCGATTACAACCTCTGCCTTTAGGCCAGCGGGAATGGGAGCAGCAGGAATGATTTCAATGACTCCGTTATCGGGGTCGACGGAAACATCAGCAACTTCAATCTCCTTGCCTTTCTTAAGACTGAAGATGCGGCTCTTGGGAGCCTGGCGCAGTTCAATATTCTCGGCGTGAATTTTTCCGTCAAAATAGCTGGGAAGGGTAATGCGAATCATGGACATGGCTACCTCTTGCCGTCCCAGACTGAGCCGCCAGCGCTCTTTTAAGTGTTTGGGGGTCCCGTACTGAAGCACGTAGCTCAGCTGCTTTTGGGGCTGGCGATCGCTTCCACCCCAGATCAAGCTAAACCCTGGATTCGTTTGCGCAGTTGAAATAACGGGCACCGCTCCAATCAAAAGCCCCGAGAAAAGAAGGGCAGACAGCGCCTTGCGAACTGAAGTGTGAGTCGGAGACATAAGCAAACAGCCAAAGATTAAAAGCGTGGAGTTAAACAGTATCCTAGCAACGCGTGGATATCTTCGCCTGAAAAGTTGTGACAATTCCTAGAATGGATTGACCCCAATTCAACTTTAAGCTAAGCAGGCAGAAAATCATCTCGGTCTCTGCAGTGGATTCTTCCATGCAGGCTATGACGAGGAATTTTGAAAAAAGTGTCCCGCAAAAATGCCGCGTCCCGCAACATTAAAGAGTTTTACCTTAACATTTCACAGCCTAGGGCAGCCCATGAGCCTAGAGTCCCACGCTCCCGTCGGGCATTAAGGCGCCGTTGAGGAGTGCCTCATAAAGATTGGTCCGGGTGAGATTCGCCTCTTGAAGATTCGCCCGGCACAGATTGGCCTTGTTCAGGTTTGCTTCCCGAAGATTGGCCTGGGTAAGGGTTGCTTCGATCAGATTGGCGCCCTTGAGATTGGCCTTGTGAAGATTGGCCTGATGCAGGGAGCTACGCATCAGGTTGGATTGGAGAAAATCTGTTTGCCGACAGGTGGCACCGGTCAAATTTGTCTCGGATAAATCCGACCGACGCACAATGGCTTTGGAGAGCTGGGCTCCCTGGAAGTTGGCTTGGTGAAAGTTGGTTTTGTAAAGGTCGGCCCCTTCCAGATTGGCCTCCAAGAGATCAGCGCCTTCAAGGGTAGCCCCAATTAAATCCACCAGGCTAAGACTGGCTCCGGTCAGCTTAACCTGGCGAAGATTGGCATTGCGCAGGTTTGTCCCGTCCAGACGACTGTGGCTGAGGTTAAGACCGTGCAGGTCAATAAATTCCAGGTTTAAACCTTGCAGATCCAGTCCTGATAAGTCGGGATACAGGTCTAAATGGTCCATTCTCCATTCATTCCAGACCTTAGAACCCTGTTTGAGGAGTGTGGCGTAGTCAGGCATGGGTCTTGTAAAGAAACTATTGTGCAGCGTGAAGGCGAAATGAATCTTGGCATAACTCACGGAACCTAAGGGGCATCTGCCCTGTCAGCCCTTGAAATTAAGCGAATCCGATGCCTCAATCCAATCTTGATCCAGCTCGGCGTTGGCCGTGACGGTTTGAACATCGTCTAGATCTTCCAGGGCCTCCATCAGGCGTACAAACTGCTGGGCCGTCTCTGGGTCCTCCAGGGTGACCGTTGACTGCGGAATCCAGCGCAGTTCGGCGTTTTCAACCAGGCATCCCGTCTGCTTGAGCGTTTGGGCTACTGTGTCTAGCTGGTTCACCTCAGTGTAAACTTCCGCGGTTGCTTCCGTAGCGAAAAATTCGTAGGAGCTGGCACCCACTTCTAACAGTAGCTCCAGTAGGGCCTCTTCTGGGGGGGGGCTTTGTAGGGTCACCACTCCCATCTGGTTAAACATCCAGCTAACGCAACCCGTTTCCCCCAGGTTCCCTGACTGCTTGCTGAAGGCGGATCGCAAATCCGCAGCCGTGCGATTGCGGTTATCCGTCATGGCTTCAATCAGGACCGCGACCCCGCCCGGACCGTATCCTTCGTAGCGAATTTCTTCCCAGTCATCGCCGTCTTGCCCCCACTGTCCAGAGCCTTTCGCGATGGCTCGATCAATGTTTTCGTTAGGGATGCCCGCTGCCTTAGCCTTTTCGATGGCGGAGCGCAGTTGAAAGTTAGCATCGGGATCGGGCAATCCGTGACGAGCCGCCACAATGATGGCCCGTGATAGCCGTGCGAAAACCTGGCCTTTTTTGGCATCGACCCTTGCCTTTTGTCGTTTGATATTTGCCCATTTACTATGGCCAGCCATCCTGAAATCTCCGATGTTTTCAGGTCTAGTTTACTGAAATCCGGAATACCCTCTAGGTGTAATTATCCAATCTCCATAGCGTCGGGTGCTTTGATTGCCAATGAGCACCAGCGTTAGCATATCGACATCCAAGGTGTGGAGTTGGCTGAGGGTTGAATATTGCTGGGATTCCTGATCTCGATAGGCTGCCCGCACGGCAGCCACTGGGGTGTCTGGATCCCGGTGCGCCAGGAAAATATTCTGGGCTTGCTGAAGCTGGGTCTGGCGGGTTTTGGATTTGGGGTTGTAGAGCGCGGTGACAAAGTCGGCGGTGGCAGCTGCTTCCAGGCGCTGCTCGATCACCGGCCAGGGCGTCAGCAGGTCACTGAGGCTAATGGCGCAGAAGTCATGCATGAGTGGGGTTCCCACCCGAGCCGCAGCGGCCTGAAGGGCGGATATGCCTGGGAAGATTTCCAGCCCTGGCGCCTGGCCGTCCCATCGCTGAGTTTCTAACTCCTCCATGACCAGGCCGGCCATGCCGTAAATCCCTGCGTCTCCGGAGGAAACCACAGCTACCTGCAGTCCCCACTGGGCAAGGGTCACGGCTCGTTTTGCTCGGGCCTGTTCCTGGGTGATCGCCGAGCCTTCAATAATTTGCCCGGGGCGAAACCGCGATCGCACTAAATCCAGGTAGAGGGTGTAGCCGATGACCACGTCTGCTTGGGTAATGGCGCTCTGGGCGGCGGGGGTCATTTGATCGATCTGGCCGGGTCCGCAGCCCACGAGCCAAAGCTGGCCTGGGCGTCCAATCCATTCTCGGCTGGCCTGGGCAATGGCTACGGTCACCGCGCCAGATTCCCCAGGTTGTCGAAAGATTTGCTTAGGGGCAAGCAGACGGGGGGGGGGATCCGTCAATCCCTGGGAAGCTTGCTGGGCGGCCTGGAGGGCTGCGGCCTCAGCAACGCTGGGGGTTCCCACGGCTTGGGTGACGATGGGGGAGGGATTGGGGACGGCGATGGCGGCTAGGGTGTCGGCGCTGAAGCATTGCAACGGCCAGTGATGATCTGCGCAGACCTGCTGTAACCCCGCCTCATCTTGTTTGAGATCCAGGCTTGCAACCCCGGCGATCGCCTGGGGATGCAGCCGGTGATCGGCCAGGACAGATTCCATGGCCTGGTGAATCAGGGCGGCGGAACTGCCCCGTTCGCAGCCGACTCCAATCCACAGCACCCGAGGGTACCAGGCGACTGTGGGACCGGGCAAAGGCGGGGCGGGTTGGCAGTGGATCCACACAATGGCGGCCGGGGTCGCAGAAGCGTCGGGATCGCCTGGGTCGTTTAGGGGATGGGACGTGGGCAAGGTGGATCTCCACAGTTGCGATCCGGCCAGTTGCTGCACTTGGACCGGTTGTCCTCTCGCAATGGCCGCACTGACCTCAAGCCAATCTCCTTCTCCGCGATGCCATCCAAAGGGCCGTCCCAGGGTATCTAGGCCGGGCCATTGGGCACAGGCCGAAGCGCCGGTGAGGATGGGCTGTGCCTGGAGCAGGGCGCCCACCGTTTGCGCTAGCTGATCGGCCCCGCCCTGGTGTCCTCCACACACGCTGAGGACGTGGCGGCCCTGGGCATCTACCACTAAAACGGCTGGGTCGGTGGCCTTATCGCGCAGGAGCGGGGCAATGAGCCGCACCGTGGCCCCCAGGGCAAGCCCAAAAATTACCCCGCGTACTTGGGGCCATTGGGCTTGCAAATGATCTCGCAGGGACCCGCGATAGGCTTGGGTGTGGGGAAGCGGCCCGAGGCTGGCGGGAACCCAGAGGGTCAAAAGGCCATTTTGACTCAGGGGGGTGAGAGTTCGAGCCGCCTGTGCTGTGGTTGCGATCGCAATGAGCGGCTGAAAATTCTCAAACTGGCGCATGGAGGAGGAGTAAGAAAACAGGAAGGATGGTGCGAAGGATCTTGCGAAGGCGCAGGAGGGTTGCGGCACGATGTAGCTTGGGAGACAGGCGAGCCGGAATCTCCTCCCGCGGTGGCCCCAGCGCCTCCTGCAATTGAGCATAGCTGGCCGCTGTCATGGGGCTTCCATCCAGGGGCGATCGCGCCTCCAGGATGACTTGCGTTTGTAAAATCTCTTCGGGAATATCGGGGGTGGGGTGGGGCGATGCGTTCAAGGATTGGGCGAGTGCGACGGCATTGAAGCGGGTGAACAGTCCGCTCAGTCCTAAAAGGATTCCCCAGTGCTGGCGCGGATTTGGTGAAAACATCTGACGGGCAGAAAAAGTCCTCAACTCCTTATTATCTGGTGCAGGCGTAAAAAAAGTGGGATAGCCTCTATCCCACTTCTTTGAACTCAGCCGCCCTAAGGTCAGCGGCGAAAGGCCAAGATCTACGGCGTAGTTGGGGACTCGGTCGCAGCCGGGGACTCAGTGGTCGCCGGAGACTCTTCAGTTGCCGGGTCCGTGGTCTCAGATCCGGAGCATGCACCCAGGATGGTGGTGAAGCTCAATGCCAAAAAAAGAGCCAATAGCTTTTTCATGATTTTCTCCTCACAAGGTAATTCGTAAAAGATGATTTCCCTGAAATCTGGATTAGTATATCGTAGTTTTTTAAATTGTTGGCGTGATCTAGAGGGGATCTCGTCGCCTTCCCTCCTCCATCATCTCCTGGCCGGTCCGATTTTTGTGCGGGAGAGGCGGGGTGAACTCTGGATGGGGCAAGGATTCCATATTTTTGAGATGCCACAAAACGGACCGATAACTGCCTAGGACTGTTGGGCTAAATATTCAAACACAGATTTATCGCCGAGGTCTGGGGGAATGGGCTGGATTAACTTGCGGAGGGCAAAAATCAGCATCAGCATGCACCATGCTCCTAACAGTCCCCCTTCAAGGGGCGCAGGGAGGAGGTTAAGCCAGTGCCCGCCCAGAAGCAGCGGTAATAGGAACGTGAGAAACTTAGTCTCCCAACGATTAAAGCAAAATGCCTCTTTGAAGAAAATACCCGTCAGGGCCACAAACACCCAGCCGCTCAGCAGCAGCGCTTCGGGGCGATCGTAAAGGGATTGCAGGAAGGGCGTTGAACTGTGGGTGGCCACCCACACAGAGCCCAGGCAGCCGATGCCCCAACAGAGTTGGAGGGCACGATGCAGCGGTTTCAAATAGATGTGAATGGTAAACAGGCTGAGGCCCAATCCCAGGCAAAAGAGGCCGTAGAGCAGCCCCAGCAGGGTGAGGCTTGCAGTCCCCAGGAGAAACCAGAGTAGCGTTCCGCTTACCAGGGCCACCGCGCTGAGGACTATGCCCCCGCGATACACCACCACGCTAAGGCGATCGCTCCGGTCCACGGTAAAGGATCCAAACTGTCCTTCGTAAATTTCTCCGGTGGGTTCAAGAAATTGCAGCATGGGAATTTTTTTCTAAAGCTGTTAACAAGCCTAGGATTACTTTAGCGCTTCTCTTCCTTCAGGGGATCAAAGACCCAGTCCACGCGATCGCCCACCTTCGCCTGCAGCCGTGATTGGGCACTACCCTGATTCACGGCAATCTCCAGCCAGCCGTGGCTTCCCCCCAGGGCTAGCAGATCGCCCACCTTAACGGTACTGTAGGCAGGATGACCCGGAATGGATCGGTGCTGAATCTCCAAGGTCCAGGGTTGGGTGGGGGGCAGATCCTCCAGGAGTGCGGCTGGCAAGTTTGTAATTAAATTGCCAAACCGATCAACGGCTTGAACCTGGCCCCTTGCGCCCTGAGGCTGGCGTGTCCAAGACAGGAGAAGAGAACGGCACAGGCTTTGGGGTAGCACCGGTTGACCCAGGCAGGACAGATCAATTCCCGCACTGAGATGGGCCGCAACGGGGGCAAAAATATCCCTCCCATGAAAGGTGCGGCTCGGCTGGGACTGATACCAGTAGGTTGGGTTATTCAGCTCCACCGCCTGCACCTGAGAGAGGGTCTTCAGCAGGGGGCTAAACACGCCGTTGTCGGGTCCCACAAACCCATAGCCTTGATGGCGCAGGGCAATTGCCCGCCGGCTGCTTCCCACGCCGGGATCGACCACCACCACGTGGATGGTCCCTTGGGGGAAATGGGCGTAGGCCATGGCCAGCTGAAAGCTGGCGCCTTGAATATCCTGGGGGGAAACATCGTGGCTGAGATCAATCACCGATGCCGCTGGGCTGATTTGGGCAATCACGCCCTTCATAATGCCCACGTAGCTATCGTGCAATCCAAAATCGGTGAGTAGGGTAATGAGGGTCAAAACTAAAACAAGCTCCACCGGACTGAAGCCTGGGAAGCGGACAAGGGCAGGCGGACTATTGCTGGAAATAGCTATCGCTGGGGATCATTATCGCTGGAAACGGTGTCGCGTCCATCGGCCCTCAGCAAACGATATTGCCCAAGCAATTCTCCCGCTCGGTCAGCCGTTACCGGTCGAGAAAATAGAAATCCTTGACCAAATTCGCACCCCAAATTTTGCAAGAGCTCCACATGCTCAGGGGACTCAATCCCCTCTGCAACAACCTCAATGGAGAGGGTATGGGCCAGGGCGATCATTGCTTGAATAATCTCATAGTTCTCGCTGTTGGGCTGCAGCCTCTGCACAAAGGATCGATCCACTTTGAGGGTATCCACGGGAAAGCGGTGGAGGTAGCTCAGGGAGGAGTACCCGGTCCCAAAGTCATCTAAACTAAAGCCAATGCCCTGATTTCGTAGGGACTGGATCAGATCAACTGCCAGATCGGTATATTCAATCAGCATGCTTTCCGTAATTTCCAGCTCCAGGCATTGAGGGGCTAAGCCCGTTTCGCTGAGGCTAAGCCGAATGTGTTCCTGGATCTGCGGATCGCGGAGCTGTTGGGGCGACAAATTGACGCATATCTGCGCTGTTGTGGCCTGGGGATAGTCGCTTTGCCAGGTTTTCATCTGGTGGCAAGCGGTTCTGAGTACCCAATATCCCAGGGGGACAATCAGCCCTGTCTCTTCTGCAATGGGGATAAAGTCTCCTGGAGAAATCATACCTTTTTGAGGATGGTGCCAGCGCACCAGGGCTTCAAAGCCCACAATATGGCCCTGGCGCAAGCAGATAATGGGCTGGTAGTAAACCTCAAACTCCTGGTTTTGTATCGCCTGCCGCAGGTCATTTTCCAGGGAGAGACGGCGGGATGCGGCTTGATACATGGCGCGATTAAAAATTTCGTAGCGCGATCGCCCATTATCCTTGGCCCGATACAGGGCAATGTCCGCGTCCCGAATCAAATCCTCACTGGACTCGTAGTCTGGGTTGCCCAGGACCACGCCAATGCTGGCGCTGGTATACAGCTGATGGGATTCCAGCTGAATGGGTAGATTTAACTGATCCAGCAGCCGTTCCACCACCTGGATCACCTCTTCTAGGGCCTGAAACTCCTCCACGAGAACCGTGAACTCATCGCCGCCGAGACGGGCAACGGTATCGGTTTCTCGCACAGCATTGCGGAGAATAGTTGCGATCGCAATGAGGAGTTGATCTCCCACCTGATGCCCTAGGCTGTCGTTAACCACCTTAAAGCGATCCAGGTCAATAAACAGCAGGGCAAACCTATGGTCTTCATGGCGCTTGAGTCGCTTCAGACAGTGATCGACCCGGTTGAAAAAGGCGCTGCGATTCAGCAGCCCGGTCAGTTCGTCGTGAAGTGCTGCAAAGCGGAGCTGACGTTCGGCCTGCTTGCGATCGGAGATATCTCGGATCATCATTAGCACCTCTTGATCGCCAATGGCAATGATGCGGGCCTCTTCCTCGATCACTTTCCCTTGGAGTTCGATTTGATATTCGTAGACCTGAAGCTGACGGGTGGTCAGGGCCCGCTGAATGTAAAACAAGCGCTCCGCCACTTTTTCCGGGGGCAGCACATCCTGAATTTTGCCTCCCCGGCCCCCGATTCCTGGCTCACTGGGGCTGTCCATGAAGGAGAACACCTGTTTATAGGTCCCATCGGCTTGAATGCGGAGGAGCAGATCAGGGATAGCCTGAAGTAGGGCGCGATTGGTGGCTTCGCTATCGCGAAGAACCCTCTCTGCGGTTCGACGTTCCGTAATATCCTCAGAGAAGCACAGCAAGTATTTCGGATCCCCGGAATCGCTAAAGACCGGAACCTTAACCGTATACAGATAGCGCTGGCCCAGGTGAGGGCTTTCGATAGCTTCCACGGGCACGCTGACAATTTGTTGAGAGGTGACTGCCGTCCGATCCTCTTGCTCAAAAAAGTCTGCCTCGGGCTGCGGGAACAAATCATGGACGGTTTTGCCCAGCGTCTGGGAGGCCGGGAGACCAAACAGAGTTTCGCTGGTTTGGTTCCACAGCATAAATTGCCCAAACCGATCCGGTGTGGCATCTTTGACAAACACCGCCACCGGCAGGTGGTTAATGACGTTATCTAGAAAGTTGCGGGTTTCGAGAATCTCCTGCTCGGCCCGCTTGCGATCGCTGATATCTCGTTGAATCGCCACCCAATGGGTATACCAGTTGGATTCGTTGGCCACCGGACTAATGTTTAGCTCTACCCAGTATTCTGACCCATCCTTGCGGTAGTTCAGCAGCTCACCGCGAAAGGGTTGCCAATGCTCCAGGGCTTGACGCAGCTGATTGAGCGTGGCGCGATCTGACCGGGGTCCCTGGAGGATTCTTGGGGTTTTACCCTTCACCTCCGCCAAACTGTACCCGGTCGCCTGGCAAAAGGCTTCATTGACGTAAACAATCTCAGGTCCGGTTTCATCAATGGGTTCTGCTGCCGTGATCAGCACCGCATCGCTGGCATTGGCAATCGCCGCTTCTAGCAGCCGCAGCCGCTCATCGGTGCGCTTGCGGTCGGTAATGTCCCGCATAAAGCAATAGTGCCCGTCCCATGCTCCATCCGCATTCACCGATTTCACCAGCAGAATCTGCTTATAGAAGCGGGTGCCATCTTTACGCAGCGCCTGCAGTTCCTTTTCTGCCCGCCCCGTTTCCAGCATCTGTCGGTAGGTCGCCAGGGCCAGGGCATAATCTCCCTGGGGCACCGTCTGGGTCCAGGGGCGGCCCACGAGCTCCTCCGGCTCATAGCCAAGCAGCCGGGCATAGTCCTGACGAACCATGACAAAGTTTCCCTCGGTGTCGAGCTTGGAGATGCCGCTCATGGCATTTTCAACAGCAATTCCCAACTGTTCAATGGATTCACTCGCAACCTTGCGCGCGGTGATGTCAGAGTAATATTCAATGCGCCCCCCGGCGTAGAGGCCTGACTCAATGGGCTGGCTCAGGTGCTCCAGCCAGCGCTCCTGACGATGGTCTCCGGCCAGCACGTGGCACTCAAAGTTTTCGATGTAGGTGTTATTCTCGTAGGTGGCCAGGACCTTCTCTTGGAACCGCTGTGGATTGGCGAAGAGATGACACAGTTGAGTTTGAATCAGATCCTTTTTGGGTTTGCCAATCAGCGCTCGGCGCTCCAGTCCAAAAAAGGTCTCCAGGGCCTGATTCATCCAAACAATCCGGAAGCTTGCATCTAGAATAAACATGCCAACGGTGGATTTTTCCAGCACATCGTTGGTCAGGGAGCTAAACTTCGCTTCACTCTTCTTTAAGGCAGCCACAGCCTGCACCCGTTCTGTAATATCTTCGGCCAGGCACAGAAGAAAGGGTGGATGATGGGTATTTCCGGGAATAGGAACCTTGAGGGTGTGGAGACTGCGAGGTCCCAGGCTGTGGCTCAGAATTTTCTCCTCGGGAATGTCAATAATCTGTCCCTGGGCCATGGCCTCACGATCTTTTTGTTCGTAAACCCTGGCCTGCTCCGGGGGAAAAAGATCCCAACCGCTTTTTCCAATGAGCTGCTCTCTGGGAAGCCCAAAGAGCCCCTCGCAGGCCGGGTTAACCAGGGTCAGCTGGCCAAAACGTTCCGCGCTGGCATCCTTGATAAAAAGTGCCATGGGGAGATGCTCAATAATTCCCTCCAGGAAGGCCTGGGTTTGGGTCAGCTCCTGGGTCTGCTGTTGCCGCTCGGTAATTTCTAGCCGCAGTTTGTGGTTGGTCTGAGAGAGCTCCAGGGTGCGTTTGCGAACCTGGCGCTCCAGGTACCGATTGAGCTGCTGTCGCTCCAGTTCGAGCTGCTTTCTTTCCGTAATATCATGGGCGGTGGCATAGATCAGCTCATCCTCCACCGAAGCGATCGCATTCCAGAGAAACCAGCGAATCTGACCATCCTTGCTCCGATACCGATTTTCAAATTCCTTAACCCGCTCACCTTGTCTCAGGGCTTGAGCTGCAGCTAGCGTTGAGGCGTGATCTTGACTCTGTACAAACTCGATAAAGGGGCGTCCGAGCAGCTCATGGGTTTCATATCCCAGGGCAAGGGTCCAGGCTGGATTCACGCGCTTGAACATGCCATCAAACCCGGCAATGCAGTTCAGGTCCGGGGACTCTGAAAAGAACTGCTCGCTCTGTCGCATTAAATCTTGAATTTGAGTCACATCCGCTGCGGTACCCGTGACGCCGAGCACGCTTCCAGCCTCATCCTGAATCCGCACCGCCCTGAATTGGAGCCAGACCATCCGTCCCTGTCTCCCTTTATGGCTAATCTTAAGCTGCTGATAGGACTCTGCCGCCATCACTCGCTTCAAAAACTGCTGCATTTGCAGGGCGATGGACTCGGGTTGAAACTCTAGAAAGGACTGACCCATCAGCGCTTCGGGAGTCTGACCATAAATTTCGCTGCAGGCGGAATTTATGAAGGTGATCTTGCCCTCTCGATTAACGCTCCAGATTAGGTCCTGACTGGCTTCTACTAGGGTTCGATACTGAGTTTCCCGATCTCGCAACTGCGCCTGGATTTGACGCATTGCCTGAATTTGTCGACGGATATACAGGCGCCACACTGAAACCACCATCAATCCCAGGATCAGCGCCACTAACAGCCCAGAAATTATCCATTCATAGACCCAATGGCTGTGCTCAGCGCCGTACCATTGCAGATAGAGACGGCGGTATTCCGGCGACGCTAGAAATTCCCTGACGCCTTGGTTTAAGCGATTCACTAAGGCTGGGTTGTCTGGGCGAACGGCGATGGCTTGCTTGATTTCCTGGAGCGGCGGTTCCAGGGTTTTAAGGCGATCTTCAAGGCCCATACCGCGGGCAATGGCCTTCAACCTGGGTTCAGCATAAACCAGGGCATCCACTTCGCCGGAGAGCAGCGCAAACAGCGCTGATTCAGCCTGATCATAAATCACCAGGTTCAGCGGCTGGTTTTGGAGCAGCTGCAGTCCCGCACTTTCCCGCACAACCGCGATGGACAGGTTGTCCAAGTCTTGAAAGCGCTCTAGCTTGCTGGACTCTCGGACAAAGGGAACAACCTGAAAGGTTTCCAGGGGGGCACTAAAGCTGAATTCTGCGGCCCGTGTCTCGGTAATCCCAAGGTTAGGGATCACATCGACCTCCCCAGAACGGAGCGCTTCAATCACCTCGGCCCAGCTTTGCTTCGTTACGTAGGTGACCTGGAGGTCTGTCCGTTCTGCAATGGCGTTCATCACCTCAATGGCAAAACTCTGAGGAGCCTGTTCTGTGGTGACTTGAGACTGGGGGGGAGGATTTTGCACAATGGCTGCGCTAATCTCAGCCGGGCTCGATGGCTGACCCCAAGCCAGCGTTGCGCCAATAGCTAGCGAAGACAACCAGCAAAAACAAAATAATCCCCAAAGGAACAGGCGGCTTCTTCTTTTGAAAGTTGCGGAGGCGGACATAACAGCGTAGTTCCTGGGTGAAGCATGGCGAGCTCGGAGCAGCTATCCTTAGGCGGTTAAAATGTAGAGCTTTTAAGTTTATTCGCGTCTAATTTTACTTCGCGTCACTGAGATAAATCCTGCCCAAAACTCATCCAAACGTTGACCTCTAGGCGGTTGATCTTGAGGGACTCTAACCCTGTTTCAGGGGGGATGCCCATTCCGACGCTTCCGTCTCTAGAGCACGAGGTTTTAGTGTTTAGTTTACCCAGTTTTTTAAGCAGCACACCTATCAGCCCAGGCAATGGGTTGTCTCCTAAGCTGGGGGGTAATTTATTTTTTTGTAAAGTAAAACGGTGGCCTATTTTTCTATGTGAAAATATAAACAGTCTGGCTGATGTTATTTCTGTTTTATGCGGGTATGAGGAGCTTAATTTTTCTGGCGGACGCCTTCTAGAACCCAGATCCTGGCTGCTGCAAAAAGTCTTGCTCTGCTGGTGTATTGGGGCGTCCCAGGATGGAGTTGCGATGGGGAAAGCGACCAAATCGCCGGATGACCTCGGCATGTTTTTGGGCATAGCGAAGGGCATCGCTGCTTGGCAGATGATTCTTAAGTCCTTGCCAGAGCTGGAGGCTCAATTGCTGGTCGCTCCAGGCCTCACTGTGCTCAAAGGGCAGGTAAATAAACCAGCGCTGCACGGGCAGCAGCCGTTGATCAAACTGCTGTTCGAGGGCCTGTTGCGCGATCGCTCGGGCCTTGGAGTCTGCGGTAAAGGCCTGGGGCTGGCCCCGGTAGAGATTGCGCGAAAACTGGTCTAAGACAATCAGGAGGGCTAGAGATCCCTCAGGGTGATCGCCCCAGAAATCCAGTTGCCCCGCCATGGCTTGATGGTGAACGGCCAGAAAGCGATCGCGGATGCTTTGGTCAAAATCTGGATTCTTCATAAACCAGAATTTACGGGGCTGGCCGTAATCGGGTGATCCTGGATCACCAAACCAAAAGTCTAAAATCGCTTGGGGCGAAGCGGCTGGGACCGTGGAGGAATGGATCATGATCTGACTCTATCGAAATTCTTCGCAGTACACCAGCCAGCACTGCAAACTTAGCTGGGGGTGTAGCGGAGCGCGACCACAAAGAGCAGTCTACATGGTTTTTGTATAGTGTAGACATGCTAAACATGACCTGGAAATTCAAGCTAGAACCAACCGCTGAGCAGATTTCAGAGTTGAGCACATTCTGGATGGGGGCCGCAATGTCTGGGCCGCAATGTCTGGAACTTTGCCCTGCGGGAGTGCAAAGACTGGCTCGATTCTCGCAAGTCACCCGTGAATGCTTGTTTGATTCAGCAAGCGTTTATCTGGTCAGCGGATGCGCCCTTCCCTAGGTGTGCTCGGCAGTGCAAGTCGTTAACCGCAGCAACGGCCGATTTCCCTAGGCTCAAGACCGTGAATGCTCAGGTGCTTCAGCAAGGTCTCAGGAAGCTCGATGGCGCGTGGAGGGGATGGGGCGGGGACTGGGGCGGGGACTGGGGTTACTCCGTCTGGCTGTCACCTGTTGAAGCAGGAAATCTTTGGGGCGACCCCAGGAATCTCTCTCTATACCGGAAAGTTCAACCTGACAGGTCAGAGGGAGAGGATGTCAATCAACGCGATCGAGGCGTGTGACCTTCGGATCGAGAATCTTTTGCCCGACTCCCGCAAACTTTACCGCCAAACAAATCTTATTGCCAGCCCCAAAGACGTGGGTGACCTCCCCCAGGCCAAAACCCTTGTGTAGAAGGCGATCGCCCACCCCCCAATCCTGAGCGTGGGTATTGGGGTGGGGAGACACCGGTGGCGATGGCGCCGCCATGTTCGGGGGCCGCTTGGGAATGGCTAAGGGAGATCGAGCCTCAAGTTGTTCCTTGGGCAACTCTGACAGGAACAGCGAGGGCATGGCAGGTTCGCGAGATCCATAGAGTCGTCGTTCCCTGGCATGGGAAATAAACAGCTGATCCTGGGCGCGGGTGATGCCAACGTAGCACAGCCGTCGTTCCTCTTCCAGGGCCGCAGCATCGTCAAGGGATCGAAAATTCGGGAACAGCCCCTGTTCCAGGCCCACGAGAAACACAATGGGAAACTCTAAACCCTTGGCGGAATGGAGGGTCATCAGTGACACCGTGGAGGATTCCTCCAGGTTGTCAAGGTCCGAGGCCAGGGCGGTGCTTGCTAAAAAGGCCGTCAGGGAAGGGTCTCCGTTTTCCTCCGCAAACTGGATTGAGGCGTTGTACAGCTCCTGGACGTTCCGCAGGCGATCGTCGGCCTCCTCTGTACCCTGGGCTTTCAAGCTATCCACGTAGCCCGACTGCTCTAGGATGCCCTGAATAATCTCCGCTCCAGCCTGGGTTTCGTGGGCTGTGTGCCAGTGCTGAATCATCTGGGCGAAGTTTAAAATTGATTTGGCACTGCGACCCGCGAGGGTCTTGACCGAGGTGTCATCGCGAATAATTTCCCACAGGGGCACCCCCAACTCCTGGGCGGCGCTACTGAGGCGGTCCAGGGTGGTTTTGCCAATGCCGCGGCGGGGAACGTTGATAATTCGCTGCAGACTCACCGAATCAGCAGGATTCATCACCAGGCGGAGATAGGACAGCACATCCTTAATTTCACGGCGATCGTAAAACTTGAGGCCCCCCACCACCGTGTAGGGAATGTTCCAGCGCACCAGCATGTCTTCAAAGGCACGGGATTGGGCATTGGTCCGGTACAAGATCGCAAAATCGCCCCAGGTGATCTCGGGATGCTGCATCTCCAGGTTGCGGATCTGCTCGACTACAAATTCTGCCTCGTGAAGCTCATCATCGGCGCGGAAGCAGGTAATCGGCTCCCCGGCTCCCCGCGTCGGCTTCAAAATTTTGTCAATGCGCTCGGTATTGTTTTCAATCAGTTCGTTTGCCGTTTGCAGGATGGTTTCCGTAGATCGGTAATTGTCCTCTAGCTTGACCATGGTGCGAGTGTCGTCATCCGGGAGCCCATCGCCAAAGTCCTTCTGGAAATCCATCAGAATTGTGAAGTCTGCGGCCCGGAAGGAATAAATGGACTGATCCGCATCTCCAACGACGAACACCGAGCGATAGTTCCAACCCTGGAACTGTTGGGGATGCACCCCGTTAGTGGCCAGCATCTGAATCAGCTCATACTGCGTGCGATTGGTGTCTTGATATTCATCCACGAGCAAATGATGGAACTGTCGATGCCAGTAATCCAAAATAGCGTCGTTCTGCCGCAACAGATCTACCAGAATCCGGATCAGATCATCAAAATCGAGGGCATTATTGGCCGCTAAGGCATCCTGATAGAGATTGTAGACATTGGCAATGACCCGGCCTCGATAATTAGGCTGACTGGCTTCGTAGTCTTCGGGGCCTAATCCCTGATTTTTGGCGTTGCTGATCGCAAATCGAACCGATCGCGGCTGAAATTTACGATCGTCTAGGTTCAGCTGCTTGACAATAATGTCCTTCATCAGCCCCTGGACATCCGATTCATCAAAAATAGAAAAATTGCGTTGCCACTGTCGTCCCTGGCCGTCCTTAAACTTTTCAATATCCAGCCGCAAAATCCGGGCGCAAAGGCTGTGGAAGGTGCCAATCCACAGGTGTTTGGTAATGGTTTTGTAAACCCGCGATCGCAGCTTGGTTTGCTCGTAGGGCGATAGCAAATCCAGCGCCTTTCCGCCGTCCTCCAAGGCTAGTCTTTCTGCGAACAGTCGCTCAATGCGCTCCTTCATTTCCTTGGCGGCCTTATTGGTAAAGGTAACCGCAAGAATGTTTTCTGGTGCAACCCGATGGGTGAGCACCAGGTTGGCAATGCGAAAGGTGAGCGCTCGGGTCTTGCCTGACCCTGCCCCAGCGACCACCAGCAGCGGACCGCAGAAATGCTCCACAGATCGGCGCTGAGAGGGGTTGAGATGACTCAAAAAATCAGGATCAGCAGGCATAGGAACAGCGATCGCAAGAAGCAACGTACCGATTCTATCCTTTTGCCTGGATCCTGTAGGGTTCGATTTTCCTAGAAGCTAAGTTTGAGAGCGCTCACGGGTACCTCGTCCCAAGACTCAACGGTGCGCATGCGGACGGTCCACCCTGCCGCTCTCTGACTATCGGTGAGATTATTTACAAAGGACTGATGACAATCCTGGGCTTGGGATTGATCATGACAGGCGATGCAGGCGTAGAGTAACCCTGAGGGATCTAGCTGCTCGTTGACCCAAATCGTTCCGGACGGTGCCATCTTTTTCTCCCTTGGTGCGGTTACACCACGTGCAGTTCGATTCCTCCAGTTTAGAACGACCTCCTCGAGCAATCAAAATTCTGGCAACGTGAATTCACAAAAAATCACCCTTGAGTTAGCCCTCTACTAAGGCTGAAATCCTCAAGACTTCAGCACGCTCAAAGGTGATTTTTTGATGGATCAATGACGTCAGGGTCAGCAGTCGGGACGCGGGTTCACTGGCCTAGTAAGCTAGACCCATACTGCGAGTCGTCTCAGCACCCAGATAAACTCGAATGCTCAGGAAGTCAGTGGGACAGGCAGTCTCGCATCGTTTGCAACCCACGCAATCTTCCGTCCGCGGTGAAGATGCGATTTGGCCAGCTTTGCAGCCATCCCAAGGAACCATTTCTAGAACATCCGTTGGGCAAGCACGAACGCAGTTCGTACAGCCAATGCAAGTATCGTAAATTTTGACAGAATGAGACATTAATAAAAGCTCCAATCTGAGATGAAACGGCTAACTGTCACCGTTGGATGCTTTCAAGGGTGACGGAATGTCTAGGTGCTATATCGAGATTAAGTGTACAGCAGTGTTTTTACCTACAGCACAACCGAGTCTGGAAACTTCAAACAACGTAACGATTCGTGGAAGTTCTCCTCAGCACTTGCAAAAAGTTGGAAGCGAATCATCACCGGCTGTTTCAGGGTGCCTTCCTTAGTGGTGCAGAAAAGTCGAAGGTAGCTAAAGAGCTTAGAAGGCCAGCACTCTGTCAAATTGAATCCGAGTTCTA
>NZ_JTHE03000047.1 GCF_000817775.3 Lyngbya confervoides BDU141951
ATCTCCTTGACAAGTTATACAATTAACCGCTGATACAGACTATTCAGGTCAGAAAGCCAATTTTTCGAGGTGCCCTGCATACAGATAGTTTTTCAGACAAAGAAACTCAACCTCTTTAAAGTCATGAAATAATCGAGCTTGAATCTTCAAGAAGTGAACTGTGATAGGTTTATCACGTCCTTTCAGGGATTGTACTACCGGTTCAACATCTTCCCTGACTGCAATAATTTCAGCAAATGAGTCATTAGAGACATAAATAGGACGCTCTAGGTCATCTTTATTTCGTACAGAGAAACTATTGTGGATATGCACGATATCACCTGGAGAAATGTTATCTGCACGTCCAAAAACCTTTCTCCTTATCCAATTATTTATTTGATTAGTTTCTGCATGAGTAAAAGAAATAAACTTTGTGGACTTCGGGTCTTCAATAAATAATTTCTCTAGTATTTGATGTTTAGATATTTGCTCAGATGGAGCCTCAATAACTTGAGAAGTGTTTGTGGCAATATGAATCTGATTAAATGCTTCCTCTTTAATACACTGTGCCAATCTTAGACAGTTAATAACAAACAAACTGTTTTCCTGATCGGAAAGAATACGATCAAGATAGACTTCGTTTACTTTAAAGCTGGTGATGGCTTGCAACCGATCATTACACAGTGCAGACTCATCTGCCTTGCCACGTGTTAGTTGAAAGGGATCGCCCAAAAATATGATTTGTCGTTCAGAATCTGAAATTCCAGAAAAATTCAAAAAATCTGTGAGAAGTTGACCACTACCATAACGTGAATCATCTGTTTCAAATATTGAATCTGAGATCAAATGTGCATCGCCAACAATATATAGATGGTTGCCAACCTCCTTATTCTCTAGCAGTTCATAGACAAATTTTTCTTTATCAAGCTTTGGATTTGCTGAATAGATATGAGTGTAAATGCTGTCAGCTTCAATTTCATAACGCAATGCTATACGATGATTAGGAGCAAGAATAGTGAAGTTCCGACCATTCTTCAGTGCTACAGAGGCAGTGGCAATCATCACCTGCTCTATACCAGTTCCAATCATTCCAGTAAGAATCATGATTCTCTCTGGTGATTCTAGAAACGTTTCAACTTGAGAGATTGCATGGTGCAAAGAATCAGGAAATTCTATCCTTTCTCTGTCGAATCCTTTCACAGAGGATGTTGCAGCCTTAGTACCTGAGCCTACTGGAACGTATTCGGGAATAGATAGCGCCTCTGAAATTCGTTCTAAATCTTGATTGGAAAGATTAATTTCTCGACTTGTGATTTGTGACAGTCGCTCTACTGCATGATCAAAATCAACTACATGAAACCACCTTTCAATATTAGGAGGTAGTTGTTTTTCGTCAAATTTAATAGGTTTATGGAAAAGTGCCAGCCCAGATATATGACCTAGATTTGGCTGATTACCCGAAGAAAATTGGACTTTTTCTAAGACTTTAAGTAATGCGAACTTATTATCTTTGATTTGAATAAATGGATTTGGTTTGTTTCCTCCCTTGATTTCAATTCCATCTGCAAGCCATCTACCATTTTCTGAGAATTTGATCAGTCCTCCATAGTCTTTGAAGTCGATAACGGTGATACTGTTTTTCTTCAAAACCGCTGCATCAATTTCAGATCCTTGGCATTGAAAATTACCCAGAAGGAGAACAATCTCTTCTGAGCTACCCCAGATCTCTTCTAACTTGCCTAGCAACGCATCAAATATACGGTTCTCATGCGTCGTCATGTAGGGTTGTGTTCGGTATGCTTGGATAACCATTGGTCAGAGTAATGAATGCCACATCTCAGTTTTCCCCTAAATTCACCAAGAATGGCAAGTGCTTTGGTGCTAAGGAGCTTGTATCAACCTCTTTGACATCATCCCTGCCTCCTCCTCTAACAATTTCGACTCTTACAAACTCACTAGGAGCGGAATTTGAGAAGGGCTACCTCAGCAAGATCTTCCGCTTGCGTCCAGACCGACAGCCTAGAGCCGTATAACTATGATTTAGACATCATCATGACGTCTAACTCCCCTAAAAGTCATGTTAAGCGTGGCTGTTAAGTTTAACACCCTTTAATCAGGATGTTAGAAATATTTCTGAAATTTAACATCCCAATGGAGGGGTGTTATACCAACTTAAATATGGTATATGTGTACTATTATTGGTACTGAGGATCCCCGTTTCCTGAAATAGAGTGTTTCATTTCTTTACATGTTCTGAGTCATGCCAGCCTCCTCACTTGATTCTCATGCGCCAAAATTAATTGAACAGATAACAATTACAGCTAGACTAAAACATTTCAGTCTCAAGACGGAAAAGTCCTATCTCTATTACATTCGTGACTTCATCCGATTTCACCACATGCGCCATCCAAGAGAAATGGGCGTCTCAGAAATTCGTGATTATTTGTCATCTTTTGCGCTCCACAAGCATATTGCTCCATCCACTCAAAATGTGGCCTTGAGTGCCCTCCTGTTCCTCTATCAGCAGGTCTTACAAATCGAGGTGCCTTTCATTGAAGGAATTGAACGACCGCATCGTTCCCAGCGGTTGCCTGTTGTCTTTTCCCGTGAAGAAGTGCAAAAGATCTTGGCAAATTTGGGAGGAGTCTTTTACATCATGACGAGTTTGCTTTATGGAGCAGGGCTACGTCTGAATGAATGCTTGCACTTGCGCGTTAAAGATCTGGATTTTGATTATTGACAAATTATGGTGAGGGATGGCAAGGGCTACAAAGATCGCCTAACGATGCTTCCCCAATCGTTGATTGCTGGCCTTCAACTTCAGCTTCAGTTTGCCCAGCGGCTTTTCCAGTTTGATCTTAGCCAAGGCTATGGAGAGGCATCCCTTCCCTATGCCCTCGCCCAAAAATATCCTAATTTAGGACGCACCTGGGGGTGGCAATACGTGTTTCCATCTCATAAACGATCGCTCGATCCGATGTCTCATCGAGTCAAACGGCATCACCTCCATGAACAAACGCTGTTCTCAACAAAGGGGGAAAGGGAGTGCGATCGCCCCTAGATTCTTGTAATTGATTGATGGAGCGATCGCCCCAACAGCGCCCTACTCTGCTTCCAAACCTCACTGCCCTGCGAATTCACTCAGCGATCGCCTAGGCCGCTCCAGAGGCATCACCTTTGGCCTGAAATCAGATCTTTACCCAGCGATGGCCGCAGGCCGGTCGCAGACCATCGCCCCGCGCCAACTCTCTCAATTGGGAGGCCAGCCGAATCACTAGGTCTTCTCTCATGGCTGAATCATCAGCCCCTCCAATCCCCTGAAGGTGCTTCGCCAAGTACTCTGAACCAATAAAATTAAAGTTGGTTTTGTACCTCAGCCCATACTTTTCCTACGACCAAAATATTTTGCATCACTAAGGGCGATCGCCCCGCTCCTCAAGACGGCGATCGCAGTTGGGTATCTAGCCTCCTGGTGAGCCTATCGCCTCAGCGTCTCATCATCTTGCTCGTCATCTTCCGAGAGAAACTCAGCGGCACGTCGGCAGTCTGTGACCATTCCTGAAGTAACCGGCAGTTGTATAGAAATACCGACAAAAAAATGGGAACGTCCACGCCAATTCTCACTTCACCTGATCACTAGGTTTTTTTGCAAGCACCAGCATATTGAAGCGGTTTTCTGCCGTTTTAAGCCCCAGCACCTCAAGCTGGATATATCCGCAGCCGACGGTTGGGTTCGTCGCCAAAGCTACGCGACTGCAATCGGTAATGCTCAATCAGCTCATGCTGCATCTTCCGCACATTTGCAGGACGTGGCAGCAGCTCCACGGGCTGCCCCTTCGGAATCACAATCTGCTCGACGGCTAACCGCGCTTCCTCCAGCGCTTCGAGTTCATCATGTTCCTTGCCCGTGGTCATGAGCTGGAAATCAATCAGCTCAGATTTACCAGGCTCCTCCATATTCAACAATCGCCGAAGCCCGCGGGCAATATTGGGCATGGAGCTGGACTTAATGGTGTGAATAGGGATTTGACGATTTCGGGCAATCTGACGCAGCTTGCCATGGTGCTTAATGTTCGATCGCAGGGCAAAAATCACGTCCGTATGCTCTAAGTCCTTGGTCAGCACAATGGGCAAGTTCAGGCTGGTAATGACCTGATCTAGCTGGGATCGACTCACCGCATAGGGATACACATGAAGGGGCAGATCCTCACCGTTGGGGCCTGATTGGTGAGCCCGATTCCCAAAGCGATCGCGCTCCTGGAATGAATCCTCTAGCATTTGCTGAAACTGGGATGCGTCTGAGCTGGAAGCGCGATAGGCCGCTGAAACAGGCGTCATCCGCCCTGACATCTGCCAGCCCGCCAACGAGAGCGGCGTCACTCGATCTTCTGCGGCTACTGGTGCCGGAGCGGGGGCGGGATTTTCCACCACCAGCTTACCGCTCTTGTCGAGGGAGCGAATCTGGGGATGGGGCTGTCGCCCTCGCAGTAGCAGATCCACTGTCTCTGCCACCTCTTGATGTACCACCCAGCGATAGCGCTCGGTCAGCTCCACCGCAATATCAAAGGTCGGAGGCGCCTTACGTTCTAAAATACTTTTTTGACTGCCGCGCCGCCGCGCCTCATCATCACCAAGGGTGACCGATTGAATGCCCCCCACCAAATCTGACAGGGTCGGGTTCTTGACTAAATTTTCAATTTGATTGCCATGGGCGGTTCCAATGAGCTGCACGCCTCGTTCAGCAATCGTTCGAGCGGCCAACGCTTCTAGTTCCGTACCAATTTCGTCAATGACAATCACCTCGGGCATGTGGTTCTCCACAGCCTCAATCATTACCTGATGCTGTAGCTCAGGACGAGCCACCTGCATGCGCCGCGCCCGCCCAATGGCGGGATGGGGAATGTCCCCATCTCCGGCAATTTCATTGGAGGTGTCAATAATAACAACGCGTTTGTCTAGTTCATCGGCTAACACCCTGGCAACGTCTCGCAGGGCAGTGGTTTTTCCCACCCCAGGACGCCCCAGCATTAAAATTGAGCGACCACTTTCCACCAGATCTCGAATCATGCTGGTGGTGCCAAACACAGAGCGCCCGACCCGACAGGTCAACCCTATAATTTCATGCTGACGATTCCGAATGGCGCTGATGCGATGCAGGGTGCGCTCAATTCCGGCACGATTATCCCCGCTAAACTGACCCACGCGCTCAATGCAATAGTCAAGGTCGCTGCGGCGAATCACCTGGTCGGAGAGAAACTCCGCTTTTTGGGGAAATCGGGCCTCCGGCAGACGGCCAAGATCCAAAATAACCTCAATGAGCTGGTGGTAATCCGGATGGCGCTCAAGGGCTTGCTGAAGATGCATGGGCAGAATCGTCAGCAGTTTGGGAAGATCACTAACTTCTGGAGACAGGGAAGGGACGTTAAAATCCACCATGCGAAGACTGAACTGAACTTTCAAGGAGCAACTGTCAAGGGGCGGAACAGGTTGACGGGAGAGGTCAAGGATGGTCCTGCCGATACTCTAACGCAATTTGCTCTGAAGGCTGGGGCAAACCCGCCCCAGTTCATCCAAGATCTTAATCGCTACCTTGATTTCACTGGGGCAACGAGGGACTGCGCCTTGGCGATGGCTGACGCCATGAGCGGGGGCACGTCCTCTAGGCGAGGGGAACCGTAGGTGAGCTGATCCAGATCGGCCTGAATGGACTCCAGGAGCGATCGCCCGTAGCTGCCGTAGGCCAGACCTGAAACGGCGGATCGGCGGATCGGACTGGTCTGATCGGACAGCCTTGAGCAGGATGAGTCCGGGGACCCGTCCCTGGCGCGACGAGGAGTGGGGGCCAGGGAACTCAAGGGTTGAAACAGGCCCAGGGCCTTTAATTTCGTTACGGTGTGAGCATTGGTGCCTCCAGCAACCTGAATATATCCAGGCAGATTCGCCCTGAGGGCCTGCTGCGCATACTTGACCGTGGTTCGCGTCGCTCCTCCGCCAATATCGCCGCTCATGGGGCGACCATCCGTTTGCCACAGGAGTGGGCAGGGCAGGGGGGGCAGGATGGCAGAGATCGAGTGCAAATAGTCCAGTACCCCTGGCGCGTAAGGACAGCTAATCGCTAACAGCTTGAGGTGAGGCAACAGGGGCTTCACCTGTTGCCAGATCCGCTGGAAGGCTTCGAAATGCCCAACCTGGGTATGGATTTCCAGCGCATCAACCGCAAGCGATCGCAGATCGGGCAGCAAATCGGCTAGATGCACCTGATGGGATTGCGCCACAATTTGGTCAATGGGGCAACGGGTCAAACAGCGACCGCATCCATAGCAGCGGTCCTCAATTACGCCCATTTGGGCAAGGGATCGGGGCGTAATCGCCTCCGTCGGACAGATATCCACACAGGGCTGGGAGCAGTCCCCAGGGCAGCGGCGCGGATCAAGCTGGGCCTTGCGAAAGTGGGGATCTTCCCCATCATTGACGCTCACCATCAGCCAGGGCGCATTGGCGCTGTAGGTTTGGGCAAGATCTAGAGCTTCGCGGGCAATGCGAATCACCGCTGGATCTGCCGCCACATCGATACAGTCAGCTCCGGCAATGGCATAGGCCAGGGTAAGGGTGCGCACTGAGGGTAAATGCTGAAAGCTCGCCCCGCAAATCAGTTTAAACCAGTGACCTTCTCGGAGGGCCTGGAGGGGCGTGGGCTCTCGCATCGCCTGTCACCCCTTAAGATCCAGCATCTAGGCCGCTTCCAGCGCAGAGCGCAATGGCTTCCAGGAAAACTTGCGATCGCCCCCTAGCTCCACCACCACCTTCAGGCGGGGCTCCTGCTGAGTCAGATCACAAAAATAGGCCAGCTCCTGCTGGGTGAGCTTTTTGCCATCGTAGAGCCAGAGCACCAGTCCCTTGGCCCGCGGCGGTAAATTTTCCAGGTGATAGGTCAGAAATGGGGGCAGAAAAAACCGGCGCAGGTCCTGCTTGCCCAGGTGAGGAGGCCGGACTCCGTGTACATCGGTCATAAAGGCGGAGACATCCCCAAGACCCGGTGCCGACACAAACTGAGTGGCATAGCCTGCGGCCCGCAGGCGCCGCTTATAGCGTCCCTCAAATCCACCTTCAAGAGGGACGTAGGCCCCAACTGCCCCGGCGGTTTCTACATCCTTGATAAATTTCTTACCCGTAATAATAAGGGCCATAGGTTTAGTGCCATCTGACAGAAAACATGCTGTAGTCCATCCTAAGCCATCCTGTCAACGCTGGGTACTGCGGCCCTGGATGAGATGGGTCCTGCGTGAGATCCGCTGCTTGCAAACCTGAATTCTAGACCCCAGCGAGGCAATGGAGGGAAACTCGGTCATGTATTGGGCGTATCATGACTGGAATTCAATTCGCGGGTACTCTAGTCCAATCATCTTATTAACCCCCTATAAGATTGTTAGCCCTAGGAGGAGAACTTGGCCCTTTCTCGTCGTGCGTTTTTGACCTGGTCTGGATTGGGGATAGCCTCGGTGCTAACCCTCGATCCGTTGCGATTACTGTCCTCTCGGCTCGCGCAGGGAAAAGCCTTTGAAACCCTGCGCTATGGCCCCCTCCTCCCTGACCCCCAGGGAATTTTAGATCTGCCTGAGGGGTTTGCCTATAAAGTGATTTCCCGCACGGGCGATCCCATGAGCGATGGCCACCCCGTGCCGGGTGCACCGGACGGAATGGCGGCCTTTGCCCAGGCCGATGGCTCAATTGTGCTGGTGTGTAACCATGAACTGAGTCCGGCTCAAACCCCGGCAGTGCTGGGTCCTAATGCCTACGACAGGGCCTGCCCTGGGGGAACCACCACGCTGGTGGTGAACCGCGATCGCCAGCTAGTCAAGCAGTACAGCTCCCTGGTGGGAACCTGTCGTAACTGTGCGGGCGGCCCAACCCCCTGGGGATCCTGGATCAGCTGCGAGGAAGATGTCTCCATGCCGGGGCAGCATGCAGTCCGCCGTCCCCACGGCTATAACTTTGAAGTCCCGGCCTCTGCCCAGGAGCCGGTCGTGCCAGAGCCGCTGCGAGCCATGGGCCGCTTTAACCATGAAGCCGTAGCCATAGATCCGAAAACCGGTATAGTCTATCAAACCGAAGATCGAGTCGATGGCCTCTTTTATCGATTTATTCCCCAATCCCCTGAAAACCTGGCCGCAGGCGGTCGACTAGAAGCGCTCAAGATTCGTCAGCAGCCCCAGGCGATCACCCGCACGGGCTTCCAGGTGGGTCAAAGCCACAGCGTTGAGTGGGTCGCCATTGACCAGCCCGACCCGCCCACCGACACCGTTCGCCAGGAAGGGTTTCAGAAGGGCGCTGCCCAGTTTTCCCGCGGGGAGGGATTGGTCTATGCCGATGGGAGCCTCTACTTGACCTGTACCGACGGTGGACCAAACCGCACCGGCCAAATTTGGCGCTACCTGCCCGGATCCCATCCAGAAGAAGGCGGTACCCTTAGCCTGTTTGTGGAGCCCAACCAGCAGGAGATTCTGGACTTTCCTGACAATATTACGGTGGCACCCTTTGGCGATTTGTTTGTGTGCGAAGACGGAGCGAGCGATCAATATCTGCGCGGGGTGGATGCCCAGGGCCATCTCTATCCCTTTGCCCGCAACGCCCTTAACAATTCAGAGTTTGCGGGCGTTTGCTTTTCCACCGATCCGCTGACGATGTTTGTCAATCTGCAGCACCCCGGCTTAACCCTGGCCATTTGGGGAGAGTTTGAGCGACGTCCGGCCTAGGCTGGATGCCTGGGGCTGCTGGCAAAGCATCGGGGATCCAACCTCCCCCAGGAGACTGGCCCCTCAGCTTTACAAAACGCAACTTAAACGCTGAAAACGTGTGTTTTTGCATCGAACTCGCTCCATGGCCCAAAGTCATGAGAGATAATGGCTCGGTTAATTGAGTTCAACGGTTCTCCAACCGGCGGGTCATTAGTTTTCATCGGTGGTATGGCTTTACTCAGCTCCTCAACTGTGCGGCGGTTACAATCTTTACCCAAGGACGAAGGCATTTGGGAGGGCGATCGCCGTCCGCTACCGGCAGTTTTTAAAGGGCGCGGTGGCGTTGATCTGGCCGGGGAGTCGGAGTGGGTTCTCTGGGTTGACGATGCCAAGGTGATTCGGGCGATGGATATCGTTCCGGCCACGGCAGGGCCAGAGGTTTTGGTTCGCACCTTGATCAAGGCCATTGAATATCCCCATGGTCCTGCGGCTCCGGTCTGCCCACGCCAAATCTACGTGCGCGATCGCCAGCAGCAGTTTTTTCTGCGCGGAGCCCTTCAGGATTTAGCCATCGATATTCTTTACAACCCTGAGCTACCGCTCATTGATGAGATTGTTCAGAGTATGGAGGTGATGTCCTCCACCTACGGATCGGCCCTTCCGCCCCAATCTCAAAAGGCGCTAGAGTCCCTGGCCAGGAGAATTTGGGCAGCGGCGCCCTGGACGGATCTAGCCGATCACCACATCATTGAGATCACCCTCCAAGATCCCAATTCTCCTAAACAGACCGAAACCTACTACCTGTGCTGTCTAGGGCAAATGGGCATGGAGTTCGGGCTGCTGCTCTATCGATCGTTGGACTCTCTGCGAGAATTTCGGCAGGCAGCCTGTGATCGACAAAATCTCGAGTTCGAGCAAGCGGAGGAGGAAGATCTAGAATCAATTTTTCTCAGCCAGGACTGTTTGTTTCTAAACTACGATACCCCCGATTCCTGGCCAGAGAGCAAGCCTCTCCTGGCCAGGGTTCCCGAGTTCAACCTTGGCACCATCCATCCCTTAGAAGGGCTCCGTCCGTTTCTGGAAGAGGAGGAGGCTGTGGCCATGCTGGCCAGTTTGGAGGGGTTCCTCAAGTTTCTGCAGCGCTCCCGTCGCCGGTTTCTCCAGGAGGACTTTCCGGAGTTGAAGGGGACCTATCAAATCAAGCCCTTGCCCAAGCAGCCCGATCTGATCCGCAAGGTTACCTTGAAAACGCTGCCCGACCTCTCGATGAACCTGCTGGATCTGGCAGTGCCGGCACCGGAGGCTGAGGATCTAGACCCCGCAGAGCTGATGGGGCTTTTAGATGATCAGCTCAGTATTCAAGATACGCTGATTCCTGATAAGGCTCTGGTTTCCATTGGCATGTTGCCCTGGGGGCTCTATGAGGACCTGGCGCCGAAGGTGCAGGGGGTTGAGGCGGAGATCGTGGGCACCGGGGAGGGGCTGCCCGTGGTCATGGTGCAAACCTCCTTGCCGAAGGCGAAAAAAATCCTGGCTGACCTGGAAGCCCATAGCGGCTTGGCGGGCATTGGTTTTCTGGAGGGCTTTGATGAATTTGCCCAAGAGCGCATGGATCTTGGGGTCATTTATACGCACGATCGCAAATTTAACCTGTTTGGAGAATACCTCCAATCTTCTCCGGTCCATATTCAAGCACGCCGCAAATGGGACCAGCGGAATCAAGTCACCCAAGGCTGCTGTGCTTTGGCTATTGCACGAGGCGTCACTGGCGCTAATCGCGGCAAACCGCAGGCAAAGGATTTTGTGGCGATTTTGGGGACCCAGGCGCTTTCCCCCAATGCCCTGGGCTTGGGACTGTTTGTCATGGGCGATCGCGACTGAGGACAGACCGAATCAATCCCCGCCATTTTGTTCCGAAGGCAGTTCCGAAGGTAGGCTTTTTTGCGATGATGAGGACATTAGCGATACCATCCCTTTTCCCCATGACTGTATTTGATCCCACGCCCCGGCGCGTTTCTCGGTCGCGATCG
This sequence comes from Lyngbya confervoides BDU141951, assembly GCF_000817775.3. Classification (GTDB taxonomy): domain Bacteria; phylum Cyanobacteriota; class Cyanobacteriia; order Thermosynechococcales; family Thermosynechococcaceae; genus Lyngbya; species Lyngbya confervoides. The sequence goes on from NZ_JTHE03000047.1 coordinate 10,745, forward strand.
CGCGGACGACTGCTGAGTCTTCTGCTCCTTTTGGGGGCACTGGTGGTTCTGTGGCTGAATCTTTGGGCCAGGCCAGCCTGGGCAGAGGTCTACGATCGGGTGAATTTAGCCAATGCAGATTTTTCTGGTCAGGACTTGACCGATTCTAGCTTCACCTTCACCAACCTCCGCAACGCCAATCTCAGCCAGAGCAATCTGGAGGGCGTGAGTCTATTTGGCTCTAAATTTCGGGGCGCCAATCTGGAGGGGGCAAACCTCCGTCATTCCACCCTGGATTCTGCAGAGCTGGTGGGGGTTAACCTCAACAATGCCAATCTGGAGGGAGCCTTTGCCAACAGCGCCCAGTTTGAAGGCGCCACAATCCAGGGGGCAGACTTTACCGATGTAGAACTGCGAGACGATGCCCGCGCCGCCCTGTGTGAAATCGCCGCAGGCACGAACCCCACAACCCACCGTCCGACGCGCGAAACTCTCCAGTGTGACGGATAAAGTGTGACGGATAAAGTGTGACGAATAATTTGTATTCCTCGCTATTGTGTTGAGATTTAGCAACCGTCTACAGTTTGGCTCAAGGAGCCAGTTTACGGATTGTTAAAATCGTGTCTACCGAATCTTCCGACCCCTCTTTGAAGCCCGCCTCTGCGGCCTCGGCAGCCTCCTCTCCTGACCCTGGAGCGTCTCAGCCGGGGGAGCTCAGAGGTTGGGCCAAATTAGTGGAGCTGGCCTGGGTCTTTGGGCGGCTGGGGACCCTGGCCTTTGGGGGACCTGCGGCCCATATCGCCATGATGGACGAAGAGGTGGTGCGGCGACGCCAGTGGATGTCCCCCGAAACCTTGCTAGATCTGATGGGGCTGACTAGCTTGATTCCTGGCCCCAACTCCACGGAACTGGCGATACACATCGGCTACAGTCGGGCCGGATGGTCAGGACTCTGGATAGCCGGGATTAGCTTTATGCTGCCAGCGGTCAGTCTCGTGGGCGCCCTTGCTGTCCTCTATCAGCGCTATCAAACGGTGCCCCAACTGGCTGGCTGGCTATCTGGTATCCAGGCCGTCATCATTGCCATCATTTTGCAGGCGGTTTGGACCTTGGGGCGCAAAGCTGTGCGAGACCGAACGACAGCGCTGGTGGCAATTGCAGCCCTGGTAGGCTTCGCCCTGGGGATCAATGAACTGCTGTTGCTGCTGATCTGCGGTATTGCCGTACTGTTGGTGCGCCTCGGGCAGACCAGGTTCTGGCCGGGGCTGCTGTTCCCCCTGGGCACCTCGCCCTGGGCTACCCTGCCCAAGGCGCCGGATTCTCCCCAGTGGACCGCTGTCTTTTGGGTGTTTCTGAAGGTGGGATCGGTGCTCTACGGCAGCGGTTACGTGCTCTTTGCCTTTTTGCAACGTGACCTAGTGGAGCGTTGGCATTGGCTCACCGCTCAACAACTCCTGGACGCGATCGCGGTTGGCCAAATGACCCCTGGTCCGGTACTGACCACCGCCACCTTCGTTGGCTACCTAGTGGCGGGATTTCCTGGCGCAATTGCCGCGACGATTGGTATCTTTTTACCCGCCTTTCTGCTCGTGGGCTTGATAACGCCCTGGATTTCAACCCTGCGCACTCACCCCAGCCTGCGCGCATTTTTAGATGGAGTGAATGTGGCCTCTCTCGCACTCATGGTGGGGGTCACCTACACCCTGGCTCGCACAGCGGTGGTCAGTCCAGTGACGCTTGCCTTGGCGCTAGTCGCCATGATTGCCATTTTTGGCTTTAAGGTGCGCCCCCCCTGGGTTTTGCTCCTGGGGGCTCTGGGAGGAGGTGCCGCCCAGTTCTTCAACGGATGACCTGCAGTGTCTGCAGGCCCCTAGATGTTGTCAACGGCTCCTCTGGCAACCCTGGAGCCACTGCCCTTGGCAGTGCTCCAGGGTCAACCGCTAGTTCTTATCAAGACGGACACATAAAGACGGACACAAAACCCGAAGCCCCAGGGGAGACTAGGGCAGACGCACCAGAGTGTCATCGGCCAAGAAATGATTCAGGTGATAGGCCCGTTCCTCAGTTTCGAGGAGGATCTGTTCGTAGAGGTGTCGGGTGGCCATATCGCCCAGGCTTTCCGCTTGAATTGCCTGGCGACGCAAGACGGCAATCACGGCCTGCTCTGCGGCCAAATCATGCTCAATCATGGTTCGGCAGTCAAAGCTGCCATCGGCCTCTGGCGAAAAGCAGCAGAGCTCAGCCAGGCGCTGAAAACTAGCCACCGGAACGCCCCCTAATCCGTTTAAACGCTCCCCAATGTCATGCACATGCCCTTGGGTTTTGTCGTAGCAGTCTTCAAAAAATTCATGGATCTGATAAAACTCTGCGCCTTCCACCACAAAGTGATGCTTCTGGTACTGCAAGTAAAGGGCTTGGAAACTTGCAAGCAAGACATTCATCCCCTCGCAAATAGGCTCTGTTGTTGAATGTTCCAAGCCTAAGGGATTGGCAACAACAACCCCAAATTCTTGAACGATCCCCGTTTGGGTTGACATGATTTGCTCCAGCTTTTGAGAATTTCTATAGATCCTGATGTATGCAGGATGGATGCCAGTGAGAATCCTGCCTGTGAATTGAAATCCGGGGCAAATTTCTCCCTCTGCACAGCTCAGAGTATAGCGCTAATTCTTTGGGGGAGGCTATTCCTTTATGGTTTGTTCATTAAGTCTGCTGCCCATATTCCCACCGCGGTGCAGGGAGAACCCCCATCCTGGAAGGCAAGTTCGTGAATTCCTTCGGACCGCTATAATGAATTTTATTGCAAATTAATTTCATATAACCACTTCCGTTAGAAGGCTATCACAGCTTAAATTCATCCTTCTCAGTCCTTGTCACACAACTATTAAGGTCCATGCTCTACGGTTGTCAATCTCTGACCCTCGGGGGAACATTTATTGCCTTTCAGCAAAAGAAAGCAGGGCGAATTGCGGCGATTCAGTTGCAAACGGCGCAAGGTTCCCAAACGATTAAAGCCTCAAAGTGGTTTCGCCTTGTCCCCCAGTGGTCTCCGCAGCCTGGAGAATCAATTGAGATCTCAATTTTAAAGACGGTGAAAGCCGGAAAAGTCAAGATCAAAGCCTTTGCAGTGGGTCCCGGTGCTGGGTCTTTACCTCCATCTCTGGAGATGCCCACACCAGATTGCATTGCGGTCTGCCAGTCAAAAGGCTGTGGGCGACGGGGATCCAATCAGCTGCAGCGGCAAATCACGGCGGCAATCCAGTCCGCAGGGCTCGACTCTCGCTTGCGCGTGATCTCCACCGATTGCTTAGGGGAATGCAAGGGGGGGCCTGCCGTCCAGTTACAGCCCACGGGGCAAATCTTCACGCGCCCCAATCCTCAAACCCTGGTCCATGCGGCCCTGGGGAGTCCGGCAGACGCAGGGACTATTCTCTAATAAAGATTCTCAATAGGTGTCCCAGAGTGGTCCAGAGCTTCTTAGTTGATAATTAGTTGCATCTGTAAGGAGAAGCTGTTACGGTAGGGGCAGTTGCGATAGTTGATTAAAATTTTCAATAAGCTGAGTTTATGATGCTGGAGTTGTGCGATGGGAAAGAGTAGCTATTGCGCGAAGAGTATGCAAGGTATTTTGGATGTGCCGCGCTGCGATCGCTGGCACATCCAGCGTCGCCTATCGGATCTGTCTATTCCTTCCTACTGTGACCGTGCTGGAAACCTAGTCGTTGAGGTAAGCAATGGAGTTGAGATTGTCCAGATCCACAGCGTCGTTCGTCAGGTTTTGGCAAAGCGCCCTCAACTGGCCTCCTGGCTGGAATCTTGTTGGTCTCAGCCGAGCGTTACCCCCTCGGCGCCAGTCAGCCTCAATTAGAGTCCAGCGGATCAAGGGCGATCGCTGGACTGATTTTTTTGTGGGCCACGTGACGCCAGAGTCACCGGAGCGGCAGTCCGTGCTAGATAGTGCTTCCAGAGTCGGCCTCCATTTCTCGCTCCATGATAGCTATGACCTGTTGAATCAAAACTGCCCTGACCCTCAAATTCCACGCTATCTCTGGGAGGCGGCTCAGCACATTATGAGTCGCCGGGCGCAGTGGGGAGGCCAGCCTGCCGGTCAGCCCAGAACTCGGTTATAGGGTAAAACAGCGCAGCCGAGAATCTAGCGCCACGAGCTAACGAGAAAACGCTAAACACCTAGAATTGCCCCGCTGACTTGCCCGTCTGTCCATCCTGGCGCAGGCGTTGACCGTATTGAGATTGGGGATGACTCAAAAGAGTCAAGCGATGGCCGTACTCCACCACTTTCCCCCCCTGGAGGATTAAAATCTGATCAGCCTGCTGGAGTGTTTGCGGGCGATGGGTGATGATGAGTCCAGTTCGTCCCTGTAACAGAGACTTAAGGGCCTGTCCCATCCATTGCTCAGCGGTGGGATCGAGTCGGGAAGCCGCTTCATCCAAGATGACGAGACCCGGATTTTTAAGCAGGATACGGGTAAAGGCGAGCATCTGGGCCTGACCTGCCGATATTCCCTCCCCATTGGCACCCAGCATGGTATCGAGGCCCTGAGGCAGTCCTAAGAGCCAATCCACCAGATGTAGATGATCTAACGCTGCCATAATGTGCTGATCGGAAATGACGGGATTAAAGAAGGTCAGGTTATCCCGAAGGCTGGCCTGAAAAAGCTGTACCGATTGAGTGACCACCCCCATCTGTTGACGGAGGGCTGGAAGGGACAGGTGGTTGAGGGGAATGCCTTCGAGGGTAATTTGACCCTGCTGCGGTTGATATAGCCCCAATAACAGGGCGGCTAGGGTGGACTTGCCGCTGCCGCTTTGTCCTAAAAGACCCAGCACCTGTCCGGCGGGCAATTGAAAGGAGACCTCCTGTAAGGCCCAGGGCTGTTCCGCTGTGTCGTAGCGAAATCCAACCTGCGAAAATTCAATGCTCCAAGGGGCTACGGGAATCGGGACTGGATCGACGGCATGGCGCGGTAGAGGGGTGTGGCGCAGATCGAGGACGCGCTGCACGCTGGCCAGAGCCTGCTGGATGCCCTCCAGTTCTTCGCGAATTCGCTCGATGGGGTCGCTCAGCAGTTGGGTGTAGTGAAAAATGAGGTAGGCACTGCCCAGGGAGAGGGTTTCCTGACGCCAGAGGTAAGCCGCCAGGGCTAGCGCTATTCCGTGCCCCAGGGTAAAGCTGCCCACGGAACTGGCCCAGAGCAAGGTGCTGCTCAGACGGGCGGTTTGGTAGAGAGGAAGCCAACGCTGCAAGATCTGATAGAAGCGATGCATGACGTAGCGAGAAGCCCCATTGGCCACCAGATCTTCGCGGCTCTGGAGGACCTCTCCCATGAAGCCGAAGTATTCGGCGCTCACTTGGAGATAGCGTCCCCAGGGGCCCAGGGCGATCCGATGCAGACCGCAAAGAAAGGCCAGGGTTCCGCCAGAAAAGAGGGTCAGGATGATTCCGGCCAGGGGGTGTTGAAACCAGAGGACAACCAGAATGCCCAGCAGCAGCAGCAGATTCCCGATCAGATGAATCACAAATTGTGAGAAGAATCGGGCCAGAAGGGTTACGTCTCCATCCACTCGATCCACTAGCGATCCTGGAGGATGCTGGTGATGAAAGGGGAGGGTAAGGTGCAGGCAATGATGGGCGAGATCAAGGCGTAACCGGTTGGTGGCCTGCCAGGCAATTCTCTCGCTCAGGTAGGTGGTCACGACTGTTCCGGCCTGAATCAGCAGGGCGATGGCCAGATAAAGCCCTGCCGCGCGCCAGAGTAGGTGCTGGGAGCCGCCGGCGATCGCGGTGTCAATAAAGTAGCCAATAATCTGCGGGTCGAGGATCTGGAGGCCAATGGTGCTGAACAGGACAACGGTCAATCCCAGCACCTGTTTTCGCTGGGGATAGAGAGCGTCGTAGAGGAGCTGTCCAGCCTGTTTAAACAGGAGGGGAAGCTTCCAGGGCAGGGTCAAGGGGAAGGGGCGCGATCGCATCGGGTGTAGAGGACTCAAGGGCCACTGAGGCGGCAACGAGGGGTGGAATTCTGGCGGCATCGACGCTTTGCAGTGCGGCGGGGATTTGCGGCCAGGGAATCTGCCCCGTCGCGCGGGTCAGATAGAGATCTGCCATCTGCAGCAACGCAGGTGCGGCTGTTTCGGCGACTGCAGAAAAGAGATAGGTGGGTTTTCCCGGCGCGCAGAAGGCAACGGCGCAGGGGCGATCGCAGGTCCAAAGGCACCCGGCGGCTTGAATATCCAGATCTGCCAAGTGGGGACAGCTCTGATGCTGCGTTTGCAGCTGTTGCAGCTGTCGCAGTAGGTTGGCACCTGCCTGGCTATTTTCGCAGGGCTGCATCTGGGCTTGATCCGCCTGATCTGACTCCGATGAAACTCGACACGATTGACAGACAAACAAGACTGCTTTGGACATGGGCGGCTCACTCAGGCTCCAGGAAACAACAACGCAATAGGGCCATACTTAAAACTAAGCGCTACCTTCGGTAGACTCCACCTTGATCTGAGGCCGAGCCGGATTTTTTTTATCCTGATCCGGAATTTGTTATTTTCTGCAAGCCTACGCCCAACACGAATTGGACTGGGCAGTCTGCTGAACTCCTAACTCCGCGAAAATGGCAGAGGTCAGCATGTACACCCACGCATGCACGAATCTAGGAGTGTTTGGTCATCAAAGTGAATGCCGATAAAATTGGCTATGATTGGATCGTCGCGCCAGAGTATTGAAGCGCCAAAGATTACCCATGGTTTTGCCCCGAACCCCTACCACCGGACTCCAGGTAACTTGGGAAGCGCTCCCCGCTGATTTTGTTTTGCCCGATGACCCTGTGGAAAATATTCAACAACCGTCCCTGGCGGCGGCCTTAACCGATGCGCTTGGCTGCGCAGCGTTGATTCAAGCGCAGATGCTAATTGGCTCTAACTTTGCGCTGGTGGCCACCGTCAACGGCAAAATCGTGGTCAAAGCTCCCGACTGGTTTTACGTCCCCCAGGTTCACCCGGTGGCCCCCGGCGTGATTCGTCGCAGCTACACCCCCCATCTTCAGGGCAGTGGCGTGGGGGTGGTGATGGAATTTCTCTCTGATGAGGACGGGGGGGAGCTGTCGGTGCGATCCACTCCTCCCTACGGCAAGCTCTATTTTTACGAGCAGATTCTCCAGGTGCCCACCTACGTCACCTACGATCCCTACGAACCCAAGCTCGAAGTGCGTCATCTGCAAAATGGCAGGTATGTGCTCCAGAGCGCTAATGAACAGGGACAGTGGTGGATACCAGAGCTATCGCTGTTTTTAGGCATCTGGTTTGGCCAGCGCTTGGGCATCACCACCCATTGGCTGCGCTGGTGGGACACCGATGGAAATTTACTCCGGTGGAGTGCCGAACAGGCTGAACAAGAGCGGCAGCGGGCTGAGCAAGAGCGGCAGGCTCGGCTGGCGGCAGTGGCCAATCTGCGATCGCTCGGCTTGAGCGACGAGCAAATTGCAGCGGCTTTGAGCCTTTCGGAAGCCGAGATGCGATCGGTTGAAACACAAACCTAACCGCCCAACCGTTCCGGCAAGCGGGAGCGGTCTGATCGCCCGGTCGGCTCACGGTTCACCAGAACTTGAAACAAGTCCTCGACGATGGCGGTGGCGGCGATCGGACCGCTGCCAATCCAATAGCTGGGCACCTGATAAACGCGATCGCGCTGAACGGCTTTGAGCCGTTGCCAGAGTGGATCTCTTTGGAGCTCGCTTAACTGACTCCGGGCTTCCTGGTTGGCTTCGGCTGTATTTTCTGCCGTCCAGATAAAGAGAACATCCCCATCGGCCTGATCAAAGCGTTCCAGGCTAAGGGCCGCCTGAATCGGATTTTGATAGCGACGGTTGGCCTCATCCGCCGATAGGTTTTGGGCGGGGGGGCGGGACAGGCCGGCATCTTGCAAGATGGTTCCGGGAAAGGAGTCTCGAAAGTAGAGATTGACGCTATCGGGATAGATGCGGATCACGGAGACCTGCAAGGATGACAGGGGGTCAGGATCTAGCTGGGATGCCAGTTGCTGCTGAAACTGCTGAATGCGATCGCGGTAGGCTTGCAGCGCCTGTTCACCTTGACTGACGCGGTTCAACACCTGAGCGTAGGTTTTGAACACATCTTTCCACTGGCCGCTGTGCTCAAAGTTGATTAACACCGTGGGGGCAACCTGAGTGGCCCGGTTGTAAATCTCCTGGTGGTAGTCCAACCCCAGAATTAAATCCGGCTTGAGTGCCAACACCCGTTCTAAATTGACGCCCTCGGACTGGCCCACATCCACCACGTCGGTTAGATGGGACTGCAAATGCGCATCCAGGCGCTGCACATCCACGGTTCCCAGGGGCTTGAGGCCCAGGGCGATCGCATGTTCAAACGACACCGTATCCAGGGTCACCAGCCGCTGCACCTGACCAGGAACACAGGTTTTCCCGGCCGCATGATCCACCCAGCGGCAGGTTGGATCCGTTGGCGGATCCGTGACCGATTGGGGCTGACAAGCGGCCACTCCGAAAGCTAGCAACAAACCCCACAGCCCAGCCATCCAGACGGAGCGACGGCTAACTAACGGGCGATGGGCAGTCCAGATCATCGAGCATTAAAAGGTGATGGCGAAGGAAGCAGAAACGTTAAACGGCGCGCCGGGGCTGGCACTAAAGCCAAAGTTGGAGGCTGTAAAGTAGCGTTCATTGAACAAATTTTCCAGATTGATCTGCACGCGCCAGTTATCACGCTTGTAGAAGAGGGCTGCATCGGTGCGGAAGTAGCTCGGCAATGTAAAGCTGTTATCAATGTCGCCCTGGCGATCCTCTACATAAAACAAGCCTAATCCCGCCCCTAATCCGGCCAGATCCCCTGAGGGAACTTCATAGGAGGTCCAGAGGCTGAACTGGTGGGCCGGGGCATTGGCCAGACGATTGCCCACGGGAATGGTATTGTCCTGACTCACAAAGGCATCGAGATAGGTGTAGCCCCCAATGAGGTTCCAGCCCGGTAGAATTTCACCCCCCAGGTTGAGTTCCAGGCCGCGACTGGCCACTTCTCCAGCCTGGATCTGATCAAAGGGATCGGGGGTGTCTGGATTGTCCGTGGCCACATTTTGCTTACGAATATCAAAGGCGGCCAGATTGAGGCTGAAGCGATCGCTGAGATCGGCTTTGATGCCCACTTCAACCTGACGTCCGGTTTGCGGTTCAAAGGGGCTACCATCTGCATTGCGGCTGGCCCCAAAGGCCGGGTTAAAGGAGGTGGTGTAGGAGGCATAGAGCGAAACTGGCTCAATGGGTTGATAGACCAACCCCACCCGCGGCGTGAATGCCTCATCGGTGAGGCGAAATTCCTCGCGGGGATTGCCCAGTTCGCGCGTCGTGCGCAATTGACTGACGCGGTCATAGCGAAGGCCTGCCAGCAGCTTGAGCTGAGGGATAAACTCAATTTGATCTTGGAGATAGAGACTGAAGGTATCAACCTGGTCATCGCGGAAAAAGGTGGGATCGATCGCGTAGGGGACGTTGGTGTAGACCGGATTGAACCCATTGATGGGCGCAAACAGGTTATCAAACTGGAACTCTGGCTTTTCCACATCATGGCGATATTCAACGCCAAAGCGCAGTTGATGCTTCACGGGGCCAGTTTGGAACCGACCGATGATCTCCCCGTTGGTAAACAGACGTTTGTAGCTGCCCCCGGCAAAGTATTCCAAGCGTTCTAAATCACCGCTGGGAAGCTGCACAAAATCGTTGAATAGGGGTGCAAGTCGCTGGGGGTCGTACTGCAAATACTGCAATGAATGACGCAATGACCAGTCTTCGTTCCAATCGTAGTTGAAGCGATACCCCACCTTAAATTCATCCTGGGAAAATTCGCCAAAGTCTTCATTGAGGAATCGCCGGCGAGGCAGATCGATAATGGCATTTTGCGTGGGGCTTTGGCTAAACAGCGGCAGACCTTCATCGATGGTTTCCCGGTTGTAGGCATATTGCCCAAACACATCTAGGCTGGCTTTGTCGTTGATCTCCCAGGTGAGAATAGGGGAGACAATGAACCGCTCGCCGTTAACGAAATCACGAAAACTACCGTAGTTCTCGTAGGAGAGATTCAGGCGATATTTCAGGTTTTTTTGAGCATTGAGTGGCCCCGAAAGATCCACGGCCCCAGCATAGGTCTCAAAGCTGCCGATGGTGCCCGAAATTTCATAAAATGGCTCGTCTAGGGGACGCTTGGAAACCAGATTGATAATCCCCCCAGGTTCTCCCTGGCCAAAGAGGACGGATGCTGGCCCTTTGAGCACCTCTACCCGTTCAATGTCATTGGTACTGAGGGGCGAGAGGGAAAAGGTGGAAATTCCATCTCGAAAGATACCATCGTTGGCTTCAAACCCGCGAATCAGAAACCCAGGGCCAAAGACGCTAGTGCCCCGGCCGCCTGCATTGATGACCCCTGGCGTAGTTTCCAAAGCTTTGCCTAGCTCCAGGGCGTTGCGATCTTCAATCACCGCCTCCGGGACAATCTGCACTGAGAAGGGCACATCGCGCAAGGGTGTCTCGGTGCCCGTGGCGGTGCTGCTAGATCGGGGATTATAGGCCGGATCTCGCTCGGCGGTGACCGTAATTTCAATCTCATCGCCGTCTACGGGTGCCTCGTTGATCGCGGCGGAACTGGGTTCTCCGGGAACAATGCGAACCTGCAGTTGTCCGGCCTCCGTCAGCGGCTGAATCTGGGGTGCCGCGTCAGTGCCAACCAGCACAATCTGTACCCGATCGCCAGGGAGATTGTTCACCTGAACCCGCTCAATGCCGGGGATGGGATTGCGCTCCTCTCGATTGCTTCCCTCAGGCAGTACCAGTCGGGCATTGGGAATCTCAGCGATCGCTTCGTTGCCTGCACGCTCAAAGATCGGCAATGGCAGGTCGCCCCCGCTCGTTTCCAGGCGCAGATCTAGTCCAGCCTCTTGGGGAATGATTTGCACCGCTGTAATTTCCAGGGGCAACCCCTGGGCGATCGCGGTGGGCTGATGGGTTGAATGATGGGTTGGATCATCGCTGCTGACGGCCAGATGGCCTACATCCAACCCCGCAAAGCCGAAATTTTCAGCGTTGGCTTGGGCTGAATCGATAATCATCCCGGTGCCCAGTACAAGGCTGGCGATCGCCCAAACCTGTCCTGCCCCCCGTTTGTCCTGCTGTCTCATGTTGCCTCGCTCACACCTAACCGCCGCGGATATCCCCTGAGATACCAGTCCGGCCTATTTATTGACTTTAATTCCTAGTAAGGCACTTTATCAGGTTCAGTCCAGCGACAGCGGATAAAATTTGTCTGAGACGGAATAAAAAGAACCGGAAACGGAACTTTATAACGGCTGCGCCTTCCAGCGACTGTACTGCTTGGGCGAGACCCCGTATTTTTTCCGAAAAGCGCGCGAGAGACTGCTGGCGCTGCGAAACCCGACGCTGTGCGCGACCTCGGACACATTCATCTCCCGGTTTGCCAGCAGCTGGCGGGCCTGTTCCAGGCGGTACTCGTGTAGGCAACCAAAGGCTGTGGTGCCAAACACCTCTCGAAATCCGCGCTTAAGGGTGCAATCGTTCAACCCCACCTGCCGGGCCAGATCAAGCAGAGACGGGGGATTCTCAACGCGGCTGAGTAAAATCTGTCGGGCCTGATGAATCCGTTCGATATCGTCGGCTTTTAGCCGGAGTGGTGGCGCCGAGCAACCCGCCGTTTCCTGGACCAGCAGCAGCGCCATCAACTCCCACACTTTGCTCTCCAGGTACATCTTTCTGCTCATCCCCTGAAAGGGACAGTCCAACAGTTGATGCACCGTCGTCTGCATGGCAATGGTGGGGACTCCGGACCCCTGGTAGTAAATTGTTCCCAGGGGCTGCACCAGATGGGCTAAGCCCGCACTGGCTAGGTCTGTCGTGGACCCAAGGTAGTCTTGAAAGGTCGCCGGATCCAGATGGACATTAATCGCCAGGGTGCGCACCTGACCAGGCATCTCTACCCGCTCCGCAGGGGCAGTGCCGCTGCCGTAGAGCCAGTATTGTTGCGGCACCAGGGACGCGGTGGCGGAAGGGCCTGGTTGGCATAAAAACGTATATTCAATGGGATGCGATCGCGCTGGAGACTCGACCACCACTGGCCCATGGAGCTGATAGTCTTCAATGGAGAGCGACAGGCCTGGACGCAGATCTAGGGAGCAAAACTGTCCTGTCCCCAGAAGTTTTGGATAGGGAATGCTCCGATTAAACGGGGCTAGGTGCAGGGGTGAATTGGGGGTCTGGGACTCTAGGGCCTGAGAATCTAGGACTTGGGAATCTAAGCCCTGGGAATCTAAGCTCTGGGAACAGTGGGGCTGCGAATAGTGGTGCTGCTCAGCTCGCGTAAAGAGGTCTTGGTAGTCTTGCTGGGAGAGGGTCAGGGGCATGGATACTAAGGTGTTCAAAGCAGCAACCCAAATGGTGCCCTCATTATAGTTTAGTTGAGAATATTTACCATCTATCTATATTCACCCTCTATCTTCTTGTCGGGCTGGAGGACCTATGGCGCTGGATGCCTGGCCTCCAGGAATTCGCGATGGGACTCGGGTAGCGCCTGCAGCGGCCCCAAAAAGGCAATCTGGCCTTGATCCAACACGAGAATCTGATCGGCACGCTGCCAAATCTGGGGCCGGTGGGACACCACCAGATAGGTTTGTTCTCCCTGGGCGTTAAACAACCGACTCCAGAGCCGCTGCTCCGTGTCCAAATCCAGGGCACTGGAGAGATCGTCAAAGACCAGCAGTTCGCTCTGGCGGATCAGCATGCGGGCCGCTGCCGCTCGCTGCACTTGCCCCCCGGAGAGGCGCATGCCGTTCACGCCAATCGGCATGTCCAGCCCTAGGGGAAACTGGGCCAGATCTGTCTCTAAGGCTGCAAGGGCGATCGCAGCTTCTAAATCCGCCTCTGACGCGGCCTGTCCCAGGAGGAGATTTTCTCGCAGGCTACAGCTGAGCAGGTGGGGAACCTGGGGCGTATAGGCCACCTGGGGCGGCACCAGAAATTGTGCAGGCCGGTTAAGATGCCGGTCATTCCAGGCCAGATCCCCGGCCTCTAGGGGCAGAAGCCCCAGGAGTGATCGCAACAGGGTTGTCTTGCCTGAGCCCACCGCGCCAGTAATCACGGTGAGAGTGCCGCGCTCAATCCGCAGGGAAATATTACGGATGCCGCTACAACTGCCGGGATAGTGATAGGTCAACCCGGTGGCGCTAAAAGTTTGCAGGGGCACTCTCTCAGGACGGTCATGAACCGGAGGCAGAGGCGACACTCCACCCAGCAGGGGGGGCAAGTAGAGCGGACGATGGGCGACCAGATCGGTGGCGGTGCAGTCTAGTAACTGCTCCATGCGTTCGAAGGATACTTCGCTTTGCTTCGTCAAGGTCAGAAAGTCGCCAAAAAAACCGAGAAAATAGGTAACATAGGCCAGGTAATACACAAACAACGCAAAATCCCCCACGCTCAGGGTTTGTTGCTGCATCGATTCCACGGACACCAACAGGATGCCGCCGGTGCCCAAGCTCACGAGGTTGCTAAAGCTGGATTCCAGCAGTTGAGTCAACATGCGATCGCGGATGGCGGCCTGCTCTCGGCGATCGCAAAGTTGCTGAAGATGCTGGATCACCTGTACTTCAGCCCCTTCTACCTGAATGACCTGCACCGCCCCAAACATCTCCCCTAGCCAGCCGGTCACCGCCTGGGTTGCCTGCCGCTGGTTGCGGCGATAGCGCTTAATTCGCTGGGTTAACCGTTGAATCAATCCCGCAATCAGCATCAAGGGTAAAAACACCAGCAGGGTAATGCGGGCATTAATGTGCACCAGTAACGCCAGGGACGCCAGGGCAAACATTCCCTCCCCCAGAAGTTCGTTGGTCCCCACTGCATTATCTTCAAGCTGCTGGGCATCCTCTCGGAAAAAACTAAGGATGGCGCCCCCAGACACCGAGTCTCCCGTTGCGCTCCTCAAGGGCAACGCCCCCGGTCGATGCAGCAGCCGTTCCAGCAGATTGCGGCGAATCAGGGCGCTCATGGTAAAGCGATGCTGGGTTTTCGTGAATCGTCCCCCAAAGATGACCACAATGCGGGCCAGTCCTGTGGCCAGGAGTAGGGCAATCAGAACCTGCGGAGACAGCCGCACGGACGATGGGGTCGTGAGCGCATTAAAGAATTCTCGAATTAGCAGTCCAGGAATGGCCGGCAGTCCGGCAATGAAAATCCAAAGTAGCGTATCGAGCAGGTAGAGCCGTGGGGCATAAGCCACCATCCGCCAGAGTAAGGCCGCAATCCTTGAAGTGGGTGGTTTGGACATCGATTGACTATTATTCATCGCCAGGCCGAGAAAGTTGGATTCGTAGAAGTTGGATTCACATGAGCGGATTATGCAATGCCTGCTGAGGGGCGCGCTCCGAATCATACCTGAAGCGGGGCCGGCAGAGCCCCCCAGTCTCATCAGAGCTGTGCAGACTTGACGGCTCCTGTGGAGTCGGGCGGGGGACGGTGCAGAACTGGCCAGAAAAAGCCCCCTAGTCCCACTAGGCTCAAGATAATAGCGGTCAAGCCATACATCGAGGCTAAACCCATTCCCGGGATGCTGCCCCAAATCAATTGCAGCCATCCCCGCGCGGCCGTGGATTCCACCCAGGGGGCAAACCCTTGCTCCGCCAGTGGTCCAGCGATGAGGGCGGCGATCGCCCCCAGACTCTGCAGCACTAGCCCATTGGCCGCAAACACCCGTCCCTGGAGGGGGTAGGAATCGCAGCCATGGAATGAATGATTTTACAGATGGTCTGGATCCACGCCCAGCGATCGCAGTCGTTCTGCCAGGCGATCCGCCCGCTGCTTTTCCTGTTCCGCCCGTTGCTTTTCCTGCTCAGCCCGTTGCTTTTCCTGCTCAGCCCGCTCATCACCGCTCAGTAGCAAATCTCCCTGACTATCCCACCAGCGCAACCAGGGTAGTGTTTGGTTGAGATACGAACCCTGCCAGATGCCAAGTTCTAATCCCAGGGGAGGAATTGGAAAATGTCCCCGTTCGTTGGGCATGCAGCGCTGGTACTGATTGGCCACGAGTTCATATATCTCCACTGAGGCCTGATCGACATTGTAGATACCGTAGAAAGGAACTCGGATGGCTTGTTCATAAACCCAAAACTTACCTGCTTTCAATCCGTCTTCTGCAAGTGGCGATGTGGTATCGTGCTCCTCAGATCCATCTCCAGAGACAAACTCAAGCGCAATGAGTGGCGCCACAATCTCCTGCCACAGTACATAGGATCGCCGTCGTTTACCGTTGAGCAGGGGCGGAACGTTAGGCACATAAAACCAATCTGGTGCTTCCGCACCTCGCTCAGGGGGGTCAACAAGTCGCCAGTAAATGCCGCAGTCTTGACCGATGACATATTGGCCATCGGGATGTAAACGATCGAGGACAGGACGGATCGAGTCAGTCAGCAGAAGACTTTGAGGATGCTCTTGGAAATTTTTCACAAAGGTACCGTCAGACTCCGGTAACTGCGTATGGTCCGGAAGCGTAAGGGCCGACTGAGACTGCGCGATCGTCATGGTACGTTTGGCGGATTCCGTCGATCAAATTTAATCCAATAGTAGCTTATCCTCCGGGGTCCCCAGCGATTCCATGGAGCCCCAGCGGGCGATGAGTCACCGCTAAAACTCCGGTTTGCTCACCGCGGCAGGGATGGTTCCCCTCTTACTGAGGGGGAGGCACAGGGGGGTGCCCATAATCGGGTCAGGAATAATCCGACTGTCTAGGCCAAAAACGGTCTGCACGGTTTGCTCAGTGATTACCTGGTGCGGGGGGCCTTGAGCATAGATCGCCCCTGCCTTCATGGCCACTAGGTGATTGCCGTAGCGACAGGCTTGGTTCAGGTCATGCAGAACCATCACAATGGTTCGTTGCTGCTCTTGATTGAGCTGGTAGAGTAAATCTAAAATCTCGATCTGGTGGGCTAAATCTAGATAGGTGGTGGGCTCATCCAGCAGCAGGATATCCGTATTTTGTGCCAGGGTCATGGCAATCCAGGCCCGCTGCCGCTGGCCTCCAGAAAGACGATGGAGTGCGATCGCCGCAAAGTCCTGCATCTGGGTTAGCGCTAGCGCCCAATTCACCTGTTGTTCATCCTCCTGGGACCACTGCTGAAACCAGCCCTGATGCGGGTAGCGTCCCTGGGCAACTAAATCGCGCACCGTTAGTCCTTCCGGGGCGGTTGGCCCCTGGGGCAGCAGACTTAAGCGCCGTGCGATCGCCTTTGTTGAAAGCTGATTAAGGGAGTCAGATCCGAGATATACCTTGCCAGTCTTGGGTTTCAGGAGTCGCCCGAGTCCTTTGAGCAGTGTGGATTTACCACAGCCATTCGGCCCCACAAACACGGTGATTTTGCCCTGGGGAATTGCCAGATCTAAGTCTTGAATAATGATGTTGCCTTCGTAGGCCAGACTCAGTTTCCGAGCGGTAATGGCGTAGGACTGGGATTCATAGAGCTGGGGTTCAAGAGTCATGGCTGGCGATCGCGGATCAAGAGATATAAAAAGTAGGGTGCGCCCACAAGGGCGGTGATAATCCCACAGGGCAGTTCAATCGGAGCAAAGGCCAATCGGCCAATCAAATCGGATAAAACTACCAGCGCCCCGCCGGTGAGGGCCGCGACCGGAAGCAACCCTTCGTGGGAAGGTCCCACCAGTTGACGCCCGAGATGGGGAGCCATGAGACCCACAAAACCAATGCTGCCGGCGGTGGCTACCGCCGATCCAGCCAGGGCAACGCTACTCAAAAGCAGCATCGCTCGCTGTAGCTCAAGACGACTGCCGAGATTGCGGGCTACCTCATCGCCGAGCTGCAAGGCATTGAGTTCTCGGCTCATCAACCCGGCCAGCAGACCAAACCCAATCAGCCAGGGCAAAAATGCCCCTAACTGCTCCCAACTGCGCCCGTAAACGCTCCCTGCCAGCCACACCAGAGCCTGGCTGACGCTATAGATGTTCCCAAAGGTAATCATCACATCGGTGATTGCTCCGGCAATGAGGCTAAACCCTATCCCCACTAAAATTAGGCGCATCGGCGAACTGCCTTCGTTCCAGGCCAAAAAGTAGATGAGTAGGGCAATGGTCAATGCACCGCCAAAGGCGGCGAGGGGAAGCAGCGCAACGGGAACCCCAGGAAATACAACAATCAGGGTCACCGCCGCTAGGGCAGCGCCAGCATTAACACCAATAATATCGGGGGCTGCTAGAGGATTGCGGGTGATGCCCTGGGTGAGGGTCCCCGCGATCGCCAGGGCTACGCCCACGCCCCAGGCCACCAGCGTGCGAGGCAGGCGCAGGGTGTTGACGATGAACCCATCGTCTGAATTGGCCGTGGGCCAACCCACCAGGGTCTTGATTACATCCAGGGGTGACACCGGATATTCTCCTTGCCCCAGACTCCAGACCATGCCCATCAGGGTGACAAGGGCCAGTCCCAGCAGGACATTTGGCACGCGACGATCCAGCCGAAAGGAGAATCGGGGCGATCGCCAAGTCAACCAGCGAGTTTTTGGGAACTGTTTTTTACTGATCACCAAGCTGGGGATAAGTTAATAAAATTTTTTCTCAATGGTAAAGGCGAAGGTTCCCCGACCGCAAGTCCCCTGAGCCCGCGATCCGTTAGCGTTTGATTTGATGGCGGGTCAGGTAAATAAAGAAGGGTGCCCCCAGCAGGGGCATGATTAGGCCCACAGGCAGCTCTTGGGGTTGAATGAGCAGGCGGGCAGAAATATCGGCAACCAGCAGCAAAATTGCCCCCAAAATCGCAGAGTAGGGCAAAATCCAGCGGTAGTCTACTCCCACCCAGAAGCGCACCAGATGGGGCACAATCAGCCCAATAAAGCCAATTGGGCCGGCGATCGCCACCGATCCACCCGCCAGCAGCACCACGCTCAGGGCCGCCAGCCCCTTGATCGCTGCCGTATTCTGCCCTAATCCCTGGGCAAGGTCGTCCCCTAAACTCAGGGTCGTGAGCTGTTTGCCCAGCAGCAGCGCTAGCAGCATGCCCAGGCCCAAGTAGGGCAGCACCTGCTGCACCAGGGCGACGTCTCGCCCGGCCACGGACCCCGCCAGCCAGAAGCGAATTTCTTCCAGGGCGCGCTGACTGAGAATGAGCAATCCTAGGGTTAGGGAAGAGACCAAGGCAGTTAAAGCCGCGCCAGCAATGGTGAGATTCAGCGGCGTCAGCCCGCCCCGTCCGAGCGATCCCAGACCGTAAACGGCGATCGCGGCAATTCCAGCCCCCAGGAGTGCAAATCCCGCGTAAATGCTCAAGGACCCGGTGCCCAGCCAGACAATGGACCCCACCACAGCCAGGGCGGCTCCGGCATTAATCCCCAAAATACCCGGATCGGCCAGGGGATTGCGGGTGAGCCCCTGCATGATGGCCCCCGCCACGGCCACCGCGCTGCCCACGAGCAGGGCGGTGATCGAGCGGGGCAGCCGAACCGTGCGGATAATCAGCTGCGGGGTGGAGCCATCAAAGGCGGTGAGGGACTGATAAACCGTTTGGGGACTGATATCGGCCACCCCCAGGACAAGACTGGCCACCAGGCACAGCAGCAGGAGAATGCAGCCCAGAACCAGACCCAAGCCCAGGGGCAGGGGCGATCGCCGACGGTGCGCTAAACTAACGGTCACGACATCACATTGTTGATAAAAATTCTTAAATCAGCATAGCGGATTAAGTCATGACTAAACCCCCGATCATTCATCCAGTAGTGGACTGGTTGGGACCGGCTGGCTCCCAAGAAACCTTTGACCCGCATCCTGCAACGGGCGATGGGCTGTGGTAACGCACTTCTGTCGGGTGTGAGATAATCGCACCTGATGAGCGCCCTCTTAGCCCAAAGAACTGGTGTGTCCAATTTTCTTTTTCCCCAGGTTCAGCAATTCTCAGCGCTAGCACAGACCCCCGCAATGCCAGCAACAGAATTTACGGGTCTGGTCAGCACTCTCATTGTGCTGCTCCTGGTGGCCACTGGGGTTGCCCTGATTACCCGGCGGCTCCGGATTCCCTACGTCGTGGGCTTGGTGCTGGCGGGGCTAGCAATCACCAAACAGGCGCTGCCCCAATCGGTTGGCCTGAATTCCGATGTCATTCTGAACCTGTTTCTCCCGATTTTGATTTTTGAGGCGGCCATTAATACGGATATTAGCCGTTTGCGGAGCACCATCAAACCCATTGCCTTGCTCGCGGGTCCGGGCGTCCTGCTTTCGTCTGTGATTACGGCGGTGCTGTTGCAGAGCTGGTTGGACCTGGCCTGGATTACGGCGGCAGCCGTGGGAGTCATCCTTACCATTACCGACACCGTTTCGGTGATTGTGGCGTTTCGGGGGATTCCGGTGCCTGCCCGCCTCACCACCATTGTGGAGGGCGAAAGCCTGTTTAATGACGGCATCGCGCTGGTGTTGCTGAGTCTGATTACGACCATTCATCGTCAAGGGTCCTTTAGCCTGAGCGAGGGCATTGAGCAAATGGTGATCGCCTTTGTGGGGGGAGGCGCCCTGGGCGTGGGCCTGGGATACCTGTGCGTGGGGCTGTTTCGTCAATTAGACGATGCCCTGAGCAATATTTTGCTGACGGTAGCGGTCTCCTTGGGCACCTTTCAGATTGGTCAGGCCCTGGGGGTGTCCAGCGCAATTGCGGTGGTCATTGCGGGGCTGGTGATTGGGAATTTAGGCTTTCGAGGCACCTCAGCCTCGACCCGAGTCACCCTGTTAAACTTTTGGGAATATGCCGGTTTTGGGGTCAATACCTTCATCTTTCTGCTCGTGGGCATTGAGGTTGAGCCTCGCATCTTAATGCAGACCATTCCAGCCGCCCTGTTAAGTGTGGTGGCTTATCAAATTGGCCGAATTCTGACGATTTATCCGCTGCTCTTTCTGTTGCGGTTCTTCGATCGCCCCTTGCCCTTTCGCTGGCAGCATGTGTTAATTGCAGGGAATGTCAAGGGTTCTCTGTCGATGGCCCTGGCCCTCAGTCTGCCGCTTACCCTGCCCAATCGACCTGAGGTGATCCCCCTGGTGTTTAGTACCGTTCTGGTGTCCTTAGTGGGCCAGGGGGTGAGTCTGCCGTGGTTGGTCAAGCGACTCAATCTCTCCAAACCCTCAGCGACCCGGCAGCGCATGGAAGCGCTGCGGCTAACCATGATCACGGCGAAGGCTGCCCAGGAAGAACTCCAGCATTTGTTGCAGTTTGGCAGCTTGCCGAAGTCTCTCCACGAGGAACTGTTTGCCTCCTATCAAGCTCGCATTGCCGCCTCGGAACGAGAGCTCCGGGACCTGTACAACCAACGGATGGCGGACGGTCTGGATCAGGAAGGGTCGCCCTGGGAAAAACACAGTGACCTGGATAGCACCCTGCGCCGTCTTTATCTGGCTGAAAAGGGCGCCATTAACGATGCCTTACGCCAGGGATTACTGTCGGAGGAAGCGACCCAGGCCTATCTGCAGGTCTTGGATGAAAAGCTACTGTCGCTCAGGGATGACTAAGCCGGGATGGCTAAGCAAGCAGGGATGACTAGGCAGAGCACAGTCCTAAAAAGTCGAGCATTTGCCGAACGAGTTCAGGTTTGGTCACGGCCAGGATGGTGGACCCTCCTTCCAGGAGGGTGCTGCCGTTGGGGATGACTAGATCTTCGTGAGGATGTGCCTGATAGCCAATGATGAGGGTACCTACAGGAAAATGAGGATCCTTTGCAATTTCGGCCAGGCTCCGTCCAACGATATAGCACTCCTGGGGAATGGTTAGTTTGATAACCTCAATTTGCCCCTGCTCAAAGTGCATCATGGCGTCCACTTGTGGATATTCAATGGCGTTGACGACTCGGTTAATGGAGAGTTCAGTGGTGCTGATGATGTGGGTGGCTCCAGCGAGTTGATAAGGTTCCGCAAAATCGCGATCGCGCATCCTTACCACAATCTGCGGGACCTGGTAGTGCTTTGAAAGGGTCACCAACGCCAAATTGAGGGCATCTTCTCGTAGGCAGGCAATGACAATATTGGCTTTGCGAATCCCCGCCTCTAACAGCGTTGTCGTATTGACTGCACTGCCCTCAAAGGCCATGACGCCAATTTTTTCACGGGCATAGTCACAGGCTAAGGCATCTGCATCTACCACGGCAACGGTGTACCCCATGTGGAGCAGCGCCTTGGCCAGTTCCAACCCCATCATTCCAGCCCCCCCAATCAAAACGTACAAGGCCGTCTCCTTTTGCTTGTGAATTTCCAGAGTTAGAGTCTGACTCCCAGGCTAGCCAACCCCGCTTAGCCAACCCCTATGCTCAACTGTTTCAAGGTTCGCGTCAAGATCCCTCAGCCCCCTCTCGATCAACACAGGCCCCTCGGCTTTCCTAGGGTTTCTGAGTGGCGATCGCCAGCTTGGCCCCTGGTACCTGCCGCACCTGATCCATAATTGCAACAATCAAACCATGGTTAACTGCCTCATCGGCATTGATGATCACCGTGACTGGATCCCCAGACTGCGCCTCCTGCCGAACCTGGGGCTGGAGATCGGCCAAAGCAATCGGACGGCGGTTGAGCGAAAGCTGACCGCTCGGATCGATGGTGAGCGTGAGCTTGGTGGCCATCTGCTGCTTGGCCGTTTGCGCTTGGGGCAGGTTGACGGGCAGGCCCTCGCTGCGATTTAAAAAGAGCGTGGCAATAATAAAGAAGGTCAAAATCGCAAAGATGATGTCAATCATCGGCACGATATTAATCTGTCCGGGGATATCTGGTTCATCGGGTAAGCGCATAGCCATCCTCCTGACGCTCGTACTGCTGACGGTAAAGTAGCTCAAGCTGCCCCCCATATTCTTGAATGAGAGCGGTTTGACGCTGGTAAATGCCGCGAAAGGTATTGGCAAACATCAGGGTCACAATGGCCACGATGAGACCCGTTGCCGTGGACACGAGTGCTTCGCTAATCCCACCGGTCACTTGTAAGGTTTGCGTGCCACCAATATTGCCCAGGTTCAGGGAAGCAAAGGATCGAATTAACCCCGTCACCGTTCCCAATAGACCCAGCAAGGGCGACACCATGACAATGGTGTCAAAGGCCGTGGTAAACCGCTTCAAGATGGGGATCTCTGCCTGAGCTTCGGTTTCCAGAGCGAGGCGAAACTCCTCAGGATTAGGGCGGTCAAGGGAAAGCGCGGCGATGAAAATTCGCACGATGGGCAGATCAAGGTTCCGCTTCAGGCAGATCAAGGTTTCATCCAGCCCCGCCTCCTTGTAAAGTCCCAGTGCCACGCGCACCACGCGACGTTGACGACGCGTGACGCGAAACCAAAAACGTAACCGCTCGGCAATTAGCGCGATCGCCACAATGGACAGCACCAGGAGGGGAATCATCACCACCCCGCCTGCGACCAGAAGCTGAATAACCTGCATAGGGAAGGAGGTCCAGTTTGATGAGAATCTATTTCATTATGATCAGACCATAGTTTTTCACCTTTTTCAACAAGTGCTCAAGGATGTGGGAGACAAAGCCTGGATGTATTTTCTGATTATTAGCCACAAAGCCTTTATTTGTCGGCTTTTCAGGCGATCTATCAAAATCCTCTATTGAAAACTAATATTGTTTAAACTACTCTAGACTGAGATCTTGAAAGAAAGTATTTTCAATAAATTCCATGGCAGTCAGTCCGCTTGCCCATGACCAGCGCAATAGAGAACAGCGATCGCTCCGCCAGTTTTTAGGCTGGAGCGTACCGGGTTCCGTCCTGCTGCATGTCCTTGTGCTCGGGGGAATTGTGGGGGCGATGCTGCAGCGGCCGGATCTGTCCTTTCCGGAGGAGGCTGTGGAGATCACCCTGGTGGATATCCCGGTGGATGCGCCTGATCTGCCAGAAGACAGGCTGATGGAAGCAGAGCCAGAGGCTTTAGACCGGCCAGAGCTGGAAACAGCAGAGCCGGAAACGCCCGCGGAGAGCGATACCATCACCTTTGACGATCCTGCGATTCAACCGACTCCTCAACCCAATGCCCAGCCTAAGGATCCCCTCGCGCCAGCGCCAGAGGGTGTGGAAGCGCAGGCTGAACCAAGGGAGGCTGAACCAGAGGAGGCTGAGCCCGTGATAGAACCAAAGGAGGCTGAGCCCGTCACAGAGTCCACTCCGCCCCCCGATCCGCAACCCGAGGTGGCCGCAGCCCCTCCCGAGTCCCAGACCCCAGCCACGGAACCCTCTCCTGAGTCATCGAGTCCGGCGTCCGTCGCCGCAGCTGAGCCCACGGCCACCCCAACTGCAGACGCGAGTCCAGAGAACTCTCCTGAGGAGGAGGCCTCTTCCAAAACAGCGGATCAAGATTCGGCCCAGTCTCAGACTCAGTCGCTCACCGGGTCAGATCCGGCCTCGAGATCCACCTCCCCCCCCCTCAAGCCCAGATCAAATTCACCGGCTAGGGGCCGCCCCTCGTCCTCCCAAGCCGCCCTGAATAATCCCAGCCCTTCTCGGCCCAGCGCGGCCCAGTCCTCAGATCCGAAACCGGATCCACCCTCCAAGCCACAGGCCGAGAAGGGGGGAGGCCAAGGGCGATCGCGGCGGGGCGGGGTTGGATACACCAAGGATGCCGATTCCCGTGTCACGGCGGGACTCTCGGAACGGTTTTTGCCGGTCTATGACGACAGCGGCAAACTGATTGATCTAAAGCTGGAGCGATCCACAGGCGATCCGGAGCTAGATCGGGCCATTGAAGCCGACAAAAAGCAGTTTTTAAAGAAAGTGCGCAAGCAGCTTGAGTCCCTCCCCGAAAGCGATCGCGGCAAGGCGGTTCGACTCACCTTTGAGCAAAATGATCTCAATGCTCGTGAGCGCGCCCAGGCAAGGCAAAATCGGGAGCTATCGGCTCAGCGAGAGCGTGAACGGCAGGCGGCGCGGCAGGCCCAGGATCAGCAACGCCCCCCCACCACAGGCTTTGGCGTGGATGTTCCCCCTGTTGCTAACACCCAGCCCCCGGAAACGCTCCCGGCAGATGCCTATCAGCCGTCCTTGCTGCCAAGTTCCACCCCCACGCCAAGCGCGGAGAGGGAGGACGGTCACGAGTCAACCCCACCAGCGTCCACTCAACCGCCTCCAGAACCGGCGTCGGAGCCCCCGGAACAGACTGACGAACCCCCTCCAGAGCCCGTGTATGAGCCTCCTCCAGAGCCCGTGTACGAACCCCCTCCAGAGCCCGTGTATGAGCCTCCCCCAGAGCCTGTGTATGAGCCTCCCCCAGAGCCTGTGTATGAGCCTCCCCCAGAGCCTGTGTATGAGCCTCCTCCAGAGCCTGTGTACGAGCCTCCTCCAGAGCCCGTGTACGAGCCTCCTCCAGAGCCTGTGTACGAGCCCCCTCCCGGCTTAGAGCCTCCCCTGGAGTAGCGGAGAAAGCGGCCCGCTCAGATCCCGAAATCGTTAGCTTTACTGTTTTTTTTTGACTTACCGCGATTTACCGCTATGGTGTCCCAGTTGAAGCCTCCTTTTCCCGCCGGGCTGGTGCTCGATCGATGGCACTGGCTGTTGCTGCTGCTGATTGGATTAATGGGCAGCTGCCTTGTGGCGTTGATGTTTGGCAGCATCGCCATCAACCCCCTGGCATTAATGCGCGCCCTGATGCGCCAGGGCAGTGAGCTTCACCAAACAGTGATTTGGGATCTGCGGCTGCCGCGCCTAGCAACCGCTGTGGCCGTGGGGTCAGCGTTAGGGATGGCGGGGGCCCTGCTTCAGGGTATGCTCCGCAATGATCTCGCCGATCCGTTTATCCTCGGAATTTCGTCGGGGGCAGGGCTCGTGGCGATCGCCCTGATCACGCTGAACCTGTTCTTGATCTGGCTCCCGCTCGCAGCTTGGGTGGGCGCCTTGTTCACCTCCCTGGTGGTGTTTTCTCTGGGGAAAACGGCAATGGGAATTACGGTGGAGCGTTTGATTCTAGCGGGAGTGGCCGTGAGTGCATTTCTCGGTGCTATCCAAACGGTGCTGCTGCTGTTTAGCGAGGATAGTCGTCTACAAACCGCACTAAATTGGTTGATTGGGAGCCTTAATGGTCGGGGTTGGGCCGATTTAATCCCCGTTTTACCCTATATTCTGGTGTCACTGCTCTTGGGCTGCTTCCTGGGCCGTTTGATCAATCTCCTGAATCTGGGAGATGAAATGGCGGCGGGTCTGGGGGTGAATCTGGGGCGATCGCGGTTGCTCATTGCGAGTGTCGCGGCCCTCCTGGCAGCGAGTTCTGTGAGTGTGGCCGGATTGATCGGCTTCATTGGTCTGGTGGTGCCCCACGGGGTACGTTTGGTGGTGGGCCACGACTATACCTGGGTCATTCCCCTCTCTGCGGTGGCGGGGGCCTGGGTGCTCGTACTCACGGATAGTCTGGCCCGCTTGGGCTCGGTGGAGCTGCCCGTGGGCGCCATTACCGCGTTGCTGGGAGCCCCCACTTTTATCGTTCTGCTCTATCGCCGCTCAGTCTAAACCGCCACGCCAGAGTGGATCCGGGCAAGCCGACCCGGTTTTTCGATTCGAGAGAGAGGAGTTGCCTGAGTGCTGAGTTTCTAACTCCACTACTGTCAACTCATGTGTGAGGAAACCATGAATCATTTCGGTCTTGAAGGGCTAGGCCCTTGCGGCTGGACTAGCGTTGCCCTACTGCTGGTGACCCAATCAGGGGCGATCGCCCAGCCGGATTCGGCCTCCTCTGGGGCTCAACCTCGCCCTGGCGAGTCAGTCATTTTGACCCTGGATCAGATCTCTTTTCCCAAAACTGAAGCCCGCTGGCTTTTGCCGTCGACCGATGAAGATCAGGCGGGTGAGACCGTCCCCGATAGAATCGACCAGTCCCCAGCGCTCGACCATAATCCCGATGCTTTACGGGAAACCCAGGCTTTGGAGGATCGTGAAGCCGCCTTCCCTGCCCCTGAGGCGGAAGTGGAGATTACCGTCACCGGAACTCGCACGCCCCGCCCGGTGCTGCGATCGCCCGCCAATATTACCGTCTTAGATCCCGAGGACCTTCAGCAGCGCCTCACCCAGGATATCGAAGACCTGGTGCGCTACGAACCGGGGATTACCGTTAACCGAGATGTTACCTATGGTCTGACAGACTTTAATATTCGCGGCCTGGAGCGGAACCGGGTCTTGATCCAGCTCGATGGCATCCGAGTTCCCACCTTTTTTGAGTTTGGCAGCTCCCTTCTCGGGCGCAACTACCTGGATACCGAAGCCGTGGGCTCAGCGGAGATTATTCGCGGGTCCGCGTCGGCCCTCTACGGCAGCGATGCCCTCGGGGGGGTGGTCAGCTTCTTTACTCCCAATCCCTCGGATTTTTTAGATCGCACCGATCGTGACTATTTTATGCAGTTTGAGCCGGAGTACCGCAGCGCTGCCGACGCCTTTAAAGGCACCGGCACCCTGGCTGTTCAGGCCACAGAAGAACTATCTGGGCTGCTGCGTTACACCTACCGCCGCCGCCAGGAGCGGGACATCAACACCTCAGACGCCATTGCCGATCCGTTGACTGGGGAAACCCATAATTTTCTCGGGAAGCTGGTCTACGATCTGAATGAGTTTAGTGACCTGACCCTAACCGGGGAATATTTCCGCGATCGCGGTGATTTTGACACCGACCCCCGTAATCTCAATCTCGTCCTCAGTTTTCCGGGGATTGACGTGCGCAGCGATACCACGGACACCGCCACGGGCCGCAGCCGGATTAGCCTGGCCTATCGCTACGATAACCCCGAGAGCGATGGCCCCTTGCAGTTCAGCCGGGTGCAGATCTATTACCAGGGATCGGAATATCTGGAAACGCGACGGCGGCAGGATGTACTGAACTTTGGATTTCCGGTGCCGCGCGATCGCATTCTCGAGAATCAGTTTGTAGAAAATGGGGTGGGAGCTGAGGCGCAGTTCCGCACAGACTTCCGAACCGGCTCCGTTCAGCACCAGTTAACCTACGGCCTGGACCTATCCAATACCTTCAACCAGCGCCTTCGAGATGGCGAGCGCATAAATCGCCTCACGGGAGAAACCTCTAAAACCATTGGCCCAGAGACCTTCCCAGTCAAAGACTTTCCCGATTCTGAGACCCTCCGCATCGGGGCCTACCTTCAGGATGAAATAGAGTTCTGGGACGGGACCTTAACCCTGATTCCGGGGCTGCGCTTTGACTATTACCGCCTCGATGCCCAACCCGATGCGCTATTTTTGAAAGCGCCCGGAGCAACCGCCAGCGATGTCTCGGACTCCGCCTTTTCTCCAAGTCTGGGCCTTGTCTATCAGGCCACCCCCAACTTGGCCTTGGTGGGGCGCTACGCTCGTGGATTTCGCGCGCCCACCTATTTGGAAATTAACAGCGGCTTTACCAATATTTTGGGGGGATATCGCACCGCCGCCAGCCCCGATCTTAAACCAGAAACCAGCCACACCTTTGAAGTAGGGGTGCGGGGAGAATTTCCCAAAGCCCGGTTTGGCCTCACCGGTTTTTATAGCCTGTTTGATAATTTTATCTTTGGAGCCGCCGAGGGCAGCACCGCCGGAACAGAACCTGCCGGATGCTTTCCTCCCTTTCGCCCCGGCTGTATTCAGGTCTTCCAGTCTCAAAATCTAGACCGCGTTCGGATTTACGGGCTGGAAGCAAAGGGCGAGTATCGCTTCAGCGGTGGTCCCGACGGATTTAAGCTCTTTGCGGGGCTGTCCTATGTCGTGGGTGAGGATGACCAGAATGATCAGCCCCTGGAAACCATCAACCCCGTTGAGGCGATCCTCGGGCTGGGCTATAACGCCCCTGAGGATCGCTGGGGGGCAGAACTCCTCACCACCATTGTCGGCAAGGCCAGAACCGCTGATAACCCTGACGAGTTTGTGCCCGACGCCTACGCCCTCTTAGATTTGATGGGCTATGTCAAGCTCAACGATTCGTTCTCGATTAATGCCGGGATCTATAACCTGCTGGATACGCGCTATGTACGCTACGCCGATGCCCGTCGCCTGAATGATGTGGTGACGGTGGCCGATCCCAGCTTTGGCCAGCGGCGCGGCCTCATTACTCAGCCTGGCCTGAACTTTGGCCTGGGTATTACGGTTTCCCACTAGGAGCAAACAGACCTGATGATCGAGCTTTTCCATCTCCAGGGGGGCTATCCCAATAACCCCGTGATTGATCCCATCAGCTTGTCGTTGCCGACGGGGCAATGGCTATCTTTGGTGGGGGCAAACGGATCTGGCAAATCAACGCTCCTGAAGTTAATCAATCGCATCCTGACACCCCAGGGCGGCACGGTGTATCTGGATGGAAAAGCCGGTCAGCGAATGACGCGCCGGGAGATGGCCCAGCAGATGGCTTTTTTAGCCCAGCAGCCAACAGTGCCCCAGGGCATTACGGTGCAGCAGCTCGTGGCCCTGGGGCGATCGCCCCATCAGCCCTGGTGGTCTTGGGACGCCACGAAGGCTGACCAGGAAGCCATTGAATTAGCCCTGGCCCAAACTCAGCTTCTGCCCCTGCGGCATCGTCCGGTGGTCACTCTCTCTGGCGGGGAGCGGCAGAGAGCTTTTCTCGCCCTGGCCCTGGCCCAACAGCCTCGCGCGCTCCTCCTGGATGAACCCACCACCTATCTGGATATTCACCACCAGCTCAGCCTGTTAGAACTCCTCAAGGATCTTCAGCGGCAGCAGCAGATCACCCTGATTACGGTTCTCCATGATCTGAACCTGGCGGCCCGCTACAGCGATCGCTTAGCGTTCCTGAAGCAGGGACAGCTTTGGTGCGAGGGGCCAGTGGCCCAGGTCTTTACGCCAGAGCATATTCACGCCGCCTTTGATCTGGCTGTGGAGATGGTGGAAACCTCCAGGGGGCGGATCATGATCCCCCTTGCCGCCGCCACACCGGCTTGTTCCCCAGTCCCCTCCTCCCCGTGAGGAGGGCGTTGCGCTCTCTTCAATCTTTACTCAAAGCCACCCCGATCATGTTTAAATCCACCCTTCTTAAACCCATCTTTGCCGTTTCCCTGCTGATCCTGGGGGGATTCGCGGCAGCTTGTGACCGCTGCCAACCGCCCCCGGACCCTGGGGCGAATTCATCGGTTCAGTGCATCGTTGCCCTCACCTCTCTGTCCGCAGATCTAGTGCACCGACTGGATGCCAGTAAGCTGGTGGGAATTCCCGGCAGTCGTCTGCTAGAAAATCAGCCCGGATTTCAGTCCTTACCGCAGGTGAGTCAGGGGAGATCCCAACCTAATTTAGAAACCATCGTTGCCCTCCAGCCAGATTTGGTGATTGGCGCCTCCGGGTTTCACGACGCAGTACTCAAGAGGCTTGCGGAACTGGGGATTCAAACCTGGGCCAGTGAGGTCAATACCTGGGACGCGCTCGAAACCCTCACCGAGGATCTGGCTATCGCCCTAGAAGCCGATGCCGCAACGGTGCTTGATCGATTTCAACGCTGTCGGGGCAGTGGCGGTGGGGCCACGCCAAGGGTACTGATGCTGGTGAGCCATCAACCCATCCTGGTGCCCAATGAAAAAAGCTGGGCTGGCGAAATGCTAAATCGCTTTCAGCTTCAGAATGCCGCCGCAACCCTCCAGAGCGATGGCCCCATGGCCGGATTTGTGACGCTCTCTGCGGAAAACGTGCTGGAAGTTGACCCGGACCTGTTGCTCGTGGTCAATGCCGAACCCACCACTTTGCAGAACCTGGAGCAGCAACCCTTTTGGCAAAAGCTCTCTGCGGTTCAAAGGCAGCAAATTCATCAGGCGGACTACTATGGCCTGGTGAACCCAGGCAGCGTCGCAGCCATCGAAAAAGCCTGTGAACAGCTCGCAAAGCTCTCAGCCCAGGACTCCTGATGCCTTGCCCCCTCTTGGCGCCCTTCCGTACACCCATGCGGCCCCTCCCGCGGATTCAGGGGATCGAATCTCGCGGACAAGCCTGGGGGGTTACTGGATTTCCCTGCGGGCGATCGCCAGGGGTACCTCCGGTTCCTCAGCGCATGGCCCGGTGGCGTTCTCCACCTGACGCAGAAAATGATGAATCACCCGCCCTGTCATTGCCGGAAAGTCATAGTGGAAAAAGTGACGTCCCTGGGGACAGAGCCAGATCCCATCCGTGGGCTTAAGCCAGTCATACCAGTCATAGATTGTGTTGGGATCGACAATGCCATCAAGTTGACCGCCGATGAGCAGCAGCGGCATCTCCACGCCTCCCGGCGTCAGGGCAATGGTGCGCAACAGAGAGTGGGGACAGGGCGACTGGCTTAAATCCTGGGCTAGACCCTCGATCAGAGCATTTAGCGAACCGGAACAGATCTGCGGAAAAAGATGATAGACCATATATTGCAGCGTTTTTCGCTGAGAACATCGGAAGAGATTCCGCTGCACATAGTAGTGAGAATGCCAGGTGGCCGCTGGCTGGGCTGCCACGGCAAGCAGCGTGAGCGATCGCACCAGATCCGGGTACCGTCGGGCCAGCAATAATCCAATTACGCCGCTGATGCCATGGCCAATAAGATGCACGGGCTCCTCCACCGCAAGCGGGTGCTGGGTCTTCGGAACCAAATAGTCATGGAGTCGCTGTACCGCCTGTGTCAAGGAGCCCGATTCATCTGGAGACTGCTGATACGTCCAGAGATATAGGGCCTGCTGCTGCACCAAATGCCGAATGAGCGGCGCATCTAGCCAACGCAGACTGGGACTGGCCGAGAGCCAGAGTAACTTGCCTTGACTCATTGCCCTAGTGAATCCCAAAAACTAGCTTCAGCTGGGAAACCCAGGCTTTAATTCGAGACTCAGTTAATTCAGGCTGGTTCTCCTCATCTAGGGCCAAGCCCACAAATTTGCCGTTTTTGACTGCCTTGGACGCATTGAAATCATAGCCATCGGTGGGCCATTGCCCCACTGTCTGACCGCCTAGGGCAGAAATCCTTTCCTCCAGAATGCCCAGGGCATCTTGAAAATTGTCCGCATAGCCCACTTGATCGCCAGAACCGAAATAAGCCACTTTCTTTCCAGCGAAATTCACAGCCTCCAGTTCATCGTACAGTCCTTCCCAGTCGCTCTGCATCTCGCCAATATTCCAGGTGGGGCAGCCGATCATTAAGCAGTCGTACGGTTTAAAGTCCGCGGGCTCTGCCTCGGCCACATCAATCAAGGTCACCACACTTTCACCGCCAAACTCTTGCTGAATCTGCTCAGCCGCCGCTGCAGTGTTGCCCGTTTGGGTTCCAAAAAACAAACCGATTACAGTCATACATTCTCCCGTTACGCAATGATGAAAGGAAATTAAGAGGATTGAAGCCTCCATCCAGGTTGAAAAGGGATCCTTCTAGACATCAATCAGGACGTGGCATTGCCCTCCTATTTGATGAGATAAATTATCGTTAAATTATCCTTGAGGAAATCCCCAAAAGCAGAGAACTGGATCGCCCCTTGTGAGAGGAAGAGGCGATCCGGCGCCTTTATGGAGAGAAGGAATGGGTCGATTTGGACTCAGATGAAGGTCCACTCAACCCTGCGATGGACGAGATCCGCCTATCGCCTTAGTGCAAAGCATAGCACAGTTATTGAAATTAATTCTCATTTATTTTGGCGATCGCCTGGGCGAGGAGGATGATCCTGCCCCCATCATTGGGCCTTGCGGCAGGTGGGCCTGTCTCGATCAGTGCAGCATCAAAAAAAGCGGGGCAAACGCGTTGCCTCGCTTTTGGGGATCGGATGTGGGAGTGGGGCTAGATAAAGTCGCGCAGCATCTTTTTGATTTCTAGATTGTGTAGCTCCTCTTGACCAATCTTGGTACGAGCAAATTCCTCAAGATAGACGCTGGCATTTTCCACGAGGTGCAATAGATCCTTGTAGAGACCCAGCGCTCTTTGCTCGTGCGCCAGGCTTTCATGGAGTAGATCTTGGACGGCGTGGCGATGGGTTTCTTCAATTAGGGAGATACGCTGGCTGGGATGACCTTCCAATCCAGTAATGATCTCGCCGGCTTCCTGGGCATGGGTTAGGGATTCAGCCGCCTGAGCTTTGAAAAACTCGACGATGGGAATTCGATTGGGACCGGTCACCATGAGTGAATAATGGGTATACCGCACCACACCCGCTAACTCAAACTCCATGATTTTGTTCAGGAGGTCAATGGTGGACGTCGTATCAAGATCTTTCATAGAGCGGAACAGCGGCTTCGTCGTTGATGGGGATAGGGTGGGAGCTAACGGATTAGCTTCGCCCCAATCCTACAGTTTGGTGCTGAGATTAACAACTGTGTCGTGTTTCTGAGAAGAGCGTTGGCTACCAAGATACGGCCTGGGTTTGTTGTCTAGCCTGTTGCTTGCAATACATAGAACGTATAGCCGTAGAAGTCGCTGAATGCTTTAAACATCTGCATCTCTGCTTCAGTTTCCTGAATGACGGCGGCCATCATGGGAGTACTTTCAATCTGCTGCATCCGATTGCCCAGAGGCACATAGTAATTGGCCCACCAAGCCTGACTTGGCAGGCGATGGGTCTGAAGGACGCTGAAGCCAGATCGATGCGCCCGATTAATATTCTCCGCTTCTGTTCCCATGGTGGGATAGGCCGTTTGCCAGTAGGCGATCGCTGGGGCGGGCGCATCCGATGTAAACCAGCTCATCTCGGAAATGACGGCAATGCCATGACTGGCCAGAAGTGGATGCCAAAGTTGAAGGGCCTGCTCAAAGCCAAGATTATAGGCCGCTCCTTCAGACCAAAGTAGATCAATAGAACCGGCTGGCCAATGGAGTTGAGCCATGTCGCCCTGAATTGGAGTGATGAGAGCATCAAGCCCCATCTGTTTCGCGCGAGTCTTCAGTTCGTCGATAAAAATAGGGGAGGCATCCACCGCGAGGACTGTGCTGTTGTAGTGTTGTGCCAGCAGCAATGCGCTCGAACCACTTCCACAGCCAAGATCGGCAATGCGGGGTTGGAGGGGCAAGGGAGGGAGGGTGCTCAAAATATAGTGCGAGAGGTGGGAGTCACCGGGGCCTTGCCGGTCAAGTCCCCGGTGTAGGTGAGTGAGGGCAGCAATGTACTCAGCTTGAGTGTCTGTACTCATCTGTCCATCCTAGATTCATCTTGTCTATCTTAATGGTTAGCAATCCACAGCGCTGGCGCATCTTCAGGGTGAAAGAAACAAGACTCAGAATCATGAGTATTTATGCTTGGTCAGATTCTTGTTTCTTGAGAGAGTCTCGCCTATGATCTCCAAGGGCGAGAGGCGAAGGCATGGGCTTAGGTCATCTTACCCGCCACCGCGGGTGCCAGCCCGGAAAGATAACGGCGTTCGCCTTGAAGATATAGCCAAACCGGCAGCTGTCGCACATAGTCCTGAGGTCCCTCGAAGGTAATGCTTCCCGCTTCCAGCGCTTGGTCTAGGGGATCGTATCCCATAACAACGTGGGTAAAGGCGCTGAGGTCAGCATGAATCACCACATCGACTTCAAAACCCGGATCGCTCAGGCAGACATCCACCTGTTCCTGGTCAATCACCATCCAGTAGCTCCGGTCTTTGAGCTTCCCCCTGACTAATCCGCGTAGGTCAAACTGTAGAACAAGTTTATGGGGCGGGATAGCCTGGAGATTCACGCTGCGCCGCATGGACCACATCAGGAGCTGATCGTCTAATTGATCGGGGAAAATGCGATCGCAGGTCCACTGTGCTGCCCAGGTGCCCAGAGACTCAATCACAGGCCGAAGCGCCTCCCCGGCCGGGGTCAAGAGATAGATCCAGCCCTGGCCTGCGGGGTTTGCCTGGCGAGCAATCATCCCGGCGGCTTCCAATTCCTTGAGACGCTTGATGAGCAAGGCCCGCGACATGAGCGGCACCCCACGGCTAATTTCATTGAAGTGGCAGCTACCGGACATGAGTTCGCGCAACACGAGAGGAGTCCACCGTTCACACACGATTTCCGATGCTCTGGCGATGGGGCAATATTGCCCATATCCTTTGCCCATGATGAACTCACAATCCGCAACAGCAGGTTCAGATTTTGATCTTGTACCACACCCATGCAGGCACCAGAATAGACCCATCACAAGATTTCATGATTCAAGGAGCCCCTCATGCTGGAAGTTCACTATGCCCCCACCCAACGGCAGCAAGATCGTGATTGGACCCCCCTGGCCCACACCCTGGGGCAGCAGTGTGCTGCCGTTGAACGGGCCGCCGATGCCTCAGATGATTTTGTGGCCCCCAATTTTGCCAGTCTGCGGCAAGCTGGACTGGCCGCCCTGGGCATTCCGACCGAACTGGGCGGGGGCGGCGCAAGCTATGCCAGGGTCTGCGAGGTCCTCAGGATCTTAGGGCGGTATTGCAGCTCCACGGCGTTGGCCTTTTCCATGCACACCCATCAAGTCATGATTCCCACCTGGAAATGGCAACATGAGCAGGCCCCCGTGGAGGGGTTACTCAAACGCATCGTTCAGGATCGCCTTATTCTTCTGAGCACTGGCGGCAGTGATTGGTTAAACGGATCGGGCACAGCCACCCGCACGGAGGGAGGGTTTCTGATCAACGGCCGAAAGAGATTTGTCAGTGGTGCGCCAGGGGGGGATTTGCTCATGACCAGCGCCGTGTATGAGGACCCGGATCAGGGGTCAACGGTGCTGCACTTTGCCCTACCGGTGCAAACAGCCGGGGTAAGCATTGAGCCCACCTGGCAGGCTATGGGAATGCGGGGGACCGGATCTCACGATATTCTGTTGTCCAATGTGTTTATTGCTGACCCAGGGATTGCCCTGCGGCGACCTGCGGGTCAGTGGCACCCTGCCTTCCATCTGATCACGATGATTGCCATTCCAATCATCTATTCGGTGTATGTCGGGATTGCCGAAGCTGCCAGGGATCTGGCTGTTCAACAGGCCAGTAAAGGCTGTAACCGCGAGTCTGTTTACTATCAGGTGGGGGGATTGGAGAATGAATTGACCGCCGCCAAAATTATCTTGCAGCACATGATTGCCACATCGGTATCGGGTCAGCCCGGCTTTGACGTCACCAATGAGATCATGACGGGGCGAACTCTGGTGGCTAGATCTATCTTGAATGTGGTGGATCGGGCTATGGAAGTCGTGGGCGGGCGATCCTTCCACCGACCCTTTGGACTGGAAAAGCTATTCCGGGATGCCCAAGGGGTTCGATTTCATCCGCTTCGGGAAGAAGCTCAGCGCAAGCTGGCGGGACAGTTGGCGATGGGCTGTCATTGAAGGCGTTGCGATCGCAAGGCACTCCAATGAACCATAATCATGCCTCAGGCACCAGGGAGAGAAAGTCCTAAGCTTTCCCCATCCTTAATGTTGTCCCTTCAGGCTGATCCCAATATTTTGATGCATCTTGTTCACAGGCTGGGTGTGGCTGGGGGATTTGGCGAATCCTAGTTCAGTGCGTTGCAGTAGGATCTTGGGTAAAGTGGATGCCCTTGGTTTTAAGCTGGGCAACGGTCTCATCGAGATCGGCGCAGTCGAAAAATAGCTGGGCACGGGAGGGGGCTGGCGACTCCCCCGTCACCTCCACTGAGAGGGTCGCTTCACCGTCAGGGCAAGAATTTTCCTGGAGTAGGGGAAGGGCGGCGATCGCAGCGTCTATTGGTCCGCGGAGTGAAACCATTGCGGCTTAGGGGGCCATTAACCCGGGCAATGCCGCATACTAGGCGTTTCAATCACGTATCCAGGTTCAAGATACAGGGAATAGTATCGCCCATCATCCCGCAGTGCTTTCCAGGCAGAAATCCCTGCAAGGTCTAGGTAAAATTCCACCACCTGGTCCAGCGCCATCAATTTATGAAGCTCAACGGGGTGATTCTGGCTCAATAATTCACTGAGCAAGGTATTTAAACCCACGGTTTGCTCCATGAAATTTCCTGCTGAGGAAGCTAGCACTCTGTCCTGTGGGAGATGGGGAGATGTTAACAAGTCACCCAGAATGCGACCTGGCGCTTCAAATTGAAAAATTTTAGCGGCTTCCCACCTAGATAATGGAGCGATGGAATCAAAGTCTGGACAGGCAATGAGATTGCAAAGCGTCTGCGTATAGATTTCCTGCTCCAGGAAGAGGACGCCTTGCTCCAGAAGGTATGGCGGAGGACCGTACTCTTGGTGATCATCCTCCATTGCCTGAAAGGCCGGCATAATGAAGGCCAGTGATCCCGCTCGTCTAAGGGCGACCCAACCCTGCGACTGGCATCCGGGATAGCCACAGGCTTCACAAACTATGAACTGAAGAGTCGCTTCTCCCCAGTTTACACACTCAACGGCATTGATGAGTTGAGTACGGCCGTCATATAACTGATTGACCGTCATCGGAGATTGCCCAGAGGCGGAGAAATTAAGTACCCCCCTTTGGGTGGTGGGTGAGGTCAGTTGCCACATTTAGACCTTGCGAACGCAGAAAGTAGAGGTGTCTGATGGTCGAAACGACGCCTGGGATGACGCGGCTCCAGTGAGCCCCTTGGGCGACCGGATTTCCTTCTGCCGATAATAGCACCCGACGCAGGCAGCAATCGATCGCCGCCATACACTGGATGCTGTGGCATAAACTGGATGCTGGGGGCGATCGCTCCT
Organism: Lyngbya confervoides BDU141951; assembly: GCF_000817775.3. GTDB lineage: Bacteria > Cyanobacteriota > Cyanobacteriia > Thermosynechococcales > Thermosynechococcaceae > Lyngbya > Lyngbya confervoides. The sequence continues at coordinate 47,351 of NZ_JTHE03000047.1, forward strand.
CTCAAGGAATAGGAACTCCCAAAGTATCGCGAGAACCCCCCCATCCTAGAGAAAAACGCAATAATAAGTTAAAAAGCCTCTGCAACTCAGCCATAACGGGATCGCAGTGGCAACACTGAAAAGTAATGCTGGAATGATAAAGGTGACGCTGGGGGCGGGGTCTAGCGTTAAGAAACTGCATCCGCTTGTGTACGCCCAGCATGGGCGTGAACTCATGGGGGGCAAGTCCTCTGTAGGAGAATCACCATCCAAATGCTCGAAAGTCTTGGAGCCGAGAGATGGATCACGACTAGCATAAGGCAAGGGCGTTTCCGCGAGGAAAGGTTTAGAGGAAGCCAGAGGCAACCCTGTGAGCTGACGAACAGAAAAGGTCAAAGAATACGTCAAGCAAAGATATCGCGGGGTGGTGGATTTGGACTTGGAAAAGTTCTTCGACACCGTGAACCACGATGTTCTGATGTCTAGAGTCGCCCGCAAGGTGCG
>NZ_JTHE03000048.1 GCF_000817775.3 Lyngbya confervoides BDU141951
GCGTCAATTGTGTGGGGCTAACGCCCCGCTCCTATCCCTCCCCGACCTAAGAGGATCGGGGTTTCTCGGAGAAAACTAATGATCAAGTTTCATTCTCAAGAAAGCCGACCTTTTTTTCAGGATTGACCCGAGCGGGCAGCATAGGCGGCCTGCAGGTCAGCAATCGTAAAAATCGATTCAAACTCAATTCCTTGCTGTTGATAAAACTCTGCACCACCCTGTTGGCGATCTACCATGGCCAGGACGCGATTGGCCTGATAGCCCGCCTGGCGTAGTCGCTCAATGGCCATCAGGGCCGATTGGCCTGTGGTAACCACATCTTCCACCACCACCACCGTGCTGTTGGGAGGCAGGGAGGGACCCTCCAGATAGGCCATTGTGCCATGCCCCTTTGCCTGCTTGCGAATGATAATCCCTGGGATCGGTCGCTTTTGCAACGCAGAAACAATCGAGACAGCAGAGACAATGGGATCAGCCCCCAAGGTCAACCCCGCAATGGCATCCACCTCCCTGGGCAGTCGATGCAACAGCAAATGCCCAAGGGCTAAGGCCCCCTCGGGGTGGAGCGTCACCACTTTCCCGTTGATGTAGTAGGAACTGCTCTGCCCCGACGAGAGGGTAAAGTTGCCCTCCTGGTAAGCATGTTGGACCAGCAAGTCCAAAAGTGTTTGTCGGAGATCGGTCTCTGGGGGCACTGCACCCGCGTTTAATTCTGCATCAATGCACTCTGCATTCCTTGAATGGGTCATAGCCAACTCAGCCAAATCACAATAGCAGCCCCTCCGGCCTAAATTATATTCCTTGATTGCAAGAAAACCCGAGAATTTTGGGCAATCTTAGAGATGATAGTATTTTGGCCTATCTATCGATCTTCAAGCGCAGATCGACGGGCAGCAGCCTTGCTATTCCCTCCGATTATCTCTGGGAGGCGATGGAGGGGCTTGATGAACATAAACTTTCAAAGGATTTGGGTGAATGAAAGCGTGTACAAAAGTTTTGGGCAGTCTGGCCCTAGTCTTAGCAGGATTGGGGCTAGATTGTCCCAGCGGCATTGCTCAAACAGCGGATCCCGCGGAGTCGCTCCATTACGACTCTATCCCGGAAGTGGTCGATCGCAATACCCGAATCGATACCTACTTCCAGGATGACTCTACGCTGGGAGATGGCAAATTCTTCTTCGGAGTTGAATTTAGCGATCGCACCTTGGTCAAGTCTGGCCGTCAGATAGAAGCCCTCTATCGCGACTTACTCCAGCAGCAGGACGAAGATTACCCAACCCTGCGGACGCGCGACCTCCCCAATCCCTTCAACTCATCCCTGTCTGAAATTCAACCGTCAGCAGGATTTTTGCCCTAGGGGCTAAATGCCAACTACCCACTTTCCCAGGACCATGGGTTTAAGGCCAGCTCAGTATGAACCCAGCCTAAAGCCATGGTCCAATTTTGCGTTCAAGAAATCCAGGGTGCAGGAGTTGAACCTGCCTGAGGCGAATTATGAGTTCGCTGCCTAGACCGCTCGGCCAACCCTGGCGGGGTCACTTTAATTTGAGTATTTTGAGTATATAGTAATCCTGAAAATTTCCACCACTCGCCCCAGGGCTAGGATTTGCGATTTGATCGGCACAGCGCTAAGCTGTCTTAGCGATGAATAATCCCTCGAGGTCGTTCCTGAGTTCATCCAGTTCATATTTTTTTCCCTAGGACTGAGCGCATGGCCAAGCGACAGTTGCAGGCGGCCGGTGCTGCGCCTGCATCCTCTGCAACTACAACATCCAGCATCAGCTCAAACGCGAAATTTACGCTGCTTTTGCTGGGAATTATGCTCCTGATTGGGGCTGCAACGGGCTTGGCGGGGTACTTCTTTGGCCGCAACTCCCTGCGCGGCATTACCCAGCCCGATATCAACCCCTTTATTAACAACTCCGAAGAGACGGGTCAGAATCCCCGTCAGGGGGTCAGCTTCCTCAAGGAAACCCAAATTATTCAGCAGTCCAAGGCATTAACGCAAAATTCAAACGCGAAGGTTGAATCCCCGGACAAACCGGATAATCAGGCTAAACAGTCCACCCCAGCCGCCGAAAAAAAGCAGGGCAAAACCACTCAAAAGGCGTCGGGTAAATACCCCATTCAGCTCAAAAGTCAGGGGATCAGGCTAGATATTCGCTCCCTGACTCAAAAGGGAGACGAAATTGAGCTAGATGTTGCCATGGCCAACGGGGGTGAAAAACCGGTCCAATTTATCTATACGTTTTTGGATGTGACCGATGATGAGGGATTTGCCCTCTCTTCCGAGGTGGTGGGCATCCCCGAGACTCTGCAGCCCCAAAGTGAAACCCATGTCGGTACGATTACAATCTTTGATGCCCCACCCGGCAGCATTAAGCGATTAAATCTTAGCCTGACCAATTACCCCGACCAAAACGTCAGCCTGGAAGTCAAAGACATTCCGGTCAGTTCCGGGACGGACTAGATCTATAATTCCGATTCAGTTTGCTTTCCATGCAGAACGTCCGTACCTTTGGCAACTTGGAGGGATTTTTGCCCTCTATACGCAACCCATGACTTCTTTGATTGCTATTCTTGCGCTAATTGCAATTAACGCTTTCTTTGTCACTGCGGAATTTTCAATTGTCATTGTGCGGCGATCGCGCATTCAGCAGCTGGTTCTGGAGGGCGATGCCCCCGCCAAAACGGTCCAAAACCTCCAGCGAGATTTAAACCGACTGCTTTCCACCACCCAGATTGGCATCACGCTCTCCTGTCTGGCTCTGGGTTGGATCTCAGAGCGCACCATTTCATCCCTGGTCAGTGCAGGCCTGTCTGTGCTTCAGGTGAGTGCCCTGCAAAACTCCTCCATTATTCGATCACTCAGTATTTTGCTGGTGTTTCTGTCCGTAGCCTACCTACAAATTGTGCTGGGAGAGTTAGGACCAAAGTCCCTGGCACTGAGGTATTCAGAATATCTGGCTCGATCCTTGGGGCCCTTGAGTCTGAGCATCTCCAATTTGCTCTATCCCTTTATTTGGTTGCTCAATCGGTCCACAGAAATTTTGCTGAGCATGTTTGGCATCCAGTTTTCAGAGGAGGAACTCTACGGGCAGGTCACCACCAAGGAGCTTCAGCTCATGGTCGAAGCCTCTGCCATCGCCTCCAATGAACCAGAGGAACAGTTGCTGCGTAACTTTTTTGAGTTTGGAGAAATTACGGTACGAGAGCTGATGGTGCCCCGCACCAACATTGAGGCGTTTCCCGTTCGCGGCACCTACGCAGAATTTTTAGCCCTTCTGGCCCACATCGGTCACGAGTCCTATCCGGTCATTGATCAATCCCTAGATGATGTCCAGGGGATCTTAAAACTTCACGATCTGGCTACGGGCTTGCAGGATCAGCAGATTCAGGCGGACACTGTGGTTTCCCGGTGGGTTCAGCCTCCCCGGTTTGTCAATGAAAACACCTCCATCACCGAGGCCCTAGAGCTGATGTACAAGCACAATCAGACTATGCTCATGGTTCGCGAGGAAGATGTGGGCGGCACCGCGGGTTTAATCCATCTCAAGGACATTCTCGGGGTGATCATTAGCGATCCCGAGGAGGATGAAATTGAGCGCAGCCAGGAGATTCAGCAGGAGGCGGAACAGCTATATTCTGTGCAGGCCCAAACCTCCATTGAAAGCATTAACGAGCAGCTCGGCATTAATCTTCCCTTTAGCGAAGAGTATCAGACCGTGGGCGGATTTTTGCTATTTTCGCTCCAAAAGGTTCCCCAAATTAATGATCAGCTGGTCTACGAAAATTTAGAATTCACCGTGACTTCTCTAGAAGGCCCTCGCCTTGAGCGCATTCAGGTTAAATGTCTGCCTGCTCCTCCCGAGACCATCAGCGTTTGATCTCCCCTGGCTTGGGAACGAAGTAGGCTCGAACAAAAACACTTCCCTCATCAATGGTGGGGGAAGTGTTGCTGAAGCTAACATCTGAGGCACCTGAAGCCAAGGATGCTACGCCGTTCCGGCAAAGGTCACCTCTGGAAACTTCGACATGGCTTCATCCACAGGACGGTTCTTTCCTTCTTCCTGCCAATAGTTGATCACTTCCGTAGCCTTGTTGAGCAGCTCAATCCGATCCACCTCTGAGATCCAGGATTTCTTCTCCAGCTCAGCCTTAAGTTCTTCCCAGGCATCGTTCCGAGGCCAGAAAAAGTATGATGTTAAAGGGCTGGTTCCGTTCCCCACCACCTGATCAACGGCGAGGGCAACGTTATCTTCAAGCCACAAAATTTTCAAAATGAACTTTGACAATCAAACCTCCAAGCAGATTTTATGTACAACCTATGATCATACCTTATTCGCGAATGGACCAGCCGGTTGCCCTGATCATTTTTGATATCGATGGGGTGGTTCGAGATGTTGCCCAGTCCTATCGTCGGGCGATCGCGGATACGGTGGAACATTTCACAGCGCAGCAGTATCGGCCCACCATGACCGACATCGATGCCCTGAAGGCCGAGGGCCTGTGGAACAACGATTGGAAAGCGTCCCAGGAGCTGATTTACCGGCACTACGAGGGACAGGGTAGGGCGCGTGAGTCGGTTCCCCACGGCTACGATGCCATTGTGGACTATTTTCAAGGCAAATATCGCGGTCAAGCGTTTTCTGGCTACATTAAGGATGAGCCGCTCCTGATGTCGGCCCACTATTTAGAGCAGTTGCAACATCAGCAAATTGGCTGGGGCTTCTTCAGCGGAGCCACGCGCGGGTCGGCCTGCTATGTCCTAGAGAGTCGTCTGGGAATCAACTCTCCCCCCTTAGTGGCCATGGAGGATGCACCGGGAAAGCCGGATCCCCAGGGGCTGTTCCAAACGGTTACCTTGATTGAATCGCAGCTGACGCGCCTGAATCCCAGCTTGAACCATTGGGAGAGCGTGCCCATTTTCTATGTGGGGGATACCGCAGCGGATATGAAAACCGCTGAAAATGCCCAGCAGCAGTGGCGCGATCGCCCCATTTACGGGATTGGCGTCGTTCCCCCCCATGCCTGGGAAAATGAGCGCTATGGCCCCCAACTCTTAGCCCAGGGAGCTAAGGCCGTGGTTCAGCAGGTCGAAGACATCACCGCCCCGTTTATTCAGCACCTGCTAGCGAGCCCAGCCTGAAGGCCAGTGAGTTCTCCAGGGCTATTATGGGGGGTGTAACGGGAAGCGACGAAACAGTTAAGGTTTGCAGCAAACCCTAACAATCTCTAACTTTAATCTCAGGTTTAGGTGCAAATTTTGGGGATCACGCTAGGCTAAGGGGCAAAAGTTTTGTGAAGCTTAAGAGGGCCTTCTGTTGATGTCACAGCAAAAATTTGGGGTGATCGGCCTCGCAGTTATGGGCGAAAATCTGGCGCTCAACGTTGAACGAAACGGCTTTCCCGTGGCGGTTTATAACCGAACAGAATCAAAAACGCAGGAGTTTATGGCCCAGCGGGCAGCCGGGCGCAACGTTAAGCCCACCTATAGCCTGGAAGAGTTTGTTGCCTCCCTTGAGCGGCCCCGACGCATTTTAATGATGGTGAAGGCCGGACGGGCGGTAGATGCCGTCATTGATCAACTCAAGCCCTTGCTAGAAAGTGGAGATATCCTCATTGATGGGGGCAATTCGCTCTACGAAGATACGAAGCGTCGAACAGAGGCCCTGGAAGGCGAGGGGTTTCGCTTTATTGGCATGGGCGTCAGCGGCGGGGAAGAAGGTGCGCTGAACGGGCCCAGCCTGATGCCGGGCGGTACGGAGGAAGCCTACGCAGCGCTGGCCCCTATCTTAAACAAAGTTGCGGCCCAGGTCGATGACGGCCCCTGCGTTACCTATATTGGACCGGGAGGCGCGGGGCATTACGTCAAAATGGTCCACAACGGGATTGAATATGGCGATATGCAGCTTATTGCAGAGGCCTACGATCTGCTCAAGACCGTGGCAGGATTGGGCCACCAGGATCTGCATCAAATTTTCACAGACTGGAATCAAACCGAGGAACTCAGCTCTTTCCTCATTGAAATTACGGCACAAATTTTCTCCTACCTTGACCCAGGAACCCAAAAGCCTCTGGTGGAGCTCATTCTTGACGCAGCCGGCCAAAAGGGCACTGGAAGATGGACCGTGATCAGTGCCCTGGAGCTCGGGGTATCAATTCCCACCATTACGGCGGCGGTCAATGCCCGCATCATGTCTTCCTACAAGCAGGAGCGGGTGCAGGCGGCCCAGAAGCTTGCCTTCTCATCGCCTGCCTTCCATGGCGATCGCGATGAATTTGTGCAGCAGGTGCGCGATGCCCTCTACTGCTCGAAAATTTGCTCCTATGCCCAGGGCATGGCTCTGCTCTCTACAGCCTCCCAAACCTTTGACTTTCATTTAAATCTGGCGGAAATTTCTCGCATCTGGAAGGGAGGCTGCATTATCCGGGCGCAATTTTTAGACAAGATTAAAGCCGCCTTTCAGACAAACCCGCAACTGGCTAACCTTCTGCTGGCTGACGAGTTCAGGCAAACAATTCTAGATAAGCAAGAGGCCTGGCGCAAAGTGATTGCCCATGCCGCCTATCAAGGGATTTCTGTACCGGCCTTTAGCGCCTCCCTGGACTATTTTGACTCCTACCGCCGCGATCGCCTCCCCCAAAACCTGACCCAGGCCCAACGGGACTTTTTTGGAGCCCATACCTACGAGCGCATTGACCAACCCGGAACGTTTCACACCGAATGGGTCAAGGTTAATGAGGCCTAGAGGCCTGGGCAATAGCCTGGCGCAGTCGTGGAAAATTCGGCAGAAAGAAAAGCACGCTGGCCATACAGAGCCCTCCCTCTAGCATTAACGCAAACGGCGCGGTGAACCAATCTGCAATCACGCCTGCCAGCAGGTTGCCAAAGGGAAGCATCGTGCCGTTGGTGATCACAAACAACGACATAATCCGTCCGCGCTTGGTTTCTTCAGTAACGGTTTGCAAGATCGTGTTGCTGGCCGAAATTTGTAAGATCAATAAAAATCCCACCCCCATAATCAACAATAGGGATAGATTTAACCATCGACTTTGGGCAAATCCCATCAATGCGACCCCGGTCAACAGGGGGGAAAAGGTCAAGAGGGCATCAAGCCCCCGAACGGAGGACCAGAGACTGAGCATGATGGCCCCAAAAATCCCCCCGACCCCCGAAGCCGTCACAAATAAACCAAATATTTCCGGTCCCCCCTGCAGGATCCGTTCCGCAAACACGGGTCCCAGGGTAATGATGGGAGTCGCAAACAGATTCACCACCGCTAGCTGCAGCAACACCGTGCGAATGGGCAGCGATTGGAGGGCATAGTGCACTCCAGACTGGATATCGCGCCAGGGCTGTCGGAGTTGAAGGGGGGAGGCGTTGGTTTGCAGATCTCGCATGGCCAGCAGAGCCGAGAGGATCGCCAGATAGCTCAGGCCATCTGCTAAAAAGCAAAATCCCGCCCCCACGTAGGCCAGCAAAATCCCGGCAATGGCAGGGCCAAGGAGACGAGACAAACTGACCAAAATCGAATTTAGCGCGATCGCATTGGTTAAATATTCTTTGTTGACTAAAAGGGTGGGAATTAAAGCTTGCCGAGTGGGATCATCAATGGCTTCAATCAACGCCTGAATCGCTGTCAGCAGAACCAAGGCCCCGATGCTCAAATGGTTTGAAAAGGCAAGCATGGCCAGGATCAGTGCCCGCACCGTCGCCACCGTTTGCACCAAAATCAGAATTTTACGCCGATCTTTGCGATCGGCGATCAGTCCCCCCACGGGGGCAAAAATAATCGTGGGGCTTAAGCTAAAAAATGCAATGATTCCCACCATGAGAGGAGAATCTGTTAATTCATAGATCAGCCAAATTGCGACAGTTTTGGTGATCCAGGTGCCAATCTGCGACAGTCCATGGCCGACAAAATAAAGTCGATAGTTAGGGGAAGCTAAGGCTCTAAAAATATTGGGAATTGCCAGCATCATTCAAGATCCTTGCCTGTTATCCCTGGGGAACGGCGGCGGGAAAGCTGACTTCCTCAAGCACAGAAAACTCAGCAAGAGAGTCGCGATCCTCGCTAAGGTGAGGAATTTTTAACTGAGAGTCGGACATGCCCCGGTTAACCCAACGTTGACGGAGCCGGTTCCAGACTGGGTGGTTGCGCAGGCTCCTCACCATCACTGGTCCATAGGGAGTCGGGGCAGAGGTCTTCCCCTGAAGACACACGGAGTCCGTCATCAAGGCCGGACCAAACCGCACCGCTTTCCCGGCTTGGGAAGAATGCGTCCGAATCTCCCCCAGATGGAAGCGGCGCCCCATCTCAGTATTGCGATGAAAGGTCAGGAGAGAGTCCAAAAACCGCTGTTGGCTCCCTTCTACTGTTTGGGACCTCCGAATAAAGTTTGACTTTTCGTAGGTTGCAAATGCAGTGACAGCTTTCGGCACAAGTCCAAGCATGGATAGGAAGCCACGTTAAGTGGAGGCTTTGAGACAGTACCGGAAATCATACAATGCTGGGGTTCGTTCTTCATCGCCGACCCATAGGCACTGTTCCCAGGGCCGGGGCAAAATTTCGAGCCGTGGTTCTGAAACTCAGGGGCGGCCTCAGCTATCCTCCCGATCTCACAGAGGAGGGCTGACTAGTCCCACCGGTATTCCAGGATTGTCGAGGTCTGGGTAAATAAGGCGCGATCGTTGCTAATTTTGGGCAGCTTAATCTGGGTTTCCGCAATGCCCTGCTGCACTAATTGCTGTTGCCACCGCTGAAAACTTCCCGGCGCCAACACCCGCAAACAGGGGGGATCAACTTGATCGCGACGCTTCAGCTCATAGACACTATGCACTTCACCCAATAGTCGATCAAAGTCTGCCAAAAACTTTTGCGGGTCCGGCATTTGATATTGATTCAAAAGTTCCACGTTGACCCAATAACGAGGCGGAATGTCATCGGAGAGCGTGATACAAAAATTCAGCAGGGGAAGATCATATTTTTGCTGCAGGGCATTCATGACCTGAGTCACGTGGTATTCAGTCGTCTTTTCTCCCACCGAGGTAATAAACCCTCGGTAGCGGTTGCGAAAGACAAAAATGGGGGTTTGGTGATGAAAGCCTTCAATTTCGACCACATCGCCAATGTCATACCGATAAAAGCCGTTATAGTTGGTGACAATAATTCGATAAGGCTGGCCTACCTCAAGCTGCCAAGGCAATCTTGTCTGAGGTTGGGGCTCATCCCACTGATCCGAGGGCACAAATTCAAAAAACCCACTTTCTAACGCGAGCATCACGCCATCGGTATTGAAGTCACGGTGAACCCCAAAGGTCGCCTCCGCCGAGGAATAAACGCCCCCAAAGACCGGAACATCCCCAAAGTATTTTGGAAAGCGCTGAAAGTAGAAATCGGATGTTCCGCCCCGCGCGGTAATCAAGAAGGAAAGTTGAGGCCAAACGGTTTGCGGGGTTAAGGATCCGTGCCGTTTCTGCAGGTCAGCCAACTGTTCAGCACGGGCTGGGTGGGGCGCCAGCTTGCGTTCTAAGAGTTGACGCTGCTCTGGATCTAGCACCAAGTCATCGGCCAGGGTTCCAGTCCGCAGATCCGCAATCAAGCTCTCTGCCCGCGTTTCCAAATATTGGCACAGTCGTAACAAGGTAACCGGAAAGGTTTCCGCAATCACGCGCAATTGCGGGTCGGCCAGGGCAAACAGCAAACAAATGTAGATACGTGACTTGAGATCCTTCACCTGGTGGGCAGCGTAGGGGCTGGACATAATCGTTCTTGCCAGCCCATTCGAAAGCTTCAGATCGCTTGTACTCACGGGCGCAAATTCCACTCCGCTTTTCGTTTGGCCCATGGCATTCACTGAGGCCGGGAACAGCAGTTTTCCCAGGGGCCGACCCGCGCGAAGGGCAGCATCGGCTAAAAAGCCTGTGGCCGCGTTGGACGCGCGACGAACACATCGACGCGAGGATCGGGTAACAGGAATGAGCTTGCGCTTGCCGGTGGAACCACTGGTGATGTTGAAGTATATGGGGCGATCGCGCACCAGGACGTTGGCTTCACCCTCAGCCATACGGAGGATGTAGGGTTCATGTTCCGCATAGGTCCGAATGGGAACCTGAGCTTGATAGGCTTCGATGGAATCAATCCGATGGAAATGGTGGGCCTGACCGAATTGAGTGTCTTGATGTTCTCGCAGGAGCTGCTGGAGAAACTGCTGCTGATGGTGATGAATCCTGGAGGTTTTCTTTAAAAAGGAAAATTTTCGTCGACGAGCTAGGCGGGTGACCGCTGGCAGAAGGAATTGGATCATTCTTTTTGGGAGGCCCTATCACAAGGGCCGCATAGAAGAGCAGAACGATAGAGGCGATCGCCAGGATTGGCTGCCTCTTCATCTTGCCTGATGGACGGGGGAAAGGAAATAGCAGAGCGGCCAACCGGTAAGAGTCGCGCTCCTAAGCAGGAATGGAGACCTGTAATAGAGCCCGCAGGGATCGGGTCAGATCTCCCCTAGGCTGTGCGCCATCAACACTGGTGTGGGGCTGGAGGTGAACCAGCTGATAATCCTGCCGGAGTCGCTGAATTCCCCCGCTGGTGATATTGAGCAAAATAGAATCTTGCGCTCTGACCGTTCCCTGATCCACGGCGCGACAGAGGGCCGCCGTGGCCACCGCCGCGGCGGGGCTGATATCGATACCTTCAAGCTGGGCAAACAACTGCCCCGCCTGCCTCACTTCATCGTTAGAAATTCCATAGGTCTGTCCGCCGGTGGCTCGAAGGGCGTCATAAACCCCACCCGTGAGGCTGTAGGCTGGAGTCCGATTGGTGAGAACTGGCGCCATAACCTGCTGAATTTGCCCCTTGGCCTCTTGATCCGAGATCGGACTAATTTCAGGCCGCTGCTGCTGCCAAGCCTGGACCAGGGGCGTGAAGGGATGATTTTGGGCCAAATGAAGCCGCATGGGATGGGATCCAAACCGACCATCGGCCTGAAGCAGACGGCTGGCTTCCCAGGCCGCGATTCCACCGGTGCCTGATCCCACCGCCTGGAAATAATGCTGGGGAAGTTGTCCTATCTCCAAGGCGGCATCAATCACCGTCAGCCCCATACCAGCCCGCCTGGCCACGTTGTACACGCCCCCTTCGGGGAAAAATCCCGAGGTGCTGCCTATCACCTGCCCCACGCGAATCGCATCGGTATAGTCGGCGTTATTGCACACCGCCACCAGGGAGATATTCGGCCGAAAGGGGCGATGCGACCAGTAGGCACTCAGACTGGATTGGGGTGAAACAATACAGACCGGCTGAGTGGTTTGGGATCCAACCGTGGCAAAGGCCCGGCCCGTATTGCCAGCAGAGGACACCACCAGGGTCTGGGAAGGGGTGTGCTGAAATTGGGCCAGCACCGCGATCGCCTCTAACTCCTTGAAGGAGCATGAGTAAAGGAAAGCACCCTTTTCTGGCCAATAGCCATTGAAACTAATGAATAATTTCTGCAGCCCAAGATGGTGGGCCAACCCCTGACTGGCATAGGTAACCGGGCGACCGGAAATCGATAGCCCTTGCTGCATCGGTAACCAATCGAGGTAGCGAAATATACCAGGTAACTGATCTTGAACGCGAATTTGCCGCACCGCATAGTTCACGCGCAGCAAGGCCGGTGCATGGCTATGGGCGCAGGTTAACCGGAAGGGGTCAGGGTCATACTGCGCGCCGCAGCGGGTGCATTCAAGACGGTATGGAGGTGCCGAGGTGGCTGGTTTTGGAATCACACTTTCACGCAATAGGTTAGCTGGCCTCGAAAGAAACTTTATTGTAACCCTTGAAAAAAGACAAAGTTAGCCCCTCTGGGACACACTCAACCCCTTAGAAAGCACAAGGGAGAAAAAAGTTTCGCCAAGGTGCCAAACCGAAGCCCCCCCGCAGGAAACGCTCAACCCTGAGTCACCACCGCTGTAGGATCAGGAGGCCAACTTGACACCGCGACTCGTTGCTGGAACGAGCAGAACACCATACCCTAGATCTGTCCTGTGTACCCAGTTAGCATGAATCAGATCGTGAGCGCCTGGATCGCCCGCATCCTCACCTTTTGCCTAATCGTTACCCTCACAATTAGTCCCCTTTCCCCCGCCTGGGCCGGCCTTCAAGATGACCACTTCGATGGCAACATCTTTGCCCTCTATGCTGGAAATGGGGCGCTTATTCCCCCGAAAACCACCCTAGCTCAATCGCTTCAGAGCAATAAGCCCACCCTGCTCACCTTCTTTGTGGACGACAGTCGAGACTGTAAACAGTTCGCCTCTGTGGTGTCTCGCCTGCAAGGCTACTACGGTAAGGTATCTGACATTATTCCCATCAGTTCAGATACGCTCCTGGCAGAGCAACGCTACCGTCCCGATGAGCCAGGCTACTATTTTCAAAATGTTCTCCCCCAAACGATTTTGTTCAATGCCCAGGGCAACATCGTCGCCAATTGGTCAGGCGTGGTTCCCTTTGAGACCATTGATGATCGCTACCGCGAGCTGTTTGATTTGCTGCCTCGTTCGCAATCGGTGGAGCTAAAGCGCCGCCCCCTAAACGAGATCAATGCCAGCCTAGGGGAGTAGCGCTGCCCTACCCTCTCCCCGCCCCACTGGGAAGAATCGGTTCTCTTATTGATTGCGTCCTCCTTATTGAGTCATCAGCCGTAAGGGCAACTTGGATTCCATGGTGGGCTGCACGGGTTCATCTTGACGGGGGCTCAGCCCACCCGAAAACCAGAGAAAGGGAATAATGAGCAGCCCCATCACAACCGCATGGAGACCAATGTTAATACTGTTTTTAAGCACTTCGTGGAGGGTCATCATTCTCTCCCGTGTTCTATGTCATTTCTAAGGGTCTCTACCATCTAGGATGAATCGGCTTTGTGGGTGGGGGGTCCCATCCCCTTGATTCATCCTTTGCCCTTAGTTTCTAGAGTTTCCAGAGTTCTGTCGATACGGAAAAGTTCAGGAAAAGTCAGGGGATTCACCCCGCCCTACAATCAAGTCAATTCATCTCTGGAATCCGGGTCTGGCAGAACATTACCAGCAGAGGCGGCATGAAGAGGCTACGCGAGAGGCGAACCCAAAGGCCACACCAAAGGAATCAAAACGGGTGATATTTCACACAAAAGAAAGCGTACAAACCTTTATCAGACTCAAAAAACAGGCTCATCTGTCCCTGGAATCTCGACCCTTGCGAGTGGGATTTGTGCCCACCATGGGCGCACTCCACGCAGGACATCTGAGCCTCATCAAAGCGGCACGGCGCGACAATGACTGTGTCGTTGTCAGCATTTTTGTCAACCCGCTCCAGTTTGGGCCGCGGGAGGATTTTCACCGCTATCCGCGATCCCTGGATCAAGATCGCCAGCACTGCGAGTCGCTCGGGGTTGAGGCCATCTTTGCACCAACGGTTGAGGCGATGTACGGCCAGGGCGAATGTACTCAGGTGGTTCCGCCCCCCTCAATGACCCAAGGGCTTTGTGGGCGATCGCGGCCCGGCCATTTCACAGGAGTGGCCACGGTGTTGCTAAAACTCTTCCAGATTCTCCAGCCCGATCGGGCCTACTTTGGCCAGAAGGACGCTCAGCAGCTCGCCATTGTGCGCCGAATGGTGACCGATCTCAATGTGCCAGTGGAGATCATAGCCTGCCCCATTTACCGCCAAGACTCTGGCCTGGCCTTGAGTTCTCGCAATCAATATCTGAGCGAGGCCGAAGGCCGGGATGCTCCCTTGATCTATCAAGGACTGCAGCGAGCTGCCGATCTCTTTGCCAGGGGTGAGCGCAAGGCCGCCCCCTTCATTCAGGCGGTCCACGAACAGCTGCAAAAAAGCCCCCAGATTGAGCTAGATTACGTTGAACTGGTGGAGCCGGAAACCTTAATGCCCCTCTCGCAGATTGAATCGCGGGGACTGCTCACCGTTGCCGCCAAGCTTGGAAGGACTCGACTGATTGACAATATGATTTTGGATGCTCGCAAACCCATTTTGGCCATTGATGGTCCTGCCGGAGCCGGAAAATCTACCGTAACGCGGCTTTGTGCCCAGCGCTTGGGGCTGCTCTACCTCGATACCGGTGCCATGTACCGTGCCGTTACCTGGCAGGTCTTGCAATCTCAGATTCCTCCCGAAGATGAAGTGGCCGTGGCCCAGATCCTGCCTACACTGGACCTGAAGCTATGCACCGATTCCCAGGCCCAGTTGCGCGTATACATCCAGGGTTGCGATGTGACCGAGGTGATTCGCACCGCAGCAGTCACAGCCCATGTCTCCACCATTGCGGCCCAGCCTGCGGTGCGATCTGCCCTGGTGAAGCAGCAGCAGCGCGTTGGTCAAGGGGGGGGCGTTGCTGCGGAGGGTCGCGATATTGGCACCCATGTGTTTCCCGATGCCCAACTCAAGATTTTTCTTACCGCCACGGTGGAGGAGCGGGCGCGCCGCCGAATGCAGGATTTAATCAAGCAGGGGGAAACCCAGATCTCCCTGGAAACACTGCGACAGCAGATCGCAGAGCGCGATCGCAAGGACAGCAGTCGAGCCATCGCCCCCCTCATGCAGGCGCCCGATGCCATCCCGATTCTCACCGATGGCCGATCCATTGACCAAGTGTGCGATTTAATCGTTCAGCACTATCAGGCCATCAACGATTGCTGAAGCCAGCCCCGGAGCTTTTGGGCAAAGCTGCGCCGGATACGCCGCCGCTGGCATTGCTGGATCTGGTCCAGCTTGGCGCGAACAAAGGGATCTCGGCGCGCTAGGCAGAACGCAATACAATTACTCTGATACAGACATTGATTACAGATCACGACAGACCTCAAAGTCACTGGAGGGTTGTAACCGTGTTCTAGCTCAGAAACGGCCCATCGACAAGCAATGGCACCTTAAGGTTTCACAAAGGGAATTTAAACCTGGGGGTCTGATCCGGCATCTCGACAGAGGCGAAGCCCCCCAAACTGCCAGCGAGCCTGAGGCGGAAAGAAATTGCGGTAGGTGGATCGGATATGGCCCTGGGGCGTCACGCAACACCCTCCCCGCAGCACAAACTGATTACACATAAATTTTCCGTTATATTCCCCCACCGCTCCCGGCACTGGCTGAAAGCCGGGGTAGCTGCTGTAGGGGCTTTGGGTCCACTGCCACACTGAACCGTAGAGGGCTCCGGTTTGTCGCGGATGGGGGTAAGACGGATCCAGGAACTGCCCCTGAAGCGACTGGGACTGAGCCACCACCTCCCACTCCGCTTCCGTGGGCAATCTTTTGCCCTTCCAGCGGGCAAAGGCCTCGGCCTCAAAATAGCTCAGGTGACAGACGGGCTCCTGGGGATGCAGCCGTTGGAGACCCATGAGCGTCATGACCTGCCAGATCTGGTCCTGTCGGTGCCAGTAAAGGGGCGCAGACCAGCCCTCCTGATTCAGAATGAACCACCCTTCAGACAGCCAGAGTTCCGGGCGCTGGTAGCCGCCCTCTTGCATAAATTCCAGATACGCTTGATTGGTCACCAGATAGGGGTCCAATTCGTAGTCTTGCAAAAAGACCTGATGACGAGGGCCTTCATTGTCAAAGGCAAACCCCTTCCCTCCATGCCCAATTTCGTAGAGTCCAGCCGCAACCCGGTAGGGATTGACCTCGAGAAGATCTTCCCTCGGGGGTGGCACAGGGGCGCTCTGATAGGCGGGGAGCAGGGGATTGACGGAAAAATTAAACTTCGTATCCATAAGCAGCAGTTCCTGATGCTGCTGCTCATGGTGGAGCCCTAACTCGATGAGCGCAGATAATTCGGGGCAATCTCCCCGCTGCTCCAGGAGACGCACCATAGCCTCATCCACATGGACACGGTATTGGTAAATCTCTCGAACCGTAGGTCGGGAGATCATCCCCCGCTGCGGGCGCGGATGTCGAGCGCCCACGGTTTCGTAGTAGGAATTAAACAGATAGCCGAACTGGGGATGGAATAAGCGGTAGCCCGGTAGGTGAGGCTCCAGCAAAAATGTTTCAAAAAACCAGGTGGTGTGGGCCAGATGCCACTTGGGGGGACTAACATCGGGCATGGCCTGAAGACCATAATCCTCTAGCTCCAGGGGAACGCACAGCCTTTCACTAAACTGGCGAATGGCGTAATAGCGCTGGAGGGTAGAGGCTGGAAGCGGGGACGTGAGCGGGGGAGGAAGCATAGAATCGGCTAGTGAGAGCGAATTTTCTGGAGCAAATCATACAGCGGTTGCCAGTTGTCCTCCCGGGCAATGGGGTCCCAAACCGCTTCAATCATCGGTCGGGTGGGCACAATGAGGGGGTTGTGCTGGGTTAAGCGCTGGGCCACGTCATCCATCGCAAAGTCCGGCAGCTCATTGAGAACTTGATGGTATAGATCTCGCCAGCGATCGCCCTGGGGTCCAGCGCTGGCCAGCCACCTTGTCTCGCTTAAAATATGACCCGCATCCGTTCGCCACAGGGGAGAAAATTCCTGCCGCAGGGTGGCAAAAAACTGATGATAATCCATCTGGGTTGACTCCAGCAGCTGCAGGGTTTGGCCCATCAGCGCCTCTGCACTCCCCTCCAGGTGGGGGTCGAGCCCCAGCTTTTGCCGCATCCGCTGGCGGTAGGCACGGTAGTAGGCCTCCCCATAGCCCTTGAGAATCTGGGCCATCTCTTCCCTGGGCATTATTCGAGCCAGGGGCCGCTGGAGCATTTCCAAGTTCCAATGGCAAATCCCCGGCTGATTCCCATAGCTATAGCGACCATCGTGATCAAAATAGGCGGCGGTGAATCCAGGGTCAAAGGCTGGAATAAAGGCAAAGGGGCCGTAGTCAAAACTCTCGCCGGTGATGGACATGTTGTCGGTGTTGAGAACCGCATGACAAAAGCCCACGGACATCCATTGAGCCACAAGTTGGGCCGTACGCTCCACCAAAGCCTGGTAAAACCCCAGGTAGCGATCCTGGACACTGGCGATCGCCCTCAGATCGGGATAATATTCCGCAATCACGTGGTTCAGGAGTCGCTCCATTAAATCTGGCCGGTCCATCACCAGCAAGCGTTCAAAGGTGCCAAAGCGGATGTGGGATCGGCTCTGACGCACCAGCACACAGGATCGGGTGGGGGACGGTTCATCTCCCCGCCAGAGGGATTCGCCCGTTTCAATGACGCTGACGGTGCGCGAGGTGTGGACGCCGGCATAGTGGAGCGCTTCTGAGGCAATCATTTCCCGAACTCCGCCTTTCAAGGTCAAACGGCCATCGGCGGTGCGAGAAAAGGGCGTCCGCCCCGATCCCTTGGTTCCAAAGTCGTACAAACAGCCATCTTGCCCCCGGACCTGGGCCAGCAGGAAGCCGCGCCCGTCGCCCAGCTGAGGATTGTAGGTGCCAAACTGATAGCCATGATAGCCCAGGGCCAGGAAAGGCTCCTGCCCCTGGAATTTTCCAAAGGCCTCCAGGTAGTGATCATCCTGGATCTGTTGCGGATCGAGGCCAAAGGTTTCCGCCAGCAACCGATCGTTGCGAAAGCGCAGGTGGTGTTCAGGAAATGTCGCCGCGGGAACCGCTTCGTAATAGGCCTCGCCGAGGGCTTCCACACAGCGCTCATCGGGTAGGTTAAGAATAGGATTGGTCAGGGTTGAGGTGGACATGGGGCAAAGGCGCGATCGCAGGGAAGGACGGTGCACTCTTCTCACGTTAAACCATCGTTCACCCATAATAGAAGCTAGTGGAAATCACCTTCTCACCTTGCTGCTTCAATTGGCTCACCGTTGCTCTATGCTCCATTCCTCTTGCCCTCGCCTTATTCGATGGCTCAGCATTAGCGGTCTCTGGGGATGGATGAGTCTCTCCTGGCCGGGACAGGCGGCCCAGCCTCAAAATTGTGCTGTCCTGGAAGGCGCCTCTGAACCCGCCAGTCAAACTCTGCGCACCGTGAAGCTGAGATCGTTGGGGGTGGAGGTGGATATTCCCCAGAACTATCGGGCCATGCTGCGCCAGAATGGGGCCGTCACTCTTTTGCATCCCGCTGACTTTGCCAGAATTCAATGTATTGTCCAAGGGGGCCAAGGCGGGGGCGGTCTTTACTCGGAAACCATTGCCCGCGTTCCCCGCGACTCCACCAAAACCTTGGAAGAACAGGCCATTGCATCCGTGGGCTATCAGTTCAATGCAGCTGGCAAAAAAATTCCCCTTGGACAAGCCATAGAACATAATCATCCCAATGGGCTATCGGGGTATTTGACCTTTACCCCCGTAGGCTATAGCGCGGCATTTTTGGGTGCCTGGCCCAGGGAAGTCAAGCTTCTTCAGGTCAGTGCCAGCTGCGATTGCGAAGTCGACCTTTCAGCGGTGAAGGACTTACTCTCCCGGATCAGGCCACTGCCCTAGGGTCACCCGCTGGTTCGAATTCTCCCTGGCTGGGTTGAGCGTGTTAAGCGAAAAGCCCTGTGCCCACCAGCTCAGCCCCAAGCCTGCTGGGCCTGCAACACCTGGTCGTACTCTCGGAGGCGCTGGCTCAAAAACCGACAGATCTCCAGGCTGATATGGGGGCGCTGCAGCATGAGACTTTTAAACTTTTGCTTTTCTAGTTTCAGAATGCGGCTCTCTTCCAGGGCGATCGCACTGTCCCAGTGGGGGGCATCGTCCAGGAGAGAAATTTCGCCAAAGTAGTCTCCAAGGGAGCGCTGCTTGAGCTGATGAACCTGACCTTGCACCGTTTTACACAGCTGAACCTTTCCGGCCTCAATGCAATAAAAATGGGTGCCCCAACTGTCCTCGGTGTAAATCGTTTGTCCCGCCGCAAACTGTTCGGCCTCCATGGCTTCGCTAATCAGCTGCAGTTCATCGAGGGTGAGATTTTGGAAAAGCACAACCTGCTTCAGTAAAAGAATGCGGTTCATGAAGGGGGGCAGCGTCGGGTGAGATTGAAAAACCTGATGAGTAACCTGGCGCACCACAGGATCGGCGTCCTGGTAGACCAGCTGGGCCAGACTCGAAAGGGCCACAATCGCGGCAATCTTAATCCAGCGGTCCTTAACCGCAAGAGCCTCTAGCAGGATTTGAAGACCCCGTTCCTTCAGCCAGGGTAGCGAAGGAGAAGGGGTCCTGGGATTGGGGTGCGGCAAGGCTTCCAGGATCGGCAACAGCGGTCGCACAAAGCGGCGATCTGATAGGGAGGCTAAGACCTCCACGGCATTGGACCGATTCTGATTCCCCTGGTCTTGCAAGATTCGGTTAACGGCGGTCAGAGTTCTAGCGTGACCCAGGTGGGACAAAATTCGCAAGACCTGCTCGATGACCTGCTGCTGAAAATCCTGAATGGCAACATCAAGGGGCTGCCAGAGGGGATCACTGCGGGGAATTTCGCGCTGCCAGGTCTGGGTCTGGGCCAGCAGTTCAAAGTCTTGGGTTAGAAACCGGTAAAGTCGCTCCTGGGCCTGGGGGGTGCGCAGCTGACCGAGAATTTCCACTCCGGCATTCACCAACTGGGGGTCTTTGGCCCGCAGAGCGCGTTCTCCAACCTGTAACCCAGCCTGGGGATACTGAGCAATCAGCGGGATGATCGTCGATCGCACCTGGGCACTCGCATCTTGAAGTCCATGCTCCAAACGCGGGAGCGCCGCCGGGAGGGTGGCCTTGCCGATGAGCCGCAGCGCGGCCTGGCGAACACCCGGTTGGGCATGGTCCAGATAGGGGTCTGCGAGGGTCAGCCGCGAGGGGTCACAGCGGGGCAAAAGCTCATCAAGGACCTCTAACCCCTCCTGAGTGAGAAGGGCTTGCTGCCCCAGCAGATTTTGAACCACGCCGTTTAAGCGGGGCGGAGCGCACAGGGCCGCCACCCGCAAAATAGCCTGCCCGCCGCGATCGCCCACGGGCGCGCCCAACAGCGCCTCTGCCTGGGCGGTGAGAGCCTCAGGCAGATCCGGCTGGAGCAAAATGGCCACCGCTGCCAGGGCACGAAGTTCCTGAAGGTCATCCCGGAGCAAGGTCCAAAGCTGCGCTTGCGCAAAGGGATAACCCTGGACAATCAGGGCTTCCAGGGCAATGACCCGATGGTGACTCAGGCCGGTGTCCAGGATTTGCAGCAGGGCACAGTGATCCTGAACCTCGCCCAAACGGCTCAGGAGCGCTAAGACTTTTTGCCGAAGACCGGGGTGGTCAGGATGGGTGAGCTGTTGAATGTCTGGCAAAAACTCTAAGGGATCCCTCAAACGCAGCGCCAAATCAAGGCCCTGCATCTGGGTAGAGAGATCCGGCTGTTGAAGCAGATCATGAGCCAGGGCAATGCTTTGATCGGTGTCCATGATGCTTCCCTGGGGCAGCGCCTCCAAATCCACCGCATCCAGGCGAATCATTTTCTCAAGCCCCTGGCCATAGAATCGGCCCATGGGAAATCTCACCAGCCCCAGGAGCAGCGTCAGCCCTGCAGCAATCCAGGCCACCTGGCCCAGATTAAACTGATTGCGAGCAATCCCCAGAAAGGCACCCACCAGAATCAGCCCCAGGGCATAGAAAATGCCGTCACTCAGGGTGCGAATGCGGCCAATGTAATCCTTGGGGACAGCATTATAGTTAAGCTGATGAATCGGCAGGTTGATGCTCTTAAATAGAGCATCTCCATTCAGGTGCAACGTTACCCCGGTAAACAGGTTGATATTAACCAGAAAAGCGCCCAAGCTGACCAAGGTTGTGAGGGGATAGATGATATTGACCTTGGCCACCCCGAAGCGCTGCAAGAGGGGGCGAGTGAAGCAGTAAAGCACCACAACTTGAGTGAGGCTGACAATGATGCGAATCAAGCCTAAAAACTGGGTCAGTTGATCGCTGGTGAAATGCTGCTCGTAGACGCTAAACCAGAGATATTCACTGGTCAGGTAGATAATCACCAGCAAAAAACTGCTGGCCGCCAGAAACAGCATGAGCGGATACTGGCGCACCAGCCCTGGAAAGGTATGTAGATTTTCCAGGAGGCCAATCTTGATCCTTGGGCTAGAGGGAGCGGCAACCACTTGGGTGTGGGTTTTTTCCAAAATGAAGAGCTGAACCATGGCCAGCCCCAGCAAGATGGGGACCACGAACAGGAGATTGGCGGTGGGAATGATCCGAGAAAGGCCGAGGGTTATGCTGCCCCCCAGCAACATGCCGACGGCTTGCCCTATCCCAATCAGGGGAGCAAGCTGCTTGTATTCCGTAGCCGTGAAATAGTCGGTCAGCAGGCTGGAGTAGAGTAGGGTGTTGTGGAAATCCCACTGAAAAAACAGCAGAATCATCAGCAGGTAATAGATGCCAGGGATATCGAGGGCAATGAACCCGCGCAGCCCCAGGGAAACTCCAATGGCCACCCCCAGCATGATCCGAAACAGCTGAGGGCGACTGTAGCGGTCCACCACCTGGGAAAAAAAGGTATAGGCCGGAAGCGATCCCAAACCGATGCAGATAAACACCAGAGGCAGCTGATAGGCCCCCACGTGGGTGAGGAAAAGAGAGTTGGCAATGGCCATTTCCAGGACGCTGTAGGCCAATACCGTAACCGCCAGCAGCCAAAGTTGTCCTAAACGACCAGACATCCAGGTCCGCACAGGGCGGGGCAGGATGGATTGCAACGGCTTTACCCAAACTGGAGGGATCTGATCGACGCTCATGGGCACCCCCCCCTCATCGGTTTGATCCCCTTGGCTTCCTCCCTTGGCCCCAGGAACAGAGAAGAACAGGGAATCGGACCAGCCCTTGGCCGGGGGGAACTGGGGCTGGCTGGGTGACGCTGAGGTGAATGGGACAATCCATAGGTCTGAGCTGGGAGATTTCTATACTGGAGGATTTTTATACTGGAAGATTTCTATACAGGGGATTTCGAAGGCTGCTTTTATCGCTCAGCCCGTCAGAGGATCGGGTCTAACCCGGCGTTGGAAGCGCGAGGGTTCTGGGCTAACACAAGGCTCCTGACGGTTGTGCGTGGGCGAAGGCCCCCGGACTTGCGTCAGGGGTTAGCTTCCATGATGACAAACTTCTGTGGCCCCGAGAAATCTACCCGGATAAAACTTGGGGACATAGGCCCCCAGGGATGAAAAGGGCCAACATTGCCCCCTTGTTTTCTGGGACGGGACTGTTACCCTGAAAACACATCGTCAGGGAATTGTCCGCCCTTAGCCGCTAAGGCCCTGACCCGTTTTGGATGGAGTAGTGGAGTCATGCAAATCCCCTCTTGGCTTGCGATCGCAGGGGTTGCAATTGCCATTTTTGGCCTAGTGAATCGCCAGTCGGCGGCGGATCGGCGCTGGTTTTTTCGCCTCAAGCGCCCCCGCTGGCTGAGCTTTGAACCCATTATTCCAGTGATCTGGACCGTGATTTTAATCTGTGGCGTCTGGTCTGCCTACCTGGTTTGGGAAGCGAGCCAGAACGCAGGGTTGATGGGGCTGTACGCCCTACTGGAGGTGCTCATTATGGGCTACAACAGCGGCATGGGAAAAATGCGCAGCCTCTGGGTCGGAGTCTGGATTGGCGCAGCCGGTTTTCTGGTGGGAGTTGTGACCGCCCTGGGGGTGGCCCCCGTTTCAGGGGCAGCCTTGGGATTGCTGATGCCCTACCTGATCTGGAGCCCGGTTGGCACCTTCGTCACCTGGAAGATGATTCATCTAAATCCAGAGGATGCTTAGGATCAAGCGGCTGGATTCAGAACGCTTTCCTGAAAACACGTCCTTAAAGCACTTTCTTCAGAACGCTTCCTCAGAAGACTTCCGACCTGAACCCCCAAACTCAAAGAGTCAGCAAAGAGCAAGCAAATGGCAATGCGTTTAGACAGAGTGGTTCCCTTCGGGAGAACGCTTGATGAATACATACAAATTTTTAACTTGAGTGAGGCGGACCTGAATCGGCGCATTCTTGGCGTTGGTGACGGTCCTGCTAGCTTTAACGCGGAAGCGACCCAACTGGGTAAGTCCGTTTGCTCCATTGACCCCATCTACGACTTTAGCGCAGCCCAAATTCAGCAGCGCTTTGATGCAGTGGTGGACGACATTCTCGATCAAGTCGCAGCAACACCCCAGGATTGGGTGTGGTCCTACCACCGATCACCGGCGGATCTGCGACGAAATCGGGAAACGGCCCTGGCCCGGTTTCTGGCAGACTACGACCTTGGGAAGCAAGCCGGACGCTATCGGAGTGGAGCCTTACCCAAACTGGAGTTTGCCAAGGATGCCTTTGATCTGGCGCTCTGCTCTCACTTTTTATTTTTGTATTCTGCCCAGGTGGATTACGAGTTTCACCGCGCCTCCATCTACGAAATGCTGCGCGTGAGCCCAGAGATTCGCATCTTTCCGCTGTTGACCCTCATGCTGAAGCGATCGCCCCATCTAGATCCGCTCCTGCGGGATCTCACCCATCAGGGCTATTGGGTTTCAGTGCAGCGAGTTCCCTACGAACTGCAGCGCGGCGGGAATGAGATGCTGGTGGTCCGACGGTGACACAAGCCCCCACGCTCATCGCGAAGGCAAGCTGGCACCCCCCTGTCTCCCAGGGATCCGGGGCCTGCATGGGAGAGAAACCTTCACGCTTCTAGAAGGGAAGGGTATTGAAGTTCTTCAGAACCAGCTCAAGGAGCTGCGGGTTTTCAGTGATGAACCTTAAGATTTGCGGGTTTTTCTCGATGAATTTTGTCACCTGAGGATTGGACAAGATGTCCTCTATGGGGAGCTTTGACAAGATTTCCAGCAGACTCGACCCCGAAGCAGGAGCAGACTGACGCGCATTGGGAGAGTCGGGAAGGGGCGGCAGGGGCTTGATGACGGATTGGGTGGGGGCAGAATCCGGGGCACTCTCCGGGGCCACCGCTGGATTGGGGAGGACAGGCGATTCGTCGGAGGCGCTGGGGAGTGGACCGGCAGGGGAAAGGGGTTCAGCCAGGGAGGTGGCGGCGGTGAATCCGCTAATTCCCAGGCATAGACTGCTGGATAATAGGAGCGGAAGTAAGTGGGACCGTCTTATTGAAAGGTTCATTGAGGTCTCCTTTCCATGAATTAGGAATAACTCTAATGTAGTCTATGGTCAAGGAATGGTCGAGACAGGGAGTTGCCACGGCCATCGGGGCATTGAGGCTCGACTCGCTCCGCTTTTCCCCTAGGGAAAGATGCCCCGTAACGCCATAGAATGACACACGGTCCCGTTTCTCTGTGCTGCCCTTTCGTGATCTGTATTTCAACCATTCTCCTGCGCCAGATGCAGGACCACGCTCAAGCGCAATATCCCCTAGAATGCTGCGGTCTCATGTTGGGCCTCCCCGCAGGGCAATCAACCGATGGCCCGAGGGCAGCTAAGCAGGTGACCCAGATCTGTCCTGCCATCAATGCCTGGGAGCAGGCCCAGGCGGCCGGGGAGGGCGTAGACCTTCACAAAACGCCACGGGAGCGATACTGGATCGATCCGGCCTTTATCATTGCCACACAAAAGCAAGCACGCGATCGCCAGTGGTCCATTCTGGGGGTGTATCATTCCCATCCCCAGGGTCCGGCCCAGCCCTCGGAGTGCGATCGCCAGTGGGCCTGGTCCGACTATTCCTACGTGATTATGGGGATGGATCACGGTCAGGTGCAAGACTGCCAGAGCTGGGTTTTAGATGACCAGCATCAATTTCAGCCGGAACCAGTGCAGATTTTGAGGCCTTAGCATAGCGAAGCAAAAAGGGACGCAGGAGGGCGGCATAGTCGGCGGTGTAGCAATGGCGACTGTGCTCCAGGGAAATTTCTGCCCTCTCTGGCACCCTGAACCGCCAGGAAAATTCCAGCAGGCTCCGCTTCGGCGGCAACTGGGGGCGGGGTTTGACTTGCCACAGGCGAGTGCAGTGGAGCCCCAGGACCTGGGCCTGGGCCAAGGCGGCAACGTGGTCTTGAAAGGGATAGATCATGGAAAATTGTCCCTGAGGGTGGAGGCAGGCGGCCACGCCCTGAAATAACACCTCCAGAGAGAGGCTCGTTTGCTGTCGGGCCTGGGTTCTGGGATTTAAGGTGGAGGAAGAGGATCTTGGAAAGTAGGGCGGATTTGCCACGATTAGGGTGTATGGGGGCCGATGCGCCGCCCGAGAAGGCGGAACCCTTGCTCTCCGGATCCAGGCTTGCAGAGACTGGTGGTGAACCTGAATGCGATGGATCCAGGGCGAACAGGCCACATTTTCACGCGCCTGCTCACAGGCCTTAAGGTCCACCTCCAGAGCATCAATCTGGGCCTGGGGCGATCGCTGGGCCAGCATTAATGCCACAAGCCCGGTGCCGGTGCCAATGTCTAAAACCCTGGCCTGAGGAGGAATAGAGGTCCAGGCCCCCAGCAACATCCCATCGGTTCCCACCTTCATGGCGCAGCGATCTTGAGCGATGAGAAACTGCTGAAATTGAAAATAAGCTTGACCCCGACGTCCCATTCTCAACGCAGTCTGTGTCTACCCCAGAGTTTCTATTCCCCAAGTGTACTAGCCTCCTTCCCGGCAAACTCAGGGAAAGAAAACGCCCGTCCCTTCAGGCGAGAGTTGAAAACTGGGACGGGCTTGGATATTCAGGTCGTGATCAGAAACTAACCCGGCTATTTAGATCGCGAGGGTTCAGGTCGTGATCAGGAACTAGCCAGGCTATTGTAGTCCTGCCGGCACCAGCACCTTATCAATGGCATGGATGACACCGTTGCTGGCCTCCACATCGGCCTGCTCAACGGTAGCATCATCAATCTTCACCGCTTCAGGTTCCACGGTGACTGTGGCGGGTGTACCCGCCACGGTTTCCACCTCACCCGAGGCAAGGTCCGCAGCCATCAGCTTCTGCGGCAGAACGTGGTAGGTGAGCACCTTCACCAGCAGCGACTTATTGTCTGGCTGCAGGAGCGCCTCTAATACACCAGGAGGGAGGGCCTCAAAGGCGGCATTGGTGGGCGCAAACACGGTGAAGGCACCTTCACCGGAGAGGGTTTCCGTCAGGCCAGCGGCCTCAATGGCCTGCACGAGGGTAGAGAACTCCTCAGCAGAGCTGGCTAACTCCACCAGGGTTTTGGAGGCAGCGTCCGCCTCTGCAGCAGACGGGGTCTCAGCCGTGGGAGGATCCGCCTCTGTCAGATCCTCCACTGGGGTCACCGGATCAGCGGCGGTGTCGATCCCCTCCTCCGACGCGGCCGGGACAACGTCCGACTCGGGGGCCAAATCACTGGCCTTGGGCATCTCAGGTTCCGCGAGGGCTGGAACCGGCGGAACCGGTAGGGCCTCAGATCCTGGCGCCTCGGCTGAGGTGGGAGAACTGGGCGTGGATCCCTTCATCATCGAGTCCGCCTGGGCTGGAGACACCAAGCCCACAGACAGTCCCAAAATCAGCACCGGACTCCATTGCAAAACATGGGGAATCAATTTCATACCTTATACCCGCAATAGTTAGTGTTAGAGCGATGACTTGGATTCATCAAGGCTCAGGCCATCTTGACAACACACCCTCAGATAACCTGACCGCACACCCTAGATTGAATCGATGTCCTCTAAGTCTCGCGAATTGAAAACGCACTGTCGCAGACTAGCCGATTTTGACCCAAAAAACAGCGACCTCTTTTATCTTTTCGAAAAAAATATTTAAATCTCCGGCCTAAACTCCTGCACCCTAAACGCATGGCAAAGGATTGAGAGGATCGGGCCTGATGTCATGATTTAATGACATAGCTAGACCTTTTCTGCAGGGACTGGAGTTTGCCCCTTAGGATCTTTGGGACAGATCCCACCCAAGGGAACAGTCCCAGAGATTCTGAGGGAAGGGGATCTGGGGGTGCCTCTGCGGACCATCAGGGATTAGACTCAGGTATGGTTCAACGGTATTGTTCGAGAACTGTCATTGTTCAAGGATGATATGGTTCGAGGACTGTCCTGTTTACGGACTGTTCATGTCCGCTGCGGACCCGTCTTTCCCCTTTCCCTACTGCCACCATGTCAACGTCTCCCTTTTCCCACGCTATCCCCATGGATAAGATTCGCTACAACGACCAAGGTCTGGTGCCTGCCATTGTCCAGGACTACTTGGATGGCACCGTGCTCATGATGGCCTGGATGAATCGGGAGTCCTTACACAAAACCCTGGAGACTGGGCGCACCTGGTTTTGGAGTCGGTCGCGCCAGGCCCTCTGGCCCAAGGGCGAAACATCGGGGCATGTGCAGCACGTTCATTCCTTGCGCTACGACTGCGATAGCGATGCCTTGCTCATTGGGGTGGAGCAGGTGGGCGATATTGCCTGCCATACCGGAGAGCGCAGCTGCTTTCATCAAGTGGAGGATCAAGTGATGCCTCCCCCAGCCGATACCCTCTCCCAGGTGTTTGCGGTTATCCGCGATCGCCAAGCTCACCCCAATGCCGACTCCTACACCTGCAAGCTGCTGGCAGGGGGAGACAACAAAATTTTGAAAAAAATTGGTGAAGAAGCGGCGGAGGTGGTCATGGCCTGTAAGGATGATCAGCCCGAAGAGATTGCCGCAGAGGTGGCCGATCTGCTTTACCATACCCTGGTGGCCCTGGCGCACCACCAGGTGGATCTCAAGCAGGTTTATCGTAAGCTGCAGTCGCGTCGTCGCTAGGGGCTATGCCGCTGAAACCCTCAGATGTTCTGGCAATTCTCCAGGAGAAGCAGGCCGAGTTTACCCTCTTTAACCGAGATGCCTCCCAAGAGCTGCGTCGCTATCGCCAGGCCGTTGCGGAACTGTCCCGGCAGCCCATGGAAAGCCTTCAGTCCCGCCTGGATCCGATCTCCTGCACCGGAGCCCGCCCTCTGGAGAGAAAGGAGAGATCTCCCCACTGGATTATTCCGACTCAGCTGCAGTGGGAGAGTCGGGAGGAAAGCCTGGCCTGGGTGCGCGACCAGCTGACGGGGGTGACGACCTTTTCGGTGGACGGATCTCAAATCTTTCCCAGCAAGGATCTATCCCTGCCGGTGGCCCTGGTGCAAATTGGCTGGTTTGAAAATCCCCACCGGGGCGATGCCAGCTACTGCAAGGATGTGCGCGTTAATGTGGTTTCTCCCGTTGAGCTGCAGCAAAACGCAAGCCATCGTCCCGCTGACCGCCAGGTGAATATGGTGCGGTTTGCCATGGAGGTGGATCGGCATGTGGAATTTATGGAGGCCCACGCTCACCAGTCCAACTGTTTGACCTTTGTGGATGGGTCTCTGGTGGCCTCCTTTGCGGAGGTCTTGGACATCGAATGTCGTCGCTTCTATGCCCAGCAATGCTTGAAGCTGCTGCGGGCCAGCGAAACCTATCGGGTGCCGCTAGTGGGTTACATCGACACCTCCAATGCACGGGACCTGGTGACCATGGTGGCCCATCTGGCAGACCTCGCCGAGGCCCAAACCCTGCTGGATACTCAGCTGTTCGGAAATCGCATGGCCTGGGGCGATCGCACGCCGCTGTTTCTGTGCAACCGCCAGGGGGCAGCGCGCACCCAAGGGATTCTCAGTCAGTACGAAGAACAGGCCCAGAACATCACATTTACCTACCTGAAAACCCATGAGGGCCGCCCCGTTCGCCTGGAGCTACCCCGCTGGATTTTTGAGGCTGGACTGTTAGAGACCGTGCTGAACTACGTGCGATCCGAGGTGATTATTGGGCGGGGCTATCCCTACGTCATTGAAACCGCCGACCAGGTGGCCGTACTGCGCAGCCAGGATCGGCAACTCTTTTTTCGGCTTCTGCAGGACTGGGCCAGAGCACAGGATCTCGATCTGCGCTTTTCCCGGAAAATGATTAGCAAGGCATTTCGACGGCGTTAAGGGCTCCCCCCCAACGAAAAAGGGGCCTCTCCAGGTTAGAGCTGGCTTGCCACTTATTTTACTAATAAATAGTGCTAGAATAGACACAGCTGGTTGATCGCTGCGCCGAGTTGGAGAAGATGCGATCGCTGGGGAATAGCCTGTTCTCTTGTGGGAGATGTCTATGCTGAGCTGGAATGCAATGCTTTCCCTGGTCACCTTTACCGGAGTGATGACCCTGATTGTGACCGAGCGAGTTCAGTTCACCATTGCCGCACTAATGGGGGCCTTGGCACTGATCTGCTTTAACGTCCTGACCCTGGATGAAGCCGTGGGCTACATTGGTCAAAGCCATGCCACCCTGGCCCTATTTTTGGGGGTGATGATTATGGTCCGAGCCTTTGAGCCCACGCAGATTTTTGACTATCTGGCCACACGCATGGTGATTTTGGCCAAGGGACAGGGAAAACGCCTGCTCATGGGTATTGTGGCCGTAACGGCTCCCATCTGCGCCGTTTTGCCCAATGCCACCACCGTGATGCTGCTGGCACCGTTAATTCCACCCATGGCCGAGGAACTAGGGGTCAATTTTGTGCCCTTGCTGATTCTCATGGTGTTTATTGCCAACAGCGCCGGATTAATTACCCTGGTGGGAGATCCCGCCACTTTCATCGTGGGCGATGCCGTCAACATCAGCTTTGTGGACTATCTTCAACGGCTGAGTCTAGGGGGAATTGTCGCCATCTTAGCGGTCGTTCTGCTGATTCCTATACTGTTTAAGAAGATTTGGCAGAAGGATCTTCCCGATCTGTCCCACTTGCCCCATCCCAAGGTGAATCACCCCCGGATGCTCGTACTGGGCGGCGGGGTTGCGGCCACGGTGTTAATCTTTTTTGGCGTGGGGGAGTCGCTGCCCATTCCCCTCTCTCCGGCGACGGTTGCCCTGCTGGGGGCCGCCCTATGTCTCTGGATTGTGCATCACAGCAAGATTGATACTATTCAGCAGGTACTGCGAGATGTGGACTGGACCACGCTGCTGTTTTTCATGAGCGTCTTTGTCCTGATCGGCGGTCTGGAAAAAACAGGGGTCATTCAGGCAGCATCCGGGCTGTTTTCCAGGCTCTTGGGGCAGAATATTGCCCTGGGAGCGATGGTGCTCATCTGGGTGGTGGGCATTATCTCCAGTCTGGTGCCCAATATCCCGCTGGTGGTGGCGATGGTGCCGATGATCAAGGAATATACTGCAAACGTGGGCTTTGTCCCTGAGGCCATGCTCGATCCTAGCTATCAGGGCAGTTTTCCCGATGAGGTGCTTCCCCTGTTTTACGCCATGATGTACGGAGCCACGCTGGGGGGCAATGGAACCTTGTTTGGAGCGTCGTCCAATATCGTGGCGGCAGGGATTTCAGAGCAGCACGGCAAAGGGATCTCCTTCAAAACGTTTCTGCGCTACAGCATCCCTGTCACCCTCGTTCAGCTCGTTGCCATCAGCCTTTACGTCTGGATTCGCTTTTTGTAACTGGCGGTGTCCGGGAGGTCAACTCCAGGTTCGTTCAGGTGGGCTATAGCCCTCCCAGGACAGGCGCTGCTTCAGCCAGCAATTAAAGAGGGGTAAGGCAATCCGATAGTGGTGCTGCACCCCATAAATCAGTCCCTTTTGTTGGAGACTGGTCAGGGCACCTTGCAGGCTTCCCCCCCGCGAAAGTCCATGCTTTTGGATGTATTGCTTGGCATGGGGCTTGTCGGTGGGGTCCAGGCACAGGCTTTCCAACACCCGGATCTGGATCAACGGCAGCTGGAGCAGCAGTGACTCAAAGGTTACGGAAATATCTTGAATCAGGGCAATCATGCTTTGGTGAACATGGTGCGCCTGGAGCAATCCCGAATCCTCGGGGGTGCGACACACCTGGTAATCGGTCCAGACTCGTCGCCCCAGGGCGATGGTGTCGCCCAGGTGCCCCTGGACGTAGGCCAGAAACAGATCCAGGGCCTTCGATTCCGCATCAAAGCGCAGATGAACCTGACTCATTTGCTCCATCACCCAGGGTTTCAAAATCTCTGGCGGAACGGGCGGCAGCTCAATGGTGGCCAGGGATGGGTCCCCTTCCCAGGTGCCGACAACGGAGGCAACCAGCACAAAATTGATCCAGCTTTCATGCTGAATATACAGATTGAGATGGGACTCCCAGGTGCCAGTGCGATCCCAGGTGCGCAAATGGGGAAAATTTTTGAACACAATCATCAGTTGAAACTGCATGGCTTCTGCCCATTGTTGCGCCAGGTCCAGCAGCTGATGAAAAATGGTCCATTCCTTTCCGTTGGCAATGTGCCAGGTGAGGCGAGCCTGTCCCGTGCCCCCCAGTTCAAGGGTTAGGGGTTGGCCAAAGCTCCAATTTTGAATCCAGGCCAGTTCTCGGGGACGACTGGCCATTGCGAGCAGGCGGTCGGCAAGGTGACGCAACAACTGGCGCACGCCAAGGGTGCGCAGACAGTCAATTTCAATCACCCGCACGCCCGTCCTCTCTGCAGCGGTGCGGATGAGTGTGTCTCGACCGCTTCCCGGCACGCCCGTCACGAGGCAGCTCTGTCTGGCCTCAATGGCCTGAACCATGGCAGCCAGCTCCGCCCGATGACCCACTAGCGCGGTGGGGAAAAAAGGTTGATACATTACAAATTTACGAAACGGGGCTAGGGGGTAAATACATGGCGCTTTTGGAACTAAAAAATGGTGTTGAACGATTGATTTTAATACTACAATTATTACATTTCCCTCTTTAGTTTTAAAAGGATTGCAAGGGTGCAACCGATGGCTTTAGGGTCAACGTCTCTTCTCGTTCAAGCACCGAGCTATACCCTATCGGGGTCGCAGGTGTTGGATCAGTATCACAGCGATCGCCACCAGGGCCTGGGCAGCGCCCAGGTGGAGCAGCGCCAGGCAGAGTTTGGCCTGAATATGCTCCAGGAGGTGAGGGGCCGCACAACCTGGCAACTGCTGTTGGACCAGTTCAAAAACATCATGCTGCTGATGTTGATTGCCGTGGCCGTGGTTTCCTTGGTGCTCGATCTGCAGGATCGACAGTTTCCTAAGGACGCGATCGCAATTATGTCCATTGTCATCCTCAATGGCTGGCTGGGTTTTGTGCAGGAGAGCCGGGCAGAAAAGGCCCTGGCAGCGCTCAAGTCCATGTCTTCGCCTAGGGTGCGCGTTCTGCGCGAGGGGCGCGAACAGGAGGTGGAAGCTCAATATCTTGTTCCTGGCGACATCCTCTATCTAGAGGCGGGGGTGCGCGTTCCGGCCGATGCCCGCCTGCTTGAGGCCATCAACCTACAGATTCGCGAGTCTGCGCTCACCGGAGAGTCCGAAGCGGTGGTGAAGAACGCAGCGGCTGAGCTATCCCTGGAAACTTCCCTGGGCGATCGCGTCAATACGGTGTATCAGGGAACTGAGGTGGTGCAGGGACGGGGCTGGGCGGTGGTGGTGGCCACCGGCATGGCCACAGAACTTGGAAAAATTGCCGCGCTGCTGCAGGGGGTGGAAGCAGAACCCACCCCTCTCCAACAGCGGATGGGGGAGTTGGGCAATGTCCTGGTGAGTGGATCGCTGGTCCTAGTGGCGCTAGTCGTTCTGGGAGGGGTGCTGCGCACGGGTAGCTTTGCGGCGGTGGATGAACTGCTAGAAGTGTCCTTGAGCATGGCGGTGGCGGTGGTGCCGGAGGGCTTACCGGCCGTGATTACGGTGACCCTGGCCTTAGGCACCCAGCGCATGGTGCGACGACAGGCCCTGATCCGGCGGTTACCGGCAGTGGAAACCCTGGGGTCAGTCACCACCATCTGTTCCGATAAAACGGGAACCTTGACCCAAAACAAAATGGTGGCCCAGAAACTGGTCACCTGGGACCGAGCCTATGCAGTGTCGGGGGTGGGCTACGACCCCACGGGTGAATTTTTACACGCCGGAGAACCCACAGTGCCCCTGCAAGACCCGGTGGCGCGTCGACTTCTGCTTGCCGGAGTGCTCTGTAATGACGCCGCCCTCCAACGCGATCAGGGGCATTGGGCCATTTTAGGAGATCCCACCGAGGGCGCCTTACGGGTGCTGGGACAAAAGGCCGGGCTAGAGGCCGCAGCGTTGAGCCACACCTATACCCGAATTGCGGAGGTTCCCTTCTCCTCAGAACGCAAGCAAATGAGCGTTGTTTGCCGCACCGACCCCAGCCAGGGGTCGGATTTCGCCATGGATCAGGTCCTATTCTCAAAGGGATCACCGGAGGCCATACTGGCCTGTAGTGACAGGATTTGCAGCCCTGGGGACCTGATCCCGCTAACGCCCCAATGCCGCGATCGCCTTTTGCAGCAAAACCAAGAATTGGCTGCCCAGGGGCTGCGGGTCTTGGGGGTAGCCTACCGTCCTTTATCCCATGTTCCAGACGGAGAAAAGCTGGCCGACTGTGAATCCCACTTGATCTGGCTGGGCATGGTGGGTATTTTAGATCCGGCCCGGCCCGAGGCAAAGCTGGCGGTGGAGCGCTGTCGCCAGGCAGGTATTCGCCCGGTCATGATTACTGGCGACCACCAGCTCACGGCCCTGGCCATCGCCCAAGAGATTGGGATTGCCCAGCCGGGCGATCGCGTCTTAAGGGGCCAGGACTTGGAGACCCTGACCCCAGAGGCCCTGGAAAGAGAGGTTGAGCATGTGAACGTCTACGCCCGCGTGGCCCCCGAGCATAAGCTAAAAATCGTCCAGGCCTTGCAGCGACGCCACGAGTTTGTGGCAATGACCGGCGATGGCGTCAATGATGCCCCGGCCCTAAAGCAGGCCGACATTGGGATTGCGATGGGGATTACGGGCACCGATGTGAGTAAAGAGGCCAGCGACATGGTGCTGCTGGACGACAACTTTGCAACCATCGTTGCCGCTACGGAGGAGGGCCGGGTTATCTATGGGAATATTCGTCGCTTTGTCAAATATATTCTGGGCAGTAATATTGGCGAGGTTATTACCGTGGCAGCGGCTCCCTTGCTAGGGTTAGGAGGGGTACCGCTTTCGCCCCTGCAAATTCTCTGGATGAATCTGGTAACCGATGGACTGCCGGCCCTCGCCCTCGCGGTTGAACCCGCAGATTGCAATGTGATGCGGCAGCCGCCCCGTGACCCGCGCGAAAGTATCTTTGCCAGAGGCTTGGGATGGTATATGGTTCGCGTGGGCTTGGTCCTGGCCATTTTATCCATTGGTCTGATGTCCTGGGCCTATGGCTATACCCATGCCCCTGGCTATGGCGGAGACCCGGACACCTGGAAAACCATGGTATTCACCACCCTTTGCCTGGCCCAGATGGGACATGCCCTTGCCGTGCGTTCTGAGCACCAGCTCACCTATCAGCTGGATCCGCGAACCAATCCCTATCTCTGGGGGGCAATTTTTATGACCACCGCCTTGCAGCTTTTGCTGCTTTATGTGCCGGCGTTGCGCACCTTCTTTGGGGTCACGCCACTGGGATGGGTGGAGCTAGGGGTCTGTTTGGGGGTTAGCTCTCTGATGTTCATCTGGATTGAGTTGGAAAAGGTATTTTTGCGCGGGAGGATGGTTCGGTGAGTCTAGAGCCTCATCCCCCCTCCTCGACCGTGCCTCCCACTGGGCCTCATCCCCGTAAGTTTTCTCGGGAAATCCACCTGCTTTTGCAGCAGCTTGCAGAACGCCCCTTGAGTTTAGGCGAGATTTTGCAGGAGACCTCCGATCATGGCGTGCTGCTGCTGATCGGCTTGCTGGTCTTACCCTTTCTGTTTCCCATGCCGCCGGGCGTAACCACGGTGCTGGGCAGCGGCTGTTTGCTGCTCTGTCTGCAAATTTCCTTTGTTCAGGGTCCCCCTCGACTGCCGGGACGGATTGCACGGTTTCAGTTCCCTCAACGGCTGGTGCGGCAGCTGTTGGGCAAGCTGCACCGCTTAACTCGCCTGCTTGAAAAGCGCACCAAGCCCCGCTGGTTACACATTGCCGAACATCCCTGGATTCACCGCATCAACGGGTTGTGTATGGTTTGGCTGACCCTACTCCTCATGAGTCCGGTGCCCTTTACCAATCCAGTGCCCACCGTCGGTATTTTGCTGTTTGTGGTGGCGATGCTGGAAAGCGACGGCCTGCTGCTTTGTATTGCCTACGGGATGACAGGCGTGATTACCGGGGCAGTGGGGCTAGTGGCCTATGGGGTCTGGCGATCGCCAGGGTGGATTCAACAGATATTGAGCTGATGCGATGTTGAACTGATGCGCCGATATTACTACGATCCGCCTGGAAGTCCACCGGGGATGATCCATGCCCGTGAGCAGGCACTCCCCCCCCGCTTGCAGATCATGGACTACAATGCCCAGCGGTGCGTCCAAAAATTTCTGAGTGATCCCCAGGACATCCGGGGCTATCTAGATACCCAGTCAGTGTCCTGGATTGATGTGCAGGGACTGGGCCATGCCCAAACCTTAACGGCCCTAGGGGAGATTTTTCAGCTCCATGCCTTAACCCTAGAAGACATTGCCAATGTTCCGCAGCGGCCTAAGGTTGAGGAGGCCCCGCACCAGTTACTCATCGTTGCCCAGATGATTACCTTGCTGCCGGAACAGACGCGCAGCCAAAGGAGGCGACGCTCAAGGCTGCACATGGAGCAGGTTAGCTTTATCCTCGGCCGTCATTATTTACTCACGGTGCAGGAAGAGCCGCAGTTTGACACCTTTGAGTCAGTGCGCGATCGCATTATTCAGGGGCGCGGTGTGATTCGAGATCATCAGGCGGATTACCTGGCTTATTGTCTAATTGACACGATTATTGATGGGTTCTTTCCGGTGCTTGAGGCCCTGAGCGAAGACATTGAGAGCCTGGAACTAGAGGTGTTACGAGGGCCGGGACCGGCCACGCTGGCTCAAATTCATCAAATTCGGCGAGATTTATTAACCCTGCGGCGATCCATTTGGCCGCAACGAGACATGCTGGCTTTGCTGAGCCGAGATGGCAGTCCCCTGTTAGGGTCAGAGGTGCAGGTGTATTTGCGAGATTGCTACGACCACGCTGCCCAGGTCATTGACACCATCGAAATTTACCGAGAGCTGACGGCTAGCTTGATGGATATTTATCTATCTGCGGTGAGCAATCGCATGAATGAGGTCATGAAAACCCTGACGGTCATTTCGACGATTTTTATTCCCCTCACCTTCGTGGCTGGCATCTATGGGATGAACTTCAATCCGGAGGCTTCTCCCTTGAATATGCCAGAGCTGAACTGGTATTGGGGTTATCCCTTAGCGTGGCTGGTGATGCTGGCGATCGCCAGCGGCATGATCACGTTTTTCTGGCGACGCCACTGGTTTTAGCATGATGCTTCACTGGGGATAAAAGCCCCAGGATTCTATCCTGTTGTTAAAAAATTTAAAGGTATTCGGACATTTATAACAAACTATCCAATCTCCAGCCAAAATATTATTTGATTATAGGGAAAACGTGCATCCACGGCTCAAAACCATGAAAAACTCACTCGCCCAAGGGTTGCGTCTTCTTATCCTCGGATTAGCGCTTTCTGGAATACTGTGGGGCTGCGTTAGTAAAACTCCCCTGTCCGAGGCCCAACAACCCTACGCAGGGCGCTGGGAAGCTCCCGATGGCACCTATATTCATATCTATTTAGATGGAGGAGGAGACTTTAAAGCCTCTAATTCCAGTGTGGAGGGAGGTGCAGTCACCTTTAAGGGCGAAACCTTCACCATTGGCCTGGGTCCCATCAAAAAATCCTTTCAGGTCACCCAGCCCCCCCAGCAACAGGGAGCGGAATGGGTAATGGCCTTAGATGGAGTAACCTATAGAAAAACCCCCTAGAGGGGACGTTGGCGATCATCTAAACCGGCCGATGGGCGCGATCGCCCCCCACTCCAAATATTTTGAGGGTAGACGGGGTGAGTAGCGAGGCAACGGACGGTCTTCTGCGTTACTTCAGCGGACTGTCCAGTGGGCCACAGGCCCCTATCGATTGAGTTGAAACCTAATTTCGCGAAGGATCATCTCAATCCCCGCAGAGGTTCCTGAAAAACCTTGCAGCAGAATGGAAAGCGCGAACAGCACCCAGGGAACCAAGGCGTAGTAAACCAGTCCCCAAGCAATCATGGTGCCGAGGGGCTGACGGCGCCGGCGACGATGAGAGCCCAGAAGGATCAGGGCAAGGGGGGCCACTGTGTGAATCACTAAGCTGATGGGGATCGCAGAATAAAGGGCAGCCAGCCCTCCCCACATTCCCTGATTGCGGACCAGCACATAAAGGGCTAGTACCGGCCAACTGAGCGGTCCGACCCAAACTAACGTCTTCACCAAGGGGAAGGCCATTGCTCAATCTCCACTGCGATTCGCCAGCAATGCCGAAACATCAACGGATTCATCCAGACTGCCCCTCGGACTGTTGAAGCACCCTTCCCGGTCCTCCGCCCGCCTTCGCCCATGAAACGCAGCGGGCAAGGGAGCGGGCTGACGATGCCAGATGGGGCGAAGGTTCTCCACCGGCGACAGGGGGAGGAGAACACAGTGGGTCTCAACATCAACATCAATATCAACATCAACAAGTCTGCGATGCAAGCCCGCCAAGCCCAGAGGCGATCGCGCCAGAGAGGGTGGAAGACAAAGGGTCGATAGCCACGGCGTCGCTGACACGAATTTGGGGCAAGGTCGCTGACACGAATTTGGGGCAAGGACACCAGGCGAGCTTGCATTTAATATCTGTCCCTCCAAGTATCTATTCCTCCAGTATCTGTCCCGCTGTGATACTTGTGATGACCCATGGGCAGTATCAGAAACCCCGCAACCCGTCCAACGACTCTGCCCCTTAGAGGGCGGATATCACAAAGGCAGAACACGTTGGGTTCGCACAAGGGGAGCGATCGCGGATTACCCGTCAATTGTATCGGACGTTGGCAGAACTCACCGACGGATTAAGGGTTCAAGTTCAGGATTTAGCGTTTGCAGAGGTGGAGTCCTTGGGGGATGCATTGCTGGATTTTACCCAGCTTGCAGGTTTAGAATTCTAGCGGCAATCGCCTGAATGATGAGCGATCGCAATGATCTTTCGATTTCCCATCCCCAAGACAGCTTCATGGCCTCGGGGAGGGTACTCACCCGCATCAACCTTCTACATAATAAAATTCAGAACATGCCCCAGGGCAACTTACATTTCTGCCCCTGAGACTGACCCACTCTAGCGTCTCGTCAATTTTTTATTATGGTATGCCCCCACGGAAAACCCAATCATACCTGTACCAAGTTCTCAGTTGCGGCAGCGGATCCCCCAGCACTTCTACATAGCCCTTTTTAAGCAAGAGAGATTTGGAAGATCGGTTCCCAGGGGTCACCGTGGCCCACCGCTGTTTCACTCCATGGTGCTTCTGACCCTTGATCCAAGGCTGGGGCCATGTCATCATCAACATTGACACAGACCCTCGGATCACCGCGAATGTCCTGCAGTTCCATTACAGGATCCCCACTGACCCGTTCATATTGACGTCGCTGAGATTCAATCATCATCCTCCACATCACCAAGGGATGACGCCTACTGTTGAATCAGCCTTTGCTGACGCGGCGATCGCCTCCTTCAGAGGAGCAGGCCGGAAGTCTGCTGGGCAAGGGCAAGGGAAGGCTTGCCATGACCTTAACCATCTAGATGCCCTGTAGCCTTCACCAAACTTCACAAATTAAATGGGGCAGATGCCACAATTTTAATTATTATCTAGCTAAAATAGGTCGCGAGAAGGCACTTCATGCATATATTCTTCTTTTTTCTCTCGTTAACTATTTTTAGTTAGAAATTATTTTGCCTTGATTTTCTCTCAAGGGTCCACGGGAGATTACCTGGCGATATGCCGTTGCTTGTAATCTGGAAACACTAAGGTTAAGTATGGTTCAACCCTATTGGCAAGCCAAAATCTGGGGCTTGCTGCATGATCCGGTGCTCAAGGCTTTACATTCAAACCCTGGGCGTGGCCAAAATTCTTTCTGGAAAGACTTTTGGGTGCTGAGGGACTGGGTCGATGAAGATTCAAACCCAGAAACGACGCAAAGAAAAGGATTTCAGCAAATTCACCTGGCGGATATGATTGCCTCGGCCAGCGATCGCGGTGCCATTGGCAGTTTGAACAGCAGCGTCAACTACAGTGACCAAGGCCTGCAAATCCGCCATTTGCTCTCGGGGGAAGCGCTTGAGTTGCGGCTGCAGCCAGAGTTTCATCAGCTGAGCCAAGGCAAGAATCCTACTCAGACGCTCTTTGATCTGGAGAAAAGCTTATTTGAGGCCTGCCTTGTGGACTCGGCAGCCGATTCCCATCAAAGCACACCCATTTTTGATCTAAAGGATGAACGTAAGGTTTTTTGGTGGCTTTGGAGATGCCTGCCTGAGGTCGTCTGTCAGAAGTTCGGTGCGGACCCATCTTTATTGCTGATGCCCGCCGAAACCCGCTTGCCCGATGGATCCATCTGGAGTCACACGAGTATGACCGCGGCCCTAGCGGGGGCCTTGGCGGGCTATGACCTGTCTCCTGAGGCACTGCAGAAGTGGCCCCATAAACAGGAGCCCTCCCGCGCCTATATGACCGTCTTTAGTTTTTCCCCGATTCAGACCTTGATTAAGGCCAGTCGCAAAATGCGGGACTTTTGGTCCGGATCTTGGATCTTGCATTACCTGTCGGCCAAGGTCTGCTGGGCGATCGCAATGAAATATGGCCCTGATACGGTGCTATACCCCAGCTTATTCCAGCAGCCTTTGATTGATGCCTGGATTCGGGAACAATGGCCAGATTTTGAGCCATGGGTGCCCAAACCCGCTGAGGCCCAGTTGCTCACGGCCGGATTTCCCAACGTGATTGTGGTGGTGCTGCCGGAGGATAAGGTCGCCGCTGCGATGCAAATGGCGGATCAGGTTCTCCGGCAAGAGTGGCTGAAGGTGGGCGAACTGGTGCATGGATCTTTGCAAGAGCGGCACTGGATGACATCGCTGCCCCTGGATCATAAGTCCTGGAAGGGGTGGCTCCAGGCCCAGTGGCAAACCTATTGGAGTGCCCTGCCCATCGGCGATCGCCACAGTGACCTCACCAGTTCGGAGGTGTACCGTGCCGCCGACAAACCCTGGGCAGATCGTCAAAATAAAACCTTCAAAGTCAAGCCTAAGCAGGTTCTCTTTAACCAAGCTGAAGCTGAGTTTCTCCAGCAGGCTGGCGAATTGCGCAGACAACAGCAGGGAAAAAATCCAGCCAATGCTAACGTGGGATCCTGGTGGCCTTACGTGTTTGATCAGTTGAGGTTGGGGCTCACCTCCATTAAAAATGCCCGGAATTGGGAAATTCCCACGGCCTTCAGCGTGCGGTCAAGCCTCTCGGGCTTGGGGCCAGCGGTGCATCCCCAGGGGGATTGGATCTCCGAAGGCGAGGTGAAAGCCGGTTGGCAACGACAGGCTGGGTTATTTGACGGCACAGAACTGCTCAACGCGACCGAGACGGTCAAGCGGGGGCTCCACAAAATTTTGCCGCAATTGTTGCCGGGCTATGGAGAAGCAGATTTTCAAACGGCTTACCCCGATTTAACGGCGGGGGTGGCGGGTTACCTGAAGGTGCATGGCGCCGAGCATCGGCAATACTTTGTGGACACCTGTCAGGAAATTAGACAGCAGCCCTGGATGAGTGGCAGTTCCTTCCCCGCTTCAATTCAATGGGGGATTCCGTGGATGGATCAGCCGGTAAATTCTCCCTTGAGAAATAATACCAGTCGATATCTTAATGCCGGATGGCTGCTTGAGGATCTGGAATTGGATGCTTTAAAGGCGCTGGAAGATCAACTTGCCCAAACCCGCGATGCAGACTTAATAGACCTGCTTCAGGCGGATATTCGTCAGCGCAGACGAGACTATCGGCAGCGGATCCAGGAAATTCTGGACAGGCGCTATGGTGACAACAACCCGGCGGACTGGTATGTGTTGGCGGCTGGGGACGGTGACGGCATGAGTGAATGGTTGAAAGGGGAAAAACTCAAGCCTTACCAAAATTACCTTGCCAGTTCCCTGAACGTAGAGGGCAAGTTAAAGGAGTCTTTTGAAAAATTCATAACCCAACCCAAGCGCATGGGGCCTGCAACTCACAACGCCCTGAGCCGAGCCTTGCTGGATTTTTCTAACCAGTTGGTGCCCTATCTGACGGAACAGCGTTATGCAGGACGACTGATTTACGGCGGGGGAGATGATGTGTTGGCCTACTCCAACCTTTGGGAATGGGATAGCTGGCTGTGGGATTTGCGCCAATGTTTTAAAGGGCAGCCGGATCCGCTGGGGGAATTTGATCATCAGGGGGACTACTGGCGGTGGCAGGTTCCAAACCGGCAGCCCTCAGGCATTGCCCAGCGGCCGCTATTTACCATGGGCAGTGCCGCGACCATTTCCTTTGGTTTAGTGATTGTGAACCAAGCAGTGCCCCTGGCGATCGCCCTGGAAAATCTCTGGGAGGCAGAGGCGGAAGCCAAAGCCCATCGCGGAGAAGCCCAAGACCCCAAAACGGCCAAGGATGCGGTACAGGTGCGGGTATTGTTCGGAAATGGAAACTGCCTAAAGGCCACCTGTAAATTCTCGGTGTTTGATCAATGGCGGGGGCTCCTGGGCGCTCCGGCTTCTCTGGGCGAATGGATTCCCAATCTACAAGCGGGAGACTTTGCGGCCTGCTTTGAGCAAATGGCAGAACTTTGGGGGGCACATCCGGTTCCCACCCAATCGGCGATCGCCTGCTGGCTCAAGGCCTTTATCAATCGTCGTGATTTATTCAAAAATCAGGAGTCTGCCAGGACTGCGATGCTGAATCTCTGCCAAGGGTGGCTGGAGGAACTGTGGCGACAGACAGATCCCCAAGACCGTCAGACGGCTGTCCAGGCATGGCTGAAGCTGACGGCGTTTATTCTCCGAAAACGTGATATTAAGCTGAAAGGACATTAGGATGACCTTATATTGGTATCGGATCACGCCCTTGGACGTGTGGATGTTTCGAGATGCAAAACCCTTTAGTCCAACGGAACGGGCCTGGGCCAGCAGTCTTTTTCCACCCTCGGGCCATACCATTGCCGGGGCAGTGCGCCCCCTATGTAACCATCACTCCGACCTTAAACTCCTGGGGCCGTTTCTCTGCTATCAAGACCGGCTGTGTTTTCCCAAGCCCTTAAGTTACGTGGGCACAAACCTGCTGATGCCAGCGCCTTGGTTGCCAGCGGACGATCCCTCTCGACAGATGATGTGGAATGGTCAGGATCCAGCTCCGCTGGTGATTCCTCAGGT
Source organism: Lyngbya confervoides BDU141951 (assembly GCF_000817775.3). GTDB lineage: Bacteria > Cyanobacteriota > Cyanobacteriia > Thermosynechococcales > Thermosynechococcaceae > Lyngbya > Lyngbya confervoides. Next base: position 42,060 of record NZ_JTHE03000048.1, read on the forward strand.
CGAGCCGGAGACGATCGCCCCTCAAAAACAGCAGGCTGGTGCGTATCTGGAGAGTTCAACCTTGCTGAAGTTTCTCAAACAGGAGGCGATCGCCCCGGAGGAGATGCATGGGGTGCCAGGAACGGAGGGGCAGCCCTGGCTGGTGGAAAATCGTCCCCATAATTCCTTAGAACCGGGCACCAGAACCGTAAAAGAGGCAGATGGCTATTTTGTGGAAAAGGCGATTCGGCTGAAACCTGGATGGGGGTTAGCGATCGCCCTGGAATCCTCCTTGCCGGCAGGCACGGTCCTGCGGTTAGGGGGGGAAGGGCATCGGGCCTTAGTAGAACCCTGCGATGCCTTTGCAACTCAATGGGCTGAAATCGACCAGCTATCCCAGCGCAACTTCCGGCAAACTGGGAAGGCCCTAGCCTATTTGGCCACACCGGGAGTCTTTGAGCGAACCCTGAATGGGGTGGCTAAATGTCGGTCCTGGCCGTGGGAATGGAAACTGACCCACCGGTCTAATCCCAATCAAACCCCTGGCCCCTTGGTCAGTGTGGCTACGGCGGAGGCAGTTCCCATCAGTAGCCGATTTGTGGAGAGCAAAACTGGCCGAAGTCGGCCGGCACCGCAGGTATTTGCGGCCCCGCCGGGCAGTGTGTATTACCTGGATCACCCGGAAGCGTTGTTTCAGGACAATCCAGGGGTGAAGGCCCACCGCTATCGCCGGTTAGGGTATTCGGAAATGTTATGGATTTCAGTGGAGTAAATAAGCATGAATCTTGTCTATTTGTATTTAATTGCGCCTTTGCACACCGGAGGCTCGACCCAGGAAGGAAATTTATTGGGCATTGCCCGCGAATCCCACACGGAATTGCCCTACATTCCCTCCAGTACGATTCGGGGTCGGCTGCGTGCAACGGCGGAGGAAACAATTCGCCCCCTCCTGTTTGGGACGGATCTCAAGGATGGAGAGTTAGAGCAAGGGGACATTTGGATTGGCGACGGTTCGATTTTGTGGATTCCGGTGCCTTCCCTGAGCCATGGCGTGGTTTGGGTGACCTGCCCGATGCTGCTCCGGCGTTGGCAGCGTCTATCGGGGGGCAGTGACACAATTCCGGCAGAGTACAGCACCAGTATCACCGGTGGCCAATCGATTTACCTCAAAGATGCCATCTTAAAGGACTCGCATCTCACGATGGGGCAAGACTTTACGCCATTTCTACCCTCCGCTGGCCAAGAGGTCGAGATTGATCGGGGGGTGGTGCTGCCGGATCGGCATTGTGCGACGTTGATTCAAATGAGCCTCTGGCGACAGGTCAAAATTAAGCTCGATGAGACCAAGACGGTGGACGGTGGGTTTAGATACGAGGAGGCCATTCCACCGGATACATTAATGTATTTTCCCTGGGGAGTGACCTCAAAGGCAAAGGGTTCCGCCGATTCATCCCAGGAGAGTTTCAGAACGCTATTAAATCAAGCGAGTCTGCTTCAAATTGGGGGGCAGGAAAGTCTGGGGCGCGGATTTGTGCAGCATTGGTTGGCTTAGTCATTCAAGAACAAAGGAAAGAAGATGGATCTATTTGACCCCCGCACGATTGCGACGCCAGTGTATGAAAGGCTGAGTCAGCTGCGATCGCAAACAAACAGCAACGACACACTTCAGCAACAAAGAAAACAGGCCGTAGAACTCTACACCTATCTTTCGACTTGGGGCTTACTGCGGCTGAAGGCAGAAGAGATGGCATTGAATCAAGAAGGAAAGAAACAAGAAGGAAAGAAACAAGTGGTAAAGCAATACTTCCAATGTTTAGAAACGCTGGCTGATGTTCAGGGATTATCAGGGGAGGGAGGCTTAAAGACCCTGAAGAATTTGCCGGTGGATGATTATCTGGGCCTGACTGGGTTGGGACTGGCGATCGCCCTGGAGTTTAGCTTTTGGGCCACTGCGGTCTATGCCGACGTCAAAGGAGAATAACAAGATGGTTTTTGATCGCCCCAATCGTCCCAATCCTGCTAATCGCCCCAATCCTCCCGCCTCGCCCCAGCGCTCTACCCATCCTGCTGCCACCGCCAGAGGGGGGCCGTCAACGCCGCAACGGCAAAGCGGAGGCGGAGGAAATCGCAACGCGAATTCTGGCAATGGCGGCGGCGGGAACCCCGAACCTCCGTCGCCCTGGTTAGTGGATCCCCCCAAGCCTGATCCAGGCGCTAGCTTTGTGGAATATCTGCGCTGGATGCGGGCCGCGGACCATGCCTACAAAGACCCCACTAAGGTGCAAATGTTGCAGATGGCAACGGAGCGGGGAGATTACCGCGATCGCCTTCAAACGCTCACCGAGCGCACCAAGCTAATCGCCGGGGACAATAACTGGTTTGAGGTCCAATGTCCCTGGCGGATTCGCGTGGGCGGGCATCGTGGCCCAGAAAGTATTTTACTCCCAGCCTTTGATGCGCTGGGAATGCCCTATATTCCCTCCAGTACCTTGCGCGGCGTGGCCCGCACCCAGGGTATTCGCCATTTCATGAAAACAGAAAATCTCAAGTGGAAGGAGGCTGAGCAGAAAATTGCGCCCTATTTTGGCTCTCTAGAGGCCGAGAAGGGCGATCGCGCTGGAAAGGTGATTTTTTTAGATGCCTATCCTTTGCCAAAGGAAGCTGGAAAAGCAGGTGGATTAGCAATGGATATGGTTAACAATATTTGGGCGTGGGACAATAGTCAAAAATTTCTAACGTTAGAGTCCAATCCCAATTCTTTTCTTTCCCTGAAGAATTCAGTCTTTGTCATAGGCATCCGACCTACGAGGCAAAGCCTACCTCCCAATGAATTCAAGCAAATTAGAGATTGGCTAATCCAAGGTTTGGCGTCAGGAGTAGGCAGTCAGATCAACGCTGGATATGGAAGATTACACTTGGTTGACAATCCTCTGCAGAATAAGTTCTTTTTTGAGATTAATTTTCTGCTTACTGGACAACTGATACATGGAACACAACCATTTAGCAGTTTGAATCAATTATTTAAAAAGGACAGGCAAGGTAATTACAAACGCAATAACGGTAAACTGGTGCCTAATATAAAACCTGAGGATGAAGTCCGTTCCACTGCGTTCAAGTCGGTTTTACGCTATTGGTTTAGGGCTTTTGCTCTAGGATTCTTTCCTTCTCAAACTGTACGAGATTTTGAGGCGCAGCTATTTGGAACAATTGACCAAGCTGTAAAGGAAAACCTAGATCATAAAACAGGATTGATTCGCTTTGAAGTACTCAATACGATCAGTGTGCCGTCTAATAGCCCAACCAAACCTGGCAGGCAAGAAGGTGTACTTGCCTTAAGTTTTTCTGACAAAGGGATTAGTGATGAACAAGCAACTTACCTTACTCAAGTCATGAAATCTCTAACCTGGATAATGTTTCATCTTGGAGGGGTGGGACAAGGAGCAAGACGACCTTGCTATTCACGGCGTAATAGTCCTAATCCTAATCCACCTTGGCGAGGTTCGACTCTAAAGGCAATAAATCCACCGGCTGATTGGAAAAAATACTCTAACATCTCTGAATTTCAGAAGTTATTTCAGCAAAAAATTCAACTATTCTATGTGGGCCTTGGAAAGCTAGCTAACATGAAACTTCGGCCACAGCCTCCAAGCAAGGAAAGTAACCTCTGGCATCAGGTGATCAACTCAAATAGTAGAGTGATTGTTTGTAGCGGATCAGAGATTCAAAATAAACCTTATGCGTTAGGCATTTTGCATCAAGATTTTGCTGGCAGTAATGGCCAGAGTCAAAAATATCATCCTCAGTTGTGTGGAACGACTCATACAAATCCTGTTTTGCCCTCGCCTGTTTGGATTGCCGCGCCCTCCGAAGATTTTCAGGTGGTTACTGTTTTTGAAGCCCACACTTCACCTCGAAAGGACTATATTAAACGACTTAGAAAGGATACTGCCCCTGAGGAGTGCCTGAAAATCTGGCCTTTGAAAGGAGAATGGTAATGATAAGTTCGTTAATCATTACCGTAGGCACTCGCCAGGTGGGGTGGCGATCGCCCGATGGCATTGTCCGATCGCTGGGGGCCGATGCAGCGCGGGGGGTGCCCTCCCATGTGGATGAACTTTACCAGGAGCTGGGCATTGAGCGAAAATCTCATGAGGCGGCAGCCCAATGGTCGGTGCGAGATTTAGGAGAGCGGCTGTATCTCCATTGCCAAATTGAGAATGATTTTAGTCCGGTGGTGTTGTTACTGGATGCGGAAATTATTGCCAAGGAGGCGGCGAGAGATCTTCAGCAGGTGATTCTCTGGGGAACGCAGCAACCGGACACCGTTCCCTGGCAATATCGCCGCATGGATACGCTGTGGCTGGCGGAGCTGATGGCGGGGGCAATCCGGGAGCGATACGAACAGCTAACCGTGGAGGTCTGGGCTCCACTTCTAGAGGCCAATGATCATTTGGCGATTATTGAAGAAATTGAAACCAAGCTGATCAATCATGCCGAGCAAGGGGTTGGAGCCGATCAGGAATTGACGTTTTTAATTCAAAATCGGGGATCGACTCCTGCGATCGCTAGTGCTTTGGAAATTTCTGCCGCAGCGATTGTGCGGCAGTATGGGGTGAAGCTCCTGATCCCCAAAGAACCCCGGCCTGCCTTTGCCAATGATGATCAAGGTCGCGCTTCGGCACAGGTCTCTACGTTCTATCGGTCTATGCCCCTGGGGAAGTATTTTTGGCCGATTGAAAAACCTGGCACTGGTTCCGTTGCCTGGGTCAGTGTTAATCCTTTCAATATCTGAATTTGAGCGATAATGTAGTTTCCTATTAACCCGACACCTGATGGATCTATTTGCTCATCCCTGTCCATGCTGTGCCAGCGAAGATGTTCACATTCACACGCTTTATCCGACGCAATCGTATGGTTTACGACGCATTCTCCATTGTCGCAGATGTGACATTTACTTTAGCGAGACCTTTGCAACCCCAATCACGGGACTGAAAACCCCGCTGAGCCGAATCATCACAGTCCTTAAGGCCAGGAGTGAAGGAATGAGCCTTAATGCCACGGCTCGAACCCATAACGTCTCGAAGAAAAGCGTGATCGA
>NZ_JTHE03000051.1 GCF_000817775.3 Lyngbya confervoides BDU141951
TGTTTTTTACGAGGCATAAGGGAATCTCCTTTGTTAACTGGATTCTACTTCCCTTACACAAAATTCTGATCAGTCTCGGCATCGATCTGCCAACGCATGCACAGTCGTCACTCTCTCCCTCCGAGCCTGAGATCGAGTTTATAGGACTTTGTCTGTAGCTCGTCTCCCCATACATCGCATGCCCCGGACGGGTTGGCAAGCCTGAACTTCGTTTGATGACATCAACCGCCGGTGAGGCTGGGCGGTAGTTCTTCAGTGTTCTTTACCCTCCCTAGATCGACTGTGAGGAGTTGCTTGACAAAGCAAGCAAACCTTATATCCAATCCGCAAGCGGCTGCTTGAGATCGTCCAGCACCTTGGCCCGGATTTGCCTGAGCGATCGCTGTTGCTTGCTGCCCACTGGGCATAGGCCGATCAGAGATTATCACTGCTGCTTGAAGAGGTTCGCAGGTCCTAGGCAGAGCACCGGGCACTCTTTGGCCGAAGCTTGGATTTTGAGAACGATGTGGCCTGGGATGCTTTTAATTTCCAGCGTTAAGGGCTAGGGCGATCGCGGGCCATCCCCTGCTGAGTCGGGCGGTGCGGTGGGCCACTGTGCGAGGTGCTGAAGACCCCATGGCCGAGGCGTTAAGGACTGACAAGGAGGGAAATCTGAGCAAACTGGAGTTTTACAAGGTGATTCCTGCGATCGCCCTTGCTAGATTTCTAGGAGGACTGTTACTCCAGGAACATTTGTTCAATATCGGCTTCGGTATAGATAACTCATGTCACCAATTGCTCGATCAGTTCTTCTGGCTTAGACATATAGCAAATCTCAGAAAACTCTGCGAGTTGGCTAATGTGGCCACTGCTCCATACATCCAAACTGTCGTCAAACAGGGAAATAAAGCGTAAAGGTTCGGTGTTTAGTCGGTATTGATACAAATCAAGCCAGGCAGCGACCGTATTGTTGACTTTACTATTGGCTGCGCTCCGATTGCCGGTGCTCAAAACTTCGACTAAGGTGCTGCGGCGAGGATGGCGGGTGCGAAAATCGATTTGCCAGGAACGGGCCGATCGCCCCACTAATTTGATGTCTCGCTCGTAGGGGATGTGATACTCATCCAGAAGTTCAGCAATTTCATCATTGAGAGTGGCCGCCAACCGCGTCCTATTGAGCAACCATAGGTTAGACACGGCGATCGCCGCTTGGGACAGCTGAGTAATGGCTTCTGCGAGGTTATCCTGGAATCTGATCAGAAGCATTCCATCATAGAGTTCGATGCCATAGGTGACTTGAATATCTTGGAGAAACCAGTCTTGTTTTTTGGATAGGGACTGCTTAAAGGACTGCATATCTAACCAGCGCAGGGTTTCCCCTAAATCGGTTAAGGTTTGGGTTTCTGGTTTAAGAAATAGGTCGATGACATCCCCATCAGGATAGAGGTAGGGGGTGCGAATCCGTACTAAGCCGTTCACCTCGGAGCAGGTGTAGAGTTGTCCGATGGTTTCCGCGATGATTTGGCAGGGTGCGGGGGTCATGGGAATAAACCTAGCTGCTGAGCGGGAGGTGGTTCCATAGTGCCATTATGAATGACTTTTGCCTCTTGGCAGAACTCGTCCCATACCCTTTCTGGCTGGGTGGCGGGGGCGGTGATATCTGGGGGGAGGTAGGCTTGCTTATCCCGCAGAGGTTCATACCAGCGGTGTTTGTGTTTTTCGCCGATGCGTTGGCCATCCGGGTTGCGGTGGTCTTTGCCCAGATCGAGTCCGTAAATGCGCCCAGCAGTGCCGTGGATGATGTGGTAAGACAGGGCAGTAATCATAGGGTTGTAGCTGCCTTTCAGAAAGAGAGGATAGCCTGCAGGGCTGGTGATTTCCACGCGAAACCCTAACCAGGGCGATCGCTCCCGTGCCCAGACAATATTACCTTCGATGTATTTTTCCGGGTCAGCGATCAGGTCTTCAAATTCGGATTGGCTGAGTACCACTAGCTAGCCTCCTCTAAAACAGTTTCTAAGGGTTCAGTTCCCATGAGTCCAGCATCTCGGCAGCTGTTGAGGGCGGTTTTACAGGTTTGCCGATCGACCCCAAATCATGGCCGGGAGGGTTCGTTCAATGATGAGGGGACTCTTCTCACCATTGGGTAACACAACCACTTTCGTTTTATCCTACGCGTTAGGGTGGGTCCCAGTGCCCGCTAGGACGCAATGCGCCCAGACAGGGGAGAACTCGCGCTGGCCATTGCCTGCACGGGAATTCGCCCGGCTTGATAGGCCAATCGCCCCGCCTGGGTGGCTAATCCCATCGCCTGGGCCATCTTGGCGGGCTGGTCCGCCTGGGCGATCGCTGTATTAATGAGCAGGGCATCGGCCCCCATTTCCATGGCCTGGGCAGCCTCGCTGGGGGTGCCAATGCCTGCATCCACTACCACGGGCACCTGGGCATTTTCAAGAATAATTGCGATGTTCGCGGCATTTTTAATCCCCTGTCCCGATCCAATGGGCGACCCCAGGGGCATCACCGTTGCACAGCCCATCTCCTCAAGGCGTTTTGCCAGGAGCGGATCTGCGTTAATGTAGGGCAGCACCGCAAACCCCTCCTTAACCAGCTGTTCGGCGGCCGCCAGCGTCCCCAGTGGATCCGGCAGCAGGTATTTGCCGTCGGGAATCACCTCCAGCTTGACAAAGTTATTGTCCTCCTGACCCAAAAGCTTGGCCATCTCCCGCCCCAGACGCGCCACGCGAACGGCCTCCTCCGCGGTTTGGCACCCCGCCGTGTTGGGCAGCATCCAAATTTTTTGCCAGTCGATGGCCTCGGCTAACCCTGCATGGCCCGGCGCCTGGGTTTGCACCCGGCGAACCGCGACGGTCACAATCTCACAGCCGCTCGCTGCAATACTTTGCCCCATTTGATCAAAGGTGCGGTATTTCCCGGTTCCGGTCATCAAGCGCGAGTGAAAGGTGCGCCCCGCAATGGTCAGCGGGTCAGGGTGATTGCAGAAAGCAGCGTTGATCGGATCAGCAGCAAGCATGGAATTTAGTTAGAACTTAGAACAGCGACAGCGTCTTTCATATTATCGTTTAACCCTGGGCCACAAAAAAGCAATACAGGCGCCATGGCGGGTTCCTCTGCGGAGGCGGCGGAACTTCCCTGCCTCACCTTGCGTCTGCAAGGAGTGAATGTATTATGGTCTAGTCCATCCATGACATCCAGTTATTCTGTATCTTGGTCAAGGGTCGAGGGTGTAGAACCACCAGTGCAAATGTCTGCCCACAAACTTGCCAACCGCGACTTGATCCTTCTGTGCCAATCAGGACTCCGTCCAGACAAGGCCGCCTTTTCGGAATTGCTGCGGCGCTATCAGTCCCACGTCGACCGGCTGCTGTATCATCTGGCCCCAGACTGGAGCGATCGCTCGGACTTGGCCCAAGAGGTGTGGATTCGTGTCTTTCGCAATATTAAACGGCTGCAAGAGCCTGCCAAGTTTAAAGGCTGGCTGAGCCGGATCACCACTAACTTGTTTTACGACGAGTTGCGCAAGCGCAAGCGTCACCAAACCCCCCTCTCCCTCGATGCGCCCCTCTCCTTTAGCGATGGTGAGATGAGCTGGGAACTTCCGTCGGAGGAGGCGGGTCCAGAAGATAAGCTGTCCACGCGAGAATTTTACCAGCAGCTTCACATTGCAATTGCTGATCTGCCGGAGGCATTCAGGACAACCATTGTACTGCGCGAAATTGAGGGTATGGCCTATGACGAAATTGCGGAAATTACGGGCGTGTCGCTGGGGACGGTGAAGTCCCGGATTGCCAGAGCGCGCCAACGCTTACAGGATCAACTCCAGCCCTATTTGAATGAGTCGGATCCCTAAACCGGTGCCTCAGGAAAAGCTGACGGCCTGCTCCTTCACGAGTCCAAGGGCAAGATCCCCAGGTCTGAATCTCCGTATTTTTGCTCCCCTATTTTTCAATCATTTCATCTAAAGTAAAGCTATTACAGTCACACTATGGGAATGCATTGAATCGGTAACGCCCTGAGCTCCCCGGCCCTGCACTCCCCGTCCCTGTCCAACTTTTCCCCTTCACGATTGCTTGTCCCAACTCACCCCTGGGCTATGTGAGAAATTACCATGACTGGTCTTAACAATCTCAACCCTGATGATCGCTTTGAGCTTCTGAGTGCCTATTTGGATAATGAAGTATCCGCCAGCGAACGCAAGCACGTGGAAGCCCTGATGGCCGCCGATCCAGACTTTGAGCGGCAGTACCGAACCCTGGCTCAAATTGGGCGATCGCTCCAGGCCATGCCTGTGAGTGCCTCCAATCCCGAGGAGACCCTCCACGCGGTGCTGAAGCGGGTGGAGCATCGTTCCCACCGCCTGAAGCTACTTGGGGTCGGTGCGGCAGTTGTTGCCGTGGTCGGAACCCTGGGTACCCTATTTAGCGGGTCTCACCTTTCCCCGCAAATGGCGGACAATGAGCCCGATGGCGATTCGCCCACCCTCTCCCAAAGCTCTCCGCCGATTCAACTCCCACCCGGCCCAATCGCCCAACCGCCCAACGTAGATGTGGATTCTCTGCTTCTGGCCTTGGAAGAGCCGCCCATTGATATCCCTGCACCGGGGGAGGAGTAGTCTCGGTTGAATGGCCCCGATCTCAACGCCGGGTCTTGAGGTCCACTGGGCGGGGCGACCTTAGATCCATTTTCCCCCCACCATGCCCAACAGCAGCACAAAGCCCAGGGTGACGTTTTGGCGAAAGAAGTCTGCATAGCGGTGAATCGGCAGTGGATCATGGCGCAGGGCGAGACTTTGGCGCCCCCAGTAGAAGCCACCTATGGCCAGAGTTATCCAGAACACCCAGTGGAGTTCCTCCCGCAGGCCCAGGCCGATCAGCAGCCCAAAGGTCCCCAGATAACACAGTCCCACCGCAAGGGACGCATGGGGGCCGAAAAATAGAGCGCTGGAGTTAACGCCCAACCGACGGTCATCGGACCGGTCGGGCATGGCATACACCGTATCGAATCCCAGGGTCCATAGCAGCGTTGCCCCCCAGAGCAGCCAGGTAGAAAGCGTGATCTCGTTGGCCGCGGCGCTCCAGCTAATGAGCACGGCGAATCCCCAGGCGATGGAAAGCACTAGCTGCGGGATAGGAAAAACCCGCTTGGCGAGGGGATAGAGGACAATCACCGGCACTGCGGCCACACAGAGGCCAAAACTCAAGGGAGTTAGGTAGAGAGCCAGACCCAAGGCACAAAGAAAGCACAACAGGGCCGCCCCAATGCCCACGCGAATTGTCAAGGTTTTTGCCGCCAGGGGGCGTCGCTTTGTCCGCTCCACCTGGGGATCAATGTTACGGTCCCACAGATCGTTCACCACGCATCCGGCGGCACTCGTGGCCAGGGATCCAGCCACGATGACTAGCAACAAGCCCAGGGGAGGGCGGGCTTGCGTGGCCAGACAGAGAGCCCACAGCGCCGGAATCATCAGAATCAACCGACCAGCGGGCTTGTCCCAGCGCAGGAGACGAAAAACCTCCCTGATCAGGGAGGACTGAGAATGGAGGGGAGCAGTCATGGATGGGCCTGCGGCAGAAGGATGAATGTTTGTATCCTAAGGGATTTTGCGCGCTGGGTTTGGGTTGCGATTCCATAACAAAGCTTTCGACGACTTCGGGAGAGGGCGTACAATATTGGGCAATCGATTCCGTAAAGAAATGGGTGGGGTTCTCCACCCTTTTATTTTCTTGACTTGCCCAAGGCTGCTGACGCGAACCGTCCACAGCCTCTTGGTCCACGGCCTACTTGTTGTTTATCCTCCAGGGGACTGCTGATTTCCTATGGCTCAGTTAACGCCGAACCCCAGCTTTAGTGTGACGCTGCATTTAGAAATTCCAAATCGAGCCGGAATGCTAGCCCAGGTGGTTTCCGCCATCGGCGATGTGGGCGGCAATATTGGCCTGATTGATGTCATTGAACGATCGCGGCAAACCATTGTGCGCCAAATGACGGTGGATGCCTCCAGTAAGGAACATGCCGAGCAGATTGTGGAGGCTCTGCGCCAGCATGATCAAATTAAAATCCTGCGGGTCAGTGATCGCACCATGGAGCTGCATCAGGCCGGAAAACTCAGCGTCCAGAGCAAAATGCCCCTGAGCAATCAGGACGAGTTGGCCATGGCCTATACCCCAGGGGTGGGTCGGGTGTGCATGGCCATTGCCCACCATCCGGAAAAGGTGTACGAGCTCACCATTAAGTGCAACACCGTGGCGGTGGTCACCGATGGCAGTGCGGTGCTGGGGCTGGGCAACATTGGACCCGAGGCGGCCTTGCCCGTCATGGAGGGGAAAGCCATGCTGTTTCGGGAATTTGGGGGCCTCAACGCCTTTCCCGTCTGTTTGGCCACCCAAAATGTGGATGAAATTGTGGAAACCGTGCGGCGCATTGCCCCGGTCTATGGAGGAATCAACCTGGAAGATATCAGCGCGCCGCGCTGCTTTGAGGTGGAGCGACGCCTGCGCGAGGCCCTGGATATTCCGGTGTTTCACGATGACCAGCATGGAACTGCCATTGTGGTCCTGGCAGCCCTCAGCAACGCCCTGAAGCTGGTTCGCAAAAAGATGTCCCAGGTGCGGGTGGTGATCAACGGAGCCGGGGCCGCTGGGGTGGCCATTGGTCGCCTCCTGCGAAAGGCTGGGGTAGAAACCATCCTGCTCTGCGATCGCCAGGGAATTGTCAGCCGCGATCGCCTTCAGGACCTGAGTCCCCAGAAGCTGGAGTTTGTCTTTGATGAGTCTGGAACCCTCGCCGATGCCCTGGTGGGTGCCGATGTATTTCTGGGGGTGAGTGCGCCTGGGGTCGTCACCCCAGCCATGGTGCGACAGATGGCCAGCGATCCGATTGTGTTTGCCATGGCCAATCCGATTCCAGAAATTCAGCCGGAACTGGTTCAGGACCTGGTGGCCGTGATGGCCACCGGCCGCAGCGACTATCCCAACCAAATTAATAACGTGTTGGCCTTTCCTGGGATTTTTAAAGGGGCACTGGCCTGTCGAGCCTCTGAAATTACCACCAAAATGTATTTGCAGGCGGCCTATGCCATTGCGGCCCTGGTGGGTCCCCAAGATCTCCGTCAGGACCATATCATTCCCTCGGTGTTTGACGACCGGGTGGCACCAGCGGTGGCCGCGGCGGTGGAACTGGCGGCGCGAGAAGATGGCGTTGCCCACAGCTAGTGCTCCGCAGTTCATCCAATTCAGTTCGTTGCTCCGCCAGGGAGGATCCGGTTCATGCACACCCCCACCCCCCCAACCCTGGAGACAATTTTTAAAGGTCCCGGATTTGGGTTTACATTTTTGTATTATTTTGCTCTGACGGCGCTGATTGTGGCGATCGCGGCGATGCAGATTCTCCATGAGTCCCCCACGGCCCCCATCATCTATCAAGTGGGGCTAGCCTTTGCCCTTCCCTTTGCCCTGATCAATGCTCTGCAAAAGCAAACTCAGCGCCTAGAGATTGCCATTAATGCGCCAGCGCCGTTTTTGCAGAGGCTCAATCAAGCCCTCCAGGAGTTAGGCTACGATCCAGTCCAACCGCTGCACCCTGAGGAGCCCCTCCAGCCGGAGGCGATGGGCGATGCCCCTCAGACCTGGGTGGCTCAAAGGTCAGGCTGGCAAACCCCTCTGGCGGGGAAGATCTATGTGGCCACCACCGATCACAGGGCCGTGCTGGTTAGCCGCAAATCGGTAATGCAGCAATTGAGCGCTAAACTTTGAACGCTAAACTTTGAGAGCTAAACCATAGACAACCCGTGGGGTTCTCAAGGCGTGATGATCTCAGACTCTCCATCCTTTCCCTTTCCCTGGACGATGAGCGGCGGCTGTCACTGCGGCGCGGTGCGCTTTCGGGTCACCTTCTTGAAGGCGGAGGCCATTGACTGCAACTGCTCCATTTGCCGCAAGAAAGGGTTTCTGCATGGCATTGTTCCCCCGGAACAGTTTGATCTACTGAGCGGTGCTGCGGATTTGGTGTCCTATCGGTTTAATACGGGTCAGGCGGAGCATCTGTTTTGCCGCCACTGTGGTATTCATGCCTTTTACCACCCCCGTTCTCACCCTGGATACCTGGATGTGAATTTGCACTGTTTGGACGCAGTCCAGGAAGACCCTGACTTTTTACAGCGCTTTGAGATTCAGCCCTTTGATGGCCAACATTGGGAAGCGAACCGGGCCAAACTGCGCTGACGGCCCTAGAGGCAGCGGGCCAGGGTTTCCACCACGGATTGCGCCAGGGAAGAGGCCTCGTAGCCGCCCTCTAAGCCCAGGAGCAATTTAGGGGTGAGGCTTAAGCATAGATCGGTAAAAACCCCAAAGTCAGCGGGGCTGAGGTTCATCTGGGCTAGGGGGTCTTCTCGATTGGCATCATAGCCTGCGCTCAGGATTAAAATATCCGGCTGGGCCTGCCGTAAAAACGGCAGAACGCGATGGCGCAGAAGGGGATCGTAGTCCTCCATGCCGGACTCGGCGGGCAGGGGCAGATTGAGAATATTGTTATACGGGCCGGTCTCGCAGGCCTGCCCCGTTCCCGGATAGTGGGGAAACTGATGGATGGAACAATAAAACATATCCGGGTGGGTTTCCACCACCGCCTGGGTGCCATTGCCGTGGTGCACATCCCAGTCAAAAATTGCCACCCGATTCACGTCGGGCCGCGATAGGGCATAGGTCGCGGCGATCGCCACATTGCTAAAAATGCAAAAGCCCATCCCCTGTCGGGGCAGCGCATGGTGTCCTGGCGGTCGGGCTAGAACAAAGGCAGGTCCCTGCCGATCGAGCACCTGATCCACCCCCTGGATCCAGGCATTTACCGCCAGCAGGGCTACATCATAGGTTTGGGGAGAGACCACCGTGTCCGGATCGATCGCCCCGCCGCCCCGCTGGGCAAGCTGTTCCACCGCCCGGATATAGGACTGGTCGTGCACCTGCTCCACCCAGGGCAGCGGATCTCGCTGTGCCAGGGCCGGGGGCACCTGCCAATCTAGCTGACTGGCCCAGGGAGCGGCCCGAAGGGCCTGGACAATGGCCGTTAAGCGATGGGCCTTTTCTGGATGACCATACCCGGTGTTGTGCTTTAGAAATTCATCGGAGTACAGAATGGGCAGCATGGTGGGGCCAGGAAACAATAGGGAAACTCGTAGCCTAGGATAGACGCTCCAGAGGGCTAATCTCACTTTCCCAGGGGATGTCTGCCCAGGGGTATCCCCCGCCTAGGCCGGCTTCACCAGCACCAGGTTATCCTCTGTTTTGACTTCAAAGGTTTTTAAGGGCGCCTCGGCCGGTCCGTTGGCCACGGTTCCGTCAGGATTAAACTTCGAGCCGTGACAGGGACAGGCCAGCACCTTTTCCGCGCTGTCCCATTCCGCGGTGCAGCCTTGATGGGTGCAGGTGGTGTCCAGGGCCTGAATCTGGTCATTGGCCTTCACCACCAGCACCGAAGCCAGGGCCGCATCCTGACTTTTGAGCAGGCCACTGCTTTCTAACTCCTCAACGCTACCCAGACTGATGAAGCCATCCTCGCGGGCCGGGGGCGGAGCGTCGCTGCTCGTACTCGGGGCATTGTCGGACTCTGCCGTGCAGGCGGCGATCGCAATGGGAAGGCTGCTGGCCAGAAATCCGACCCCCACCCAGGACAGAAAAGTACGACGATCCATGGAATTTCCTCTCTAGAATTAGTCCTTTAAACTCTGCCGTATTGTAGGAGAGGATTTCTGCAAGGGCTGAACAGTTCAGATCAGCTTAATTTTTCACCGCTTTGCCCCTTCAGCCATGTTCTTCCCCTCAGTCATGGCGGCCTTCCCTTATGCCAGGTGGATATAGCCCCCTTGAAAGCGATCGCGTCCTGACTCGTAGCGATCGATCAAGGTTTGAATCAGCTGGGCATCATCGGTCCAAATTCCCAATTCTCGCTCCTGACTCTGCCCCCCCGAGGTGAGAAAGTTGTGGCTACCCAACAGGGCAAAACGGCGATCGCACACCAGGTATTTTTCGTGGGTTCCCAACAGCTTCAGGGACATCAGCGGTTGAAACTCGCGCTCTAGCTGATATAGCTGCCCCAGACTGGCGTAAAATTTGCCCGTCAAGGCCTGACTGGGATGCTTTACGGCCCACCGTTGACCTGAATGGGGACAGGCGTTGCGTAGGTCCGATAGTTTTCTCCAGCCCACATCAATCCTGACCTGACGCTGCAGCGCTTGCCGCAGTAAATGCATCAGCTCATCATTAAAGCCCCATTTGGCAATCCAGGGACAGACTAAAATCAAGCGATCCTCTGCCCTTTGCAGCGCTTCAATCAGCGCAGCTCGGCTGGCCTGCCGATCGTAGATCAGTTCAGTTTTGGTGGTTGGCAAGGACTGACGCAACAGGACATTGATGGCCTGCAAATGATCCTCAAACTGCTTTTGGTTCTCTTGCCTCAGCTCAACTTGGTCGCGATTCAGCTGATGTAAAGACTCCGTCATGGATTTTTGGTGGCGACGCAACTCCTCTAGCTGCGCTGATTGTTCCCGATCCTCAAGGGCGGACTGCAGCCATTCCACCGCATCGTCCATCTGGAACAGCCGATCCCGTAACCCCTCAGTTTCCGCCTCTAGAAACGTCAGCCGATCTAAGGCCTGCACGAGGGAGTCTTGCTGTCCCGGCTGAGGTTGAGGAGCCTGGTCTAAGCGGGCAGCGAGGGAATTCGATGCCACTACCAGAGTATTTGTTTGAGCGAGTAGTCGCTGGATTTGTCGTTCTTGGCGGTGGCGTCGCCGGGAACCCAAGGCGATGGCCACGGCCATGGGCGCGACAGCGTAGAGAAACTGCTGAGTTGCGGCTGAGGCTCCAACCCCGACGACCGAGGCCCCAACGGCTGACCATTCCAAAGGTTTCATGATCCTCCCTATCGCGTTTCACAAGCTGAACCAACCCAGACTCAGGATACCCCTCACCTGGGCTTCGAGAAACGAGAAAGCTTGATATGATTGGGCTTGACCCTAGGATGAGCTTAGTTCGAACTATGAAGCCCGAAACCGACATTGTGGCCCTGAGCCGCCTGATGGCGGGAGACTTTAGTAATCAGCAGCAAGCCTTTGAAAATCCCCCCATGTTTGCCCACATTCGGGTCTGTATGCGGCCGCTTCCGGCGGATTTTTTTGACCAGGGTTTGGGGCTTTTTCTGGAGCAGGCCTACGACTTCATGCTCTCTCAGCCCTACCGAGTTCGCGTGCTGCAATTTTTGCCCCAGGCCGATCAAATCCTGCTGATTAATTGTTCGGTGTCGAACCAGGAGGACTTTTACGGCGCAGCCCGGAATCGGGATCTGCTGAGCACCTTGACCCGCGATCGCGTTGAGGCCATGCCGGGATGCGAGATGAACGTAGCCTGGACAGGCCAGAGCTATCGCGGCAAAATTGTCCCTGGCCGAGCCTGTCGCGTGTTTCGCAATAACCAGGAAACCTATCTTGAGAATGAGTTTGAAGTTTTTGATCAAAAGCTCTACAGCCTGGACCGCGGCCGCGATCTCACCACCGATGAACGCATCTGGGGATCCATTGCTGGCCCCTTTGAATTTGAGAAAACGGCAAGTTTTGCCCAGGAGGTTCAAGGGTAGCCAGAGTCTGGTAGTTTAGGGAGGACATCCTCATTACCCTGGTTGGCAGAACTAGATGCAGTCCATGCGAATTGCCCTATTTACTGAGACCTTTCTGCCCAAAGTGGACGGGATTGTGACCCGCCTGTGTCAGACCATCACGTTCCTGCAGCGGTTTGGCCATCAGGTGCTGGTCATTGCCCCGGAGGGCGGCATCACAGAATATAACGGCTCTCAGGTGTTTGGGGTATCGGGGATGCCCCTGCCCATGTATCCCGAGCTGAAGCTGGCCCTCCCCCGGCCTGCCATTGGGGAGGCCATTGAAAAATTTGCTCCTGACTTAATCCACATGGTTAACCCCGCGGTGTTGGGGATGGCGGGGTTGTTTTACGGCAAGATGTGGAAAATCCCGCTGGTGGCCTCCTACCACACCCACCTGCCCCACTACCTTAAATATTATGGGTTCAGTATGCTAGAGGGCCTGATGTGGGAGCTCATTAAGCTCACCCACAATCAGGCGCAGCTGAATCTTTGCACCTCCAGCGCCATGATTCAGGAATTGGGAGATCATGGCGTTGAGCGGCTAGATCTCTGGCAACGAGGTGTGGATATTGATCAGTTTCACCCGGATTTCTATTCCCCGGAAATGCGATCGCACCTGACCCAGGGCAACCCCGAAGATCCTCTCTTGCTCTACGTGGGACGGCTCTCTCCAGAAAAGGAAATAGAGGCCATCAAGCCCGTGCTGGAGCGAATTCCCGGCGCGCGTCTGGCCTTGGTGGGCGATGGCCCCCATCGATCCCAGCTAGAGGACTATTTTGCCGGAACGTCCACCTATTTTGCCGGCTATATGCGCGGTAGCACCCTGGCCTCTGCCTTTGCCTCTGCTGATGCTTTCATGTTTCCCTCCCGCACCGAAACCCTGGGTCTGGTTCTGTTAGAGGCCATGGCGGCGGGCTGTCCGGTGGTGGCGGCCGCGAAGGGCGGTATCACCGACATTGTGGAAGATGGGGTGAACGGCTTTCTGTTTGATCCCAGTCCCGAAGCTGGAACCGTGGCAATGCTGGCGGCTACCCAGCGCTTGCTGCACAATGCGGAGGATCGAGAGCGGGTGCGCCGGCAAGCGCGGGTGGAGGCCGAGCGCTGGGGTTGGAAAGCGGCCACTCAGCAGCTGGAGCGCTATTATCAGTCTGTTTTAACTCCAGCCAAAGTCCCGGCCCAGGTGTAGAAGTGCGTAGAAGCGCCGAGTTCTGGCAATGGCGCATCGTCCTCAAGGGCAAAGAGGCGAGAAGCCCTGATTTAAGGCAAGTCGCGAAAGGCGATCGCCCGAGAGAAAGGCTTATCGCTCTAGGGAATAGAGTTCGCTCTCCACGGGCCGCACTGGACGCACCGGCTGAGTGAGCAGATCCACCAAGATGCTGCGATAACTAGCGGTGGATTGATCCTTCGTAAAGTGATCCAATAGATAGTTCCGGGCGTTGATCCCCTCCTGTTCGACCCGCTGGGGATCTTGACTGAGACTGATTAAATAATGGGCCAGTCCCTGGGCATCTCCGTTTAAAAAGGCCTGTCCGCAGTGGGCCTGCCGGAGTAAACCCACTAGGTAGGATTGATCTTCACAAATTGCCGCCACGGGACGCCCTACCGCCATGGAGGAGTAGAGCTTACTGGGCACCACCAGACCCTCAAAGCCTTGGGCAATGCTGACCAGGGAAACATCGCATGCCGCCAGGGTGTGGGGGAGATCTTGCCAGTCCTGATAGGGCAGAAAAAGCGCATTGGTGAGCTGCGCGGCCTGAACCTTGCCCTCTAAAATCCGGCGATTGTCGCCGCTGCCAATAAAAACAAACTGAATGGGCTGATCCCGCAGCAGGCAAAGGGTGGAAAAGATTGTCTCCATATCGTGACATCGGCCCAGGTTCCCGGAATACAGCACCGTGAATTTATCAATGAGTTGATACTTCCAGGCAAACCAGTTCAGGGACTTGGGCAAGGGCTTGATCCGTTCATGATCTGCCCAATTGTGAACCACATGGGTTTTATGGGCCGCGAGGGGACAATGGTGAACCACGCGATCCCACATGGACTCATTCAGGACTATCAAGGCCTTGGCATTGCGCCAGGCATGATCGTTAATCCAGCTCCAGAGCTTGGAGATGGGCTGATCTGGGTGACTCACCCCAAGCTGGTTTGCCACATCGGGATACAGATCGTAAATCAGGCACACATAGCGGATGTTAAAGAGTTTATGGGCCAGCAGGGCCACCATGGAGAGAAAGGGCGGCGCGGTGGTGAAGACAAACATCCCCTGGCGATTGCGCGGCCTTAGGAAAAAGAGGGCGCAGCGCAGGGAAAAAAACAGGCCCTGCAGGGTTTTGCCACGGACCCGGTGGGTCCAGACCCGCACCAGGCGCGATCGCCAGATGAAGACATTATTGTAGCGTTCGTGGCGGGGGGCGGCGGCGCTGCGGTAGGCATAGGCTGGCTGACTGGTGAACACGCTCACCTGGATGCCCTCCTGGCTCAGGCTTTGGGCAATTTCGGAAATGAATTGTCCCGTGGCGGCAAAGTCTGGCGGAAAAAAATGAGTAATAAACTTAACAGAGTGGCTTGAACTCCACTCCTGCCGTAGCCTTCTGTCGAAACTCGCCAACTGCTTCGAGGATGGCCTGGAAAACGGCATCTTTAAAAATGGCATCGTTATCGGTGACCCTATTTTATAGGATAAGTCTGAATAGGATAAATTTGACCGCTTAGACCAGATGACTTAGCGCATGACCGCAAGAAATTTAACCCGTGGAAATTTATTTATACACAAAAAAATAACTATTCCTTAAAGTTATTAAAGCCTTTTCTATGTCCAAACTTTATACCACATCTTTTCAGGTTTGAGAGATAGAGGTTAAGACAGATTAAGACAGGATTCTTGTAAATATATTGGAACCTTGACCCTGCTGAGGGAAGGTTTCTATACTTAACTTTCAAGGCGAAAGTTGATCGACGAATATTATTTTAAAAAATAATATTCGTCTGATTCCAGATATCTCCAGGAGATGCTAGGATACTCATCAATCCAGTTCCAAAATTATTCTCTCTAAAAAATAAAATTTTCGAGTGACCAGGTTGCGGCTTGAGGTTATGGAATCAATTGCTCATCCGTCCGACTATTCAAAATATTGGATGTTGCTACGGCGCCGGTGGTTGCCAGCTCTGGTGGTTACGGCCTCTGTGTTTACCTTCAGCGCCCTAAGCGTCACCCGCAAGCCAGATGTGTTTCGCGCCTCTGGAACGCTCATTTATAAATCCCAAACCCAGCCTGAAGATTTGATTGGTCTAGCACCCTTGACTGGTTCTGGTGGGCAAAGTGATAAGGCTATCGCCACGGAGCTTGCTGTCCTGAAGTCCACACCCATACTCCAGCAGGTTCTCCAGGAGATTGCGACCTCTGCGCCTGTTCTACCTTCGGTAGACTCTATGAAATCCAGTTTGTCGGTGAACTCAGACAGCGGTACGGATTTAGTCAGAATTTCCTTTGACAGCGGTGATCCCCAACTGGCGAAGGAGGTGGTAAACCGATTGATGCAGCTGTTTTTGCAGCGAAATATTCGTGAAAATCGGGCCCGATCCATTGCAGCGGGAGAATTTATTGCGGGTCAGTTGCCGGAGGTGCGGCGCAATGTATTTATGGCGAGTGACGCCCTGCGTCGGTTTCAAGAAGCCAATGGCTTGCTCCTCCTCGACAACGAAATGGGGAGCGCTGCGCAATCCGATCTTGCAGCAAAGCAGTCCTTAGCTGCGGTACAGGCTGAGATTGCTGGGGTGGAGGAGCAGCTTAGCGATTTACGCCAGCAGCTAGACCTTGCCTCTGTCTCTGAGAGTTTAGCTGCTTCGGATTTAAACCAGTCTGCTGAAGCCCAGCAGGCCATTGCTGAATTTCGGCGCCTCCGCCAGGAACTGCTGTTGGCCAGAACTGATTTAACTTCCTCTCACCCTCGCCGGCTGGATTTGGAGCTGAAAAAGCAGGAATTGTCCCAAAAGTTAGCTCAGCTAGGTATTCGAGAGGTGGATTTGGAAAATCAGGAGAGTGGTCCTGAACTAGGGGAAACCCGTCAGGGTTTAGCCAATAAACTCATTGATCTAGAACTGCAGCAGAAAGGCTTGGTCGAGCAGCGCAGTAGCCTGCTTCGGCAGCAGCAGGGCTTTTCCAGTCGCGTCGCTGCTTTACCTGGGATTCAGCACCAGTTTCGGGAGCTCCAGCGCGAGCTGCAGGCTGCGGAACGCACCTACGACACCTTGCTGGGACGGTTGCAGGAGGTCCGGGTCACCGAAAATCAGGCCCTTCCCAACGTGGAAATTATTGAGCCGGCTCAGATCCCACAGGTGCCGGTGCTCCCGAACCGGACGATGGAGCTGATGCGGGGCGCCATTGCGGCTGTCTTGCTGGGCTACGTCACGGCCTATCTGTTGGAGCGTCTGGATCGACGCATTAAGACCGTGGAGGATGTGCGAGCTGTTTACCCGCTTCCGGTGCTCGGCACCATTCCAGAACTGCTCCGATCTAAGGAGGAGGGCGATCGCCACCTCTTACCGGTGCGCAACGCACCCGGATCTAGCGTGGCTGAAGCCTATCGGATGCTGCAAGCTAATCTCAAGTTTTTGCAATCGGACCATCCCTTGAAGGTAGTGGCCGTTTCCAGTGCCATTACCGGAGAAGGGAAATCCACCACAGTGGCCAATTTAGGGCTGGCCCTGGCGGAGTCTCATCGGGTGCTGCTCATTGATGCCCATTTACGGCGTCCCTCCCAGCATCAAATCTGGGAGCATCCCAATCACTATGGCCTCTCTAATCTGCTGGCGGACCTGGAACGACCCTTTTCAACCCTTCTTGGTTCCAACTTTCAGCTGAGCGAAAATATTTCCCTGCTGCCTGCGGGAGTGGTTCCCCCAAACCCGGTCACTTTGCTAGAATCCCACCGCATGCAGCATTTACTGGATTGGGCCAAGGAGAGCTTTGACTATGTGATCGTTGATTTGCCCCCGGTGAGCGTTGCTGCCGATGCCCTGTTCGTGGGTAAAATGGCCGACGGGATGTTGCTGGTGGGTCGCCCCGAAAAATTGGATCGACCGGCTGCCAAACTCAGCTTTGAGGCCATTCAGCAAGCTCAAGTTAACTTATTAGGAGTGATGGTCAATAGCGTTATTTTACGCAACGAGCCCAATAGCTATTATTACTACTATTCCTACTATAGAAATCATTATTATTCTGAATCCGAACAGAGTCCCCTTAGACCTAGAAAAGCAACCCTTTCCCACAGAATTTCGGATTGGGTCAGAAAATAGAATATTTTCAGTGAATTGACTTCAGGGTTTGAAAGATGAGTCCTTAGGAATCAGGACCCCGTGAAGATCTAGTCATCGCAGATCTGGGAGTCCGACATTGTTTGATCAGAAGTTTTTTAAAGAAAAAAGTTCTTCTGGATCTATTGCTTTAGGGCGATTTTGTGATATTTTCTTTCCAAACACAATTCAATAATTTCAATGTTGTGACGGGGCTTAGATGGTCCTTTTGGATCTCAGTCTCTCACCCCTACTCGACTCAGGAGAGGTTATGTCGGATAGATCTGTGCCAAGAAAGCTTCGAAACCGCAAGCGCTCTAAGCGCCGCGCTATTTTCTGTCCGACCCACGGAACCTATCTAGACAGCGTTAGTCAGAAGCATTCCCTTTACACCGATAAGGCCGCGCACCTTCGGGAACGGGGCGTGGGCAAACGCGCCGCCATGCTGTTGGTGGCCAATTCCCAAACGGTGCTGCTGCAGGGGGAATGGCTGGAGCAGTTCTGGTGCGATCGCTGCCAAGAAGCCTGCTGGTACCACGTGCGCAAGGTGGACAAGGAATATTTTCTGCGCCCGGCCCCCCGCTCCCTTTGGGAGCAGGCTACTGGCGTTATCCACCCCGAGGGCAATCCATCGGTGGGAGAATTTACCCGCCGCCAGTCCCGCGCCCAGGGCAAAACCCAGCGACGAGATTTTGCCGCTGTGCTTGGGCGCTAGGGAAGGAAGTCTTCTCGCTATAAGCCTTCTCGCTATAGGCCTCCTCGCTATCAGGGGAGGCCTATGAGGCGGTGCCCGGCGATGGAGCAATCTGAGGTGATTCCCCTTATTGCCTGTGAAATTAAGTCCTCGATTGACAAGGCTGGGATGTATCGCTTTGGTCGGAAGGTGGATTTTTATGCCAAGCGGAACGGGAAATGAGTCGAAAAATTGTGATCTGTTTGGGTGAGATAAATTGAAGAAGTAGTGACGCGAGTCGATCGATGGGGTCAGTGAGATGACTATTTCTGCGGATCGCCAAATTATTTATCCGGATAGTGATGGACAGCCGATGGCGGATAACACGAAGCAGTTTCGCTGGATTGTGCTGTTGAAGGAAAATTTGGAGTGTTTGTTTGCGGCTGACCCCCAGGTATTTGTGGCGGGGGATTTGCTGTGGTATCCGGTGGAAGGCCATCCCGAGATTCGGGTCGCGCCGGATGCGATGGTGGTGTTGGGTCGGCCAAAGGGAGATAGAGGTTCCTATCGGCAGTGGGAGGAAAGCGATATTGCGCCACAGGTGGTCTTTGAGGTGTTGTCGCCGGGTAATCGTTTGACGGAAATGGCGAAAAAGCTGCAATTTTATGACCGTTATGGGGTTGAGGAATACTATCTCTACGATCCCGATCGGAATGATCTGAGTGGATTTCAACGCTTGGAAGGAAAACTGACGGTTTTGGATGATATGACGGATTGGGTGAGTCCGCGATTAGGAATTCGGTTTGTGCTGATGCCAGATGATTTGCTGATTTACTATCCGGATGGCCAGCGATTTCTGACGACGGTTGAGCTGACGCAACAGATGCTACAAGAAAAGCAGCGGGCTGAGCAGGAAAAACAGCGGGCTGAGCAGGAAAAACAGCGGGCTGAGCAGGAAGCGGCGCGAGCTGATCGCTTGGCGGCGCAGTTGCGGGCGTTGGGGGTTGACCCAGATGGGGTTTAGGGGTGGGCTAGGATGAGGAAAGTCGATCAATTGAGGTGAGGGCCATGACGATTTCTACTGATCGCCCAATTGTATACCCCGACAGTGATGGTCAGCCGATGGCAGATAATACGCTGCAGTTTGAATGGATTGTCCTGCTGAAAGAAAATTTGGAGTGTTTGTTTGCGGCTGAGCCGGATGTTTTTGTGGCGGGGGATTTGTTGTGGTATCCGGTGGAAGGGCATCCAGAGATCCGGGTCGCGCCGGATGTGATGGTGGTGTTTGGTCGTCCGAAGGGGTATCGAGGCTCCTATCGGCAATGGCAGGAAAATCAGATTGTGCCGCAGGTGGTGTTTGAGGTGCTGTCGCCGGGGAATACGCTACGGGAGATGGCAAAGAAGCAACAGTTTTATGAATGCTATGGGGTGGAGGAATATTACCTTTATGACCCCGATCGCAATGATTGGCATGGGTTGCGCCGGGTGAAGGATCGGCTTGTGGGGATTGATGCGATTACGGATTGGGTGAGTCCGCGGTTGGGAGTGCGGTTTGTGCTGACGGATGAGACGTTGGCTGTGTACTACCCAGATGGGCGGCGGTTTTTAACCACGATTGAATTTTCGGCGCGGGCAGAGCAAGAGGCGGCGCGGGCAGAGCAAGAGGCGGCGCGGGCTGACCAGGTGGAATCGCAATTGGCGGCAGAAAGAGCGCGATCGTTGCGATTGTTAGAACAGCTACGATCGTTGGGGGTTGACCCGGATGCAGTTGAGGCAGAATGAGCGATGGTGTGGCTGAGGCTGAGGTTTTGTCGGATTGCGGCGATCGCATCACTCAATGCACCGGAGCGGTGGGTTGAGCCTTGGGCGATCGCGCTTCAGGGGGCGATCGTGGCGATGGATCGAGCAGCAGTTAGGGGTTGACCCAGATTTGAGTTCGGGGGCAGCGACAATTGATCAGAAAGTCCTCAGTGTTGCTTTTGCGTCGGGAGCAAACCGAGTTGGATTAAGTTGGGCTCTGGGAAGCTGAAGCGGATGGAGTGTTGTCGAGTGGGGCTAAGGTGGTAGACAGGGGCAGGCGATGGGGGTGAGTTAGAATGGGGGGAAGTCCAGTTTGAGGATAGGCTGATGACGGCGCCGATGGTTCCTAGTACTGTGGTTTCACCGGATCTGTTGGCAGTGCTGGAGCAATTGTCGCCGGAGTTGCAGCAGCTGGTGTTTGATTTTGCGGAGTTTTTGGTGCAGCGGCAGGATCAGGTCGTCGAAGTGCAATTGGTTAAGGCGGTAAAGCCGAAGCGGATTCGCGATTTGGATCGGGGTGCTGTTGTCTGGATGAGTGATGATTTTGATGACCCTTTGCCGGATGAGTTCTGGTTGGGTGAAAATGATCCTTTGATGATGACGCCTGAGCCGACTCAGTCGATTGTGCCGGTGTCGGACTAGGCATGCGGCTACTGCTTGATACACATGCGTTGATTTGGTGGATCAGTTCATCTGAGCAGTTGCCCCAGCAGGTGTTGGATTTGCTAGAGGATTCGGACAATCCCTTGTTCCTGAGTGTTGCGAGTATTTGGGAGATACAGATTAAGTGTCAGAATGGCAAGCTGGAATTGGGTAAGCCTTTAGCCCAGTTAATCAGTAACCAGCAGGCAAATAATGGTCTGGCAATTTTGTTGATTGAGCCAGCGCATGTCTATGCGCTGCAGGGTTTGCCGGATGTTCATCGTGACCCATTTGATCGGATCATGATTGCTCAGGCGATTATGGAAAATTTGGCGTTTGTGAGTGCTGATCGGGTTTTGAGTGGATATCCCGTTCGACAAGTGTGGTGACGATCGGGGATTAAAAGCATGATCGAATCAATGAGTGAAGCAGCCCAGCGAGAGCCGATGAAGCGCTGCTAAAAGCTGAACGATGGGCGGAATGGTTGCGATGTTGGAGATTGACCCAGATGCAATTGAGGCAGAATGAGCGATGGTGTGGCTGAGGCTGAGGTTTTGTCGGATTGCGGCGATCGCATCACTCAATGCACCGGAGCGGTGGGTTGAGCCTTGGGCGATCGCGCTTCAGGGGGCGATCGTGGCGATGGATCGAGCAGCAGTTAGGGGTTGACCCAGATTTGAGTTCGGGGGCAGCGACAATTGATCAGAAAGTCCTCAGTGTTGCTTTTGCGTCGGGAGCAAACCGAGTTGGATTAAGTTGGGCTCTGGGAAGCTGAAGCGGATGGAGTGTTGTCGTTGTTGGTCTGACAATACTTGAACCCTTTGGCGGTGTGGCGATGGCCGCAGGCTGGTCGAAGAGCATCGCGGGGGGCAGCCGCTGAAGCGCGATCGCCTGGGGGGAGAAGTATATCCCCTGTGGCATTCTGGACGAAGATACGGGCCAGTTACACATTAACTGCGGCATTTTAAGGAACACGGGTTATGAAAACAGCATTGATCTGCGGCATCTCTGGACAGGACGGCGCCTATTTGGCCAGACTGTTGCTGGAGAAGGGCTATCAGGTTTGGGGCACCTCTCGTGATGCCCAAATGGCCAGCTTTTCTCGGCTGGACCTGCTGGGGATTCGATCGCAGGTGAAGCTGGTGTCGATGGCGATGAATGATTTTCGGTCAGTGTTGCAGGTGCTGAGTGCGGCGAGTCCGGATGAGGTGTACAACCTGGCGGGGCAAAGTTCGGTGGGGCTGTCCTTTGATCAGCCGGTGGAGACCCTGGAGAGCATTGCCTCGGGGACGCTGAACCTTTTGGAGGCAATGCGCTTTTTGGGCCTGCCGATGAGATTTTACAATGCAGGGTCTGGTGAATGCTTTGGAAACAGTGGCGAAGAGGGCGCAGACGAGAATACGCCCTTTCGGCCCCGGAGCCCCTATGCTGTGGCCAAGGCGACTGCCTTTTGGGAGGTGGCCAACTATCGGGAGGCCTATGGGCTGTTTGCTTGCTCGGGCATTTTGTTTAACCATGAGTCGCCGCTGCGGCCGCAGCGGTTTGTGACCCAAAAGATTGTGGCGGCGGCTCAGCGAATTGCGGCGGGGAATCAAGAGATGCTGCGGCTGGGGAATATAGCGGTGAAGCGAGACTGGGGTTGGGCGCCGGAGTATGTGGAAGCGATGTATTTAATGCTGCAGCAGGACAAGCCGGAGGATTATGTGATCGCTACGGGGGAATCTCATTCCTTAGAAACCTTTGTGGACATGGTGTTTGCGGAGGTGGGGCTGGATTGGCAGGAGTATGTGGTGGTGGATGAGAGCCTGTATCGGCCTTCGGAGATTGCGGAGGGAAAGGGACGTCCCTATAAGGCGATGGCGAAGTTGGGATGGCGGGCTCAGTTGGGTCTCAACGAAGTGGTGCAGGGAATGTTAGCAGGCTGAGTTATCCGTAGGATAGACGGACTGAAGTTGAACCAGACTAAGGTCACTCAGAGGTTCTAGGAGATTTTGCGATGCATGCCACTGGTCAGACCATGATTCCGATCTTGGAAAGTGGCGATCGCCTGACTATCAGCCGCTCAAACGGGATGAAATGGGGGGCAGGGGGGCGTATGCAGGGGCTAAAGAGACTACTCAATTGGTGGTGCTGATTGGCACCGCATCTTGCTATTACGTCTCAGTCAACCCGTGCAAGGGTTGCGACCAGCACTCCTGTCTGAAAACACCTTTGATGTGATGAATTCGCCTCAGGATAGGGGTCAATACACAGGAGGCGCCCGAGGAGTTTTGGGCGCTGAAGGAGGTGTCCTTTGAGATTAAGCAGGGCGATCGCGTTGGGATTATTTTTAAGATGCTCTATTTCAAGGTTAATCGTTCTCTCAAACTCTGCCTAAGCTAATGAACCATTCTGATTCACCTCATGCAAATCGGAAGTTAGATTCTTATAAAAGAGTCGTCTATACCCCTGAAAGCCGTATTCGTCATCCACTGCAAATGATGCGGGAGATGGGGCGTGATTTGCTGGCCTCGCGGGAACTGGCCTGGCGGTTGCTGGTGCGCGACATCAGCGCCCAATATCGGCAATCTTTACTGGGGGTTTTCTGGGCCTTTGTGCCACCGGTTGTGACAGCCGTAGGGCTAGTGTTTGCCCGGAATACGGGGGTGGTGAATCTGGGTGAGACGGAGTTGCCCTATCCGGCCTATGTGATGTTTAGCATGGCGCTGTGGCAAACCTTTGTGGAGGCGCTGAATGGGCCGATCGCAGCGGTGAATGCGGCCAAGCCGATGCTGGCGAAGATTAATTTTCCCCGAGAGGCACTGCTACTGGCGAAGCTGGGGGAGGTGGCGTTTAACTTTGGTATTAAGTTGATTTTGATTGTGGGCTTGTTTATCTGGTTTCAGATGCCGGTCACCTGGGCGGTGCTGCTGGCGCCGGTGGCGCTGGTGCACCTGGTAATGTTCGGTACTGGCATCGGCTTGCTGTTGTCGCCACTGGGGGCATTGTATGGGGATGTGCAAAAGGTGCTGCCGATGATTGTGGCCCCTTGGCTACTGGTGACGCCGGTGATCTACGAGGCACCTAAGGGCGGTTTGTTTGGTAGGCTGGTGCGGCTAAATCCGGTGACGCCGTTGCTGGTAACGACACGAGAACTGGCGACAACGGGGGTGTTGACGGAAGCGAGCGGCTTTTGGTGGGCGAGCGGGCTGGCATTGGGGCTGTTACTGTTGGGCTGGATGCTGTATCGACTGGCAATGCCGTTTATCGTGGAGCGGATGAGCTCGTAAGGGGTTAGCGGGCTAAAAATAGGGAGCTGGGAGGACTTCTGGCAACCTATTCTGGGGCGAAGTCTTCTAGCTATAATGGCAGGACATGAAGCGGTGCCTAGCGATGGAGCAATCAGAGGTAATCACCCTTATTCAGCAAGAACTCCCCAGGCTAATCGCCCAAGAGCCCCTGGTGAGGGACTTTATCCTACGAACGGTTTCCGACTATTACGCCAGCAAGTCGGAAACGGAAAGCAAATTTGATCGGATTCTAGCGGAACTACAGCGGGATCGGGAGGAACAAGCCCGTAAGTGGGATGAGCAGAACCGTAAGTGGGATGAGCAGAACCGTAAGTGGGATGAGCAGAACCGTAAGTGGGATGAGCAGCTGGCTGAAATTCGTCGCCTTGATAAGCGTTTTGATAGCACCATTGGGGCCTTGGGCTCCCGTTGGGGTCTAGCTTCCGAAGCCAGCTTTCGTAATGCTTTGGCAGGGATTCTAACAGAGTCCTTTGGGGTGGAGGTACTGAATCTGACGCTCTATGACAATGATGGGGAAGTGTTTGGCCGTCCTGATCAGGTGGAGCTTGACCTGATCATCAAAAATGGCATAACCATTGCCTGTGAAATCAAGTCATCTATGGACAAGGCGGGGATGTATAGCTTTGGTCGTAAGGTAGATTTTTATGCTAAGCATGAACAACGGCAGATTAGTCGAAAAATCGTGATCTCTCCGATGGTCGATAGCCGTGCTTTACCCGTGGCAAAGGCTCTCGGCATTGAAGTCTATAGCTATGCTGATGCGGTGGAGGGACTTTGACCTAAGTGCATCCTGTCTTTTGAGATATGATTCAGCTGGCTTTCCTTGGGTTGGAGGGCGAAGAATCTTATAACGAGTCTGGGTTGCCTCGCTGATGCTGGGAGCGATTATCGTGGATACATCGGCAAGACGCGATGCTTTCGGAAATTGCACTCTAAGTTAAAACCCCTCATCGCAACCTTTTAACTTTATATCGTAACCTTCAAACCTTCTAACGTCTTATGACCCAAACTTCTCTAAACTCTACCCTGCATGCCTCATCGGACGATCGCGAAGTGTTGGTCAGGGTGGAGAATGTCTCGAAGAAGTTTTGTCGTAGCCTGAAGAAGTCGCTATGGTATGGGGTGCAAGATATTGCAGCGGAAGTCACCGGGCAGAAGACGGACCATGCGTTGCGGCCGGATGAGTTTTGGGCGGTGAAGGATGTCAGCTTTGAGTTGCGGCGGGGCGAGTGTTTGGGCCTGATTGGCCGCAATGGGGCGGGCAAGAGTACGCTGCTGCGGATGTTGAATGGGTTGATTAAGCCGGACCGGGGGCGAATTGAGCTGAATGGTCGGGTCGGTGGCTTGATTGCGTTGGGGGCGGGGTTTAACCCGACACTTACAGGCCGGGAAAATGTGTATGTGAATGGCTCTGTTTTGGGACTGAGTAAGGCAGAGATTGACGCCAAGTTTGAAGAAATTGTTGAATTTTCCGAACTAGAGGAATTTATTGATGCACCAGTTCAGTCTTACAGCTCTGGGATGAATGTAAGACTGGGATTTTCGGTAGCTGCAGTTTTACTGAAACCAGATATTTTGTTACTTGATGAAGTCCTTGCAGTAGGAGATATTAATTTTCAAATTAAGTGCGGTCGCCGTATTCGAGAGCTGGCTCCTCATTCTGCTGTAATTTTTGTTTCACACAGCATGTATAACGTTTCCTGGTTCTGTTCTCGTGTAATGGTATTAAGCAATGGAGAAATTCTTCAGGACGCGACTAATCCAGCCGATGGTATTACCAAGTATCTCTCAATAACAGAAATCAAACAGGAAACTTCGGGTACTGGCGAAGCTACTATTAGTAACTTTCAGCTAATGCAAGATTCTGGATTGCCAGTCCCGGAAAATGCGAGATTTAGTCATGGCGATAAACTATCCGTCGAGTTTGAGATTCATGTTAAAACGCCTCAAAGCGATGTAAAAATATTTCTGGTTATATTGGATGAATCGAATAATGGTGTTGTTTATTTGCCAGTTAAGGATGGGCTGGGAGATGATATTGTCTTTTCCAAGGGAGTGTTTAGGCTTAGTATTCCACTGGGTACTTTGGATTTGAATGCTGGGAGGTATAGTTTTTTGGCTGCTATTGTTGATGCAAACACTAGTGGGTCAACAAACTATGGTTCAACAATCTTGCGACAACAAGGAATTCATCCTTTTCAAGTTGCTGGAGAATGTTATAGTAGCGCAAAGATTGTCAGACCTGTGGTGGCGATAGTTAAGTGAAAGAATGAGAAAATTTGTCTTCGTTTCATCTTGCAGAGCAATAAACTGGACAGTGGTAAGTTCTCGACTCATCAATCAGTTTACTGGAGGGCACCTCGAATAATTCAAGCTTATTGAGAATGACCAACGGAAAGTTAGGTGTCCTATTAACTCTAATTTGTCAACAAGGCTATTTTTCGAGGTGCCCTGGAGTTTCAGCAACTGGGGTACACTAATGTGCTTAGTACTTAAATATTTTCACACCAAAGTTTTCAAGGATTTTGCCAGCTTGATCATGGAGAACTTCACCACTGTCCAGCAATGAGTTATGTCATTTACTTTGAGAAAAGCTGTTTTCTGAAAAATATTTTGATTAGCTTTATCCTTAGGCATAGACATGTAAAAACTTATGGAGTCTTTATCCTCAACCTAAGGCATCGCTATTGTAAAGATTGCTCTTGGGGCAAAGTATATAGAATGTCTAAAAGTGTTTCTCCCTATTTGGTTCACGCCTTTTTGAATTTGTCAAATTTGTTAAGATGCGATTACCCTGAATCTCTTGGGGTACATTCCCCGCCGCTCTGCGGCGAAATCTTAAAACCTTGTGCTGTGGGTTTCTATCCCACCAGCAAGTCCGTTTCGATACCCCGTCCGCTTGCGGCGGGGTTGTTCATTCGGGTATCAACTTAAGGCGGGACAGCTTAATCCACAAGGATTTTAGCTTCTGTCTGCCAGAGTTAGCGTTACAGCCATTTTTACTTGGCAAGACCCAGATCAAACTGTCCCGCTTTACGCTGCATCCCCTTGAATCAACAAGCAAACCTATTGGCGAACTCTTGGCTCGGAAGATAACCGGATTGAGTCTCTCTCGAAAGACTAAGTTGGCCAACCAATTTCCTGTGTCGACTCAATTAATGGCCTTCATTATCAATGCTTTATACTCTTGCATTGTCTTGACTTTAGAAATCCGTATGAAAAAACAATTTGATACCCTAGGCTTTAAAGGAAAAACGTTGCTAGTAACTGGCGGAACTGGTTCTTTCGGTAATGCGGTTGTGCGTCGGTTTATGCACTCAGATATCCGGGAGATACGTATATTTAGCCGTGATGAAAAGAAACAGGATGATATGCGGCACGAATTACGTAGTTCAAAGCTCAAGTTCTATATCGGTGATGTGCGAGACTTTAACAGCATCAATAGTGCTATGCGTGGCGTGGATTATGTGTTTAGTGCGGCAGCCCTAAAACAAGTACCTTCGTGCGAGTTTTATCCGCTAGAAGCCGTCTATACCAATGTTCTAGGCACAGAAAATACACTGAATGCCGCGATTAACAATGGGGTCAAAAAAGTCATTGTACTAAGTACTGACAAGGCTGTTCATCCTATTAATGCAATGGGAATGTCTAAGGCACTCATGGAAAAAGTCGCAGTGGCCAAGTCACGAAATCTTGCACCCGAAGAAACGACTATTTGCGTGACGCGCTATGGCAATGTAATGGCATCAAGGGGGTCGGTTATAACACTTTTTACCAATCAAATCAAAGGCGGTAAGCCAATCACAGTGACTGACCCCGACATGACACGCTTCATGATGTCTCTAGAAGATGCGGTGGAGCTAGTTCTATTCGCGTTTACTAAGGGGCAGGGCGGCGACACTTTTGTACAAAAGGCACCTGCTGCTACAATTGGTCAGCTTGCCCGAGTGTTGAGGTTTATCTTCGACTCGGATACCGAAATTAATGTCATTGGTACGCGCCACGGAGAGAAAAAACACGAAACTCTTTTGAATCTCGAAGAGATGGTCAATTCAGAAGACTTAGGTGATTATTACCGAATCCCTTCTGACACTAGAGATCTAAACTACGCTCTTTATTTTGAAAAAGGAGTTAAAAACTTATCCACTCTTGAGAGTTATACCTCTGAAAATACTGTGCGACTTACTGATGAAGACTTGAAGAAAATACTGCTTAATCTTGAATATATTCAGAAAGAGCTTGGTTTAGAAAAAGCGGTTTAACTTATGCCTGTTATTCTCATTACTGGTTCCAAAGGTTTTATTGGCCAAAATTTAAATATTGCACTCCGGCGTTGTTCCGATGTCAAGGTTTTGACTTTCGACTCCAACAATACACTTGATGAACTCGATGAGTTTACAGAAAGTGCCGATCTGGTTTTCCACTTGGCTGGCGTAAATCGCCCTAATGATGACGCTGACTTCATTGAAGGAAATGTTAAACTTACGCAGCGATTGTGTGAGAGCCTGTCCAATAAGGGAAAACCTACGCCACTTGTTCTTAGTTCCTCAACACAAGCTCAGCTAGACAATCCCTATGGTCGCAGTAAATACCAGGCTGAAAGGATAGTACAGAATTACAACCGCGATACAGGATCACCAGTCTATATTTACCGATTACCAAACGTCTTTGGCAAGTGGAGCCGCCCTAATTATAACAGTGTTGTGGCCACTTTTTGTCACAACATTACTCATGATTTGCCTGTTACAATTAGTAACCCTGCCAATATTATTCACTTTGTTTATGTTGGCGATATTATTAATTCTTTCCTCGAAATTGTAGAACGCGATCGACATGAAAGCAATCGAGCTTTTTGCGAAGTTGAGAAGATACACAGTATTAGTCTTGGTAATCTCCATGACTTAATCATGGGGTTTGAAAATAGCCGATTCCAAGGAATAGTGCCGGATTTCAGCGACTTATTGACAAAGTACCTGTACTCTGTGTATGTCTCTCACCGCAATGCTAATAATTGCGCATATCCAGTCGAGCTCAAAACTGATAATCGTGGCTGGCTGTTTGAGCTAATTAAATCTCCGCAATCTGGTCAGATTTTTGTCTCATCGACGCGACCTGGTGTTACCCGTGGTAATCATTATCACGACTCGAAGGTTGAAAAGTTTTGCGTGATTAAAGGTGACGCGATAGTGCGGTTGCGTTCTTTGCTTGGTGGCGATGTTGTTGAATACCCTGTTAATGGGACAGCAATTCAGATTATTGATATTCCGCCTGGCTATACGCACTCGATAGAAAACATTGGTAACACGGAGCTACTTACCTTGTTTTGGGCTAATGAGATTTTTGATCCCTTATGCCCTGATACATGGTCTGAAAACGTACTTCCTTAACTTTTCCGGTCAGGGTTCCTAAGTTCTAGATTCTATTTATGATTGATAAAATCAAAGTAATGACTGTTGTTGGTACACGACCGGAGATCATTCGATTATCAAGAGTCATCCCAGTGCTTGACGAAGTCACTAACCATACGCTTGTCCACACTGGGCAAAACTATGACTGGGAGTTAAACGGTATTTTTTTCGAAGATCTGGGTGTAAAACCGCCAAAGCATTATCTTGAAGCCGCTGGCAAGAATGCTGCTGAAACAATTGGAAATGTGATCATTCGAACTGATGCAGTACTCGAAGCCGAACAACCAGATGCGGTGTTAATTCTTGGGGATACCAACAGCTGTCTGGCTGCCATTCCTGCCAAACGGCGCAAAATACCCATCTTTCATATGGAGGCAGGCAACCGGTGTTTTGATATGCGGGTCCCCGAGGAAGTTAACCGCCGGATTGTTGATCATACTAGTGATATTAATCTGTGCTATAGCGAGCATGCTCGTCGCAATCTTTTGGCAGAGGGCCTGCCAACCGATCTGGTCATGAAAACCGGTTCGCCTATGAAAGAAATTATCGACTATCATAGTGCCACTATTGCTGCATCTGATGTACACCAACGGCTTGATCTGACACCGGCTGCTTATTTCACGGTTAGCATCCATCGTGAGGAAAACGTTGATAATCCTGCTCACCTGGATGCGATTGTAATTGCAATCAACGCACTCGCTGAACAATATAATTTTCCAGTAGTTTTCTCAGTGCATCCACGCACGCGTAAACGCCTCGCCCAGAGAGAAACATCTCTCCATAAACTTGTACGGGCACTACCACCTCTTGGTTTCTTTGACTATATGGCACTCCAAAAGAGCGCTTTTTGTACGATCTCCGATAGTGGGACGATTACTGAAGAGTCCTCTATTCTGGGTTTCCCTGCCATTACAGTGCGTGAGGCACACGAACGCCCAGAGGGTATGGATGAAGGTGCTATCGTCATGACTGGCCTTCGTCCAGGGCGAATTATCGAAGCGGTAGAACTGACCCGGGCGCAATTTGCGCATGTGGGTCCATGCAGGCTTCCTTTAGACTACGACGTTTCCCAAGTCTCTTGGAAGGTGGCAAAAATTATTCTTAGCTACACCGATTACGTGAATCGCAGAGTATGGAATCGACATGCTTTGCCCGCTTCATCACAATTATGATACGAATGATGAGGAGATTCAGGGACTTAATCAATCCTACGACTGAGCGAGATGCGAGTCAGGGGTGGCGGATTTATCATATGGTGCAGCCCTATTTCTTCGCGCACCATCATTTTCACTGCCGAAAAGTTAAGACACTCAGGGCTGAGGGTATGTCGGCTTGGGTGCTAGCGTTTGTCCCGGAAGCCCTTTATATAGAGCATCAGGAGCGTTACCAGGAGGTTGTGTCAGCTGGGTTAACAAAAATTGTGCGTGTGCCTAGTGAGTCTAAATTAAATAGAAGGGTACTCCTATTTTTCTTGAATGAAGCATTTTTCACTAAAGGAGTTCTGGTTCATGTCTTGAGAACTGACCCCAGTCCAGTTATAAGGTTGAAACAATGGCCTATTGTGGGTAAGAAGATACGTTATGTTCTTGAATACGAGGGGGATATGCCATCTGAGTGCGTGTATCAATCTGCCTATGTTGAAAGTCCAAGACCACCAGTTGAACCACCTTTGGAGTTAAGGCCAGTCTACGACAATCTTCTCCATTCTCAGCAGAATCATGTGCGACAAGCTGATGGTGTTGTTCTAATGTCGCAGGAACATGTAGAGCTATGGGAAAGTCGCCTAAAAAATCAACTAAAGGCTTGCTTACTGCCTACACTTGCTGATCCCAAACGCATTTATTTTGACGAGCATAAAAGAAGTGAAATACGCACCCAGTTGGGGCTCTCTGATCGCATTGTCCTTGTATACGCAGGAAATGTCATATGCAAATGGCAACGTTTGGATGCGATGTGCCGATTCATCGCTCGACTTGCTGAACAAATTCCTAATGTATGGTTTCTCGCGCTTGTTCGCCTGGATGATTTACAACTAGCGAAAGCAGCCATATCTCGGCATGGCTTAGAGCAACGCTCGACGATAAAACACGTTACGGCAGATGTTGTAGCAGATTATCTTTCATCTGCCGATTTGGCAATATTTCTACGTCACATTCACCCCATGAATCTAGTAGTGACTTCTGGTAAGTTGGGCGAGTATCTGGCTGCTGGATTGCCAGTTATAACCACCGGGGCAAATGCAGCAATCATCAACAAATTTATCCGAGAAAGTCAGGCAGGTCTTTTTATAGACGATTCGCTGCCGATTAACGAGTCGATTATTGCTGAGTTAGATGCATTACTGGACCGTAGTCAAAAACCTGGTTGGCGAGTCGAATTGAGCCTGAAAACAGCAGAGTGTTTTGGTGGTGAAAATGATCCTTTCCGTACTTATGCGCCTTTCATACGAAAGATTGCAGAACAAGGATGATTTTTGGAGAATGTGTTGCCAGTCTAAATTCACCTTTTTCACCCATGGGCACCTCGAAAAATAGCCTTGTTGACAAATTAGAGTTAATAGGACACCTAACTTTCCGTTGGTCATTCTCAATAAGCTTGAATTATTCGAGGTGCCCCCATGCTGATCGCCAAACTGAACGGTTCATGTAATGAATAATCTAAACTCTGTTGTTATTGCAGGAGATTTCTGCTTATCTGGCGAAGAAATTGAAAAGCGGCTCCTCAAAACTTCTTTAGATCCCTGGTCAGAGCTACGTCGTGCTTTTGGCGATAAAACGCCTATTATTGCCAACCTTGAATGTCCGTTTACTGATCAAGCCAATGGTCGTCCTTATAAGTGGGCAAATCTAAAAGCTTCTCCTCACCTACACTGGACGCTTGATGGTTTGGCAATGGCAGTCCTTGGCAATAACCATATTTCTGACTTTGGTGATCGAGGAGCAAGGGATACTCAAACCTTACTTGCAAGTAAGGATATTGAGTCTGTTGGCTATGGAGACTCTATCGCTGATGCGATGTGTCCGGCATTTCTGTCCCTTGGAGATAAGCGATTGGGAGTTGTCTCTCTCTGCTGCCCTACTACCAATGGCGAAAATTTAGCTACTCATCTAATGGCAGGGGTTGTCCCCCTTGGGATGCAGACTCTCAAACAGTCCATTAAAACTGCTAAACTTCAGTGCGATGCGGTCTTAGTTTATCTTCATTGGGGGCCTGAATGGGTGCATGACCCTGCACCTGACCAACTCCGTCTGGCACGGTATGCGATCGACTGTGGGGCAGATGCCGTATTAGGCTGTCACTCCCACACCATCCAAAGTTATGAACAGTATCGAGGACGGTGGATTTTCTATGGTCTGGGGAATTACTTGTTTCGGGCTGGATCGGCCCAACAGGTTCTTGATGATGGCCGCATTATTGCTGTTCCATTGAAACTTGATCCACCAAATCGTGAATCTTTGGTTGTGCAGTTTGCAATTACCGCCGATAGCGGACAGGGTTGCTTGAGCCTAAAACAGATCCAACCGATGCGATTTAATGACGATTGGATTCCACACCCAATTTCAGTCAAAGATCTGACCTTTGATCTTGCTGCCTGTAATGCTCGCTTGCGTCGTTACACAGAAACTAATATTGAGGCACTCCGCAATACTAGCGAGCCAGTATTTCGCACCCAGCTTCGCAACGGTGTTCTTGCTTACTGGTATAGCAATGAATCTATCATTTCACCACCAAAGCAGCTCCCGCGTAATCCGATTAAAAGAGTGGCGCGAAAGGTAAGCGGTTTCCCAAAAAGAGCAAAATCCAAGCTTAGTCGCACCTGGTTGACGACTAAAATTAAGACGAAGTGGCTAAATGATAAGCGCCACTTGCCACTAACGCAAGCGCACTACGAACTCTACGACATCATTCATCGTCTGTATTGGGACAAACTACATGATTTTCCAGATTTAATTAACTGCCGCGACTTCAACGATAAAATTCAATGGTTGAAATTGTTTGATCAAAGCCCCGAAATTGTTCGGTGCTCTGACAAAATTCTCGTGCGCGACTATATCCGTGAGCGCGTCGGAGAAGAACACCTAGTTAAACTTTATCAAGTTCATGATCGTTTTTCGCAGATTGATTTTGATGCATTACCGCAGTCGTTTGTCATTAAGACAAATCATGACAGTGGCTCAGTAATTTTAGTTCGCAACAAATCAAGCTTCGATTATCATTCAGCTAAATCAAGAATAGATTCAGCACTTCAGCGGCCCTATGGTTGGACAAATGGTGAATGGGCCTATAATTATGTAAAGCCAAAAGTTTTTGTCGAAGAATTTATTGAGCCAGAAAGTTTAACTCCACCGCCAGACTACAAGTTTTACTGCATTGACGGTATTGTTCGATTCGTCCACTACATCTATGATAGAGGCTTTGATACCAAGGAGCAGACCCTTGATCCAGAAGGCAATGACCTAGCAACAGAGCTATATCCCAGCTTCAAATTGGGAACGGGTTTTAGGAAGCCTGCTGTATGGAATCAAATGATTTCCGTTGCTGAGCGGTTAGGCACTGGTTTCAAATGCGTGCGAGTAGATTTATTTTGCTCTGGTGACCGTATCTACGCTGGAGAAATGACCTTCTGGCCCATGGCGGGTTGTTATAAAGGTGAAGGACAGAAAAAGTTGGGTAAATTTCTTGACTTCGATCGTACTACTTTCAAGCCTCTACTACTCCCTGAACTGGAGAAAACACAAAGTCGCTTTAATCTTTATCCTGCAGTTCAAATGATTTGAGATTATAATATGACGCTTCTGCAAGTCGTCATGTTTCTAAGGCCAGAAGTCAGAATGATCGCCCAGATACTTCCTCAAATAAGTTTCATTAGTGAATATTCTAATTACCGGTGTAGCCGGTTTCATTGGCTTTCATCTCAGCCAAAAGCTACTGCACCTTGGCCATACAGTTGTCTGCATAGGCAACCTCAACGATTACTACGACGTCACCCTGAAACACGATCGCCTTTCGCAACTGCAAGATTATCCCAACTTTGAGTTTCATCCGTTTGACCTCAGTGATTGATCGGCTACATCCGACTTATGCGCTCAGTTCAACTACGGCGATATGCGGCGCGACTTTACCTACATTGACGATATTGTCGAAGCCATCATCCAGCTTTTGCCCCGTGCACCGCAATCGAACGCCGAAGGCAGTACAGCCTGCAGTTCACCCTCGGTTCCCTGGCTCTATAATCTCGGCAATAATCAGCCGGTCCGATTACTCGATTTCATCGAGATCTTAGAAAAACATCTAGGGGTGCCAGCCAAGAAAGAATTTCTACCGATTCAACCGGGAGATGTGCCGGAGACCTATGCCGATATCGAAAATCTGGAGGCAGATACCGGATATCGGCCCACGACTGCGATCGAAGTTGGACTTTAGTATTTTGTCGATTGGTATCGTTCTTACTACAACGCTTAAATTAAGTAATATATTGGCGGAAAATTATTATGGTTGGTACTGCTACCGAAGCAAAGCATACTCAGAAGTTGCATCAGTGCGTTTATGCCTTAACCAGCAGCGGAAATGACATTTTTGCTGATATGACGCAAGTCTCAATGCTTTCGCTGCGTTTAAGCAATCCAAACATGAAAATTATACTTAGTTGCGATTCTGCCTCAAAAGCGGCGCTCGATCGCTGTAAGAATCCAGTTTTAGAAGTCTGTGATACTGTCATTGATATCTCAACACCAGAAAGTCCAGCTAGTTTCCGGAATCGCTATATCAAAACCTCTCTGCGTCAGCACCTATCCGGACCTTTCCTCTACCTTGATGCTGATACCATAATTCGAGGCGATCTTAGTGAAGTCTTTCAGACAACAGCATCCTTTGCTGCTGCACCTAATCACAGCGGAAGTGGAGATCCTGCAGAAATGCCAGGTAACGAGAAAGAGAAGTTTATATCGTTGGGATGGCAGCTGCCTGATAAGCACTATGTCAATGGCGGCGTACTGTTTTTTGCAGAACGACCAGAGGTTTACGACTTTTGTAACCTCTGGCATCAGAAATGGTTAGCCTGCAGCGAAAAAACCGGTAAACACTACGATCAGCCTTCGTTGAATAGTGCAATTCATGACAGTAGAATAAATTTTACCTGGCTGAAGCATCGCTTCAACGCCCAGGTTCATGCTAGACCTCACACAGCTTGGGGAGCTGCCATATGGCATATATATTTATCTGAACCTCACGCATCTCCAGAAACAGAGTTTGGCGAGGCTCTTATCAAATTACGACAAGAGCAATCGATTACAGCCGCTGAGGTCGCTAACCTTTGTCAACAATCTCATCCTTGGACAGTTAAAAATCCTATAGACGTATTGGCAGTTCAGTCTCTAAAACACCAGTCTACCGTCCTAAATGGAGATCGATGGGAGCGTTTATGGCTGGCTAATCAATATGGAAAAGGTGTTCGGCAATTACTCAATCAATATGGGAGAGCGGTTCGAAAATTACTTCCCTTGCGAGCCTGGGCTCGTCAGGCTAAACATTTATTAAAGAGTTCATTCACGGCTTAAATTTAAATATGTTTTCTGCTGAT
Organism: Lyngbya confervoides BDU141951; assembly: GCF_000817775.3. Taxonomy (GTDB): domain Bacteria; phylum Cyanobacteriota; class Cyanobacteriia; order Thermosynechococcales; family Thermosynechococcaceae; genus Lyngbya; species Lyngbya confervoides. The sequence goes on from NZ_JTHE03000051.1 coordinate 35,335, forward strand.
ATCCTAATCAATGAGTCCGATTTTGACCTGCATTGGCAGATGACCAACTGCGAGCGCTTTGCTTTGCAGGATCTGCTTCGACGCCTGCAACCTTCACTCTCCATCGAAGTTGGCACCTATCAAGGAGGCTCGTTGCAGGTTTTATCTCGATTCTCTGAGAAAGTGATTTCGATTGATCTCAATCCTGACGTAGCACACAAGCTCAAGGGAAAATTCGCCAACGTTGAGTACCGCTCCGGTAACTCCACAAATCTTCTGCCTGAGCTTGTGCAACAGATGAATGAGCAAGCATCTGAACTTGAATTCATACTCATCGATGGCGATCATTCAACAATCGGTGTGCGTCGGGATATCGAGGCGCTTTTAAAACTTGAGCCTAAGCGGCGGATTGTCATCGTTCTGCACGATAGCTTTAACCCCGACTGTCGCGAAGGCATGAAAACAGCAGATTGGCATAGCTCACCCTATGTGCAATGGGTAGAACTTGACTTCATTCCTGGAGTTTACCATTACGAAGCCTATGACACTGCTGCTCCGCGCACCATGTGGGGAGGGTTTGCCTGTGCGGTTTTAGACCCGACTCCACGTCAGCAGCCATTGACTATACAAGAATCACAACGAGGTTTGTTTGAAGCGGTTTTCGCTGACTCGGCCCATGTGTGCCAACATCATAAACCTTCATTGACCAGGCGAGTTACTAGACGCGTTCGCCGGCTTCTAAAATGATTTCCTTGCAAAAAGCATCCTTAGACTATCTTCGCTCTCTGGCTCACCCCATTGCCTTTTCCCATTATGGTGCTAAACACGACATTGGTGGCGTTACCACTTGGCTAGAGCGTTTCGTCATTCGACTCCATAAAGACAGCATTCCCATCGTCGTCTACCTGCAGCACTTTGGCGCCGATCCAGAAGACTCCTGGCTGTTTCAATCCTTGAGTCAAGCCGGTGTACCCGTCGAGATAGAACCCAGAGCACGCTACTTAGAAGATGATGTCTCAGGTGTACTTCGCTTTCTCAATCGCCATCAACCCCAAGCCTTTTTCCCTCAGTGCCTTGCGTCTATGCACTACGGTGCAAAACAAGCAGCTAAGTCTGGTTTACCCTGGGCCATGACCATCCACTCCGACGATCCGGTCTATTGGGCGATCGCTGAAGCCACCCCTCCAGGAAGTAATATCGGTGTGATGGTTGGCGTTTCAGACTTTATCTGCCAAAAAGCTGTTGATCAGCGACTTACCCAGTCCCCCCAATCCATTCCCTATGGAGTGCCAATTCCCCCACATCAAGCCTCCTTTTCTGATACTCCCTTTCGGGTAGCCTTTAGCGGTCGGGTAGTTGAAGAACAAAAACGGATTTCCCTAGTTCTAGCCGCCATGGCCCAAGCCTGTCGTCAAGATTCCCGCATTCAGTGCTGGATACTGGGTCAGGGTGCTGCGCTGACCGCTGCTCAAAATTGGGTTGAGCAGCAGGGACTGTGCGATCAAATCCAATTTCTCGGTCGTTTATCCCCTGGCGATGTCCAAAATCACCTAGCTCAGTGCCAGGCGCTGTTACTCATGTCCGACTATGAGGGACTCCCCGTTGCCCTGCTAGAAGCCATGGCTATTGGTGTGGTCCCCATTGCAAGAGCCATTCCTAGCGGCATCCCAGAGCTAGTGCATGATAGGGAAACGGGTTTCTTGGTTGACCACACACCCGAGAGTGCAGCGGCAGCTATCGTCCATCTTGCCAACCATCCTGACCTCTGGTTAAAGTGCTCTGGGGCAGCAAGGGCCTTAGTGGTCGATCAATATAGCGAAGACGTCTGCTACCAACGCTGGCTCAATATCATTGCTGAACTCTGTCATCGATCCACGGTCACCTACCCCATTCCAATCCCACGGAAAATGGTATTACCCTCAATATATCCAGACTTATTAGAAGGCGATCGGCGTAGGCCCCCCCTGCTCAAGCGCCTTCTTATTCGAAGTAAGCATCACGCTAGGCCTCAGTTAAGCCGCGTTAAACGGTTTATTCTGGCTCTTCAAGCAGCTCTGAAGCACCCATGATAAGCGACAATGTCGCCAGTGCCTCTTTAGTCTGACAAGCTGGAAGTTCTAAGTTTTGACGTAAAAAAGCTTGTTCTCGAAGTTTATCGCATTTCTTATCAATCTAAACTATGGTGAAAATGACCTTTACAGGCATCATTGGATTGGGCACGTAGGGCTAGCGATCGCATTGAAAACTAAGGAATAACTGAGGCAAGCATGAAAATAGCTTTTGTAACTTTGATGGCTGGCTATTCATGGGGTGGAAGCGAGTATCTGTGGTCTGCAACAGCGGAAAGAGCCTTGATTGAAGACCACGAAGTTCTTCTTTCCATATATGATTGGTCAACCAATCATCCTGCCATTACACGAATGCAGGCGCAGGGGGCAGAACTCCATGTCCGAACTCGGTTTCCTAGACCATCACCTTTAGCTATAAGAATTAAACAGAAAATAGAGCGAGCTTTTCCTTACTTGCAGTTTAATCAACCTTCACCCTTCCATGCTGTTTATGATTGGCAACCGGATATAATCTGTATCAGTCAGGGTGGCTCCTACGATATCTCATGTTTCATTGACTTGTTAAATTTTTTGCTAACCACCTCAGTCCCGTTCTGGATTATTTGTCAATTCAATTTTGAGGTTTCTGCGCCAAGCCGAGGAACAGAGCCTCTCATAAAAGCAGTATTTTCGAAAGCAAAGGGTGTCGCGTTTGTATCTCGCCATAATCTGAACCTGGCAGAGCGCCATCTATACCAAACCTTGCCAAATGCTATTGTTGTCCAGAACCCTACTAATTTAAGTGATCGGACGAAGGTGGAGTGGCCCATTCAGCCAAAAGTCAGCTTTGCCTGTGTTGCTCGTTTGGAAGCACCGATTAAAGGACAGGATGCCTTATTCGAAGTTCTAAGTTCACAAATCTGGAGGGAACGAGACTGGGAATGCAATCTTTATGGCGCTGGACCTGATCGTGATTACTTAGAGAACCTTGCTCACCACTATGATGTTCGCGATCGGATTCACTTTAAAGGCCATATCAATGATATTCGCCTCCTTTGGGCAGAGAATCATCTCTTAGTTATGCCTTCTAGAGCAGAGGGTACCCCTTTGTCTCTTGTAGAGGCTATGTTATGCGGTCGCCCTGCCGTCGTTACTGATGTGGGTGGCAATGCGGAATGGATTACAGAAGGACGCACCGGATTTATCGCGGAGTCTGCATCACCGAAGTCGTTAAATGCTGCCTTGGAAAGAGCTTGGCTAGCTCAGGATAACTGGAAGCAGATGGGTGATACTGCTCATGAAGACGCGATCGCTAAAATTGATCCTTCTCCAGGTTCTACATTACTAAAACTTATTGGACAACTCTAACCAAACCATAAACTTCATAGGAAATAAAGGCTATCTAGGTACAACTGTAGAGCTTCTCGGAGACAATAGATTGTCAGCAGTTTATCTCAGACATCGCAGATTCTAGGCCGATTTTACTCAGTTTCTTAAAAAAACAGTTATCTTTTAGGTTCAATCTGTGACAAGGCTATGACAACTATATCTAAGTTAGAATTCACAATAGCAGTCTGCACCCATAATCCAAAACCTTCTTTGTTAGTGCGCTTGCTGTCCGCTATTCAGTCTCTTTCAGATGCCACTAAGTCAATTGAAATTATTCTGGTTGATAACAACTCGTCTACTTCTGTGAAAGAGCTTTCCTGTGTTCATCACTTCCTGGAAGTAATCCCCTTTGCCCGCTATGTAGTGGAACCTAGGCAAGGGTTGACTGCTGCTCGTTGTCGTGCTATCCACGAAACTACTGCGCCCATTGTCGTTTTCTTTGACGATGATAATGAGCCCGCTCCCAACTACCTGCAGGTCTTGCAGCGATATTTCAGAGATTACCCTAATGTAGGAGTTTGGGGTCCTGGTCAAATTACTGTCGAATACGTTGATCCTGTTGAACCCTGGTTTGAGCAGCATCCTGAAAAGTTTCAACAACGCCAACTCGACTTTGGTTATAGCTGTGTTCCCGCAACATGGGGATCCTACAGCCCCAATGGTACAGGGTTCGCTGTCCGACGGGAAATTCTTCAACGGTATGCATCTGCCATTGAGCAGGGCAAACTTCAGGCTACTGATCGCAAAGGTACAAGTCTTGCTAGTGCTGGTGATGTGCAAATTGTCTGGGAAGGCATCAAGTTAGGTTTCGCAGCAGGCATGATCCCTGAGCTGAAGTGTAATCATTTAATTCCTGCAGAAAAAGCGAACCTGAGCTATCTCCAACGTCTATATTTTGGCACGGCATCCAGTTATGCCCCCGCTTTAGTAGAGTCTTTCTCATCCCATGTGGATCAATTGGGTTTGCCTCCTACACCAGTCCAAATTTATAAGCTACTTGCTAAATTCTGGATCAAGATGCTTCTACGCCCTCACCAACGACCTGAAATCCAACTGAAGTTTGCAAGTGATTTAGGTGGATGGTACGGTCACGCCCGTGCGCTACAATCGCCCCATGCCCTTCAGCTTTTTTCTCTGGCTGAAAGACTACAACTCGTTTAGGTTTTCCAGACTGGAATTGTGAGGTGTGCCGTAACCATGCAGACTCAGTAGATCACAAACTTCCGTGTTTTAGCGAGAGAATGAGGGTTTCAGCCTCTCCATTTATCCGTCAGAGGGAGATCACAAGCAAGCAATATCTAGATATACTCACTGAGCGATTCCCATAAGCTAGTATCCAAGAAGATTTGAATGAGTGGAGCCTTCTCACTGAAATGGCTGACTGATGGGACTTCTAGAAAACTTTGTGATCTACTGAGCCTAACCAAGGCAGTTTTTTGTCGTCACCAATAGGAGGCGATCCGCCTAGATTGAATGGATACAGAGCGATTATCCTCGTTTCAATTCATCCTGATTTTCGCCCATGTCTATGGGTTAGAGGTTATCCTTTAACCATGAGAACACCCAACAGCCAGGCCATTGCAAAACAAGAACGCCGACAAAAGGGTTGGCTCGTTGCCCAGACAGCCGCCAAATTGCTGCTGGAAACCTATCCGGTTGAGAAAGTCAGTCTGTTTGGCTCTTTGCTAAACCCTCATAGTCTTCGTCGTCATTCCGATATCGACCTAGCAGTGTGGGGTCTGCCGGATAGCCAGTACTACCAAGCTGTCAACGATTTATCCAGCTTGAGTTCGGACTTTTTATTTGACTTGGTTCAATTTGAATCGGCTCAGCCCAGCTTGCAACAGACCATTGTGCAGCAGGGATTGCCCATGACAGCGGAAACCACCCTGCCCCTTAAGCCAGACCAAGTCCCTCGACGGTGTTACCCAGATTCAGCCATGAATGATCAGGCCATCCTATTGGGGCAAATTGAGCAAGAGCTGGAGGAACTCAAGACCTTAGTCCAGAAAACCCAGTCTCTTCTGAATAAACTGAGAGCCACACAGGACGAAGACTATATCGGCACAGTTGCCCTCAACCTGCATAGTTTTTACTGTGGCGTAGAGCGCATCCTAAAGCAAATTGCCCAAACCATCGATCGCTCTGTTCCCGATACAGCGGATTGGCACCGGCAACTGCTGCGACAAATGGCGGCCCCCGTCCGGCCCGTCCGACCTGCCGTTTTGAGATCAGAAACGCTGGCCATGCTGAATGATTATTGTTCCTTCCGCCATGTAGTCCGAAATATCTATAGCTTTAATCTCAACCTAGATCGAGTGGATCAGTTAGCAGCAGCATTGCCGACCTGTCTAACCGTCTTGCAAGCAGACCTAGAGCATTTCATCAGCACCCTTGAGCCACCCGCAGAACAATGATAGCGATGGCACTTTATCCGTTATCCCCCTCCTTCTATTCATCCACAAATTCCCTCAACTAAAGCCACTCCTACTGTCTATGTCTTGTTCCTCCCCAGTCGTTTTTCTGATCTTCCGGCGTCCGGATCTAACGGCTCGTGTGTTTGAAGCGATTCGACAGGCCCAGCCTGCTAAGCTACTGGTAGTGGCCGATGGCCCCCGCAATGACGCTGAAACTGAATTGTGCCAACAAGCCCGAGCCATCACCAAGCAAATCGATTGGGATTGCGAAGTCTTACGAAACTATTCTGATGTGAACCTAGGCTGCCGCAAGCGGGTGAGCAGTGGCCTCGACTGGGCGTTTGAGCAGGTAGAAGAGGCGATCGTTCTGGAAGATGACTGCTTGCCTCACCCAAGCTTTTTCAGCTATTGTGAAACGCTTTTAAAGCGTTATCGCAACGATAAACGAATATGGTGCATCAGCGGTGATAATTTTCAACATGGGAAAGGTCGGGGAAAGGCAAGTTACTATTTTTCCAATTACAACCATTGTTGGGGATGGGCCAGTTGGCGACGAGCATGGCAACAATATGATCATAACTTAACTCACTGGCCAGAGTTTCGTGACGGTCAATATTTGCAGGAAATATTGGATAGTGCAGAAGAGGTTGATTATTGGCATCAAATATTTGAGAGGCTGCATTATTTTGGAGAACCAAATACTTGGGACTATGCCTGGACTTTAACCTGTTGGCTCAATCGCGGGTTAACAGTTTTGCCGAATGTTAATCTTGTCTCTAATATCGGATTTCGGGAGGATGGCACCCATGTTTTAAGCGATTCCCCTTGGGCCGAAATGTCAACCTGCGATATTGGGGAGTTAAAGCATCCATCGTTTATTGCCCGCGATCGCGCTGCAGATATGTACACATTTGATCACCATTTTGGTGGACTAGCTAAAAGGAAAGCAAAACGCATTGATGTAAAGCTCAAAAACAAAATTTCCAGAATTATAAATTCTAATAATATCAATAGAGCTTTCTAGAGTTTTATAAATTCAGAACTCAGATATTTAAATATTGTCTATCTTAAAGTTATTTTTATGCCTGATCTTAAGACAAAAAATACTTCCACAGATGAAGTCATTAATTATTGGTTAGGAAAGCTCCGTTCAGGAGAATGCTTATTGAGTGAAACATCTCCGACATCTGAAGACACTCTTTTTATAGAAGACTTATGGAGACTCATGGATCAAGTCTGGGATGAAATGGGCTGCGATAATTTAGACTTAAATAATGACAAAATATCTTCTTATTATCAGCACCCTGTTTGGCTTCTAAATGGATACTTTATAGAAAATCACGATCTTTCCTTACAGCATCGGAATGCTATTTCTGACTGGATTGTGAAGAATAATCTTCTATCTGTCATAGATTTTGGTGGCGGTTTTGGTACTTTGGGACGACTAATCACAGAAAAATCAGATGAAACAATTGTTGATATCTACGAACCATTTCCTAGTCAAGAATCTCTATATCGGTGTCAAAATCACTCTAGAATTAAGTTTGTTTGTCAACTGAATAACCAGTATGATTGTCTGGTGTGTACAGATGTCCTTGAGCATGTCCCAGATCCTTTGTCTCTCTTGGCACAGATGGTTTCATCAGTCAATATTAATGGATATTTGCTCATTGCAAATCATTTTTATCCATGCATAAAATGTCACTTGCCAAGCACATTTCATTTTCGCTATAGCTTTGATCAATTTGCTGAAGTTTTTGGCTTACAGTCCATCGGTATATGTCTCAATAGTCATGCGACGATCTATCAAAAAACAGTAAATCAGACTCCTGACTGGAAACTTATTCGACGCATGGAAAGAATTTCTCAACAACTATTCTTCTTCAGGGAATTCAATCGGTATTATTTGTTGCCCTGGAAAAACCGTATTAAAAACTTTATCACTCATCCTATTACTACTGTTCAAAAGGCAAGAGCAAAGTTTATCAATTTTTGAGGCTATATCGTATTTTTTATCGGCATACTTTGATTACTTTTCATGGCAGTTGTTAGCCCCCAGTTAGCAATAAGACTTAACAAAAGAAAATCCTTTGGAAATTTGTAACTCAACACTGCATAGTACGATCGCTATTCCCTGGCCTGTCTATTGCAGCACTGCGGCTTTACCCAAATTCAGCAGCGCACCGCCGATGAAAGCTACATTGCGGACTGGTCTAGTTTTAACCTGGACACCGAACCCGACGGCTCCATCTATAAACCCGACTCATTCTATATTGAAGCCGTTCGACCCGATTAGACCGCTCAACCATGAAAACAGACAAACTGTTCTACCTTTAACGGATCTGAGCCCTAATTTGGCCTTGCTACGGCTGTTAGTCGTACCTG
>NZ_JTHE03000052.1 GCF_000817775.3 Lyngbya confervoides BDU141951
AGTCTCGTTACCTTCCAGATCAATTTCCGGCTGTGGCGGAACCTCGTTGGGTGCTGGTAAATAATCAACCACTGCGTCTAGCACATTTTGTACGCCTTTGTTCTTGAAAGACGATCCACAGAATGTTGGGAAGAATGCCAAGTTGCGGGTTCCTTTACGGATGCACTGCTTGATTTCGTCGATGGTGACTTCCTCACCTTCGAGATACTTCATCAAGATTTCTTCATCTTGCTCAACCGCAAGCTCAACCATCGCTTCGCGATACTCTTCTACCTGTTCCTTCATGTCTTCAGGAATGTCGGTGATTTCGTAGTTTTCGGGCAAGCCACTATCATCCCAAACCCAGGCTTTGCGAGTTAGGAGATCAACAACGCCCACAAAGTCACTTTCGGTACCAATCGGCAGCACCATCACTAAAGGTGTTGCGGCTAGCACTTCTTCCACTTGTTTAACGACGCGATAAAAATCGGCACCGGTTCTGTCTAGCTTATTGACGTAAATCAGCCGTGCCACTTTGGAGTCGTTAGCATAGCGCCAGTTCGTTTCTGACTGGGGTTCCACCCCACCAGATCCGCAAAAGACGCCCACGCCGCCATCTAACACTTTCAGGGAACGATAGACTTCAATCGTAAAGTCAACGTGCCCTGGCGTATCGATAATGTTGAGTTGGCAATCCTTCCAAAAGCAAGACGTGGCGGCAGACTGAATTGTGATGCCGCGCTCTTGCTCCTGCTCCATGAAGTCTGTAGTTGCCGCACCTTCATGTACCTCACCAATCTTGTGGATTTTGCCCGTGAGCTTCAAAATCCGCTCAGTAGTAGTGGTTTTACCAGCATCCACGTGGGCAAAAATGCCAATGTTGCGATATCGCGTAAGGTCCTTTTTCATAACTGCTCTCTAGATTTCTGTGCGACAAACCATTAATGACGACTATTTATGATGATAGTCGTCTGCAAGGTATCTTTGCTGCCTCAATAGAGGGGCGTTTGCACTCTGGCTGTCAGAACATACCCACGCTAACTTCAAAAAATGGCAGCATTGCTAATTGTAAAGTGTCATGACCGAAATATGTAAGTCCCCACGATAGGTTGTTTTGCTCAGACACCGTCTCTCGCTCATTGACGAGCATTTTTGATCTAACAAGCCTTAGTCATCCAGAAGTCCAAGTTCTAGTGCTCTTTAAGTCTGAGCAACTTACGCCGTCTGACACTACCGGGGAGAGGTGCTTTGCTACTCTCTCGCATTTAATATGGAAGAGGTTAATCAGTGAAGCCATTGTCTTTAAAGCGTTGTAGAGACGTGCTGAGGACTGTCTGCTGCAAGAAGCCTAAGCGGCTGCTTAGGCTTCTTTTGCGTAATGAGCTTTAACTAATCACCGCCGTGAACTGGACAGCGATCATCCACTAGCAGGTTAATTATTTAGATGGTTTCGTCAGCTCTAGGAGCAGCCCCCATCGGTTCTACGGCGTTTCTTAATAGTGTGATCTGAGCTTCAAAATCCAGCGTCTCGATCGCTGCTAGCAATTCTTGTCCTTGCTGACTGAATTCGTAATTGTCAGGCATGGCGATAATCTCACCGCGATCCATACCAATAGCTAGAGCATACCAAAAGGCCAGTTTAGTGTTTGTACTCAAAGAACCGTACTCACGACTGATGAGGTTGTTGGGATCTTTGTGAGCGATCGCCCTCATCGCAGCTAGTTGATCTTGTTTGGACTGCTGCTTCACTTGCTCATACAACCCTTCGGCAATTTTCGCTGCTGCCGCCCCTGGTGCAGCAGGGGTAATCGACTGGCCCATTTTTCGATAGACAAACCACAACCAAGCGAGTTGATCATCAACGCTCAATCCGCGAAAAATTTTGCAAGCTTTCTCAAGATTATTGACGGCATTAGAAAAAGTCGTCATTCAAGAAATCCTCTGTTGCTCCATAAACAAGCATGAACCAAGAGCTACTGAGTCAGTTACTGTGAATCAGCACACAAAGTACAAGTTGTTCTTATGACAAGGATCACTTAATTCCAAGACTTTTGACATCCTGCCCCCGCCAGAAAAACTCTCTCTCATTCGAGAGAGATGATTATCCGCAAAGTACAGGGACAAAACTATGGCGGTGAAAGCTGCAAGCTAACCGTGGTCGGGATTTGACAAATCGAGGAGCGAGGCGGTGAGCTAGAAGTTACCACACCGCTAACGTCTACCACCTCATGACCGAGATTACCCGAATTCAAGCCGCTTTGCGTCCCCACTTGTCTTGGCATGGAGCCCGACTCACCTTCCTAGCACTGTTCCTCGTGGCGCTGTTTCGCGTCGAAACCGTCAATTTAGAGAGGCTCGCCTCGGTCTTTGCCAATCGGGCGCAGAGTGCCTCAAACCATAAGCGTTTGACCCGCTTCTTTCGTAAGTTTGTCATTGACTTTGAGGAAATTGCTCAGGCTGTCGTGAGTTGGAGTCAAATTCCTGAGCCTTGGACGCTGAGCCTCGACCGCACCAACTGGTCCTTCGGCACGGTTAATTTCAACATCCTGATGCTGGGTATTGTCCACGAGGGCGTCGCCTTTCCGGTGATGTGGACGATGCTGGATAAACGCGGCAACAGCAATAGTGACGAGCGGATGGATTTGCTCGAACGCTTCGAGCGCGTCTTCCCCAACGCCCAGATTCGCTGTCTGACAGGAGACCGAGAATTCGTGGGTCGAGAGTGGTGTAGCTTCTTGCTGGTGCCGGATGCCATCCCGTTTCGGCTCCGACTGCGTCACAGTGACCGCATTAGCTCGCGCTCCGGGAAGCAGCGCCAAACAGGGGAGCGAGTCTTTGCCAATTTGAAGGTCGGCGAGCAGCGCCATCTCTCTGGCAAGCGCTGGGTCTGGGGTCGTCGGGTCTACATCGTCGCCACCCGGTTGGAAGATGGCGAACTGCTCATTCTCGCGACTGGTCATCAGCCTCAAACCGCCTTCGCCGATTATCGTTTGCGGTGGGGCATTGAGACGCTGTTTGCGACCTTGAAAACACGGGGCTTCAATCTCGAATCGACTCATTTCTGCCACGCCGAACGGCTTAGCAAGTTGATAGCGCTGTTGGCTTTGGCCTTCTGCTGGGCCATGCTCACCGGTCTTTGGCAACACCAGCAACACCCCATTCCACTAAAAGCTCATGGGCGTAGAGCGAAGAGTTTGTTCCGCTACGGTTGTGACTTTCTCAGGCGCACTTTCTCGGACTTCTCCCTGCGGCGTTCTGAATTTAATCAGGCTCTAAAACTTTTGTCCTTGTACTGAGATGCGCCCCACTCATAGCATCTAAAGCCAAATGGCCTTATGACTTACGACTGTGAAGGATTTTCGGCACTCAAGTCAGAACTATCACGCATGAAAGCTGGTGCATGGTTGGTGAGATAGTTGCTCAGCGCTGTGCTGACAAAGGACAGTACGATGGGGCCAAGCACGAAGCCTAAAATTCCCTTCACATAAAAACCGGGAACCGCGAGGGAAGAGAGCCAGAAGCATAAGCCATTCACCACGATCGCAAATAAGCCAAAGCTCAAGATCGTGATCGGAATCGAAATGGTTTGCAAAATCGGCTTAATAAAGGCGTTGACTAAACCGACTGAAGCCGCTGCGATCGCGGCAGCTGCGATCGTCTCAATCCTGACACCGGGCACAACCAAATCCACGACCAGCAAACTGAGCGCAGTGGCTAATCCTGACAAAAAAATGCTCCACATAGTCATTCTCCTACTTGCAAAAAATGAAATAATTCCCAGTCAATGACGAATAGCATTAGGCAAAATCTCAACACCGATTTCTCTCAGCCCACCCCGCATACGATGCTTTAGAGATGTTCAGAGTAGGGATTAACGGGTGGTGAATTAATGCCGAACAGTATTCGTTTGCCTCACTTCGGCTATTGCATTCATAACGCGAGTGAGTCAAATCAACAGAGCTGGCAAATTAGTCAATGTCGCTACTTTAAGCTTCTAAACCTATCCTTGGCGTCTACTTTGAGGCGGATTTTTCCCTAGATTAGTGTTTGATCCGTCTACAGCCTTTTCCAGTCTCGTGAGATACACTT
>NZ_JTHE03000053.1 GCF_000817775.3 Lyngbya confervoides BDU141951
GGACGAGTTTGATACGTTTAGAGACTGTGTTGATGCAGCTTTTAATAATCATCCTAACGTTTACTCGTAGCGCTATATTTTGAAGCTTTTGGCGATTGTCTGCGACATCCAGATTTTCAGTTTGCGGGGCGATCGCGTCGTCCCCCCGGAAACCCGGTCAATGCCATGTTGAGTTTTGGCTATCAGGTGGTTTGGAATCATATCCTTTCTCTGATTGAGGTTCAGGGATTAGACCCCTACTTCGGCTGCTTACATCAAAGTTCTGATCGCCACCCTGCACTGGCGTCGGATTTGGTGGAGGAGTTTCGGGCTGCGGTCGTCGATTCGCTGGTTTTGCAGTTGGTGAATAATCGGATGGTGGAGGCCTCCAGGGATTTTGAAAACCGGGATGGGGGGTGTTTTTTGAATACTTCCGGGCGGCGAATTTTCTTGAATGCTTTTGTTCAGCGGATGGAACAGGTGATCCAAACCTCTGATGCGGATCCTGAGCCTCGCTGGGATACTTTAAATCGTCAGGTCAAGGCTTTTAAGCAATTTGTCTATGACCCCAGTTTGGGATATGAACCTTATACCATTCGATAAATGGACCGCCATGTTACTCTACGTGATCACCTACGATATTCCTTGCGATCGCCGTCGGAAAAAGGTTTCGGATTTACTGGAAGGGTATGGACAACGGGCACAGTACAGCGTCTTTGAATGCATTTTGTCTGAGAGAAAATATACGGAGCTACAAAGTCGGTTACGCAAGCGGGTAAACTTAGCAGAGGATTCGGTGCGGTTTTATCCGCTTTCGAAGCATACGCTCGGTGGTGTTGATGTTTGGGGGGGAATACCCCTGGTGAAGATGCCGGGTTCTGTGATCGTTTAAGCGCTCGATACCTTGGCTGGATTGGGTTTTGGGTCATGAAAGGGAGTTTGGGAAGGGTTAATGGGTGTGATTTTTGGGAGCGTTCGCAAACGTGGCTTGAAAGTCTTACCTGCTATGGGTTTTAATAGGGGTAGCTCCCCACTCGCTGGGGAACTCATTTGATTGGAAACACACTCCATACCTCGTCACCGACGTAGGTCACCTCGATAAACTCCCCACTCGCTGGGGAACTCATTTGATTGGAAACGACAACTCAAAGTAGGGGGTTGCATCCAGTAATAGCGACTCCCCACTCGCTGGGGAACTCATTTGATTGGAAACCTTCTACGATGTAATCAATCCGCAGAAGTTTGTCTACTCCCCACTCGCTGGGGAACTCATTTGATTGGAAACTCGAAGATGGAGCCGACATCACGGCCCCCGTTTTGGTATTCTCCCCACTCGCTGGGGAACTCATTTGATTGGAAACGCGGATGATTCCCCACCTGCTTAAGGCGATCGCATTCCCTCCCCACTCGCTGGGGAACTCATTTGATTGGAAACAGGGCTATGGACCGGAGGTTTGTATTTCTACCTCTATTTCTCCCCACTCGCTGGGGAACTCATTTGATTGGAAACTACGACAGAAGGCGGCAACATCTGCGCGATCGCTTGCTCCCCACTCGCTGGGGAACTCATTTGATTGGAAACTCTACCACAGAGCTAACCCTCCACGGTCGGGACGACGATGCTCCCCACTCGCTGGGGAACTCATTTGATTGGAAACTCGCCTTTAACTCCTTGTAACCGTCGCTATTTGATCCTCTCCCCACTCGCTGGGGAACTCATTTGATTGGAAACGCTCATCTTTTTAGAACAGATGAGCCGAAACGAGGCGCTCCCCACTCGCTGGGGAACTCATTTGATTGGAAACAAGGATGCGGCCCTAGAGTGGCTGCTAAACCCCAAACCCGCTCCCCACTCGCTGGGGAACTCATTTGATTGGAAACTACCTCAAATCGGGGTCGGTGAACGATTTCACTGAACTCATGCCTCCCCACTCGCTGGGGAACTCATTTGATTGGAAACGCCTGATACCCCCCGGACCGGATAATGAGCTGTTGCTCTTCGAGCTCCCCACTCGCTGGGGAACTCATTTGATTGGAAACAATCAAACCTCAACTTCTCTTAAATATTGATTAGTCCTCCCCACTCGCTGGGGAACTCATTTGATTGGAAACCGGGATGCCTTGGCAACGGACTTACCAAATCCCACCTCCCCACTCGCTGGGGAACTCATTTGATTGGAAACGATCGCCAGGAAGCTGGGGCAGGAAATAATCAGCAAACTCCCCACTCGCTGGGGAACTCATTTGATTGGAAACTTTGATGCCTCCGTGCGGGGCCTAGCTAGCCAGAAATCTCCCCACTCGCTGGGGAACTCATTTGATTGGAAACCAGGATTAGACTGGTATAAAAATGCTGAGCTTATTGCAACTCCCCACTCGCTGGGGAACTCATTTGATTGGAAACTCATGTTACATGACCGTGGTGTGGGGCATCACGTAGCAACTCCCCACTTGCTGGAGGACTCATTTAATTGGAAACAATACGATCGCCCCCTCATCCCCCCTGAGACCCCCACCCAAAATCACCCGCCCTCAGCCCCCTCCCGTTGGTCATTCGCACCAAAAAAAAGATCTGCGATCGCAGCCTCGATAAGCTGAATTTGTTGATGAGACCGAGGCGTGCCCATGACCAGCCTGACCCCCCAATCCAAACTCTCTGCCCACCTCACCGAAAAAAACGTCATCACCGGAGCCATCCTCTCCGCGATCGCTGGCGTTCTCTTCCAGCAAACCACTCTGACCGCCGTACCGCTGGGGATCACCCTGCTCCTGACCCAAACCCAGCGGCGCAGTAACAACACCGAACTCCGCAAAACCCTGCGCCAGCAGACCCAAAGCACAGAGCAGATCTACGCCCAGATCCTCCTGATGCAGCAGCAGCTTAAAACCCTCCAGAACACCAAGCCTGCCGCTGAACCCACCCCCTTAATCCGGCAACACACCACGCCCATCATTCAGCAAATCCATCGACTGCAACGCCAGCAAAAAGCCCTGGAGCTGAGCCACCTGCCCGCCCAACAGCAGCAGTTCACCCACCTGTACAGCCAGCTACAAACCCTCACCCAAACCCTGCAGCAGAGCGTCACCACCTTCCAGGACACCCTCTCCTCGCAGACCCTCGCCCCACCGCCTCCCGCCACCGCGATCAATGCCACCCCCCCGCTCCCCAAGGATCAAACGGTGGTCCTGATCGACGGATCGAATCTCTACCACAGCGCCAAAGGCCTGGGATACAAAATCGACTACCCAGCCCTGCTGACCTACCTCCACACCGAATATCCCCAGGCCCAGATCCGGTTTTATGCCGGCGTCGACCCCAAAAACATCGGCCAGCGATCGCTGTATCGCAGCCTTCGCACAGCCGGCTGTACCCTGATCACCAAACCCGTCATTGCGCGCGCGGACGGATCGTGGAAAGCGAATCTAGACGTAGAAATTGCCCTGGATATGTACGCAACTGCGGCCTCAGCCGCTAAAATAGTCCTGTTCAGTGGAGATGGCGACTTCGTTTGCGCCGTGCGGCGGGTTAAACAGCAAAAAACCCAGGTACAGGTCATTGGCCTGCCAGGATCCACCAGCCAAAAGCTGAAGAAAACCGCCCACCAATACCAGGATTTATCGCAACTGCCAGCTATCTTAAAACCCATCCCCACTCCCCCGGCGAGCCAACCTGCCGACTCCTGAAAGCCGACCCCTGAAAGTTGCCCCCATGCATCCAACCTGTCACATGCTGGTGGGACCGCCCGCCAGCGGAAAAACCACCGTTGCCCAACACCTCAAGCATTGCCTTCCAGAGGCCATTGTGGTGAATACCGACGACCTGCGCCGCGATCTGTTTGGCAATGAAGAAATTCAAGGTCCCTGGGAACCCCTGGAAGCCAGCGTCCTACAGCACATTCAGATCGCCCTTAAGCATGGACAGCCCGTCATTTATGACGCCACCAACGTCAAACGATCCTGGCGCATGGACCTGATCCAAAAGCTAAACTTCCCAGATCTCCCCTGGATCGCCTGGGTCCTGCAAACCCCCCTGGCAATGTGTCTGGAGTGGAACCAGCAGCGTCAACGCCAAGTGCCCAACCCAATCATCCAGACCTTTTATCAAACCCTGCATCAGTTCCCCGTACTTCCCGCAGAAGGATATCAAAGCGTCCTTGCACTGCATCCCCATCTAGAGACTAACCTGCCGCAAGTTCTCCAGCGTGAACTGGACAACCTGGAGACCCGGCAACGAAACCAGCAGAACCGCTATGCTCATTTTCAGCGCCACGGCTACTCACAATTGCTGGACTTCGATCGCCTCATGCACCTGATTCAGCTGTTGAGTCACGCCCCTGGCCTGGGGCAACTGGCCACCCAGGATCCGCAGCGGCTGATGTGTCTCCTTCAAACCCAGCATCTGCCTGCCTTCCTGGAGCCCCTAGAGGAAATTGCCGCCGTGATGGCAGCCCAACACGGTGCCCTCTACGCCGACCCCACGCACCTGGCCCAGGATCTCCAGTGGTTAGAAGCCAACGGATTCTTAGGAAGCCCAGTCCCAAACCGCCCCCTCCAGCTGCCGCCTGCCCCCCCAACCCACCCAATCCGGTGCCATCCCTACAGCGATCGCGACGCCTTCGAGCGTTTGCTCAACACCATTCGCTACATCCTGCAATCGCCCCTCTCCCAAGAACCCGCCCGACAAGCAGAGCAAGACCGGGTCCCCACCCCCCCCGGACAAATCGCCATCCTGGCCCATCAACTCCAGGCCGCAGGCCTGGTCCCCGGCAACCCCCTTCCCATGCTGCGGAAAGACATTGAACGCATCTTGAAACCCTATGGCCTGTTTCCGCCCCAACCGCTACGGAAGGGATACTTTCTGGGCACAGGAATTCTAGATCGTAGCGATCTGCAAGCCCTCTACGAACTGGCCCAAAAACAGGTGGACGGGCTAGATGATGTCCTCTCTAGAGCCCTGGTGGAGCGCTTTGAAACCAGACTGCGCTGGGCTCAATTTGATCTGCAGCAGCATTACCCAGTGCGGGCCATCGAACGCGGCAGCATCGTGAATGTGGATCTGCTCAGTGGAGAGGCCCTGAGTACACCCGCCCAGTCCCAAGCCCTGGAAGCCGATATCCGGCACCGATGTCTAATTGGGCTGGCCTATCGAAAGGGCGCAGCGCTCCACGGCGATCGCCCCCTCCAGGAAACAGTGTGGCCCATTCAAATCTTGTTCCACAACATTGCCTGGTATCTGGGCTATCAGGTCGCCAGTGGCCCCCGCAAAGGACTCTTTTGCTTTGAACGCCTGGATCGCCTCTACCGCACTCCCCCCAAGGAAACCGCCCCCCCCTGGAGTCAACAGCAGCAGCGGCAGGCCCTCAAACATCTGGAAACCCTTTGTCAACATAGTTTTGGCATTTACTTTGGACAAGATCCCGCCCAGCAGGAGGCCTTCCTCCAGGCCACCCCCCGGCAGCGTCTCCAGCACATGGGGACCCTCAAGCTGCGGGTGACCCCAGCGTTGTTTCGCTTCATCAGTGAAGCCACCCAGCAGTTTCCCCGCGCTCAAGTGGCCATGAGTCGACCTGAACAGCGGGACCTCCATGGCCATCCCGACCTCAAAAAACTGTACAAATTACCCAGGGCTCAAGACCCCCAGCATCCCTTTCGTCTCCAGGTCAAACTGCCAGCCTGGTGCTTTGAAGATGTCACCTTAAAAGCCTGGGTCTTGGGCTTAGGTCCAGGTGTGAAGGTCATGGGACCGCCTCCGTTTCAAGCGTGGGTCCTCCAGGAGATCCAGCAAGCCGCAAACCTGTACTCAGCGCCCCCATCCTCAGCGCCTAACCCCAGTCCATCCTTGCCCTCCTAGACATCTCTCCCCCGCCCTAACCCTGCAGCCACCGCCCAGGGCGTCCCGCCTCAGCGCTAAAGATCCGCCTCTGGCAGTTCCTCCTTGAAATCCAGAATGAGCTGCATGGTCTCCACCGATAAATTCCGCAGGTCCCGCGTCATGGGCGCCGCTCCCTCAGGGCCAAACCAGCGATCAAAGACGGCCTGATATTCTGGCTTTTGCTCAAGAAATCCCTGCATGTAGCGCACCAGGGCAAGATTCACCGAGTCTTGGAAATCCGAATGGTTTTCGGGAAGCATACAGGCAATCCCCTCCTTGGAATAGGGATAGCTGGCAATCCTAAACTGTGAGGGATCGGGTTGTCGTTGCAACCACGACTCCAGCAAGATGCCGTCATCCGCAAAGGCATCAATTTCACCCTGGGCCACCGCCTGATACCCACTGGCGCGATCGCGCATGAGAACCAACTTGGCTTCGGGCTGCAGCCTCCGGACAGCCGCTTCATTGGTGGTTTTAGGCAAGGCTCCAATCCGCTTCCCTGCCAGGGACTCAGGATTTGAAAGGACAGAGTTTGCAGGCACGAGCAGACGGGTTCCCGTAATGCCATAGCTCACAGAAAAATCGATCCGCTGATCTCGATCCCAGGTAAAGCTGCTGGCATCACAAACCAAATCCACCTTGCCCGCTTCAAGCTTAGGGATCCGCTGATCCGAGGCCAGGGGGACTAACCGCAGCTGAACCGGTCGCTGCAACTGTGTCTCTAACACCTGACGAACTTGCTGCATCATGTCCACGGAATAGCCCACCAGCTCCCCCTCCTCATTGCGATAGGCGTAGGGAAAGGCATCCTTGCTAGTCCCTCCCACCAAAACCCCAGTCTCGGCAATTTTTTCCATCAGAGGTTGAGCAGGGGCTGGCAA
Source organism: Lyngbya confervoides BDU141951 (assembly GCF_000817775.3). Taxonomy (GTDB): domain Bacteria; phylum Cyanobacteriota; class Cyanobacteriia; order Thermosynechococcales; family Thermosynechococcaceae; genus Lyngbya; species Lyngbya confervoides. Next base: position 6,733 of record NZ_JTHE03000053.1, read on the forward strand.
CACCAACATCCCAGGAGTTGCCAGAACCAGAATCGAGCCGAGAATTGAACGGAGCATAGCATTAGAAAGTTGAGACTGGCTCGAATATTATCACGGCTTCTCAGAGAAGGCATCCACGATCTGGGGAGTCTCTGGCGCGGGCGGCCCCCCAACGTGATAATGCGCCTTCACCTGTTGCTCAATCTCAGCCAGCAGATCCGGGTTCTCTTGGAGATGGGCCATGGCATTGTCGCGACCTTGGCCAATATTCTCTCCCCCATAGCTGTACCAGGCTCCCTTACGCACCACAATGTTGGCTTCCTCCGCCATGTCCACCAAGCAGCCCAGAGTCGAAATCCCCTGGCCAAACAAAATATCAAACTCTGCAATGCGAAAGGGCGGAGCCACCTTATTCTTGGCCACCTTCACCTTGGCTCGAATCCCAAAATCATCCGTGCCCTTCTTCAAGGTTTGAATCCGGCGAATGTCTAACCGCACCGAAGCATAGAACTTCAGAGCGTTCCCGCCCGTCGTGGTCTCTGGATTCCCGTAGGTGACCCCAATCTTAAGCCGCAATTGATTTAAAAAGATCACCGTGCAGTGGGATTTGCTGACGTTGGCCGTGATCTTTCGCAGGGCCTGACTCATCAAGCGGGCCTGCAGTCCCACATGGGCATCCCCCATTTCTCCCTCCAGTTCCGCCCTTGGAGTGAGCGCCGCCACCGAGTCAATCACCACCAAATCCACGGCGCTGGACCGCACCAGCTGATCGGTAATTTCCAGGGCCGTTTCCCCGGAATCGGGCTGGGCCACCAGCAGGTTGTCAATGTCTACCCCCAGGGCTGCTGCATACCCAGGATCTAGGGCATGTTCTGCGTCCACAAAGGCAGCAACCCCTCCAGTCTTTTGCACCTCGGCGATCGCATGCAGGGCCACGGTGGTTTTGCCGGAACTTTCCGGGCCGTAGATTTCAATGACGCGCCCCTTGGGCAAGCCCCCGCCTAGGGCCAGATCCAAGGTCAAGGCCCCGCTGGAAATGGTCTCCACCCGCATCTGGGGAGCATCCCCCAAACGCATAATCGCGCCCTTCCCAAAGGACTTCTCCAGTTGCCCCAGCACCACCTGGAGGGCCTTTTCCTTGTCTGATACCGGATGGGATGTTGCCATGGTAACCTCGCGCCCTTGACTGAATGGATTTGCATTGATAGTACGCCTATACTATCATGGTGTCAATTCCAAGGGACACCGTCCATGCCAGAGCAACTGATTCAACTGGTGGCCTACAAGGATTGGATCATTGGCGTCACCCATGCAGGTCCGGCGCACTATGCCTGCTGGGTGATTACGCCCGAGGCGATCGCCCTCAATGATGGGGAGATTTATTCCTGTGCCGCTGAGGCGATGACCTCCGGACGAATGCTGGTGCTGATGTCGGTGGATTAGCGCGGTGGATTAGCGCGATCACGCAATGCCTCCCTCTGGGTTTGTCCAAATTTGGGCAGGACATTCAACCTTGTTTTCCAGGCTGAGGCGATCGCCCCGTCAACATCAACGAGGGCTGGCAGTATGACGCCTGCCAGCCCTCGACTCTCATATTTTCTTGGGCGAATGCCTGAGCTTAATAGATCGAGGGTTAGCGGCTCCGGTTGGGAACTGTGGCTTCGATATCCAGTTGTGATAGAGAGGGACGCTCAGGGGAGGCGGCCCGGAGATTGAGCCGACTGGCCATCTGCCTGAACAAGCTAGGATCGCCTGCCTTGGGCTGATTTTCGTAGGAGCGGAATCTGCGAACAGTTTCTTGCCAGATCCCCTGGGGAAAGCCAAGCTGGGTCCGGTGATAGCTATCGTAACGGGGGAGACGAATATTAGACGGCATCTCTCCCAGAACGCGACTGGGCAAAATGCGGCGGCGTTGATAGGGAACGATATTTTCCCCAAAGGCTTCAATGTACTCCTCACTGTCCAAAAGCTGATCGATAAAGCCCTTGACTCCCTGGGTCATCACGATCGCAGACCAGGCAATCTTTTCCGCCTCGCCATAGACCCGCCGTCCTAAGACTCGCTCCACACAGTGCTCCACAAACCGGTAGTTACTGTTCTTGTTATAAAAACTGTCCATGAAGGTGTTGGACAGGAGTAAGCCCCGAATAAAATCTCGAACGGTAATTTGCCGATTGCGGAGCTGAGATTCCAGAATGGTTTCTCGATCCCATCGAAAGGCATGGAAGAAGATCTGACGATAGGCCGCATTGATCAAATTGTCCATCTCCGTGGGGGAGAATTGATCGTCGGCTGAATAAATAATGGCTTCGTCATCCCGAGCGCCCAAGGCATCAACGCGCGAGTTGGGGCAAGTGGGCGAATAGGCTAATAAAGGGATAGTCACAGTGCCAGGAACCTCCAGCCTAAAATTGAAGTACAGATATATGAACAGTAATTATATAGGGGCAAGGGGATCGGCAATGATTCCCTCTGGACAAAACTTTACAAAAGTTCGGGGCGGGGGGAGGCCCAAGGGGATTTCGTGCAAAAAATGTGTAGCTTCTAGCTCAATTATTTTTAATATTTGGCTTTCCGGTTGCAGTGTAAAAAAACTAAAGACCCATTCAAGACCCATTACTGAGATACTCTTTATCTCTTCGGTCATAAGATCAAGGCTGTTTTGAGCTGTGTGCATTTTTTAGGAGATAATCTAATGCTTGATGCCTATACAAAGGTGATTGCCCAGGCGGACATGCAAGGGCAATTGGTCAGTGCGAGTCAAATTGATGCCTTAATGGCAATGGTCAAAGATGGTGCCAAACGGACCGATGTGGTGAACCGGATTACTGGAAATGCCTCCACCATCGTCACCAACGCAGCTCGAGAGTTATTTGCTGAGCAACCCCAATTGATTGCCCCCGGTGGCAATGCTTACACCAACCGTCGGGTGTCGGCCTGCCTGCGCGATATGGAAATCATCCTGCGCTATGTCACCTACGCAATTTATTTAGGCGATGCTAGCGTCCTAGAAGATCGCTGCCTGAATGGTCTGAGAGAGACCTACATCGCCTTAGGGGTCCCCCTCTCCTCAATGGCGAATAGTGTTCAAAAAATGAAGGAAGCCGCCATCGCCATTGCGAATGACCGGAACAATATTCAACCCGGTGACTGCAGTGCTCTCATGGCAGAAGTTGCCACCTACTTTGACCGCGCAGCGGCATCGATTAGCTAAATCGATTAGCTAAATCGATTAGCTAATTAGAGCAGATTATTTGCAGATTATTTAGAGTCTGTAGGGCTCAGCATCAACCTGAAATACCTAAAACAATAGACGGGAGATATCCTTATCCATGAAAACCCAATTAACAGAAGCGGTGGCCAACGCTGATTCTCAAGGTCGCTTTTTAGGAAACACCGAGCTGCAAGTGGCCTTTGGGCGTTTGCGTTTGGCCATGGCGGATCTAGAGGCTGCTAAAACCCTGGGTGCAAAGGCCACCCAGCTAGCAGAGGGGGCCGCCAATGCGGTGTATCAAAAATTCCCCTACACCAAACAAATGCAGGGGCCTAACTATGCCTCAACCTCAGAGGGACAGGCCAAGTGTCTCCGAGATCTGGGATATTACGTGCGGATTATTCAATATTGCCTAATCGCGGGCGGCACCGGTCCTGCGGATGAATACTTGCTGGCAGGACTTGCAGAGATGCATAATCGCTTTGAGCTCGTTCCGGCCTGGTACGTGGAAGCGCTAAAGTACATCAAGGCAAACCACGGCATTTCTGGCGATGCGGGTCTCGAAGTTAACTCCTACATCGACTACATTATCAGTGGTGTGAGCTAGTTTTTGGGAATAAGGCCATGCCATGGTTGTGCAACCTTAAAATTTGGAAGGCAACCGTGGCATTCCCTTGATTATTTGAGAAATTCAAGGCAAGGAAGAGTAGCCCCAGGGCAAATCAACGGGACAGAAGACAGATTACCCTGAAGCTACCGAGTGGAACAGTATTTATGAGGGTCAATCAATATGGCTGGTTTACAAGAGGCGAGTAGACTGGGAATTTCACCCTTTGAAGAAAGCGCACCCGTGGAGTTGCTTCCGGCAAGACCCCCCGAACAAGTGGAAGCCGTGATTGCAGCAGCATACCGCCAGGTCTTTGGCAATGAACATATCCTTGCCAGCGATCGCTTGGGGGGAGCAGAATCCATGCTGCGTTCAGGGGCAATTTCTGTACGAGATTTTGTGCGCATGCTTGCAGAATCGCCGCTTTATCGTGAGAAGTTTTTATATCCTAACTTTCACGTGCGCTTCATCGAGCTAAACTTCAAGCATTTACTGGGGCGATCGCCCTACGAACAGTCTGAAATTTCCGAGCATCTAGATCTATTTCTATCCCAGGGATACGAAGCTGAAATCAACTCCTACCTCAGTTCAGAAGAATATCTGGAGAGCTTCGGGGAGAACATCGTTCCCTACTACCGAGATTTTCAGCTCGATCATCCGGGTCAGCGAGCCATTGGCTTTAGTCGACTGCTGCATCTGCAGCGGGGCTATGCAGCCAGCGATCGGGCGCAGAAGCAAGGGCAGCCCCGTCTCACCACAGAACTGGCCCGCAATACAGCCACCTCAATTACCGCTGCATCCGGAGGGGTGCTATCCGGTGGACTGGGCGGGGCTCGTGGGGATGTCTATCGTCTGCGAGTGATGCAATCGCAAGCGTCGAATGCTCCCGTGGTTCGCCAAAGTATGACGGAATTGCTCGTGTCCTATGATCAGCTGACCACAAAGCTACAGTGCTTAAGTCGGGCGGGTCGGAAGGTGGTGAGTGTCACTGCCGTGTAATTCTGTGGGCAGGGACAGATAAGTCCCAGGGGTGAACGACTCAAATGTATAACCTGTCGATGTTAAGGAGAAATTGAGGTGCCTATTACAACAGCGGCTTCGCGTCTGGGGACATCGGCCTTTACGGATGCCGCACCTTTGGAGTTGCGTCCCAAGGCGACTCCAGATGAGGTGGAAGCCATCATTTCAGCGGTTTATCAACAAGTTTTGGGAAACCCTCACCTGCTGAAGGCGGATAGACTCGTCATTCCCGAGTCCCTCCTGCGCGATCGCAAAATTACGGTGCAAGAGTTTGTGCGTCAGGTGGCAAAGTCAAATCTGTATAAGGACAGATTTTTCCATGGCAACTTTCAAAGCCGCACGATTGAACATAACTTTAAGCACTTACTGGGACGGGCGCCCTACGATCAGTCTGAAATTAGCGAACACATGAATCGCTATGAGACCCAGGGGTTTGAGGCCGATATTGATTCCTACATTGATTCAGCGGACTATCAAGCCAACTTTGGGGAAAACATTGTGCCCTACTATCGGGATTTGGTCACCACGGGAGTCAATCAGCGATCCGTGGGATTTCCCCGGCTGCTCCAGCTTTATCGTGGATACGCCAACAGCGATCGCGCCCAGATCGTCGGCGGGGCACCGCGCTTGGTGCGTGATTTAGCCTTCAATACCGCCACGCCTGTCACCTTACCTTCAGGGAACGGGTTTCAGCCTGCGGCAAAGGGGGACGCCTCCTACAGCGCCTTTGGGGGGTCTAAGGCCTTTGGATCGGGTCGGCTGTTTCGGGTTGAAGTGGCCGCGATCAATAAACCGGGTTATCCCAAGGTCCGTCGCGTGAATAAGGCGGTGATTATTCCCTATGAGTCTCTGAATTCCCATATGCAACGGGTGCAGCGCCAGGGTGGAAAGATCGCCAGCATTACGCCGCTTTAAACGTTTCTGTTCTCACCAGCATGGTCCCGAATTCCCCTCTGCGGTTCTCTGGCAATCCTGGATGAGAACAGATGTCCTCAGGCCTTAACAACGCGCGTCGTCGCCCGACTCTAAGGGGTTCAGACGTCTAACCCCACAGGTCCGCTGGCTGCAACCCTTGGGCTACTGCCCAGACCGGGTCGCCCCCCTCTGTCTAAGCCAGTCAAAGCCTGACCGATCTAGATACCGCCTTTGGTTCAGAAAATCTCGCCCCCCGGCCCAGGAATCTCGCCAAGGGATCTAGAGGCCAAACAGGGCAACGCAGCGACAAGGATCCCTGGCCCACGGGCATAATGGGAGCATCCATCATGAGCTGAGTCGAGCGCAACGATGCTAGTCCCAAAAACGTGGGATCTCCCGGAAGAGATTAGACGCCGCTTTGGATTAAAGGGGGCAGGCCATCAGCGGGCAATGGCGGCGGAGGGACATCTGCTGTTGATTTTGCATTGCTTGCCGCTGACCCAGGGGCGTGGCTCCTCGCAGAGTTCAGACCCATTGGGCCGACGCCAGCCCGTCTTTTTCTGGCGATCGCCCCAGGGTCGTTGGCGTTCGGATCATCGAATATCCGGGATTCAGGGGCTACAGCAGCATGTAAAAAGTTATGAGACGGCCAGTGAGGCCCTGGCGAAACGGCTCCATCGGGCACAGTGGGCGGATGATTATTTTCAGCTTTTGCAAGATATTGCCCCGGTGGAGCTGGCGGCCAAGAATTTGCACGCCACGCTGCAGGCAGCGCGGGAGGCCGTTCCGGAAGATCGAGATTTAATTGATGTACGGGATTGGGCTCGGGAAATTGAGCGATCGCTGTCCTTACTCTATATCAGCACCCAAAATGCGCTGAACTTTTATATGGCGCGCCAGGCGGAGACGCAGGCCCGATTAGGCACTCAGTCGATTAAAATTGGGACGCGGTTAAATGTCTTGGCGGCCTTATTTTTCCCCTTAACAGCGATCGCAAGTTTGTTTGGGATGAATTTACCCAGCGGCTTGGAGCTGCAGGTCGGGTTATTCTGGTTAGTGTTGTTGATCGGAGTGGCCATGGGAGTGGTGACGCAGCGATGGGTATTGGATGGGCGCCATGAGGGATTGAGGGGGCTGTGGCGATCGCCGCAAAAGGCTGAAGGCAATGATTCTTAACAATCCAGGAGAATCCAGGCTGCAAAGGGCTATCCCCTCAAGGGATGCAGCTGACCATTGGCGGCATGGCTCACACCCTCACAAACCGCAAACCACACTGAAATAAACCGCAGGGGAACCACCATTGCTTCGACCGATCACTGGTTTTCATCTAGATGAGGAGTCTCACTGGGTCGCCGACTTGGACTGTGGCCATTCGCAACATATGCGCCACGATCCGCCCTTCTTCTCGCGGCCCTGGGTTCTCTCCGAACCGGAACGGCGCAAGATGCAGGGAACGGCGATTAACTGCGTGCGCTGCGATCGCAGGGAATTCCCGGAGGGATTTAGGGCCTATCGCCAAACCCCAGTGTACGATGCCCACACCATGCCCCCAGGTTTGCGGAACAAGCATTCCACCAAACGAGGGGTATGGGCCAAAATTCATGTCCTGCAGGGGCAGCTTCGCTATGAAATGGCTGATCCCTTCCATCAAGATCACATTCTCACACCAGAAACCCCAGGCATCATCGTTGCAGAAGTCGAGCACGCGGTGCAACCCCTTGCAGACGCTACATTTTTTGTGGAGTTTTGGAAGCGCATTGACTCTGGCCCATCCAACTCCTGACAAGAGGACAGGCCCATTGCCAGATCTCAATCAAATCACCAGAACTGAGCCAGTCTGCCCCTCCCCTGACTGGGCCAAGGGAAGAAAACAGCCTCCCCCTACAACGCCACCTGGGGCCAATTGGCATCGGCCTTAGCAATGTTGCCGGGAATATCCTTTTCCCAACGCTTTTGAACGCTGCGATTGAGATTCAGATACAGCTTGCCATCCACAATTTTCCAAGCGTCTGGATCGCTGGGCGCAGTTGATCCTTGACTCACGGCCCAGGCACAGTAGCCGCCATACTGCGGCGCATACGCCTCAGGATTAGCTGCAAACAGCGATTGATTCTCCGCCGTTGAAAAAAGCCAGGTTTCCCCTGCCCACTGATGACTAAACTCCGGTCGCCCAGCCACCGGCCGTTGTTCCTTAAAGTAAGCAACGGGATCGGTTCCACCCAGGGCTTTCCCATCCTCCACATAAATGGGGAGACGCGCTTGCCCCTGAACAGATCTAGATTCGGGAATGGACCGGTCCGATCCCGCCAGGGTCTGTGTGGATTGGTCGCAGGCTACCAGGCTGGAGGCCCCCAACAGAAGACCTAAAACCATGCCTATCCTCAACTGGATTTTCATCGATATAACTCCATGTCAATCAATCACGTTACTCGACTAGGCCGCTGAGTTTTTAGGGAATTGCAGCCATCCTAACCACTCATGGAGGCTTTCAGCTGAGAAGAACATTAATCTTGCCAGGTGGAAACCACCCACAGCACCTCCGGAATCAGGTCCGTCTGGGGATTAAATTCAAGCTGGGTTTCGCTCAATCCCAGGTAGCCCGAAGCCTGAAAGGCCAGCAAGATGCGTCGAAGCGCCAGCCAAACCTCTGATTCGTATTCCCAGTGACCTGCGCGGGGAGCATGACCCGCGATCGCCTTTAGAGCCCAAAAATAGGAATTGCGCACCACAGATCCCCCCCTTTTGTAACTGGGGCAATCCTCCGCCGCAATAATTAACAGATCCTTTCCCTCTAATCTTGCCTTCATGCTCGCTTGCCTCTGCCGCTTTATCGTCGAGAAAGCAAAGGGGCCTCCCCCTGCGGACTTTTAATTCCCCTATGATGAAAGGGGTATATACTCCTCAAAAGATAGTAATGCGTCCCAAGCTTTCGATCATCCCTCTAATTGCTGCCGTTGTGGTCAGTCTGGCTCTGCTGGGAACTCCAGCCTTCGCAGCCCATGACCTGTCGCCAGCACCAGAAGACGCCAAGGTCTATTTTATTGCGCCTAAAAATGGGGAAACCCTGCCGCAAACCTTTACTGCAAAATTTGGGCTATCGGGTATGGGGATTGCGCCCGCGGGTGTAGATCGGAGCAATACCGGCCACCATCATCTCCTCATTGATCAAGCACCCCTGCCTGATCTCACGGAGCCACTCCAGGTCAATGAGCACATCAAGCATTTTGGAGGAGGGCAAACTGAAGCCGTTCTAAACCTCCCTCCTGGCCCCCACACCCTGCAACTCCTACTCGGCAATGCCGCGCACATTCCCCATGATCATCCGGTCATATCCCCCAAAATCTCAATTACGGTGAAGTAGAGCGCGATCTGTATTCTCTATTTCCTGCCCTTTACCCCCAAACACCGATGAGTGAATCCTTAAACGAACAAGCCAAACGAACCCTGTTGCGCACGCTTCCCCATCCCCTAAACATCTGTGGGGTCAAAGAGGGGGAAACCGTCAACGGCTTTACCCTCAGCTGGACCACCCAAGCCTCCTTCAAACCACCACTGGTGGCCATTGGAGTCCGTCAAGAGTCTCAGTCCCACGCCATGCTGATCGCCAGTCAAGTTTTTGCCATCAGCTTTTTAGAGCAGCATCAAAAAGAGATTGCCGAACTCTTCTTCAAGCCTCAGCAGGGAACGGGGGCCAGATTTGGCGAAGTTGAATACGAGCTTGGGGCAATCACGGGCTGTCCGGTGCTCAAAGATTGCCTTGGGTATGTGGAATGCCGGGTGCAAGGACAGCTAGCCGGGGGGGATCACTCTATTTTTATGGGAGAAGTGGTGGCGGCCCATGAATATCGAACAGGGGACCCTCTGTGGCTTAGCGATACATCCTGGCAGTATGGTGGGTAAACTAAGGGCACAGACTTCGTAACGGATCTGCGCGGCACCTCAGATAGGGGCTCACAGGTTAGGGGTTCTGTGCACTGTCCTGCGTTCTTTGTTTCGGAAATGCCGCATCCTTCTGGTTTTTCGATGGCTCGACTTTCTCTAGGGCTGGGACTCGCCCTTGCCGCAATGACCGCCGCAGGGGACCCAGTTCAGGCACAATATCAAGGCCATGCGGGCGATATTGTGGTTGTCGGAGACTCTCCCGGTGACTGGTCCGCTTATCAAAACTATTGGCGTCAGCTCTTACAGCTCAATCCCGCTCCCCCGCCTAAGGACAACGGACCCGCCGCCCCTTCTGAATCGGCTTCACCAGAAGCCGTGGAAGCCCAATTACTAAAAAACATCACCGTAACCGGTCTCAAGCTTGAACCCATCCTGAAGCTGAACGGATCCTCTCAAGTGCAGGGAACGGTCACCAATCAAAATCAAAAACCGGTCACGATCTCCGCCGTGAATTATGAGATTCGAGATGCAAACGGGCAACTGGTCCAAACGGGCAGCGCGGTTCCTGAACCCGCAATGATTGGGCCAGGACAATCCGTTACATTTCGGAAAGATCTTTTAAATCTTGCGGCTGAACCCGGCTATCGGATTCAGCTGACGCAAAACTCGGTCACCTTGAGCGGGGGGGGCTAGGCCTCTTCTGCTTAAGGCAACCGACAGGGAGCAGAGCCAGGGAGTGTGAACCGGGCCCTGCCGGTTGCACTTGCCCCCTCTCTTAGAGGCCAAAGGTATTCAAGCCCCCATTCCAGGCGGTTGTTCATTGTCCCTCAATTCCGGGAGAAACTTTTGCCGCACTCAACTAGGACTGGAGCACTGGGGGAGAAGCCACGGCCCCCTGGATCGATAAGGCTGAGACAAAGTTTGCGTCAACCTCAGGTAAGCCATCGGTTTCAATCGGCATCCGGGTTTTACAACTTTGGCACAGCCAATACAGACGCCCGGAACTCAAATGCCGCAGCATGGTATCGGAACAACAAGGACAGGTTGTCATCTTTAGATTTTTAACCCTGAATATTAACAAAAAAATCAAGCAGTTTTTAAACTTAGCGATCGCTGAAGTGCTCAATCAACAACTTCAGAAATAATGCAACGGTTTATGCGGGAAAAATGTACAAGTGTATCGCTTTAAGAAGAATCACTAACCCGCTGCTCTAATATAGCGACAAGCCCTCAGTTCCTCTGTGATCCTGGGCACATTTCCAGCGTTGCAACGCTGAAACAATTGCCACCTAAGGCTTAGGGAATTTGTTGTGATTTAATAACTTTTATTTCAGTCCCCAAGGACCCAGGTCGACCCGTGCGGTGATTTTTTAACTCCATCCCCCCAACGGGGAGTGCCAAGATAATCGCGGAAGATGATCTAGGATCGAGGAAAATATAGACCCATAGGACGATGACTGGATTAACAAAACCTGAAGAGATTTCCTCTTTCAATTGCCGGGTTTAATTTCCAGGTTTAACTGCCGAGAAAAGCCCCGGTTGCACACCAGGAACAGACCTATCCACCTGCGAGAGAATCAGGTTTATCCTCGATTAGAGCTATGGCATACTAGGGCCATCCCCCGCCACTTTATCCGCATTAATGGTGAATGAACTAAATCTTGAATGGATTGAAGCGGGTAGCCTCAAAACCCAGAACTTTGTCCCCGGCCAACCCGGTCCGCAGCCAGACACCCTCAGAATTGGCCGCGATCCCAGCCGTTGCGATATTGTGTTGAGCGATGGAAGCGTCTCAGGGCTCCATGTCGAGATCGGCTTTGAGTCTTCATCAGGGCGATTTTATGTTCAAAATCTTCGCCCCACCAATCCAGCCATTGTGAATGGCGAGTCCCTCACCCAGGGGATGATTTATCTGCTACCGGAAAACACCATTCAACTGGGAAATGTGCAAATCCGGGCGATCGCAACGGTTCCGCTGCCGGATCAGGCCGTGCCGCCCACAGAACTTCAACATTGGGGCTATGCCCCGGCGCCGGGTCCCGTCAGTCCCCCCACCCCCGTCTACACTCCGCCCCCCGGCTACGGTGTCGGTGCGCCGGCCCAGTCCCCTCTTCCCTACAATCCGCCCCCCAATTATCAAGGGATTCCGCTACCTCCCCCTGTCACGGGTTCTCCCCCCGGCAGCCAGAATCGGAGCAAACCCTGGGTGTTTGTGCTGGTGGGCGTTGTTGTCTTGGGATTGGTGGGGTTAGTGGGGTCCAACATCCAGCGCTTTTTCGGACTGGCCAACCGCGACAACTCCTCCGGCGAAGTCCAACGGGAGGACTCCAGCAGTCCCTCTAGCAGTGGCCCAGCGGAGGGACCCCTGGGCATAAGCAATCTGGTTCCCTTTGAGCATCCCTCCGGACTCTTTTCCATCAACGTGCCGGACAACTGGCAAGACATTGACAATAGTGAAGCCGGAGAAATTGTCATTCGCGGCTGGCGGCACCCCGACATCTACAGTTTTGTCATCGCCCGGATCTTTGCGGCGGATCGAGCAGTGAGCCTGGATGAGCTCCAAAACTTTAGCGTTGAGCATGTGGAAGCGCTCTTTGAAGACCTTGATCAGTTTAGGCGCAATAATCCTGATCGGCTTCTAGACGGCAGTATTCGCATTACCTGGCAGTATTTAGAGGCCGGAGATGTTCTCAAAGCTGCCACCTTTGTGCGGCAGGACGGTTTAAATGTCTCCTCCTTAACCATTGCCATCCCTGAGGAGTTCGCCAACAGCGACAGCGAGTTTCAGATCAGCATTCATGCCATCGTGGACAGTTTTGAGGTTGATCCTGATGTGACCATTCCTTAAACGCGCCAACCTAGACTGCGGCTTGAGGTGTGGGAGAGAATGAAACTGACCCGGTAGGCAAACCTACCCAAACTCTCCTAAGATTGCTTTAGTTTTCCCCCTTGCATTCTTGTTCGTTCAAGATTGGGTTTGTTCCAGGAGCTGATCAACATCCTCTATGCGCATTCGACGACATCCTTCTAGCCCAGCCGTTTCCATTCGGGAACTCCAGTATCAGATTCAGACCCAGGACTCTCAGCCTCAAAATATTTTGGAGGAGATCGTGTGGCACAAGGAAAAGGAGGTCGATCGCTTTCGAGATCAAACGCCCCTTTCCGATTTGCAGCAGCAGGTGGCGAAGCTCAGCCCACCTCAGGATTTTCTTGCGGCCTTACGTCAAGGGAAGACGACCCCCGCTCTGATTGCGGAGGTCAAAAAAGCCTCTCCCAGCAAAGGGCAATTCCGGGATACCTTTCATCCTGAGGAAATCGCACAGGCCTATGAAAGGGCGGGGGCAAGCTGCCTATCGGTGCTGACCGATCAAAAGTTTTTTCAGGGCGGCTTTGAAATTCTCTCCCAGGTGCGGGAGTCAGTGCAGATTCCCTTACTGTGTAAGGATTTTGTCCTTTATCCCTACCAAATTTATAAAGCTCGCGCCCACGGAGCGGACGCCGTCCTGCTAATTGCTGCCGTCCTGAGCAACCAGGATCTCGCCTATTTTATGAAGATTATCAAAGCCCTGGGGATGACGGCTCTCGTTGAGGTTCATACCCTAGAGGAGCTAGACCGGGTGATCTCGATTCCAGGGGTGGATTTGGTGGGAATCAACAATCGCGATTTAGAAACGTTTCACGTTGATTTAGCGGTGACATGTTCCTTAATTGACGCCAGGGTCAACCCGCTTCGCGATCGCGGCATTTTAGTGGTGAGCGAGTCAGGGATACATGGCCCGCAGGATGTGGCAGCCGTGGCCCAGGCGGGTGCCCAGGCCATTTTAGTGGGCGAGTCCCTGATTAAACAGGAGTCCGACGAGTCCCACTTTGCCTCGGAACTCGAGCGCATGCAGACCAAGATTGACCGGCTCTTTAATCGCCCGGCAGGGAATCTCTAGCTTGGGACGGCTCCACAGGAAGCTCTAGCCGGTCAGCTTGACTCTTGGCTTGGGAGTGCGGTAACTCCAACAGTTCTTTTTCCTTCATCGGCAGAAGCTCCACAGGCTGAGGCACCTGTTCCTTAGGCAACATGACCGGAACGGGCTGTGGCTCTTCCTCCAGCCAGCAGCTCGCGGTGGGCAGAGCGTAATCCAAATCTCCCAAGGGGTTCGGAATGACCATAACGGCATGTAGCTCTCCAATGCGCTCCGCTTCGTACATCCCCGCTTCCACCGCAATAGTGACGTTGGAAATCGATCCGCGGATAATCGCCGTGCAAAGGCCATCTCCCACCGTTTCATAGCCCGCCAGACGAACATCCGCAGCTTTGAGCATGGCATCGGCGGCCCCCACCATCGAAGGAAAACCCCGAGTTTCCAGCAGCCCCACGGCATAGCGAGTCAGGCGATTTTTTCCCTGGGCACGGCGCAGCAACAGCCGCGTTCCAATGGGTAAGATTTTCTCTAAATTCGGCAGCGGTCGCGGGATGACCAGCTTGGACATGAGCTGACCAAATTTCTGAGCAGTTTCGGCCCCCGCCTCTACCGCCAGCCGCACATCGGCTAGTCCCCCCCTCACCACTGCTGTACAGTAACCGGACCCCACCTTTTCGTAACCCACCAGTATGACCCCCGCAGACTTGAGCATCATGTCCGCAGTTCCGACCATGGCCGGAAAACTGCGCGTTGCCACCAGTCCCAAGGCACTCTGTTCCTTAAATTCATTCATGGTTCAGTCTCCAAGGGCAGCCAGACTCTGGTCAACAGGTGATGGGCCGGAGCACCAGATCTAATCTGCCACCGGAATGATTCCAGCATTCAATCCTTCTCACCTACCTCGATAATAATGTTCCTGATCAGGAATGGGGGGAATGGCGAGCCTCTTCAAAGGCTTGTCGATCCGGAAACATCTGACGCACCATCTTCTCAAATTCCGCCTTGCCGATGACTCGTTTGGCAGCATTCGGAGGTCCCCCGGCAGGCGGCGGAGTGGGGCTGGTAGGGGCTGGCGGGGAAGAACCATCCACCGGATCGGGCAGCGGATTCACCGACGGATCTCCAGCCCCCCTTCCTCCCCTGGGGTCCACCTTCGAGGGCGGGGGATCTACTGGGTCCGATGGAACGTCGCGCGGAGATCTGGCGGGCTCAGGGGACTCTAGATTGGGAACATCCCATCCCCGGCTCGAATCTCCAATCCGCGCTTGGGCAGGAACAATTTCGGCCTCGGCAACCGCAGGATTCAGTAAGGTTGCCCCCGCCCCAATGCAGGCCTGACGCCCCAGGGTACCGCATCCCACAATGAGCACATCGCCCGCCACGCAAACCTTTTGATGAATCTCAATCGATCCGCCGGTGGCATGCACAATGACGCCAACCCCCAGACAAGCCCCATCGCGCACAGTGATGGAACAGTTTGGGTCAGCGCGCAAAACCACGCCCGGCGCAATGACCGCGGTGGGAGCAATCATCACATCGCCCACGCAAAACGGGTCGCTTGCGTGAGTGATTGTGGAATAACAAACCTCCCGAAGGGCAATTTCCATCACTGGATCCGCACATTTCACCCAAAGCGGGGACCTCAATCCTCCTAGGGGCGTTGCACAATCGTCTCCGAGACGCGACGCTTTGCCCTGGCATCAATGCCAATCATCCTGACGTAGTTCCCACTTTGCTCAGCCATGCAGCGCTCCAGCGCCGCGATCGCATCGCCCATAGACCGGGCCTGTACCGGAGCGCAGCTTTGCCAGGAGTTAATCTTAAAGCGGCGCGGGTCCGCATATTCAATTCCAACCTTATGCCCCTGACTGACAAGGGCGCGCAGTTGATCGAGGGCCTCCGCATCCAGTTGCCCTGACCCTGCTGATCCGGCCACAGATCGCCCTGAGACACTTCCAGATCCGCTCGCGGCAATGGACGGAGCGGATTGCAAACTGCTGGGAATCCCGTCGGGCTGCTGAATCGGCATCTCCACCACACGCTGCTTACGACCGGTGTCAATCCCGATTAGACGCACGTAATTTCCCTGCTGCTCGGACAAAAAGTGAGCAATGCCATTGAGCACCTCCGCTTCCCGACTGCTTTGGAACGTGGGACCGCTGTACCAGGAGTTCGCCCGGTAGCGACGTGGATCGGCATATTCAGTCCCCACGGCATAGCCCTGCTGCACAAGCTGGCGAACCGTCTGCACCACAGCACTGGGTAAACCGGTGGAGCTGTCCACCGCCGGGCTGCGAGATGCGCCTCCCCCGTAGCTAGCAGCACCGTAGCTCACGGAAGACCCATTCAAGGAAGCCACTGTTTCCCCTGGCCGCTGAATAATGGCTTCAAACACACGACGCTTAGCAGAGGGATCAATGCCCAGAAGCCGCACATATTCCCCTTCATGCTCCGTCAAACAAACATTTAGCGCCGAGAGAACCTCTGACTCATGGCGCCCCTCAAAGGGTTGACAGCTTTGCCATGAACTGGTGCGAAAGCGTCTAGCATCAGCATGCTCAGTGCCAATCTGGTAGCCCTGGGCCAACAGGTTGCGCACCTGCTGCTGAACATCCGCACTCACGCTAAGATTTGCATTGCTGTAACTGTTCACAGTACCGAATCCCTTATTAATAGCAGTAGTTGGTCTCAAGGATTGAGAGGGGTGGGAAGTTGAGGTGCGACGCGTCGTCGCGTTTAATTGACGGCCAGCTTGAACCCTAGCGACGGTCCCATCCGTAGCATTGCTTCCCACCACCTGCTGGGCAAATGCCACATCCTGGGGTCGAACATCAGGAAGGCTGTCCGCCTGCTGCTGCGTAGTAATCACCGCCCCCGAAGGCACATATTTCCCTGGAGGAATGACCACATCTTGAATCAGGACATGCATCATCACGATGCAGCCTGAGCCAATACGCGCATTGAAAACCGTTGTTCTAAACCCAATAAAGCAATCGGAGCCAATATAGACGGGTCCATGGATGAGAGCCTTATGGGTAACAGCAGTGTTCTGACCAATCCAAACAGAATACTGCTGCTGATCATCCCCAAGGACACTCCCCTGCTCTAAACTGTGGATCGCCACCCCATCTTGAATCACCACCCCAGCGGCAATCCAAAACGGGTAGTTGCCATCATCAAACAGGGAAGCCCCCGGTGAAATCACCACGTCTTCAGCCAGAAAGACATGGTGACTCGGGGCTGTCGAATGGGGTGGATAGGCTCCAGTTGCGATCGCAGCCGGGGGCGATATCGAAGGTGCTGGAGCAGCCACACTGCCTACAGCCATAACCCTGAATCTCCTCTAAAATTTTGACTCTATAACCAGGCTCATGGGTCCTAGAGAACCAGCAGCAAACCTGGGGCAAGCCGATTGAACGACACTCTACCAAGAATGAACTGGCCCCCCGTGCCTCGGAGAGTTGCAGCCTCCTTAAAAGAGCGATAAAATCCAACGGCTAATGTCTAGCTTAGGTGAGCCTCTCGCTTGTTGTAAACCAGCTTAGAGGCGACAGAAACGGTGTCAATAATTCCAATCACCAAGGCATCCAACGGACGGTTGGCCTGTTGCTGGGTTTGACGTGCAGCACTGCCGCGACTCACCAAGACCCACTCTCCCACGCCTGCGCCGACGCAGTCTGCCGCCACTTCATATTCCGGCAGCAGTTGGCCAGCCTCATCCACAATTTGCACCAGCAGAAACTTTGTCCCGCGAAGGCTTTCATCTTTGTAGGTACAAACAACGGTACCGAGAACCTGGGCAATCTGCATCCTGAAATCCCTAACTCCGTCGAGAAGGAAGCGTGCGGCGAGGCGCCTGAACTTGCTCTCGAAACTGTTCTACAGCCTCGGTATAGCGAATGGGCAGAACATATTCCAGGTTTTCATGGGGACGAGCAATGATATGGGTAGACAACACCTGCCCCCCATTCACTCGCTTCACCGACTCTGTCCCTGCATCCACCGAAGCCTGAACCTCAGAGACGTCACCTCGAACAATGACGGTAACCCGGCCGCTGCCTATTTTCTCGTAGCCCACCAGGGTTACTCGAGCCGCCTTCACCATGGCATCAGCGGCTTCAACAACTGCGGGGAATCCCAGAGTTTCCACCATTCCAACGGCGATTGACATTGCTAATTTCTACTCCTAAAAAAGAACTCCGCAGTTTGCGAAAGATGGGCCTAGTCTCCACAGGCTAGTCCTTACGGACTGTTTTTCACAGCCTCCTATACACCGGAGGGAATCGAGAGGATGCAGATGGCGCAGGATTGCGCCACTGTTCGCCCAGCTATCCGGTCAAATCCCTAGGTTCGAAACTGCTCCACTGCCTCGGTGTAACTCATGGGCAAGACGTATTCCAGGTTCTCATGGGGACGAGCAATAATGTGAGTCGAGAGCACCTCTCCACCATTCACACGGCGCACCGACTCAGTTCCGGCTGCCACAGACGCTTGCACCTCAGACACGTCGCCCCGAACGATCACAGTCACACGACCGCTTCCAATCTTTTCGTATCCCACCAGGGTTACCCGAGCCGCCTTTACCATGGCGTCAGCCGCTTCAACAACGGCAGGAAAGCCCTTAGTTTCGATCATTCCAACTGCGATAGGCATCTTGATTCTCCATCAAATATTTCGCAAACTGCATTCACGGATTTTGGCCGTAAGCCGAAACAACCCGAGAGTTTCAGACATAGTTCAAACCCAACCTGGAGTGTGTGCAAACCAAGTGACGAACCAATGAAAAGCATAAAATTTCGTATGCCACTTGACAAGATAATCAAGGATTATTATCACAAAACTACTTCATAAACTCTTCTTATTGTCAGCATCGCCTCTAGGGCACCCCATGGGCGGAAAAAGCGCAGGATTATGCAGTCGTCCGGATCGGGCAGGCCAAGGGACCTCGAACCTGGAAAGCGTCTCTGGGAACCGAGGGCGCACCTAACGCTCTTCCTGATTACTCAGGGGTTGCACCCTGCAGGGGCACCAGGAAGGGGACCTGGAATCGAGATTGATGGACTTCCAAACCTGTTGACAATCTATTGACAGTTCTCAGGTCCAGCGCCAAAAACTCATAGATTTTTCTATGATTACGTCAGCTTATGGGTTGGCCGAACCTGGATCTCTGCCTCGAAGGCCAAAGGGACGCAACTAGGGAGGCACCATCCGCGGTATTTTTAAGACATTGGGTTTTATCGCGATGGATAAGCGATTGGGAGGTTTCCCGTTCTAAGGTTCGGTTCGGAAGGCCCTCCATCGGAATGATGCTTCACTTGGTGTGGTTAGAATGGCGCAATATTTTCTTCAAACTTGCTGGTGGATTCCCCTCTATTGTCTGCTAGGCGCCATCGCCACCATTCCCTGGGCTGCCAACATAATTAAGCGCAGCGGGCCTCGTCCGGCAGCTTATCTGAATATTCTCCTCAGCTTGACAGCCTTTATCCATGGGGTGCTAGCTTTTATCGCCATTCGAGGGGATCTGACCCAAACCCTTTCGGTTAACTGGCTCGATATTGCCGATCTCAAGATTTCCTTGAGCTTTGAGCTGTCTCCGGTTTCCCTGGCTGCGCTCACCCTGGTCACCTTCATGAGTCTGATTGCTCAAGTTTATGCCCTGGGCTACATGGAAAAAGACTGGGCTATGGCTCGCTTTTTTGGACTGCTGGGCTTTTTTGAGGCGGCTTTAACGGCGTTTTCCCTGAGTAATTCCCTGTTTTTGAGCTACGGGCTGCTAGAGATGCTGACCCTTTCCACCCTGCTCCTGGTTGGGTTTTGGTATGCTCAACCGCTGGTGGTGACCGCAGCGCGTGACGCGTTTTTAACCAAGCGGGTGGGGGATGTGCTGCTGCTGATGGGCGTCATTTCAGTGTCTTACTACGCCAAGAGCCTGGATTTTCGCGATATTTACGACTGGGTGGATCATGCCCAAATTTCTACCACAACGGCAACCCTGCTGTGTCTTGCCCTGATTGCCGGACCCACGGGGAAATGTGCTCAGTTTCCCCTCAACCTCTGGCTAGATGAGGCCATGGAAGGCCCTGCTCCTGCGTCTATTTTGCGAAACTCTGTGGTGGTTTCAGCGGGAGCCTATTTTCTGATTAAGCTTGAGCCGGTCTTGATTTTGTCCCCGGTTGCTTGCGGGGTTCTCGTGGCCCTGGGCACTATCACGGTGATTGGGTCCTCCCTCGTTTCCATTGCCCAGATGGATATTAAGCGAGCGCTGTCCCATTCCACCAGTGCCTATGTGGGCTTTGTCTTTATCGGTGTCGGCAATCACTGGACGAATTTTGCCCTGCTGGTCCTACTTGCCCATGGGGTAGCCAAGGCGCTCTTGGTCACCAGTCAAGGCAGCATCAGTCTCAACAGCAATTGTCAAAACATGAGCGAAATGGGGGGCGTCTGGTCACGGATGCCGGTCACCACCACAGCCTTTGTGGTGGGCAGTGCGGGACTGGTGGGATTGCTTCCCCTGGGAGGATTTTGGGCCATGCGTGAGGGGATTCACGCCTTCCGCTATGAGCAGATCTGGATTGTGGCGTTGATTTTGCTGGTCAATGTTCTGACGGCAATCAACCTGGTGCGGGTCTTCAGGCTGGTGTTTTTGGGACCCTCAGGCCCTAAGATGCGGCGATCGCCGGAGGCCAACTGGATGATGGTGTTACCCATGGTGACGCTAACGGTGATGACCTTGTTAACTCCAGTCTTTCTCGGCCAGCTCAACGTGATTCCAGCGCCGGAGTATCTTTACTGGGATGAGATTGTGCCGCTGATGATTTCCGGGGCGGTGGGCTGCCTGATTGGGGCCTGGATGCCCCTGAGCCGCGGTGTCTGCCCGGTAAAGCCGCGATTTCAGTTCCTGCGTCAGCTGCTGGCCTACGATTTTTACCTAGATATTGTCTATGACCGCACTGTGGTCGCGGCGGTGGTGTTACTCAGTCGGCTCGGCACCTGGTGCGATCGCGTGATTGTGGACGGGTTAATTAACTTCATTGGCGCAGCGTCGCTGCGTGCGGGAGAGGTGCTGCGTTATAGCGTAGGTGGGCAATCCCAGGCCTATGTCCTGCTGATTTTGGTCAGCATTAGCTTTATTGGTGTGTTTTTGACCTGGTCGTTGTGGTGAGGATCTGTGTGAAATGCTGAGTGTTTTTATCCTGCTGCCGTTTCTGGGCATTACCCTGATTTTTCTCCTCCCCACTCCCCTGGCCACCCAGGCCAGAACGGTGGCCCTGAGCATCCTGGGCGCCCTTCTGCTATGGTCAGCTGTCATTTTGACCCAATTTGACGCCTCGCTGGCCGGATTTCAGCTAGAGGAAGGGTTTAGCTGGCTGGAGGGACTGGGGCTGAGCTATCGCCTCAGCGTGGATGGGTTGTCCTTGCCACTGTTAATCCTAAACGGCCTATTAACCCTGGTCGCCGTTTACTGTAGCGCCCCTGAGATTCATCGCCCTAAGCTCTATTACAGTATGCTGCTGCTGATTTATACCGGGGTCGCTGGGGCCTTTCTTGCAGACAACACGATCTTATTTTTCCTGTTCTACGAGCTAGAGCTGATTCCCCTCTATTTGCTGATTGCCATCTGGGGCGGAACCCGCCGATCCTATGCCGCCACCAAATTTTTAATTTATACCGCCGTTTCCGGGATTTTGATCCTGGCGGGATTTCTGGGACTCGGCTGGCTTTCCGGCAGCTCAAGCTTTAATTACGAAGCAGGATTGGGCAGTAGCCTGCCCCTGGGGCCACAATTTATTTTGCTAACCACACTCCTGGTCGGATTTGCCATCAAGCTGCCCCTGGTGCCTTTTCACACCTGGCTCCCCGATGCCCATGTGGAGGCCTCCACCCCCGTTTCCATTTTGCTGGCGGGAGTCCTTTTAAAGCTGGGCACCTATGGTCTGTTGCGCTATTGCCTGGGGCTGTTTCCCGAGGCCTGGGCCATTGCGGCGCCGGCCCTGGCCACCTGGTCGGTGATCAGCGTCCTCTACGGGTCCGTGAACGCGATCGCCCAAACCGACATGAAAAAGATGGTGGCCTACAGTTCCATTGGCCACATGGGATTCGTCCTGCTTGCCTGCGCCGCCAATACCTCCATTAGCCTGTTGGGCACCCTGTTTCAAATGGTGAGCCACGGCATGATTTCTGCCCTGATGTTTTTACTGGTGGGAGTGGTCTATACCAAAACCGGAACTCGCGATTTACGGGTGCTGCGAGGGCTGCTCAATCCCGAATGTGGTCTACCCATTGTCGGCACCTTGATGATTGTGGGCGTGATGGCCAGCGCGGGTCTGCCAGGAATGATGGGCTTTGTATCAGAATTCCTGGTTTTTCGAGGCAGCTTCGGTAATTTTCCGATTCAGACCCTATTGTGCATGGTGGGTACCGCGTTTACCTCTGTTTATTTTTTGCTTCTCGTCAATCGCGCCCTGTTTGGTCGCTTAGCCATTGAACCTGGCGTGGAACCTGGGAAGCAAGACTTCGTGTTGCCTCCAGTACATTGGAAGGAATACGTACCAGGGCTGGCGCTAGCCGGAGTGATTATCTGGGGAGGACTGCAGCCAAACCTGATTTTACAAATGAGCGAAGCCACCCTGGAAAATTTTATTGTGTCGCCTTCGCTGGAACTGGCGCAGCTTACCCCTGAAGCCCATTCTGCATTGGTTCCCTAGCCTCTCCCTCCCGTAAATCCAACACCGTTAAGTCAACCCATGTCTGCACCGATCAACGTGAAGTCCTCCCACCCTCTGGCTGAATACATTGATCGCTTTTTGAACGGTCAGGCGCTCCTGCCGAATTCTCCCACTAACGTTCAGGAAGTCGTTGGCATTTTAGATAGCTACGGAGTGGTTCTAGATGCCTATTCCAAAAATTTAATTTACATTGCCGATCATCAGTTCCTAGTCTTTTTTCCCTTCTTCAAGTACTTTAACGGCGAGATTTCGCCCCAGAAGCTTCTCAAGCACTGGTGGAACGATCGCATTAACTACGAATATGCAGAATATTGCATGAAGGGCATGTTCTGGCATGGCGGGGGTGGGCTAGATGCCTACCTCGATACCCCAGCGTTTGCCACCCAGGCCCGCAAAGCCATTGAAGCGCGCCTGGGCGCCAACATTGTCCTGCGCCTTTTAGATCAAGCCTTCCCGGATTTCATGGTGGAGCATGTTCGGCAGATGGCCTACTACAGCGGCCTGGGGCAGTTTTGGCGAGTCATGAGTGATATGTTCCTGGGGCTGCGGGATGCCTACGCGGCCGGAAAAATTCAGTCCATTCCCGACGTGGTGGACTTTATCAAGGCTGGCTTGGTCCAGGATGCAGGACGCCCCATCACCTATGCTCCCTGGGTTAGAGGCAAGCGCTACGACCTCTTACCCCAGACAGCTGGGTTGACCTTTTTAATGGACACAGCCGTTCCCTACGTGGAGGCTATTTTCTTCCGGGGAACCCCGTTTCCGGGAACCGTCTCCTACAATGCCCAAGCCTTTCAAATTCCCAGCGAGCAGTCTCAGTTCCAGTATGGGGCACTCTATGCAGATCCCTTACCCATTGGCGGGTCCGGGATTCCACCGACCCAGCTGATGCAGGATATGCGCCATTTTCTGCCGGACTATCTTCAGGAGATTTACCAGTCCCGCGGTCGCGGCCTGGAGAATGTCCGGGTGCAGATCTGTCAGAGTTTTCAAAAATCCATGTTCTGCGTGACCTCAGCCGCTATTTTAGGTCTAGCCCCCCATCCGCTAGACACTCAAGATGAGGCGGAGCAAAGAGCCAACATTAAATATTTTGAGGGATGGATGAGTCGATTGGCCACCTCTCGTCTACCGGTGGTGCAGTCGACCTAGCCTTGCGCTGGGTATAATGGTAAAGTTTTGTGAATATTAAGCGTCTCCAACTGTCGGGGGCGATACCGGACATTGGGACATTAAAGATGCTGCGATTGGAACATATCAGCAAAATTTATCCGACGGGCGAGGTACTCAAGGATGTGACATGGGAGGTCAAGCCCGGCGATCGCATTGGGCTGGTCGGCGTCAACGGGGCGGGCAAGTCCACCCAGCTTAAGATAATTGCTGGAGAAATTGAGCCCACTGCTGGAGAGGTGATTCGGCCTGCCAGTTTACACATTGCCTATTTAACCCAGGAGTTTGAGGTCGAGCCCTCCCGAACGGTGCGCGAAGAATTCTGGACGGTGTTTTCCGAAGCCAATCAGGTGCAGCACCAGCTCTCAGAAGTGCAGCGAGCCATGGAAGCCGCCGACCCCGAGGAGCTAGACCGGCTGATCCATAGACTCGATAAGCTTCAGCGCCAGTTTGAAGCCCTGGATGGCTACGGCCTGGATGCACGCATTGAAAAGATTTTGCCGGAGATGGGGTTTAGCAGTGAGGATGGCGATCGCCTGGTGAGCGCCTTTAGCGGGGGCTGGCAGATGCGTATGAGTTTGGGCAAAATTTTGCTCCAGGACCCCGATCTGCTGCTGCTGGACGAGCCGACCAACCACCTGGATCTCGAAACCATTGAGTGGCTGGAAAACTACCTGCGGGAGCTCAGCACCCCCATGGTGGTAGTCTCCCATGACCGAGCCTTCTTAGACCGGCTCTGTAACCAGATTGTGGAGACCGAGCGGGGCGTTTCCAGCACCTATCTGGGAAACTATTCGGCCTATCTAGAGCAAAAGCTGGAGCAGCAGCAGGCGCAGATGAGTGCCTATGATCGGCAGCAACGAGAAATTGAAAAGCAACAGGCGTTTGTAGACCGATTCCGGGCCAGTGCCACCCGTAGCACCCAGGCTAAAAGCCGGGAAAAGCAGCTGGAGAAAATAGAGCGGATTGATGCGCCCGTAGCCAGCGTTAAAACCTTGAAGTTTCGCTTTCCCGAGCCCCCCCGCAGTGGCCGCGAGGTGGTTAACATTCAAAACCTGGTGAAGACCTTCGGTGAAGATATTTTGTATCTGGGGGCCAATTTACTCATTGAGCGCGGCGATCGCATTGCCTTTTTAGGACCCAATGGCTGCGGCAAATCGACGCTGCTCCACATGATGGTGGGCATTGAGCCGGTGGATGACGGCAGGATCGATCTGGGCGAGCACAATGTGATTCCCGGCTACTTTGAGCAAAATCAGGCAGAGGCGCTGGATCTTAAGAAAACAGTTCTAGAAACCATTCACGATGAGGTGCCCACCTGGAAGAACGACGAGGTGCGGACGCTGCTGGGACGGTTTTTGTTCAGTGGCGATACGGTTTATAAAAAGGTGGAAGCTCTGAGCGGAGGCGAGAAGGCCCGTCTGGCCCTGGCCAAGATGCTGTTAACCCCGGTGAATCTACTCATCCTGGATGAGCCGACCAACCATCTGGATATTCCGGCCAAGGAAATGCTGGAGGAGGCGATCAAGCACTATGAAGGAACGGTGGTGATTGTGTCCCACGATCGCTTCTTCATTTCCCAGGTCGCCAACAAAATTGTGGAAATCCGCGACGGGGATTTTCGGGTGTATCAGGGAGATTACCATTACTACCTCGACAAAATTGCAGAGGAGAAGGAAACGGCACAGCTCGAAAAAATTGCCGCCGAGAAGGAGGCCAAGGCCAAAGCCAAGCGTGAGAAGCAGAAGACTAAGCAAAAAGCGAAGCAGCAGAAGGCCAAAGCCTAGGTCCAATTCGGAGGCACCGGCGCCCTTGGGGAGATAAAACTTGGCACAACGGCAAGGGGCCTTCTCCCTCCTAGGCCCCTTGACCATGCTTAGGGAGCTAACCGCTGAATCTCCCATTCTTGCCTGGCGTTGAGAAGATATAAAAAGCGATCGTGTAGGCGATGGGGGCGTCCTTGCCAAAATTCCAGACTATCCGGCACGACTCGATACCCGCCCCAGGCCTCCGGTAAGGGAATTTCTCCCTGTTGAAACTTGCGTTTCATGGCCTCAAATTGCTTTAACAACAGCGATCGCGAGGAAATAATTGAGCTTTGCTGAGAACACCAGGCCCCTATCTGGCTCTCCCTGGGACGAGACAAGAAATACCGGAACGACTCTGCGGGGGAAATTTGTTCGGCTCTGCCGGTGATCTGAACCTGTCGCTCCAAAGGAAGCCAGAGAAAGAGGCAAGAGACCTGGGGGTTAGCTTGAATATGCTGGGCTTTCCGACTGTTGTAGTTGGTGAAAAAGACAAATCCCCTGGGATCGAAATATTTGAGGAGAACGGTGCGGGTCATGGGCTGTCCCCCCGAGGACACGGTAGCCAGGACCATGGCATTCACCTCTGGAATTTCTGCGACCCTCGCCTGCTCAAACCAGATCTCAAACTGATCGATGGGATCTGCGCAAAGATTGTGTCGATGCAGCTCTGCTTGACGATATTCCTGTCTTAGACTGCTAATATCCATGATTTAATCGGTAATATACCCTTTTACCCTCTCTCTGAGCTGTGGTTGACCCTGACCGTCCCATACCATCTGCCTTACCCCTAACGCTGATCCCAACTCCCCTGCTATTTGGCTAAGATGAAAGCCTCACCTGGGATGGTTTACCGATGCACAGCGATCTGGCCGCGCTCATCCAATCTATTGGATATTTAGGGGTTTGGGCGATTATTTTTGCCGAATCAGGCCTCCTCATCGGCTTTTTTTTGCCCGGAGATAGCCTGCTGTTTACGGCGGGATTTTTAGGATCTCAACATCTCCTAAATCTCTGGATTTTGACGGTCGGGGCCGCCCTGAGTGCGGTGCTGGGCGATAACGTCGGCTACGCCACCGGGCACCGCTTTGGGCGACGGCTGTTTCATCGGGAAGATTCACGGTTTTTTCATCGGAAGCATCTGATTAAAGCCCAGCGTTTTTACGATCGGCACGGAGGCAAAGCCATTATATTGGCAAGGTTTATGCCCCTGGTGCGCACCTTTGCCCCCATCACTGCCGGCATTGGCAAAATGCGCTATTCCACCTTCATGACCTACAACTTGGTGGGGGGCATCCTGTGGACAGTGGGCCTGACCCTGCTGGGATTTTTCCTCGGTCACGCTATCCCCGATATCGAACACTACCTGCTCCCGATCCTGGCCATCCTTGTGATCCTTTCTGCAGCCCCCTCATTGATCCATCTCTGGCGCGATCGCATCCGGGATGAGCAGGGGAAACGGTGAACCGATCAGTGAATCTAGAAACCGCAACGCCCCTGAAACTGAGCCATCGATGATTGCTACGATACGACATGTAACTTTGTACAATCGGCACTTGCCCATGGCTGACCAAGATCTTACCCCTGCAATTGATCCCTCCCCAAGCACCGCTAGCGCCAAGGATAGCCCTGCGGACCAATCCCGCAAAGCTCGGCAGCTTTTGGGCATGAAAGGGGCTCAAAGCGGCGAAACCAATATCTGGAAAATTCGCCTGCAGCTGATGAAGCCCATCACCTGGATTCCGCTCATTTGGGGGGTGCTCTGCGGAGCGGCTTCCTCCGGTCACTTTCACTGGTCTGGGGAATATGTGCTGATCGCCCTGGCCTGTATGCTGATGTCTGGGCCACTCCTGACCGGCTACACTCAAACCATTAACGACTACTACGACCGCGAGATTGACGCAATTAACGAGCCCTATCGCCCCATTCCCTCCGGAGCCATTTCTGTCCCCCAGGTGGTCACGCAGATTGTAGTCCTGCTCCTCGGGGGCTTGGCCATTGCCTACGGTCTAGATCGCTGGGCTGGCCACGAGATTCCCACCTTAACTATTTTGGCCGCGGTCGGGTCCTTAATTTCCTATATTTATTCTGCGCCGCCGTTGAAGCTAAAGCAAAATGGCTGGCTGGGGAACTATGCCCTGGGAGCAAGCTATATTGCCCTGCCCTGGTGGGCGGGACAGGCTCTATTTGGGGACTTGAATCTGAAGATTATGATCCTCACCCTGGTGTATAGCCTGGCAGGCCTTGGGATTGCGGTGGTGAACGACTTTAAGAGCGTCGAGGGCGATCGCCAACTGGGACTGCAATCTCTCCCCGTGATGTTTGGGGTCAAGACCGCCGCCTGGATCTGCGTGCTGATGATTGATGTTTTTCAGCTGGCCATGGCAGTCTACTTGATCAGCATTCACGAGAATCTCTACGCTTCACTGCTAATGTTACT
The DNA here is from genome assembly GCF_000817775.3 of Lyngbya confervoides BDU141951. Taxonomy (GTDB): domain Bacteria; phylum Cyanobacteriota; class Cyanobacteriia; order Thermosynechococcales; family Thermosynechococcaceae; genus Lyngbya; species Lyngbya confervoides. The sequence continues at coordinate 34,405 of NZ_JTHE03000053.1, forward strand.
GATCATCCCGCAAATCACCTTCCAAGACATGTATTTTCTGCGAAATCCCCTGGAAAACGACGTTAAGTACCAAGCTAGCGCCCAACCATTTTTAGTCTTTGGCATGCTGGTGACCGGGTTAGCCCTAGGGCATGCTGGCATCTAATCCATGAGTCCATTTTCTTATCAATGCCAGAAAACCTGCTCCTGCACCCAGGCCCGAGCCGGAATTTTCCAGACGCCCCACGGTCCGGTGGAAACTCCCCGCTTTATGCCCGTGGGCACCCTGGCCAATATAAAAACCGTAACCCCGGCCCAAATTCAGCAAACCGGGGCGCAAATGATCCTGGCCAACACCTACCATCTGCATCTTCAGCCTGGGGAACAGATCGTGCACAGGGCCGGAGGACTCCACCGGTTTATGGGGTGGGAGGGGCCCATCCTCACAGACTCTGGCGGGTTTCAGGTGTTTAGCCTCAGCCAACTGCGAGAGATCACGGATGAAGGCGTTACCTTTCAGTCGCCCCGCAATGGCGATCTGATTCACCTGACCCCGGAAAAATCCATCGAAATTCAGAACGCTCTGGGGGCCGACGTGATCATGGCCTTTGATGAATGTCCGCCCTACCCAGCCAGTCAAACCGAGATCACCGCGGCGGTGCATCGCACCACAGCCTGGTTAAAGCGCTGCGTTCAAGCCCACCAGCGCCCCGATCAGGCCCTATTTGGGATCGTGCAGGGGGGAATTTATCCCCCTTTGCGCCAGATCTCCGCCCAGGCGCTCGTGGATTTGGACTTACCCGGCTACGCCATCGGTGGCGTCAGCGTGGGCGAACCCCCTGATCTGATTGAAAAAATTGTGCAGGCCACCACGCCCCTACTTCCCCAGAATAAACCCCGCTACCTGATGGGAGTCGGCACCTACCGGGAGATGGCCCAGGCCATCGCAGCAGGCGTGGATTTGTTTGACTGCGTGATTCCAACGCGCTTGGCTCGCCATGCCAATGCTCTGGTCCAGGGCGATCGCTGGAATTTAAAAAATCGTAAGTTTCGGGAAGACTTCCAGCCCCTAGACGCGAGTTGCCCCTGCTACACCTGTCAAACCTTCACCCGAGCTTATTTAAGCCATCTGGTGCGATCTCGTGAGCTATTGGGGTATACCCTCCTCAGCATTCACAACATTACCGAACTGGTCCGGTTCACCCAGCGAATTCGAGCTGCAATTTTAGCAGACCGTTTTGCTCAAGAATTTCAGTCCTGGCTCCAGCCCCTGTCCTCCAAAGTTTCCTCTTCCCAAACTCCCCGTTGAGAGGGGGAGTCCCCATGGTACGATCAACCATTATTTAATGCTGTTGGTGTCAAAAGGAATTTGAATTCATGGAAGCAGCCCTGCACATTGCCAAACTGCCCGAGGCTTACGCTTTGTTTGGACCTCTCATTGACGTAATGCCCGTTATCCCTGTATTTTTCCTACTTTTAGCCTTCGTTTGGCAGGCAGCAATTGGGTTTCGTTAATAGACTCCACACTTAGCTAAGTCTCTCCCTTAATGACCCAGACACGTGGGGCGTCCAGTCCAGCAGCTCCCGTTTCGGTCTGTCCTCGCTCAGACCGGAAAGAGCTCCAGGGGCAAGGAGGGATTGAGCCCTTGAGGCAGTCTGAACCCGATGATCTGTGGATCTAGGCAATTAAAAGCGGCGATTCCCTCTGAGAATCGCCGCTTTTTAGCAGTACCTTGGCGAATCAGCCTCACTTCGCACCGCAGGGGAAGTTAGGACTGCAGGGGAAGTTAGGGCTGTCCCCCTATATCCCCTTGGAGATGTCCGCGAAGGCGCTGGCGAATCCACTGCACCCAGAAGGGGTCAATGCCGTAGAGATATTCGCCGCAGGCCCAACCGGCCCCGATCATGATCCCGGCCACAATGGAGATGATCACCAAGGCCCAAAACCGACTCACGCCTGCCGTTTGCAGCTCCAGTCGAGAAAACAGTGTACTGGCCACCAGCATGATAATGAGGATAAACCCCGTGGGCGAAGCGATCGCCACCGTCAGTCCCAGGGTGAGGCTCACCATGGCCGACAGTAGCCTTGGACAGGAGAGAAGCATCCGGTAGAGAAACTGGCCACTCCAAATCACCATGAAGGATGCTCCGAAGGCCCAGCAGTAGGGCGCAATGCGCCAGAGGGTCGGAAATCCTGCGGAATACCATCCCATCAGCGCATAGCACAGCCCCATGCACACCAAGGCAATCCAGGGGTGGGGCCGAAAGGTCTCATCCTGAGCGACCTGGAAGGATCTGGGTTTTTCAGGAGCCATGGGGAGTGCTTAACCCGGACAAGCGTCCCGATGAGGTTTTCTGCATCAAACTAACCGCCGACCTCTGCAAACTGGCGCGAAACTACGATAGATTTTATGGGTTCAGGCAGCTAGATCGCGTCCAGCCTCCCTTGAAACATTCCATTTATCTTAATGGGTTCTTCTGCCCCCGTTGACTGCCCCTTTGCAATCTGTCCGTCTCGTGAATAGTTCGTTCCCCTCTGATTCCCATTCTGAAATGATGCAGCGCTGTATTCAGCTTGCACGCAGCGCAGCGGGTCGCACCGCGCCAAATCCAATGGTGGGCTGTGTGATTACGCAGCAGGGTGAAATTGTGGGCGAAGGCTTTCATCCCAAAGCTGGAGAACCCCATGCGGAGGTTTTTGCCCTGCGTGCAGCAGGAACGCGTGCTCACGGGGCCACGGTCTATGTAAGTCTAGAGCCTTGTAATCATTATGGCCGCACCCCTCCCTGTGCCGAAGCCCTGATTAAGGCGCAGGTCTCCCGCGTGGTGGTAGGCATGGTAGATCCTGACCCTCGGGTTTCTGGAGGGGGCATTGCGCGCCTCCGCGAGGCTGGTATTGAGGTCATTGTGGGGGTTGAAGAAGCGGCCTGTCGTCAGCTCAATGAGGGATTTATTCAGCGGGTACTGCACCAGCGTCCCTTTGGAATTTTGAAATATGCCATGACCCTAGATGGCAAGATTGCCACGCCCCAAGGCCATAGCGCTTGGGTGTCCAATGAAGCAGCGCGATCGCAGGTCCATCAACTGCGATCCACCTGCGATGCCATCATTATCGGGACCCATACAGTGGCGCGGGATAATCCCAGTTTGACCAGTCACTGCGTCAGCCAGGACAACTGCCACAATCCCCTGCGGGTCGTCATGAGCCGATCTTTGCAACTGCCCGTGGAGGCCCAGATCTGGGATGTGACCCACGCGCCCACCTTAGTGCTCACCCAAGGCAATGGCAATCCTCAGATCCTCCAACAGATTCAGGACCAAGGGGTGGAGGTTCTGCCGGTTGATCAACTCACTCCCCAAGTGGCCATGGCAGAACTCTACCGACGCGGCTGTGCCACCGTCCTGTGGGAATGTGGGGGCACCTTAGCTGCCGCAGCGATCGCCCAGGGGATGGTGCAAAAGGTGATGGCCTTTATTGCACCCAAGGTCATTGGCGGTGTGGGGGCCCCCTCTCCGGTCGGAAATCTGGGCTTTTCCCGGATGAGCCAGGCCCTAGAGTTAAACCAGGTGACCTGTGAAGCCATCGGCACCAACTTTCTCATCCAAGGCTATCTTGAGCCGCCCAAGTCAGACGAGATTCCGCGCTGAGTCAGTTAGGGCATAGCGTCTCCATTCATTAAGATCCCCTCATCGGGGGGCCATGTCAGCAGGCCCATATCCAGGAAAGACTTGACGAGATTGGTATCTCATGGTTGAACTGTAGGGAATGGAGGGAGCGCAGGGAAAGTCAACGGACAATCTTGAACCCACCGATGAACCTCGAACCTATAAACCTCGAACCTATAAACCTCGAACCTATGAACCTCGAATCATCGGTAGGTGATTAACCTGAGTCGATCCTTACCTGAGTTGCGCCATAGGTGGTAAATCGCAGGAAGGGTTCTACAGGGCGGATCCAATTTCGCACGATCCGCTACATTGTAAAAACAAACGGCCTGCTACTTTACGTCTAGAGTTTTTCCTGCTGATCTCTACTCTGCACAACTCGATTCACTCTCACTGCTTGATCTATGGCTGTATCGACTGGGGTAACCCTACAAGCTGGAAAGTACCGACTCGATGCTTTATTAGGGAAGCATGAGATGGGAAATACCTATCTGGCAACCCATCAAGGGGTGAACCAATCCGTTGTTCTCAAGAGCTATCATCCGGCGGTCCCCCAAGCAGATCAGCAGGTTCAAGCTTTTATCACCTATGCCCAATCCCTGAGTCGCTTCCATTACCCCCACCTATCTCGAGTCATTGGCGCGTTTCAGGAAGACGGGGTTGGCTATATGGTGAGTGAATATATTGAAGGCGTCTCCCTCGGGTCACTGGTGAACCGTCAACCCCTCCCGGAATCAGTGGCGATCGCCTATATCCGTCAAGTTGGCCTGGGTCTAAAAACGCTGCACCGCCACGGACTCCTGCACCTCAATGTCAGACCTAGTCGTATTCTCCAGCGTTCCTACGATCAGTCCCTGGTCCTCCTGGGACTGAACTCCCGCCAAAGGATCCACGCCAGACAACCCGCCCCACCCCAGCCTTACCTGGCCCCGGAACACTATCAAGCCCAGCCGAAGGTTTCTCTACCCGGCGAGGTGTATGCCCTCGCCGCCACCCTTTACACGCTGGTCACCGGTCAAGAGCCCGTGAACGCTAACGCTAGAGGAGTCTCTCCGCTGCCCGCTCCACGCCAGATTCGCCCCGACCTCAGCCCAGGATTAGAGCAAGCCATTCTCCAGGGCATGGCCCTGTCTCCCCAAGATCGACCCACCTTTATTGCCCAATGGCTCAGCCTGCTGCCAGATCCAGCCCTGGTGAGCAGCGTAGCCACCCCCTCCCCAAGCCCACAAAGCACACCCACCCAGCTTCAGACTGTTCCAACCTGGCAAGTCAAATTGCCCTCCTTTGCCGGAACCAAAGCGGCAACCACCACCGTTGTCGCTGAGCCGCCGCTCCAAAGCGACCCCTTTCTCTGCTCCACCACCTGCGATCCTCCCATCGATAGTCAGCCAGACCTCAGTCCTACCAACTTATCGGGCGAGCAAGGTCAATTTTCTCCCGCAAAGGTCCATCCTAAGGCCAGCCCGACAGAGGCGATCTTCGATGGGCAAAGCAAACCCATCAGCCCCGAGGCTCATTCAGGCCCAGCCCCAACACCTGGAGAAACAGCCATCACCTGGGTTGCACCAGAACTTCCCCTCCAGGTGGCAGAGGAAGCTCCCCCCTTGATGGCTCCCGCCCAAGAAACCAGCCCTGAACAATCGAGTCCTGAACAATCTCAATCTGAAGGGACACCCGCTGCCCCATTTGCATCGACTCATCTTGAATCCACTCACCTTGAATCCACTCACCCTGACGATCCTCCAGCAAGCCCCCCTACCCCGTCCGCGCAGCCTATGACCGCCCGATCCCTGAAAACCAAGCATCGCTTCCCCGCCTGGCCACTTTTTTGGTGTGCGCTGCTTGCAGCCTGTGGCGGTCTTGGGGTTGGCCTCTGGTTTCGCTGGCAGCTGACCCGTCAATTTGCCATGCCCCTGCAACCGCAGTCCGCTGAATCCGGTAATCCACTCCCCCAGCAAGAGCAGTTCTTACCCACCTCCACAAGCATTATTCCGGAACCTGAGCGAGAATCTCGCCCAGGCGAAGATTCCTCAGAGCGCGGACTCACCGAATCCCCATGGAGCAATACGGATCTCCCTGCAACTCCCATTGAGGCCTACCCCCGTTCAACCCAGTTTGATCCAGCCCCCCCGGCCCCAGAGGCTGTTCAAACCGACCCACTGCCCTCCGAGACCTGGCCTGAGGAGCGCAGTGCTCAGAGTCCGGAACTAGACGACTATCAGTCCTCGGACACCATCCCCTGGTCTCCCAGCGACCCCTACACCGAAGAAAGCTTTGAAGCGGAGGCCACCGATGTCCCTCCGGCAACCTATGAGCAATCCGCTTCCGACCCCAATAATTCAAACTATTTCTAGGCCCTTATGGACGGTTTCGATCATTCTCCGTTAGCCTATTTTCTGGTGGCCCACGGGAGCCGTCATCCGGCCAACCGTGAGTCTATGCTGAGTTTGGCGAAACATCTTTGTGCCATCCTCCCCCCATCTGCTTCCGGGCCAGTGGGCATCGGGGCCTTAGAGCTAGATGCAACACCTTTAGATCAACAGCTGGTGGAGTTTTGTCGTTCTCTTCCCCCCACTTGGGTACAGGTCATTCCTATTTTTTTACTGCCGGGAACCCATGTGACCGCGGATCTTCCCCAGGCCGTCACCAGAGCGCAACAAAAGCTCTGTTCGCACTATCAGCTGGTCCTCTCCCCCCACCTGGGTCAGCATCCGCAACTCCATCGACTGTTCCGGCCCCAGGGTTCGATGTCCCCTGAGGCCTGGATATTGGTGGGCCATGGCAGTAAGCGACCCGCGGGATATCAGGCAATTGAAAAGATGGCCCGTCGACTCAATATGAAGCCCGCCTATTGGGTGGGTGAGCCCTCCCTAGCTCAACAGCTGCAATTCCTAAAACAGGAGGGAATACAGCAGGTAGGCCTTGTTCCCTATTTCTTATTTCCAGGCCGCATTGTGGAAAGCATTGCGCAGCAGGCGCGGGATTTGGCCGCAGAACTCAACTTAACGATGCAAGTTCTAGCGCCGCTGCAGCCGAGCCACGACATGGCAAAGATGATCCTAGATCTGGGATCGTTGGCGGCCCCGCCCCTGGATTTTGCCTGTTAGTGGCATCCCCCCCCTTTAAAATGTGGGGCGACTTTGCATTTTACGAGAACCTGAAGTGACTTCCGCTTACCCCTGATGCGATACAGACAGGTCAGGAGTGACAGTCTTTTGAACTCACCGTCAGTTAAAATAGAGGACCATTCCAGCCCTGGGCTCTGTTTCTCATCCTTTTCAGATCTCGCTAGATCACATCCAGATTTTTATTGTCCGCCTTGTTTCAACCTGCGCATATTTTTGGGAACTGACGCAACCAATGACGCAACTCCATTCCCCGGTTGGTAAAGTTTACCTGGTGGGGGCAGGTCCAGGCGATCCAGGCCTGCTAACCCTTAAAGGGAAAGCCCTTCTAGAGCGGGCAGAGGTCGTCATCTACGATGCTTTGATTAGTCCCGCCATTTTGGCGATGGTGAACCCCCAGGCAAAGCTCATCCACGCCGGCAAGCGCCGGGGTCAGCATTCCCTACTTCAGGAAGAAATTACCCAGGTCTTGATTCAAGAAGCACAAACCCACCGGTGGGTTGTTCGCTTAAAGGGTGGCGACCCCTTTGTGTTTGGTCGCGGTGGCGAAGAAATGATGGACCTGGTGGCAGCCGGAATCCCGGTGGAGATTGTGCCCGGTGTAACCTCTGGCATTGCAGCTCCCGCCTACGCTGGCATTCCCCTCACTCACCGCAACTATAGCTCCTCGGTGACCTTTGTCACAGGCCATGAACGATCCGGAAAATATCATCCCTCGGTGCAGTGGGAACAGTTGGCTCAGGCCTCGGAAACCCTGGTCATCTATATGGGAATTCACAACTTGCCACACATCATTGAATCCTTACTGGAGGCCGGTCGAGTGCCCCAAACTCCCATTGCCTTGATTCGCTGGGGCACTCGACCGGAGCAGGAAGAGATTACCGGAACCCTGGGTGATATCGTTGAGAAGCTTCAGCAAACCCAGTTTGAAGCGCCAGCCATTGTGGTGATTGGCGATGTGGTCAGCCTACAGGCACAGCTCCATCCGGGGGGTCCCCTGCCCATGCATCAGGTTAATCTTCCCGTACCCGAAGAGGCAACCTCGCTCAGTTCAAGGGTTTAATCTCCTGCAAAAACTGTCTGAGTTTCTGCTTTGCCTCCCCCGCCTGGTTTAAACCTCCGGTGGACCTCATGCCCAGGGAGGGAGCCTCAGGGGACAAGCCCGTCAATACCGCCAGCCAGTCTTGATCGAGAGCCTGGGTAAAAACCACCGCAGGCCAAACTAGATCTGAGTCTCCCCGCACATCGTGAATCTGACGTAGAGTGAGCGGATCACTGCAAAGAACCCGAGGCTCGTACTCACACAGGCACAGTGGACGAACCCAGAGGCGCTTTCGCCCCTCAATCTTTTGAATCACCTCTGCATAGAGGCGATGGCAATCTCGCTCTGCGTAAACTACCTCGTAGACTTCAGACGAAGTTACCGAACCCATAGTTAAACCTACGCCACCCCAAGAATATCCCCCTTCGACAATAGTGCAAGCGCCTGGGGAATCGCAAGATCCCTCCTAGCGCCCTCTGCCTGGGAAGCAAGGGATCTAGAAGGCACCCCTTAGTGGTGCAGAAAAGTCTCTGCCCTGTCCTATGCATCCCAGCAGGGGTAGAGGATCTAGCGGAGAGGGGCACTT
>NZ_JTHE03000054.1 GCF_000817775.3 Lyngbya confervoides BDU141951
TTAACTCCTCAAACAGCCTGGTCATCCGTAGTCACTGCGGATGACCTTTTTGTCTAGAGAGAAAACAGACTTTAACGCTTCTTGATGTTCTCATAACCTTCAAGGGGTTTAATAAACAGGAAAAAAAGATGAAATTATCATTAAGATCTTCCTGACCCCCTAAAAGATATGCCATTTATTTCCCAACGGGCCGTGACCATTGAACGATGCACGGTCAAAATCAACGGTCTGTCCCCCTCCCTAGATGGGCTACGACTGGTGCAGCTCTCGGATTTTCACTTTGATGGCCAGCGCCTTTCGGAATCCTTGTTAATTAACGCCATTGAGACTGCTAACCAGCTCCAGCCTGACCTGGTCCTGTTGACGGGGGATTACGTCACCGATAGCCCGGACCCTATTTTTCAGCTGGTGCCCCACCTAGAGCGCCTCAAGAGTCCCTATGGGACCCATGCGGTTCTGGGCAACCACGACAACTATTTTCCCCACTCCCGCACCACCATCACCCAAGCCTTGAGTTCAGCCCATATCAACGTGCTTTGGGATCAGGTGACCTATCTGTGGGATCATTCCGTGGCCTTAGTGGGACTCAGCGATTACTGGTGGACTAAATTTAATCCTCATCCGGTAATGGCAAATATTCCTGCGGATGTGCCCAGAATTGTACTGGCCCATAATCCCGACACCGCCCGGACCCTCCGGAACTGCCGCGTAGACCTACAGCTTTCGGGGCATACCCATGGCGGGCAGGTGGTTGTGCCCGGCCTCGGTCCGGTGGTCAAGGGGATTCGGAAGGTGCGCAAATGTTCCTCTAGGCCTGTGCGCCGCTGGCTACCGCTACTGACTCAAAACTGCGACAAGGTGGTGCAAAACTGGGAATGGGCGCAGGGCCTGCATCACATTGGGGATAACCGGCTCTACGTTAACCGGGGATTGGGCAGCTTCTGGCCGGGGCGAATGTTTTGCCCGCCGGAGGTTTCACTCCTGACGCTCACCTGTGCCTAGTGACCGCCTCCCCCAAGATAGAGTGCCCCAACCTTAGAATCGTTGAGCAGATCTGGACCGGCACCTTCGTAGCAATCGCGTCCGGCATCAAGGACCACTCCTCGATGGGACATGGCCAGGGCCTTGCTGGCATTTTGTTCCACCAGGATAATGGACGTCCCTGCCCTATTAATGTCCTGAACCTTACTGAACACCTCATCCACCAAAATGGGAGAGAGGGCCGCAGAGGGTTCATCCAGGATCAATACCGGTGGATTCAGCATCAGGGCACGGCCCATGGCTAGCATTTGGCGCTCGCCTCCAGAAAGGGTTCCGGCTAGCTGCTTCCGACGCTCTTTCAGTCGGGGAAAGGTTTCGTATATCTTAGCCTTGAGGGGCTTAAGGGGGGTATTGCGGATAAAAGCGCCCATCTCCAAGTTTTCTTCCACGGTGAGTGCTTTGAAGACGTTTGCCAGCTGCGGTACGTAACAGATCCCGCGATCAACAATCTGATTGGCCTTGAGGCCGGCGATATTCTGACCGTTGAGGCGGATCTCGCCCTTGTGGGGACTGAGCAGCCCGGCGATGGTTTTGGCCAGCGTTGACTTTCCGGCCCCATTGGGACCAATGATGGCCACCATCTCTCCCTGGGCTATCTTCAGGTTGACCCCTTGCAAAATATCCAGGCCGGGGACGTAGCCAGCATAGACTGAATCGACTTCAAGAATAAGGGAATCCGGATTAACAGTCATAGGAACGGGTTGGGAATGGCGCTGGTCTTAAAGGAGGTTCTGTTCATTTATACCCTAACGGTGTCTCTCTGGATTGCGAGGGTTGCCCAGGGCTGGATCAGCTGGGTCCTGCCCTCCCCAGGACGCCTGCGTTGCCAGTCCTCTTGGCAATGACCGACGATGATTCAACCCTCTGCCTGCGATATGCAAGATCTCGCGGTGGCTCTGGCGCGCAAGACCATTGCCGCAAATGATTTCCATTGCCCCCTCCAGCGCGATTCCTGATGGGGCATGGATTCACATCACTGGTCAGGTCCCTCAAAGAACCCAGCCTCGGCGTCAAGAGGGTGTCTTTTGCAGGTCGGGTCGCTCTTCCGCCAGGATAGCCCCTTCAACGGGACAGACCTGGAAACAGATCCCGCAGTCAATACAAGTGGAAAAATCAATCCAGTACCAGTCTGTTCCCTTCGCATTTTTGCCAGGACCTTCGCTAATGCAGGCAACGGGACAGGCATCGACGCAATCCGCTACGCCTTCGCAAACATCAGTAACAATTGAATGAGCCATGGGTCTTCTTTCCTCTCTAAACAGGCGGTCGTTGCGACTTTTTTTATGATACGGGTTTGGCTCGGTTACAATCACGGGTACCCATCCCTATTGTCCCTTACCCTGACAGACGCCCATGACCGATACGATTCTGGAAGTTCGCGACCTGCGGGTGCACTTTGTAACGGATGCAGCCGTGGTGAAGGCCGTGGACGGCATCTCCTTTGCGTTGAAGCGCGGTCATACCCTGGCCATTGTGGGAGAGTCTGGATCGGGCAAGTCAGTGACTTCGTTGGGCCTCATGGGGTTAGTCCCCTACCCTGGAAAAATTGTGGGGGGAGAAATTTTGTTCTCGCCCCAGTCGCCAACCCAAGCCAGCGAACCGCCCGTGCCCCTGCATCAGTTGTCCAACTCCCAGATGCAGGCCTACCGGGGGGACAAAATTGCCATGATCTTTCAAGAGCCGATGAGTTCGCTCAATCCGGTTTTTACCTGTGGCTTTCAGATGGTCGAAGCTCTCAAGACTCATCAAAAGCTTTCCAAGGCTGAAGCGCGCCGACGGGCCGTGGCCCTGCTGCAGGAGGTGAAGCTCATTCCCAGCGATGCAGAACTGCGCGAAAAAGTTCTGCATCGCGAAAAGATCTCTGAGTCAGCGCTACAGGTCCGGATTAATGCCCAGAAGTATGCCTGGCTGTCGCGCTATCCCCACGAACTGTCGGGAGGCCAGATTCAGCGGGTGATGATTGCCATGGCCCTGGCCAGCAACCCCGATATTTTAATTGCTGATGAACCCACCACCGCCCTCGACGTTACGGTGCAGGCAACGATTCTGGAGCTGTTACGAGAGCTGCGCGATCGCCGGGGGATGTCCATTATCTTTGTGACCCACGACCTAGGGGTGGTGGCCGAACTGGCAGATGAGGTGGTGGTTATGTACCAGGGAAAAATTGTAGAAACAGGCAGTGTGCAGGAGATATTTACGCAGGCGCAGCATCCCTACACCCAGGGACTGTTGGCCTGTCGTCCCCAGCCGGATCGGCAGCTGCGCTATTTGCCTACCGTGACGGACTTCCTGGCGCAGACCGAGGCGGCCGGATCCGCGGCATCCGAGAACAAAGCATCCGAGAACAAAGCATCCGAGAACGCAGCTGCCGCTGCCGATCTGTGTGCATCCGAGGCCACCCCCGCCGCCCCGATGGAGTTGATCCTCGAAGAGATTCCCGATCAGGAGGTTGCAACCCGTCTGCTTCAGCTTCAGGATCAGCCTCCCCTGTTAGAGGTTAAGGACCTGCGGGTGTACTATCCCGTGCGGGGCGTTTTTGGACAAACTCAGCGCTATATCACCGCCGTAAACGGCGTCAGCTTTCAGATTTATCCTGGGGAAACCCTGGGTCTGGTGGGCGAATCCGGCTGCGGAAAAACGACCCTGGGACGCACCTTGGTGCGGCTAGTGCGCGAATCCGGGGGCGAGATTTATTTCGAAGGCCAGAACATTACTCGCCTGCGCGGGCGTGCCCTGCGCAAGATTCGCAAGAATTTACAGATTATTTTCCAAGATCCCTACAGCGCCCTCGATCCCAGGATGTCTGTGGGGGCAGCCATCATGGAGCCGATGCGAATTTTTGGATTAGGGGAACTCGGCCCGAAGCAGTCGTCTCAAAACCCCCGCGATCGCGCCGCCTATTTGCTCGAACGGGTGGGGCTGTGCGCCGATGATATGCGCCGTTATCCCCACGAGTTTTCCGGAGGGCAGCGGCAGCGTATCTGCATTGCACGGGCGCTTGCCCTCAATCCCAAGTTTATTATTTGCGATGAGTCGGTGTCGGCCCTAGATGTCTCGGTGCAGGCGCAGGTGCTCAATTTGCTCAAGGAGCTCCAGCAGGAATTTCAGCTCACCTATATTTTCATTTCCCACGATCTGGGAGTGGTGAAGTTTATGAGCGATCGCATCATGGTCATGAACAAAAAGGGCGAAATTGAGGAAACGGGACCCGCCGCTCAGATTTACACCCAGCCTCAGCGGGAATACACCCAAAGACTCATCGCCGCCATTCCCAGGGGAATTCCCGTCGCCTAGGTCTTTTCAACGCCCAGGGCGTAGATCATCACCGGAATTCAGCGGGTCCGACCCCAGCGGCCTCATGTTTGACGGACTGTTGAACGGACCACTGAACGGACTGTCGAATTGTTCCCACGCTCCTCCGGGACCGGCCTTGGTCGCTCCTCAGGCTGTTACGGTCTGCTTTTGCAGGGGGAGACCCCCCGCTTCTCATCCGATGGACAGAGGCTGGAATCCCTCGGAATGAACAGGAATCGCCCCTGGCGATCGCCCACAATGGACCCTATCGCAACAACCGAACCTGAGAGTTCGTAACATTTGTTAATATTTGTTAGAGACCGTTCATCCAACGTCATGTCTACCCACCAATCCCTCCTCCAAAAGTTGCTGAAGTTTCTTGAGAACGAAATAGGTCTTGAGTCTCGAGCGATCGATTTGGCGCTGCGCGAGGTTCAATTTCCGTTTCAAATTCCGGTCAGCCTCTGGCAATACGGTTTAATTTCATTAGATGAGGTCAGCCGAATTTGGAACTGGGTGGATTCAACGGGAGAATCTGATTACTTTCCTTCCGGTCATCACGGTTGATGGTCCGTTTGAACTATAAAGGAGGCACGGTTGATGCCGATCAAAAACGATAACAACCGCTCGCGGTTACTGAGCAGAATTTTTTTATACCTCACCGGGGGCCTTCTGGTCCTCAATCTCGTTTCTCCCCTGCTGTTTGGGCAAAATATTCAGCGAGTGCCCTACAGCATGTTCATCCACCAGGTGGATGAAAACCAGGTGGCTCAGGTGTCCATGGGGCAGAATCAAATTCGCTACCAGCTTAAGCCCCAAGACGGTGAAGAAAACGGCCAGGTTCTCTCCACCACGCCCATTTTTGATATGGAGCTTCCCAAGCGGCTCGAAGATCACGGCGTCACCTTTGCTGCGGTTCCACCGCCCCGCAATACCTGGTTTAACAACATCTTAAGCTGGGTCATCCCGCCCCTCATCTTCGTAGGCGTCTGGCAGTTTTTCGCCCGTCGCGGCCTGGGGGGAGGCCAGCAGGGTGTTCTCTCCATCGGAAAAAGTAAGGCCAAGGTTTATGTCGAAGGCGAAGCCGGAAAGGTGACCTTTGACGATGTGGCGGGCGTGGACGAGGCCAAAGTTGAACTCGAAGAGATTGTGGAATGTCTGAAGGAGCCGCAGCGCTATACCCAGCTGGGGGCCAAAATTCCCAAGGGCGTTTTGCTGGTGGGTCCGCCCGGAACAGGGAAAACGCTTTTGGCGAAAGCCGTGGCCGGTGAGGCTGGAGTTCCGTTCTTTAGCATTTCCGGATCTGAGTTTGTGGAAATGTTTGTGGGGGTGGGATCGTCCCGAGTCCGGGATTTATTTGATCAGGCCAAGAAGCAGGCTCCCTGCATTGTGTTTATCGATGAACTAGATGCCATTGGCAAATCTCGCGCCTCGAACGGATTCTATGGCGGCAATGATGAGCGTGAACAAACCCTCAATCAGCTCCTGACCGAAATGGACGGCTTTTCTGCCGGAGACAACACCGTAATTGTGCTGGCTGCAACCAACCGTCCTGAAACCCTTGACCCCGCGCTGTTAAGACCCGGTCGATTTGACCGCCAGGTTTTGGTAGACCGTCCCGACTTGGCAGGGCGCGAACGCATCTTGCAGATTCACGCTAAGGAGGTGTCCCTTGCCGATGAGGTGGATCTCAGGGTGATTGCCACACGCACTCCGGGCTTTGCCGGTGCTGATCTGGCCAACTTGGTCAATGAAGCGGCCCTGCTGGCTGCCCGCAACAAGCGGACGGCGGTGGCCCAGGAAGACTTTTCTGAAGCCATTGAGCGCGTCGTGGCCGGCCTGGAGAAAAAAAGTCGCGTCCTGAACGACAAGGAAAAGAAAATTGTGGCCTACCACGAAGTGGGGCATGCCCTGGTGGGAGCCCTGATGCCCGGCAGCGGCAAGGTCGAGAAAATTTCCATTGTGCCTCGCGGGATGGCAGCCTTGGGCTACACCCTGCAGTTGCCCACGGAAGATCGCTTCTTGAAAGACGAACTGGAGCTTCGCGGCGAGATTGCGACCCTTTTGGGAGGGCGAGCTGCCGAGGAAATTGTGTTCGGGAACATTACCACCGGCGCTGCCAATGACTTGCAGCGGGCCACCGATGTGGCAGAGCGCATGGTGACCACCTACGGCATGAGCAAGGTCCTGGGGCCGCTGGCCTACGAACAGTCTCAGCAAAACGCCTTTCTTGGGGGACAAATGCCCAATCCCCGCCGTGCCGTGAGCGAAACGACGGCAAAGGCCATTGATGAAGAGGTTAAGGGAATTGTGGAGACCGCTCACCGGCGAGCCCTGGAGATTCTCAATCTCAACCGCGATCTGCTTGAGGCTCTGTCTCAAAAACTTCTGGAGGTGGAGGTCATGGAGGGCGCGTCGCTCCAGGAGCTTTTAGCCCAGGTGAAAAACCCGCCGGAGTTGACCCAGGCTGAGGTGCCTCTGGTTCATGCGTAGGATTATGCCTGGGGGCATGTCCAGAATCTAACCCGCCCCGCATTACGAGTCTCTCAAAGCCGCCCTTTTGGGCGGCTTTGCTCTGAAAAGAGGTCTTGGGATAGGCTTCCGGTGGACGGAGGGATCATCCCAGAGGCGGAGAGGATTCCCTGGAGTCCTCTTGATCGGAGGCCCTTGGGTCGGTCTCCGACAGCTCCACCAGGGCGCCGTTGAAAAATTGAGCAAAGCTGCGGGCCGCAGCGGTGAGGTCATCCTCGGGTTCCCAGACTCCCTCGGCAACAGGGGGATCGAGAGGATCGGATGGGGACCGCGATCGCTGAGGGGACCGCTCAGGGGCTGTTGGCAGGGGCGCAGGGGCCACCGCCGGGGAATCAAAGGGACTTGTTGGCGGGACTGGGGGCGGGGCCGGTGGGCGATCCGTTGTCGGTGCGGAGAGGGGGGCCGGGGCCGGATCGGCGGGCTTGAGTACTTCCAACGTCACTTTGATCGGGCGCTGCATCAGCTGTGCAAAGGCGGCCTCAATATCGGCCAGGCGACTCAGGGCAATTTTGGCCAGAGGCTTGGTGGTAATGCCTAGGGTGGCGCTAGACCCGCGCAAAGAGAGGAGCGTTCCATGCTCTACTAGGAGGGCGCTGGTGAGCGGACTTAAATGACGCTGCAGCGCCTGCCAGGTTTGGGCTAGATCGATGGTGGGAGGAGCCGGCTCTGGCGCAGGGGACACTGGGGCAGCGGACACTGGGGCAGCGGATACTGGGGCAGCGGGATCTGGCGCAGGGGACACTGGGGCAGCGGAAGGTGAACGATGCATAGCACCGGCCACAGCTTGCGGCGGCGGGTTCGCCCCTGCGGAAGGTGCAGGGGCGGGCGCTGCAACCTGGGGGTGGGCTCTCCCCTGGTCCTGGGGGGGGTGGGGAGGAACCGAGACCTTGGGCAGCGGGGGGTCACTGGCGGTTGGGGAGACCGGGGCCATGAGGCCCAAAATGGAAATTTCCAGCCACAGGCGAGGCTGAGTGGTATTTTTGACCTGGACTTCGCATTGGCGCAGATGCTGCTGGCCCCGCAGAATTTCATCCATGGACAACTGCTGGCCAAAGGCGCACAGGTCGGCCCAGGTTTGCTCTGTGATCGCCACCAGATCCCGGCGAGCTGGGGCGGTTTTGGCAATGAGCAGATCACGATAAAAGCTGGTGAGATTTTGCAGCACAATCAGCGGTTCGCGGCCTCGGTCCAACAGGCGGCGCACCTGTTCTAGTAAGGTTTCAGGATGACGCGTGGCGATCGCCTCCAGCAAATGCAGCAGATCCTGTTCTGGCACCGACCCGGCGAGATCCCAGACGTGATCCAGGGTAATTTGCCCGGCTAGCAAACTGAGCTGATCGAGCAGGCTTTCTGCATCTCGTAACCCGCCCTGGGCCAACTGGGCAATCAGCTCAATGGCGTCGGGGGTAATGGCAATGGACTCTTGCTGGGCAATATAGGTGAGATGGTCCACCATGGCCGACAGAGGAATGCGGCGAAAGTCGAAGCGCTGGCAGCGAGAAATAATCGTGGGCAGCACGCGCTGGGGATCGGTGGTCGCCAGCACAAATACCACGCGATTCGGCGGCTCTTCCAAGGTCTTCAACAGTGCGTTGAAGGCTGCCGTACTGAGCATATGTACCTCATCCAGGCAGTAAATTTTAAACCGACACTGGACCGGGGCAAATTGCGATCGCTCAATTAACTCGCGGATATTATCCACCCCGGTGTTACTGGCGGCATCGATTTCCGTCACATCCAGCGAGGTGCCTCTGGCGATCATTTGACAGGCTTCGCAGATGCCGCAGGGGGCCGCTGTGGGGCGATCGCTGCTCAGGCAGTTCAGAGACTTGGCCAAAATTCTGGCACTGGAGGTTTTGCCCGTCCCCCGTGGGCCAGAGAACAGATAGGCCGGAGCAATGCGCTCTAGCTCAATGGCATTAGACAGGGTCGTCGCAATGGCATCCTGGCCCACAAGGTCGGCAAAGGTTTGCGGGCGGTATTTATGGTGCAGGGGCTCGTAGGTCACGATCTTGCTCGTCGCTCACGATCAGATAGGGACGCGCCCTCTCTTCTTATCAATGTATCAATCTACCAAGATCCGCTGCTTCACCCCCCTAACCGCTTCGCGGTATAGGCGGATCACGGCGACAAATCGTGGTAGCCTGTTGGGCTCAGGCGCGAGGGGGACTGGCCCAAACCAACAGCCTCCGAATTTTCTCGGATGAGAACAGTTCCAGCGATCGACTACACTACTGACAGCAGTGTGGCTTAAGCTAGCATCAGCCCGTCTAGATTCCCCAAGTAACGCCTTCCCCTGATGAATCCAATCCTGCTGAACCGGTGCGCCGCCTCCCCAGGTGGGAGGGTCCTTGTTTCCCTCTCCCTCCAGGGAAGCGCCGCGGCTGGATTCGCCTTGCCCATGGCGATTGCCCTGGGTCTGTGCATGATTGCCTTGGGGACCACCAGCATTCTTCTGGCCCAGGATGACCGGGATACGGCGATGCTGCGACGCAACAGTGCCGCGAGTTTGCTCACCAGCGATAGCGCGATCGCCGAGATCTTAACGATCTTTAGCGATCCGAGCAATGCCAGACTCCTGGGCAAAAACTACGATCCCATCCATCCCAAGACCGGCACTCACTATCTGGGATCGGACGGGATTCCCAATTCTGGAGATGAGGACTCTACGGCGGTGAACGAATGGCAGATCCCGGATCCTGCCTGTCTCTCCTCGCTGGGGGTGGGAACGCCCACCCTATCGTTGACCCAAACCCTCAACCCCCAAAGCAGCTATCGGCTCCTGGCCTATCGATATCATCCCAACACGCAATCAGGTCATATTCTGGTCGAGGGCATTCACAACAATATTCCCTCTCAGGTCTATGTGAATCTTTCCATCAAGCATGATTCCAGGGAATTTCCCGGCATTTCGGTCCATCAAAGCGCCTACTGGCAAGGGCGTAGGCTAACGGGCCACAATAGCAATTTTTACTTTCACCCCCAGGCCTCTGCCAGTACCGGCCTCTCTGGTAAGGCCACCCCCACTGCGGCCAACCGCGCTGACTACCTGGATGGAATTTGGAGCGGTCCCAGCGATAACCTGAACCTGGACTCTATTGAGGGGAACCTGGTAGCTTGCGCGGCCACGTCTTCCCTGTCCTATAGTCCCCAGGGCACAACCCTGGGCACAATTTCCACAAGCCGATCCTTGGCCGGTAACCCAGACAGCGTCACCCACTATCAAGCGGATCGCATTGAACTGTCCGACTCAGAGGTGCTGGAGGTGGATACCACGGCCGGACCGGTGTATTTGTACGTCAACGGGGTCACAGAACTGCGTGGAAATGCCAAAATCCGCAATGTGCGTACCGATGGCGCACTGCCCCGCGTGGGCGACTTCCGACTCCTACAGGTGGCTACCGAAACCGCCCCGCTGGTGTTGTACGACACCACCTGCATCCAGGATGCGTTTATCTACAGTCCGGAGGTGGATGTTCATCTGTTAACCACGGGGGATGGTTGTCCAGGACCGGGCAATAGCAGCATTCAGGGGGTGCTGTGGGCCGAGGACATTGAGAATTCCACCGATAGCGCCAGCGTCAGACCCTATGATCGAGACGGTGCCCCCAACCTGGTGACCAGCGGCGTGACCACTGGTATAGAAGTCCCCGAGAACGTTTCAAGCCTGGTGGACCTCCTAGAGGCGGTGAATTTGCCGGTATTCTATAAAATTACCGGTGTGAATGCTTGGAATAAGGTAAGACTGTGAAGGTGAGACTGTAGAAGGTGAGACTGTAGAAGGTGAGACTGTAAATGTTGAGGATCTGGCACCGGCAGGGCCACCCAAATCTTGGCGTTAACCCCTTGGGGCCGAAGCCAGGGCAGGCAGCGCCCTTCCCCAGGGAATCCCCCCAGGCCAAGGTGCAAATCGGCCCGGCGGGAAACCAAGGCTTCAGCCTGGTGGAGGTGATGGTCAGCATGATCATCACGCTTTCCTTTTTGATGATTACCCTGCAGATTTTTCTCTCCGCGGCCTATCTGCGGGCCCGATCCACAGAATATAACGAAACCTATAACTGGATTCAAGAGGATTTTGAGCAGGTACTCACCAAGGCAAAAGCCTACCAGGTGCAGGTCAAACCCTATTCCAGTCAATGCGGCGCAGCGAATCCAGATAATGGTCTAGCGGCAGGATTTATCGCAGACAGCGCCGATGGCCTGGGCGGCAGCTCAGCAACCTTGGGCACGCGCACCTACGGGGGCAAGAACTTGGAACTCAGGCGCACCGCTTCCTACAATGACACCCTGGATCCCAATCGGCTGATTAAACTTCAATATGCGATCGTGCCTCCGGGAGGGAGTCCCCCGGTGTTAGAACTGGAAACCAAGGTTGTCATTTATGCTGCCTTTAACTGCCCCTAGCAAGGTGAAGCAGCCACAGTAAAGATCTCGAGAACTCATCGAGGACGGCAGCGGGCTAAACCACTCTGGCCCTGATCAATCTTCAGATTTTGTCGTAAGATACCTCCTAATATTCAAATGGGCGGCTGCCGAGGCAATCGCAGACAGAACGACAAGGGACTCGTGAGTTTAGGACATCAATTACCGCTGTGTTTAATCGATCCCACTATCATCGGCGTAAAAGCTTTGGCTTTACTCTGACGGAGACCCTCATTATTCTGGCGGTGATGGGCGTAATGGCGACCCTCGCGGTGCCGAGCTTTGCCGCTTTGATGGAATCCATTAAGGTGGACCAGGTGGTGACGGAGATTCGCACTACCCTATCGCTGTCTCAACGTCAGGCCATTCAGGGGGGACAGCCCTGCGTTGCCAGCCTTGTGGTCCAGACCCTGGAACAGGCTCAGATCTTCCCGTCATTTCAATCTGGGATTGTCAATGCCTGCGGCCCCACCCATGACCGCGGTCCCCTGTTGGCAGGGGTGAGCGTGGTGAGCAATTTGTCTCCCAATCCTAGCAAAACCCAATCCCTTGCCAATGGCTTGCCGAGTCTGGAATCTGGCTCCGTGGAAGGGCTAGAGTTGGGGGATAATGCCGAAGATGATTGGATCGGGGAGACAGACCCCAATCTTGACCTAACCGTTTGGGAGCAGTCTGGGCAGTGGTTTTGTGAAAACTGGGGCTGGTGTCGTGAGCAAAACAGCTCGGCTGCCCTGGTAGACAATGCCGCAGTGGTGGATATTGCCTTTCGTCCCCAGGGAACGGTGGACTATCAGGTCCAGACGGATCAGAGCATTCCCCCCGATCCCACAGGCAAAATTGTGGCCTTTGTCTCGGATCGCCCCCAGGCCAAGCAGAGATGCATCGCAATTTCTAAGCGCCTTGGCTTGACCCGCCTTGGCACCTATGAGGGGCCCTTATCTCCCACTGCCATGACTGACACGGGCGTTTGTACTGCCTTAGAGTGGAAAAAGCAATGAGTCTCCTGCGCAACCCTCGGCAATTGTTTAGTGTTCAGCGACGCCGCATCGGGCAGCGGGGGGTGACGCTGACGGAATTACTGGTGGCGAGCTTACTCACCAGCCTGGTGATTTTAATTGGCTGGGGTGGGTTGGTTTCTGCGCTCAACATGAGCAATATTGCCCAGGCTAAAACTGCGCGTAAAGTGGAGCTGACGCGGGCCATGGACTTGATCACCAGTGAAATCCGAGAGGCTCAGGCCATTAATCAAGCGCGGTCGGTGGTGGCGGACGGCGGTACCGTTTCTGTGGCGGACGTGGTGGCAAGTGCCGGGGTCAATCTGGAGGATTTAGGAAACTATGGAGAGATCACCCTCTATTTAGAGTTGCCGACGGAGCAGTCTATTTCGACCTGTCCTGGCCCGGCAGGGGCAGATCCAGTGCCCGCGGATCGAGTTGATCGGGTGGTCTACGATGTCCGCCCCAGTCCCAGCGGCTGGCTAGCTCCCAATGCCATTGCTCGCTACGGTCGGATTCCCGATGCGAACGGCACCATTCATCCCTGCTCGACTCCCGTGGCCAGCGATATTGTCGCCGATGCGATCGCCCAGACCGACGACAGCCCGGCCTGTGGCGGAGTGCTCAGCGGCAGCAAGGGCTTCCATACCTGTATTCAAGGAGAAGAAGTGGCGTTGCTGTTCCAAAGTGCGATTAGCGATGTGGAAATTTCGCCCGTCAGCACTGCCGTAACGCCCCGAAGTGTAGACTTTAATCCCCCTAATCAGGTGGGATTAGCTCTACAACTAGAGCGTTCAGGAGGACATCATGTGATCCTGACATGGACCTGGCATCCTTCCAGCGAGGATGACGTTGAACAGTCCCATCCCTTCAACTTAAAAGCGGTGGGACCCAAGAAAATTGAAGAGACCGCCATCAAAGCTGAGGCGGTGGACTACAAATTTGATCTTAATAAGGTTTCAACGCAGGACACAGACACCATTTGTTTTCAGCTAGGGACCCTCAACACCAGTCAGGAACAGGTCAATAGCAATAGAATCTGTACCAGAAAGAAGGGTTCCCAGGACCAGACCCCAGTTTACTGGGAAGAGACCAGTGTCGGTAACATTGACATCCTCTCCCCGTGACCCGGACGGGGCTGCAGGGAGTGAACGGCAGCGGGCCACCGGCCGGTTAAGTTCGGAGGAGATCGACGCCGTCACGCTGGTCAATGTCTTGCAAATAAACTCGGACTTCCTCTTCGCGGGCGGTGGGCAATTCCTTCCCCACATAGTCGGGATGGATGGGCAAATCGCGGTGTCCCCGGTCAATGAGCACCAGGAGTCGGATCGATTGAGGACGTCCGTAGTCATTGATGGCGTTCAGCGCGGCCCGAATGGTTCGGCCACTGTAGATGACATCGTCCACCAGCACCACGATTTTACCGGTGAGATCCATGGGCATCACGGTGCGTTCTGGGGTGCGCAGCTGAATTTTATCCAGGTCATCTCGATAAAAGGTAATGTCTAGCTTGCCAAGGGGAACACAAACGCCCTCTAGCTGCTGAATCTGCTGGGCCAGCGCCTCGGCCAGAGGCACCCCTCGGGTGTAGAGGCCAATGAGCACAAGCTGATCGAGATCGCGCGCCCGCTCAACCACCTGGGAGGCTAATCGGGTCAGGGTTCTGCGCAGTTCGTCTGCCGAGAGAATTTGAATGGTATGGTCTGCCATGACTGAGCCAACGGTCCCTAGTTCAGCCCGGTCATCCTCCACTGCCACGCGCCGAGAATTCCCAGGGCCAGAATAATCCAGAGAATAAAGCAGGTGCGGGTTAAGTGCAAACCCTGGCGGATAATTTCCGGGGTGATGGGCTGGTGCGGCTCTCCCACCCGGGGCTTCTGTTTGATTCGACCCCGGTAGCGATTGGTGCCCCCCAACTGTACCCCCAGACTGGCCGCATAGGCACATTCACTCCAGCCGGAGTTCGGGCTGGGATCGCGGGGACCATCCCGTTGACACAACTGCCAGACCCGGCGCGGATGCCCAGAAATCAGGGCCAGGGTCAGTACGGTGAGGCGGCAGGGCATCCAGGTGAGAATATCGTCGGTGCGAGCGCTACACCATCCCAGATGCGTCCAGGGCGGCTCTCGATAGCCCACCATGGAATCCAGGGTACTGACGGCTTTATAGGCGATCGCCAGCGGCGCAGCCCCAAGACCGGGTACGATTGCGCCCACCAGCCCGTAAAACAGAGGCGCCATCACGCCATCAACACTATTTTCAGCCACCGTTTCTAGCACCGCCCGCAAAATCTCGGCTTCCTCCAGCGCCTCGGTGTCGCGGCCCACGTAGAGGCGCAGCCGCGATCGCGCCTGATCCAGGTTCCCCTCGCCTAGGGGCAACAGGACATCCTCCGCTGCTTGGCGCAGGCTGCGGCCCGCCCAGCAGCTCGCCAAGATCACAATATGGCAGCCCCCGTACAGCCAGGGCGACAATTGCCGAGCGATGGCCAGAATGCCCCAGGCCACCAGGCCACTCATCCCGGTTAGCAGCAGGGTCAATCCAATCCCGGCTATTCGCTGCGGGCGGGGGCGCTTCAGCCAGCTTAGGGCAAGGGTTTGGTAACGCTGAATGCCCCAGCCCATGACCTGGACAGGATGGGGCAGGGCCCAGGGATCGCCAAGGACATAGTCTAAAAGGGCTGCGCCCCCGAAAATTCCGATGAACTCTAAGGCGCTGTTTTCTGGCATTGCCCCCCGCCATTTCCTCTAGGACACCCCTGCCATTGTGCGATGCCGCTGGCCTCTCAGCAATGGGTTAGAGCACAGGACACGCAGCACAGGGTACGCAGTACAGGACACGCAGCACAGAGCACTCAAAAGTCGCTATGATTTCGAAGGCAGCAGCTGCAGCGGCCACCCCAATCGCTGAGTTGGATTCAGACGGGTGATGGGTGCAGTGAACTTGTGACAAAATGCGTTGTTCTGGGACCGATGGTTTCACCATACCGCGATGGACAGATCCCCTTAGCGTTCCTGGGGAGATCCCGATTAATCGGACCTCCA
This sequence comes from Lyngbya confervoides BDU141951, assembly GCF_000817775.3. Lineage (GTDB taxonomy): Bacteria > Cyanobacteriota > Cyanobacteriia > Thermosynechococcales > Thermosynechococcaceae > Lyngbya > Lyngbya confervoides. Next base: position 15,329 of record NZ_JTHE03000054.1, read on the forward strand.
CAACAGCAGGGGCTGACTCTGACTGAGATTTTGGTGGTGGTTTTTTTAGTGGGAGTTTTAGCTGCGATCGCCGCGCCCAGCTATCTGGCCTGGGCCACCAAACAAAGGGTTGAGGATGCCTTGGTGGTAACGGTGGGAGCCCTCAAGGAAGCCCAAGCGGAGGCCATTCGCAAAAGCCAGGGGTGTGAGGTGCAAATCACCCCGGCCACTCAAACCATTCGGGCCACCACCTTCCCGGCGGCCTCCCCCGCAGTCAACTGTCTCCCCACTGGAAATCGAGTGCTCAGCAGTTCTGCTGCCGATCTGCAGCTAACCACCAGCTTTACCCCCGAGGCCCCTCTGCGCTTCACCTATCGGGGCACCACGCCCCGCCAGGGCATTCTTGTCCTGGCCCACCCTGGCACCCCTCGCCAGCGCTGCGTGGTGGTTTCTGCGGGGATCGGCATTATCCGCACCGGCTACTACCGAGGCGACCCGGCCAGCCCAAGTTTAGCCAACTGCCATCGAGATCCCTAGGGAATTGGCCGGTCGGGAGACTCGCTGCCTGGCTTTTCGAGCATTAACTCATATTGGTAGAGGGCCACGGGGCGATTGCGCGCCCGAAAAAAGTCAGGATCCTGGGGCGACAGATAGATGGCGGTGATTTGCCGGGCCGCAATGTGCCGGGAGTCAACCTGATGGTAGTCCGTGGTGTTCTCCACCCGGTTGAGATAAATTTGCGGAGGTGATCGGAAGGTCTGCTGAAACAGTTCACTGGTCATCCATCGCTGGGGGGTAGACTCCGTGGCTCGTTCGCGGCTTTCGGACACAAGCTGCTGCCCCTGGCGAAACTGGGTCACCAATCGCCGGGGATCTTCTGGGTCAATGGACACCGATCGCACCGAGCCTTCGCCCAGGGTGGCCTTTCCCAAACTCACGCTGTTAAAGCGGCGATCGGCCACAATCCCTTGGAGGGCAGGTGCCGGAAACTGCGTAATGCCCCGCTGGGCCTTAAGGGGTGGGGCCAGCCGCTGATTGTAAAAGCGCACTGTAAACTGCACGGGCTGATCGAGCAACTGCCGGTTGTTTTCAAATCCCGGCGTTACAATCTCTGGGGCCAGCGGTGCCAGGGCTTGCCGAAGGGTGCTGGTGGCTTGCCAGGTGCCCTCAAACCAGTCTGGATAGATCAGCTCGCCCTGGGCTACTTTGCCCGGAGGTGGCGCATCCCAATTGGGGAAGGCAGCCAGGCGATCGCTCAGAGGACCGGCCAGAACCGGCGGCCTTGTCCACAGGCCAAGACTCAACCCCAGCAGCAGAACCGCAACCCTCAGCCGCCAGCCGCCGCTTCGCCAGGATTGCAGAGCGGATTGCAGCTTCCTCATTGAAACAGGGGCGTGCTCAAGTAGCGCTCTCCAAAGCTAGGCTGAATCACCACAATGAGCTTGTCCTGATTTTCCGGTCGTTGTCCCACCTGAACGGCGGCGCACAGAGCTGCCCCAGCTGAAATCCCCGACAGCAGCCCCTCTTCCCGAGCCAGACGGCGACCGTAGGCGATGGCCTGATCATCGCTCACCTGAATCACCTCATCAATCAGGTCCACCTGAAGATTCTGGGGCACAAAGCCAGCCCCAATCCCTTGAATCTTGTGGGGACCCGGTTCGCCTCCCGAGAGCACTGGACTGCCGGTGGGCTCAACCGCAATGGCGCGAAAGGTGGGCTTGCGGGTTTTTAGGACGTCGGCAATCCCGGTGATGGTGCCCCCTGTGCCCACCCCCGCAATCACGAAGTCCACCTGCCCCTCGGTATCGGCCCAAATTTCCTCTGCGGTGGTTTCCCGGTGAATTTGGGGATTGGCCGGGTTACTAAACTGCTGCAGGATGTAAGAATCTTCGATTGCCTCCGCAATCTCCTGAGCCCGCTGAATGGCCCCCTTCATCCCCTGGGCGCCAGGTGTTAGCTCTAGCTGCGCCCCAAAGGCCCGGAGCATGGCGCGCCGCTCCAGACTCATGGTGTCGGGCATGGTCAAGATCAGCTGGTAGCCCTTTGCTGCCGCCACCATCGCCAGGGCAATGCCCGTGTTGCCCGAGGTGGGTTCCACCAGCGTAGTTTTTCCCGGCTGAATGAGCCCCTCTTCCTCCGCCGCTTGAATCATGTTCATCCCGATGCGATCCTTGACGGAGGCGGCAGGATTCATGCCCTCCAACTTCAGGACCAGGCGCGCAACACACCCCTCTTCCTGAGGAATTCGATTGAGCTGAACCAGAGGCGTGCGACCAACTAGCTCTGTAATATTGTGGGCAATGCGCATGGACAGATCTCTAGATGTAATACATTAATTCGGCTTGGCGATGTTCATCGCGTTGATCGCACAGATCCTGTAGCGTAGAATTTTGCAGCACCTGACCCATGGCCTGACGAACCTCCTGCCAGAGGGTCTGAATGACTGTCTTTTCCACAGAGTCCTGGACGCGTTGGGAGGGATGGGCCGATAGATCATCCCCTTCAATACAACTTATCACCTCCAGCAGGGTGATTTGCCAAGGCGCCCGTGCGAGAAAATATCCCCCCCGAGATCCGCGCTGCGATCGCACCAGACCCGCCTTACGCAACACAGAGAGCAACTGCTCTAGATACCGATCAGGAATCTGCTGATCTGCGGCAATTTGGCGGATCTGGAGTGGCTCTGCCTCCTCCAAGTGATCGGCAAGGGCCATCAGGGCCAGTAGTGCATATTCACTTTTACAGGACAGTTCCACAGCCTTGACCCGGTCACATGAGCAAAGATCACCGGCAGGACGAGTTCACTGCATGCCCTTTCCAAAGCGCTGCCTCCCCTCTGCGCGGGATCTGTCACATTATAATCCGTATAGTCCGGTTCTCCGCCGGATATTGATGTCTTAAATCCTGCGGCCTAAAAACCCAGCAGTTGCAGGTACCCCTGGATTAAGAACTCCCCCCAAAACAAAGCGAGAATCGCCCCCAGCACCAAGTAGGGACCAAAGGGAATGGCCTGACGACGGCCAATTTTTCCCAGGGCGATGCCTCCTACGCCCACCACAGCCCCCACCAGGCAAGCCAGGAAGGCGCTCAGCAACATCTGCTGCCAGCCTAGCCAGGCCCCAATCAATGCCGCTAGCTTGGCATCTCCTCCCCCCATCGCCGGTTGTCCCAGCAGGCGACTGGCCACGACCGTAATGGCGTCGAATAAAAGCAGCCCCAGCACTGCTGCAAACAGGGCCGCAAACAGGGCCTGAGCGCCGCCCACGAGGGTCCCGCTGCGGTGCCACCCCCCCAGCCCCTGAAACACCAGTCCGCTCACCAGGCCCCACTGGGTCAGGGGATTGGGCAAGATCATGAAATCTAGGTCGATGAGGGCCAGAGCCAGCAGCCAGCCCAGAAACACAAAGGCCCCCAGCGTCATCCAGGCCAGGCCAAAGGTGCCATAGGCCCAGCCAAACAAAAGGGCACAAAGTAGCTCCACGGCCGGGTAGCGCCAGTGAATGGGACTGCGGCAATAGCGGCAGCGCCCCCGGAGCAAAATCCAGCCCAGCACTGGAATATTGTCCCAGGCTCGGAGCTGCGTGAAGCAATGGGGACAGCGAGAGGGGGGTCGCAGTAAGGATAATCCCTCTGGCAGACGATACACCACCACATTGATAAAACTGCCGATGGACGCTCCCAAGACTAGGGCCAGTCCACCATAGAAAATCTCAAACCAGGGCATGGGCTAGGTCAATACAGCACAAGACCGTCGCTCTAGGGGAGCGATCGCCCCTTCATTATTCCCAATATTCGCCGTAATCGGCATCTGGCTCAATGAGCTGTTCAGAGGGAATAAAGCAGTCGTAGGGCAGCAAAATGGGTTTCCCTGTGAAAATTAACTGCCCGCGCAGGTTGCGCTGATCGACGACGACGCCTAGGGGAGCCATTGCCTCGTTGCCGTGGGTTTGATAGTAGTTACGGTACACCTCCAGGGCTGCTTGAATCAGCTCGGGGGTGATTGCAGTTAGCTCCACTGGGTTGTCCACTGTCTCAGCCTCACGGGTCTCATAGAGGTAGGTCACGCGTCATTCCTCGCCACATTTCCCAAAACAATAACAGACTTTTCTAGCAGCAAATGTCACCCTGGGCAAGTTTGATCTCCCTTGACCGATCCGGCATGCCACCGCAAGGGCACAACGGATTTTTCCAGACTCCCCTTAAGTCTTGCTGGCGAGGGCGGCAAGCTGCCGATTTTGGACCTCCAGGTGTACCAGCAGGGCGTTAATATCAGCGGGATTCACCCCCCCGATGCGGGACGCCTGTCCAATGGTTAAGGGTTGGACCTTTGCCAGCTTCTCGCGAGCTTCCATAGAAAGGGTTTGAATCTGCCCATAGTCCAGATCTGGCGGGATGGGGCGCTTTTCCTGGCGGGCAATTTGCTCAATTTGACGGGTTTGCCGCTGGATGTAGCCGGTGTATTTTAGCTCAATTTCAACCCCTTCCTGTTCCGCCGCCGATAGAGCCGGATTCCCCAGGCCATACTTTGCGAGATCCAGGTAGTGAAACTGAGGCCGGCGCAGCAGGTTGGCCAGAGAAATGGCGCCCTTAATGGACTGCCCCGTAGCCTGGGCGATGGCTTTTCCCGCCGGGTCTTGCTCCTTCACTCGCTGACTCTCCAGCCGCTGTTTTTCAGCTTGCATGTTGGCCTGCTTTTGACAAAACAGATCCCAGCGACGATCGTCGATCAGCCCCACCGATCGCCCCAGGGGGGTCAGCCGCTGATCGGCATTGTCGGCACGCAGCAGCAGCCGATATTCAGAACGGCTGGTCAGCATACGATAGGGTTCGCGCAAATCCTTAGTGCACAGATCGTCAATCAGGGTCCCCAAGTAGCTGTGTTCCCGTGGGAATATAATCATCTCTTGACCCTGTACCCGGCGGGCCGCGTTTATCCCTGCCACAATGCCCTGGGCAGCCGCTTCTTCATAGCCAGTGGTTCCGTTAATCTGACCAGCACAGAACAATCCGGCAATCTTCTTAGTCATGAGGGTGGGATAGCACTGGGTTGCAGGGAGATAGTCGTATTCCACGGCATAGGCTGGACGCAGCATGACGCAATTCTCCAGACCTGGCAGCGATCGCAGCATTTCCAACTGCAAAGCCTCAGGAAGTCCCGTGGAAAACCCTTGGATGTAAAGTTCGGGAATATCTCGCCCTTCGGGCTCAATAAAGATCTGATGACTCTCCTTGTCGGCAAAGCGCACAATCTTGTCCTCAATACTGGGACAGTAGCGCGGCCCCTTGGCCTCTACCCAGCCCCCATAGACCGGCGAAAGATGCAGGTTCTCGCGGATCAGCTGGTGGGTCTGGGCAGTGGTGCGGGTAATGTAGCAGTGCATCTGATCGCGCTCCACCCAAACCTCGGGGTCAAAACTAAACCAGCGCACCTGTTCATCCGGGGGCTGGGCCTCCATTTTGCGGTAGTCCACCGAGCGCCGATCGACCCGAGCGGGGGTACCGGTCTTTAATCGGCCCGTTTCAAACCCCAAGCGCGCCAGGGTTTGGCTCAACCCCTCGGCGGCAAACTCCCCCGATCGTCCAGCGGGCATTGACTTGTTGCCCACCCAGATTTTTCCCCCTAAAAAGGTGCCGGTGGTGAGAATCACTGCTGCAGCCCTGAAGGCCACGCCGAAGTAGGTTTCAACCCCCACGATCTCGTGATTTTGATCCAAGATCAGGTCGGTCACCATGCCCTCGCGAACCTGGAGATGAGCCTGGTTTTCAATGATTTCCTTCAGGATGGCCGCATATTCCCGCTTGTCCGTCTGGGCCCGCAATGCCCACACCGCTGGACCCCGGGAGTGATTGAGCAGCCGCTTTTGCAAATAGGTGCGATCGGCCATCTTGCCGATTTCGCCACCCAGGGCATCCACCTCATGGGTCAGCTGGGACTTGGCGGGTCCCCCCACGGCTGGATTACAAGGCTGCCAGGCAATGCGATCGAGATTCAAGGTCAACAGCAGTGTTTGACACCCCATGCGAGCAGCGGCCAAGGCGGCTTCACAGCCTGCGTGGCCCGCGCCCACAACAATCACCTCAAAGGTATCAATAAAATCCATAGCAGTAAACCAAGCAGTCCAGATGGGGTTAAGGAAGAAGAAGAAGGCCAGTCTCTATTGTAGGCCTTCCCTGATCAGGTCTTGTCTGATCAGGTCTTGTCTGATCAGGTCTTCCCCAGTGGATGCTGGCTACCAAACCCGTCGCCCCCTCCCGACCCGATCCTCCTGGACCCATCCCTAATGGACCACCTGGTGAGCGTAGCGCAGGGGGAGATCATCGCCGCGCAGCGAGTTCAGCAGCTGTTTAGTCTGGGTGATCAAATCCTCGGTGGCCTCTGGCATCGACAGGAAGGTCATGCCGCCAAAGCGACAGATTAAGGGAGATTGGCGCAGTACAGGGTGGGTCCGTAACTCCTCTTTTAAACGCTCCAGCACCACGTCTGCCTGGTCCGAATCCGTGTGGGGGAGCAAAATCCCAAATTCAAAGTCGTTCAGGCGGGCCACCACGTCGTTGGAGCGCAGTTGCAGTCCCAGCTGATCGGCGATTTCTGCCAGCAGGGCATCCATATCTTCCTGGCTACAGGAGGCTCGCATCTGCTCAACGCGGTCAATTTCCAGGGAGGCCAGGGTGAGGGGATAGCCATAGCGCTGACTGCGACTGTATTCCGCCTGGAGCAGTTCCATAAAAAAGGGCTTGTTAATGGCGCCTGTGATCGGGTCGATGCGCAAAAGCTGCTGTTCTAACTCCGTGGACACCCTGAGATTCGAGAGCAAAATGCTGATGGTCCACAGCATGATCACAAAAAAGAGGGTGTTCCAGAGCAGTGTATTCCAGCCCAGGGTGGGTTCTACAAAGGCGGTCAGGGTCCACACCACGGCACTGAGCACCACAATGAAGTCACTGAAGCGACGCCCCAGACTCCAGGCAGAAATCCCCACCGGCAGCAAATACAGCGTAAACCAGACAAAGTTTTCCGTCACCCAGTAATCGAGGGCACCGATGATCCCCACCAATCCAATGCAAACTAGCTGGAGAACGGATTTTGGTGTCCGGTTCAGAAGTTCTTTGAGCTGATCACTCAATTCCCCAATCATTGACCTCATAAGACTTCGTTGATGTTAAAAAAAGTAAGGTACGCCCGCAGGCTAGATTCCCATGAAAATTACGATCAAGGGGTTTGACATTCCGAGTGATGGAACCAAGACCAAGGTTGATGCCGTAACTGAGAAATACAGTCGAAATTTTCCGTGAAAATACTGAGCTAAGCATGCCCCACTGATCTTCTGGATGTAACATCGACCTGATTTTTTATGTCAGCAACGCCGTTTCTGCCTGTGCAATAGAGTCTACCTCGAAAAAATCGCCTGGATGGTCCGATTTACGGTTCTAGCCCATTGTACGTGGGGTTCATCGTCCTCCACGGGCACAATGGTCGCTGGTTGACCTTGACCCTGCTGCGCAATGACCTGGTTCGCTGCCTCCAGTCCAGTGACGTAGGCTTTTTCCTGGGACCAGGATGCGTGAGTTGTCTGGACCCAATCTCCGCTCAAAAACAGGTTAGCAATGGGCGATCGCGTCGGCAAGAGATAGCGGTAGCTGCCTGGGGCAAAGTGAGTGACGGCCCGTGGCAGGCGCACCACGTTTGCCTGGGTCACCTGGGCTGCGGCGAAGGCGGGGACGCAGGTGCTGAGGTCCCGATGCACAAAGTCAATGATGGCCGAATCCGCTAGGGGGAGATACTGATTGGCATGGTAAAAATCCACCTCAATCACGCTTCCGGGAAGGTCCCGATAGTCATCATGCAGCGCATTTAAATCAAAGAAGGTCCAACCGGTGGTGGGGTGAAAGCCAAAGCCCGCATTGGCGGGATGGGGAATTGGAATGCGACGGTCAAACCACAGACGAGTGGCCAGAACATCAATGGATCCCAGGTTCATCAGGTTTCGGAAGGCCGCCTGCTGCTGTAGCGTGGGACTGGTCTGGATCATGTTTTGGAGTCCGGTGATCCCCACCGCCAAGATGACCGCATCGGCCGCAAAGGCTTCTTCCCCGCAAAGGACGGCTGCCACCTGACCCTGGTGGTTTAATTGCAGATCGCTGACGCGTCGATTGGTTAGAATTTGAGCCCCCGTCGCCCGGATGCGATCGCACCAGGGCTGAAAAATTTTCTCCCCAACCGTCCCACGACACCATACCACGTCAAAATCTGCCTGGTGGGCCAGGATAAAGTAATACAGCATTCCCAGGGCTGCCGCCGCCGAGCACTGTTCCCCTGGCGCAAATAAGCCCACCAGCAGCATCGGTTCAAAGGCCTGCTTGTACAGACGTTCAGAGACGCCATAGGATCGAAACAGATCCCGAGCCGAGATTGCGTCATAGCGATCCCAGGCTGCGGGAGAGTTATCAAAATCAATCACAGCTTGCAGCAGCGGCAGGGCCGTCAAGCGATCCCAGAGGGGTAAGCGGGGAAAACGAGGATAGGCAAAGGTGCCCAGGGGCATGGGCAGACGGGGCAAGGTTTGAAAAATTGGAGATTCTGCCTCCAGCCCTGCCGGTGAATACTGCGCCGACCGGGTCCAGGGAGTAAAGGGGGTCAGGCCCAGCTGCTCCACCCGCGAAAAGATATTTTTGTAGGGATACCAAAACCCATGGATGCCAGCTTCAACCGCTTGGCCCCCCGGCGTTTTCCACCCCGCCACCAAACCACCAGGATAGGGACCCGCTTCCAGGAGCGTAACATCATAGCCCTGTTGGGCTAGGTGATCGGCAGCGCCCAGCCCAGCCCAGCCTGCTCCCACCACCACCACTTTTTTCGCACGGTATTGAGTTTGCACAACTTAATGCAGGTCAAGAAATCTTAAAAAAAACAAATATCTGGGGACATTGGCAGAATGATCCCCGCATAATGGGCAGCATATGAAAACATTCTAAGCAAAATTAAGATTCCATGAAACACTCCTCTTTTATACACCCGGCGGAACACGATGCCCTAAATCATCGATCCTTTATCAACCTGAAGGACTATTTGAATGGGGCGGTTGTCACTCCCAATCCCTATGCTTCCATTGATGAATTTTTAGATGAAACCTGGAATTTAGCCGCACCCGAGTCGGCCGTTGTGCCCCAACCTGAGATCGGGGTTCCCCAGTCCTCCCCGGCGGGGATCTAAACCGCACCCTCAGATTTCCCGCTGATTCGTTGGCTTGAGTGCAGCAATTGCTCCGGCTTGAGTGCAGCAATTGCTCCTGGAGCTTGTCTCGGAATCTAGCAGCCCCGCCCCTGAAGAGCGGGGTTTTTGATGGGCCGCAATCCGGGCCGATGCGCCAACGCATTTGGGCCAAGGACATTTAAAATCCTGGCGCTAAGGCCCCATAGAGCTGGGTTCTATAAAGCTGGCCTCTATAAAGCTGGCCTCTATGGAGCCTGGGTCTAGGGATCTTCGGTCGGATATGCGGACGTTGAATATGCTTACGTCGTATATTCAGCGTTGATTTTGACATAGTCGTAGCTGAGATCGCAGCCCCAGGCCAGGCCACTTCCCTGGCCCTGACCTAAACTCACCACTAGCTGCACTGGATCTTGCCGAAGATAGGCACTGGCAGCGCTGCGGTCAAAGGGCTGGGGCGTCCCCTGGCGCATGAGCACAAATTCTCCGAGCTGAATATCAAGCTGTCCGGCATCAAAGGGAACGCCGGCTCGACCAGCCGCTGCCGCAATGCGGCCCCAATTCGGGTCGCGGCCAAAGACGGCGGACTTAAACAGCATTGACCCGGCAATGGTGCGGGCCACCTGGCGCGCAGCGGCATTGTCCTTAGCCCCGTTTACCCGCACTTCAATCAAGGTGGTGGCCCCTTCGCCATCTCGGGCAATGGCCTTTGCTAGAGCCTGACAGACCTCTGTGAGCATCGCCTCCAGCAAATCGTGGGCCTCGCCCACCTCTGTAATGGAGGGCGTGCGCGACTGACCGTTGGCCAGGGCTAGCACCGTGTCGTTGGTGCTGGTATCCCCATCGACGGTCAATTGATTGAAACTGCGATCGACGGCTCGGCGGAGCATCTCTTCCCAAAGATGGGGAGAAACTGCGGCATCGCAGGTAATGAATGCCAGCATGGTGGCCATGTTGGGGTGAATCATCCCGGACCCCTTGGCAATCCCACCTATTCGCACCGGGCGATCGCCAATGTGGGCTTCAAGGGCGTAGGATTTGGTCACCAAATCAGTGGTGATAATAGCCTTTGCGGCGGCGGCGGATCCCTCTGGAGAAAGCGCCTGAACCAGGTTGGGCACCGCTGCGTGCAAAATATCAAGGGGGATTTGCTGACCAATGACCCCAGTGGAGGCGATCAGCACGGTATGGGGATCAAGGCCCAGGGCCTCGCCAATCCAGCGACTGGTTTGGCGGACGGCCTCCCAGCCCTGCTTGCCAGTGGCAGCATTGGCCTGCCCCGCATTGCAGACAATGGCCTGGGCGGTGCTTTTTTCCTGCAGCCGCTGTCGGCAGTAATCAACGCAGGCGGCGCGGACCTGACTGGTGGTGTAGACCCCTGCAGCAATGGCCGGAACATCCGACACGATGAGCGCTAGATCGGGCTGGCCCGAGGCTTTGAGTCCGGCCACAACCCCAGCGGCGCGATACCCTTTGGGTGCCGTAACGCCCCCGGCGATGGCCTGCCAGTTTGCCATAGAGATCTCCTTTTAATCTGCTTGCCCAGATCCCTGGGTCGGGACGCTTCAGCATGCCAGGCTTGGCCCTGCCCGCTCGGGCAAGATCATTCCTATACACCTAGGCCCGTGCCCATGTCATCACAGTAATTCTGGCATAATTAAAGCCTGAAAATATTCCGAATCCTATAGACTGCCCATGACAGTTATCGCCACCTCTGCGCCCGGTTTAGCCACCACCCTGGTCAATGGTCTGTTGGCAATCAAACCCCTGGCCACCTTTGCCCAGCAGCGGGCCAGAACCATGATGATTAAGCGGGCGGAATCCATTGGGGTGAACTGGACCGCCCAGGCCCAGGCCCTGCGCGATCGCGGTCAATCGCAGTGGGACCAGGAGCGCGCCCAACTGGAAGATCCCACCCTGGTCTACCCCGATTACTACCTCACCGCTTTCCATGCCTACGAGTCGGGCAACCTCTCCTGGGAGGCCGCCACGGAAGTGGAGGTTGCGGCCTATGCAGCCCATGCGCGCATCTGGTCAGATCTGGGTGCGCGGGAAGGGGACGCCCGCTTACGGCAAAGTTTCCATGCTTTCCTGCGGGCGGAGCTGCCTCAGCCACCCCAGGATATTTTGGACATAGGCTGTAGCGTGGGCATGAGCACCTTTGCACTCCAGGATGCCTACCCTGAAGCCCGGATTATCGGGTTAGATCTATCCCCCTATTTCCTGACCGTGGCCCAGTATCGGGCGCAGCAGGAAAACCGAGCCATTCACTGGCTCCACCGCCCTGCCGAGGACACCGGGCTCCCCGAGGCCAGCTTGGATCTCATCACCCTTTTCTTGATCTGTCATGAATTACCAGGCGTCGCCACCACTGCCATTCTCCGGGAGGCGCGGCGGCTTCTGCGTCCCGGCGGATATCTGGCCGTGATGGATATGAATCCGGCCTCTGAGGTATTTAAAACCCTGCCCCCCTACATATTTACATTACTTAAAAGTACCGAACCCTACCTGGACGAGTATTTCAACTTTGACTTTGCCCAGAGCCTGCAGGCGGAAGGGTTCTGCGCACCCAAGCGACAGGAGAATAGTCCCCGTCATCGGACTCTACTGGCCCAGGCCATTTAACCTCCTGTTTCAGGTAAAATGGGGACTCACATCAATAACTGAACCATTAGAACCCGGACCTCAACAGGTCATTGATTCGTGGTTACTAACGGATACCAAGGAGATAACGTTGCTGACGAGTACTTTTAACACAACAAAGTCAGAAGAAATCTTTACCGCTGCCCAACAGCTCATGCCGGGGGGCGTGAGTTCTCCTGTCCGAGCCTTTAAATCGGTCGGTGGACAACCCATTGTTTTTGACCGGGTCAAGGGTGCTTACCTCTGGGATGTTGACGATAACCAATACATCGACTACGTCGGCACCTGGGGACCTGCCATTTGCGGACATGCCCATCCTGAGGTGCTAGAGGCCCTGAAGCAAGCCCTCGGGAAAGGAACCAGCTTTGGTGCCCCCTGTTTGCTAGAAAATATTCTGGCTGAGATGGTGATTGATGCGGTGCCGAGCGTGGAAATGGTGCGCTTTGTTAACTCAGGCACCGAAGCCTGTATGGCGGTGCTCCGTCTCATGCGAGCCTTTACCCAGCGGGAAAAGGTCATTAAGTTTGAGGGATGCTACCACGGCCATGCGGACATGTTCCTGGTAAAAGCAGGGTCCGGTGTCGCCACCTTGGGGCTTCCCGATTCGCCAGGGGTTCCTAAATCCGTTACGGCCAGTACCTTAACCGCTCCCTACAATGACCTGCAGGCGGTTCAGGCCCTCTTCGAAAACAATCCCGATCAAATTGCAGGGGTCATTTTAGAGCCCGTTGTCGGGAACGCCGGGTTTATTCCACCCGATGCAGGCTTCCTGGCCGGCCTCAGAGAAATCACCCGCGAGCATGGAGCCCTACTGGTTTTTGACGAGGTGATGACGGGCTTTCGAATTTCCTACGGGGGAGCCCAGGAGAAATTTGGCATCACCCCGGATTTGACAACAATGGGGAAGGTCATTGGCGGTGGACTTCCTGTGGGGGCCTATGGCGGGCGCAAGGACATTATGAGCATGGTGGCTCCAGCCGGTCCAATGTATCAAGCGGGAACGCTCTCGGGCAATCCGTTGGCAATGACAGCGGGAATTAAAACCTTAGAGCTGCTGCGTCGCCCCGGCACTTACGAAAAGCTGGCCACCATTACCAAAACGCTGATTGATGGCCTGCTCACCATTGCCAAGGACAAGGGGCATGAGGTTTGCGGCGGTAGCATCAGCGGCATGTTTGGCCTGTTCTTTACGGCGGGACCGGTGCACAATTACGAAGATGCCAAGACCTCGGATTTGAGTAAATTTGCCAAGTTTCATCGGGGGATGCTGGAGCGCGGCGTTTATCTAGCCCCTTCTCAGTTTGAGGCCGGGTTTACCTCCTTAGCCCATACGGATGAAGATATTGCCCAAACTCTGAGCGCGGCGGAGGAGGTTTTGGGCAGCATCTAGTGGCTGACTCTTGGCCTGGGGTTGCATCTCCGCGAGGGGCTTCGGCGGATATCTCCGGACTCTACCCCAGCGGGTGGAGGGGGGTAGGTTGAATATGCCCTTAGTCCTGCGGAAACGGTGGGGGATAGTTTGCCTGCTGCTGAATTACCTTGGCCACCAGCCCCGTCCAGCCGGCCTTCGGCCATCCCGTTTTGATGCAATGAATCGTTCTTGCGAGATCAACACTGACACATGATTGAGCGGTAATTGTCATTAGCTGTATCCACCGATCAGGCGAGGGTGTCGCGACAGTCGGTCGACAAGCCTCTGTCGCGACACGTCTAACCCCTTGACATTTGATATTAGCTCTGACAGCAACTGCAATGAAGGAAGAATCCCCGTCCTTCTTACGGCGGGGAGTTGTCAAAATTACAGAGCAATGGGCCTTAGGACCTCCAACGCTGATTCCATTTACTGATCTCAACTCCCCAGAAGACGATGCTGCTCAGCCCAAAACAGAGCAACAGCTCCTGCCCAGTGAGAGGCGTGGTGCTGAAAATCGCCTGTAAAAAGGGGACATAAATCACGGCGATCTGGAGCAAGAGAGTGAGGACGATGGAAGCCAGGAGTAGTGGATTTGACCGGCAATCCAGGGAGAAAAAGGACGCTCGCTGAGATCGCAGCGCCAGGGCATTCCCGAGTTGAGAGAGGGTTAAAACGGTGAACAGGAGGGTTTGCCAACTCTGCTGATCCTGGTGCCAGAAGCCATAGCCCGCCCCCAGCGAAACGCCTCCCATCAGCAGTCCAATCCACAAAATACTGACTCCTAACCCTGGACTTAGAAAAGGCTCGGTGGCGGCGAGGGGGGGACGCCGCATAATCTCGGGTTCTGGAGGTTCCAATCCCAAGGCCAGCGCCGGTAAACCGTCGGTCATCAGGTTGATCCACAGAATTTGTAAGGGCAACAGCGGCAGGGGCATCCCCAGCAGCGGGGCCAGTAACATCACCCAAATCTCGCCCGCATTGCTGCTGAGCAGATACTGCATAAACTTGCGCAGGTTATCGTAGATCACCCGTCCCTCCTGGACGGCAATCACGATGGTGGCGAAGTTGTCGTTCAGTAAGGCCATATCCGCTGCCTCTTTGGCCACATCGGTTCCCATGATTCCCATCGCGATGCCAATATTGGCCTGCTTGAGGGCAGGGGCATCATTGATGCCATCTCCGGTCATCGCCACAATTTGTCCCTGTTGCTGCAGGGCATCCACAATTTTGAGTTTGTCCTCAGGGGTCACCCGCGCATAGACAGACACCTGACCAACCTGGGTCGAGAGGTCCTGAGGAGAGATCTGGGCCAGGTCTACGCCAGTCAGAATAGGGCCATCCACCGAGAGGCCCAGGGATCTGGCAATGTGCAGAGCCGTGAGGGGATGGTCGCCGGTGATCATGACCGGGCGAATCCCCGCCTCCCGACAGGTTTGAATAGCCCTGGGTACTTCTGGCCGAATCGGGTCCCGCAGTCCCACCAAGCCCAGATAAACCAGGTCCTGTTCCGCCTCCGCCGAGAGGAAGTCGGTTGACACCCATTGAAATGCGATGGCCAGCACCCGCGCCCCACTCTGAGCCATTGCGTTTTGCCGTTGCACAATGCCATGGCGTCTATCCGCCGTGAGGGGGCAGATCTCTCCCTCCAGCAAAATTTGACTGCAAATGGGCAGCAGACTCTCTAGGGCGCCCTTCGTCAAGGCGATCGCCTGAGCCTCTGCCTCAGATGCTTGGGGGAAGGGCGCTTGGATCATCGGGTCGAGGGGATAGCGATGCAGGGTGGTCATGCGTCGACGCTGGGCATCAAACGGAATTTGGTCAAGCCTGGGCCATGCGGCATCCAACTGGGGCTTCCACAGTCCAAACTGGGCCGCAGCCTGCACCAGAGCCACTTCCGTGGGATCGCCGCTCACGGGATCCGTGCCGGAAGTTGCTGAGCAGAGGACGTCGTTACAGAGGACCCCGGCCAGCAGCAACAGCTCAAGTTCCGGCTGTTGCTCTCTTAACATGGACGCAGAGGGAACAGCCGATGGCTGGCCCCGGGAGAGAGTTGCCGCCTCCGGCCAACCAAGGTGTTGACCGGCGACCTCCAAGTCCGTCACGCGCATGCGATTTTCCGTTAAGGTTCCGGTTTTATCGGTGCAAATTGTGGTGACGGTGCCGAGGGTTTCAACGGCGGTTAGTTTTCGAATTAACACCTGATGCGATAGCAATCGCTGAGATCCTAGGGCCAATGCAATGGTGAGGACGGCGGGAAGGCCTTCGGGAATCGCGGCGACTGCAATACTAATCCCTGTGAGAAAAAGCAACGCCAGGTCTTCATTGCGTAACATCCCCAGGCCCACAATCACTGCGACTAAGGCCAGGGATCCTAGGACCAAGGCTTGACCCAGCTGGGCCAGCTGTTGTTGCAATGGAGTGGGCTCAGAATGAATGCTTTGGAGGAGGCCAGAAATTTGACCCAGCTGGGTCTGCATACCGGTGGCGATGACCACGCCCTCCCCACTGCCGTAGAGAACAATGGTGCCGCTATAGGCAAGGTTATGGCGATCGCCCAGGGGCAGGTCAGGCCTATCCAGTTTGCGAGGATGTTTATGCACGGGCTCTGCCTCTCCAGTCAAGGCCGCCTCTTGCAGCTGCAGATGAGTGACCCAGAGTAAGCGCAGGTCTGCTGGGACGAATTGCCCCGATTCCAAGTGGACAATATCGCCTTGCACTAACTCCGAAGCGGGTCGTTCTTGCCATTGATGGTCTCGCCGCACAGTGACTACAGGCGTCACCAACTCGCGGAGGGCGGCCATTGCTTTTTCAGAACGGTAGTCTTGACTCACGCCCAGGGCTGTATTGAGAACCACGATCAGGAGAATGGCTACGGCTTCTTGAAAATCTCCCAGCGCTAGGGAGACTAGCACCGCACCTAACAGGAGTAGCACCAGGGGGGCCATGATCTGCTGGAGAATAAGGCGCCAGACCTGCGGTGGCTGAGTTCTCAGCAATTGATTACTGCCCTGCTGAGAGAGCCGCATCTGGGCTTCCGCGTCACTCAGACCCTGGGGCGAACTGCCCAGATGCTTCAAAATGACATCGGCTTCTAATTGGTGCCAGGGTTGATCTGGAGGAGAATTTCGCAAAAATCTGAGCTCGTGGATGGGAGGACGGATTGAATAGCTGTCCAAGCAATTTTTGTTCCTGCTAAAGATAGTGCTGGAGTGTTGTCTGGATTTCGCTCTTGAGAAGATCGCGAATTTCAGGCGGGCTGATGATTTGGCAGTCTGGTCCGTAGCGCAGGACTTCGCGGATTAGCCAAAAGGGGTTCACGACCTTACGAGTGACAATGCGTTGTTGTGAGACGCCCTTCTGGGGATCGCTTGCAAGAATTTCATTCCTGATATCTTCTGCTTTGGACTCGTAGGCGGCGACCATGTCATTGGTAAACCGAAGCTGAACCAGAATGCTATCAAAGGAGCCTCGCCATTCACCTGTCGCTTCCAGGATACCTTGAATCCGATCGAGCCGAAGACAGCGATTGTGCTTGAGTTCTGGCAGGTCGAGATTGTCTTCGGTTTCGTCGCACCAGATCTGGAGATAATCCCGTTTCTCATGGAACTGAACTTCGGCGTAGCGAACCGTGAATTCTAGGATCTTGCCTTGCGAATTGGCATAGAGGACTCGAAATGGTTGCTGGCGATCGCGGTATTGATCCACTTGTATGCGCCACCCGTCCAGGGGATGACTGGCGGTTTTGATTAGCTCTTGACGCAGCGGGGCTTCAAGGTGAGCGTAATTCAACAAAAGTGTAATTACACTTTTTGCGAGGGTTGGCTGTCCTGAATCGATTAATGCCCTAATGGCTTGTTGCAGGGCTTCAATCTCTTCGCGGCTAAAGCTAAAATAAGGACCAACATATAGGCTTGAATCAGCGATCGCGCTGACTAAACCCGAAGGACTGGGTCTTTCCCCCCATTTTATTCCGAGACGGGCAGCGATCGCGTCTAACTTGTTTTTGGTTCCCGGTGGCACCGAGAGCGTTAGGGTTTCTTTCTTTCGTGGCATTTAATAAAAACTCAAGATTTTATATTTGCACTTTCTCTAATTCTGATCTAAATTGATTTTATCAATTACACTTTTGTTCTTCGATGAATTTAAATTTATTTTTTGATGATCGAGAGGTGAACTCTTTGCGAGTGCCTCGCATGGAGAACGTAACGGCGTGTCCTTGCTGAGTTGTGTGTTCTTGAATGGCTAACAAACCCTTGCGCAGGCAAAGTTATATTTTCTTGAATCTACAAATCTGGCAGCCGGATAATCCCTGGGTCAGTGCGATTGACCAGCGATTGAAAAAGCAGGCGATGGTCTGCTACGTGCTGTGCAAGCCAGTGCGAGAGGTGCAGCTACGGCTGCAGCTCCCCATGCACTTCCAGATTTACCCCATCAGCGATGCGAATAGCGTCCATGATGCCAACGCGCCCTACTCTGTGGCGTTTGGTCAGTCAGCGTTGCTGATTGACACCCTGGCCCACCGATTCAGGCGCGAAGGAGGCGAGATATGGGTTGTGTAATCATGGGTAGGGGCGGGGTTTCCCCGCCCAGGGCAAAATGTAGAAACATACCAGCTGTTTGGCAATCCTGCATTGGGCGAGGAGACCTCGCCCCTACGGCGATGAAATACAATCCTGCGATTGACCATCGGCGATCGACCTGCTTGAAAGACTACGACTATAGCCAAGCAGGTGCCTATTTTGTCACGATCTGCACCCAAGGGAGAGAATGTTTGCTTGGTGAGGTTATAGATGCCTCAATTTCTTTGAGCCAGTATGGGATTGTTGTAGAGCAGATCTGGCACCAAATTCCGCAACACTTTTCCTCTGTAGCTCTAGATGCGGCAGTCATTATGCCCAACCACTTCCATGGCATCATTGTGATTTCTGAAGAGAGTTTTCTCGTTCAACAAGAATCCCAAGATTTAGCGCCTAACAAAAATTCTAAGAAGCCAACGTTAGGTCAAATTGTTGCTTACTTTAAATATCAATCGACCAAGCTAATTAACGTAGCGCGTGATTTGAGCGGAGTTAAATTTTGGCAGCGCAATTATTACGAACACATTATCCGTAGCGAAGCATCCCTTGCACAATTACGCATATACATTGAGCAGAATTCCCGCATAACCAGTTAGTAGAGGAGTCACTAGCCATGAATGACCAAAAACTTCTGAGCCGTGTTACGACTAATCCTCAGATTTTCAACGGCAAGCCCATTATTCGAGGGCATCGCCTGGCAGTCGAGCATGTCCTAGGCATGTTGGCGGCAGGCGATACCATTGAAACTCTGCTAGAAGGCTACCCCTGGCTAGAGCGGGAGGATGTATTGGCCTGCCTTGCCTACGCCTATCGCCTGGTTGCCCATGAGCGGGTGGAGCCGCTGCTTGTGGAGACTCAGCAGTGAAAATCCTTTTGGATACCTGCGTGTGGGGTGGGGTCAGATCTGCCCTGGAGGCCGCTAGTCACGATGTGATTTGGTCTGGCGAATGGGACACAGACCCCGGTGATGAAGAGATTCTATCAATAGCTTACCGGGATGGCCGCATTCTCATTACGCTCGACAAGGACTTCGGTGAATTAGCCATTGTCAAAGGGACTCGCCATTGCGGCATTGTGCGGTTAGTTAATCTCAGCGGTCGGCAACAGGGAGCCGTTTGTCTGCGGGTACTGGAGCTTTATGGCAGTGAACTAACGGCAGGTGCTATCGTGACCGCTGAGCTAAATCGAGTCCGAATTCGCCCTTTCAGTGAGAGTTAGAGGGTTATGATCGTCCAAATTCTGCGAAAGAAATTCACGGTGGGGCAGTACCACCAGATGATCGAGTCCGGTATTCTGACCGATCACGATCGCGTTGAGCTACTTCAGGGAGAAATTATCGAAATGTCGCCCATTGGCATGCAACATGCCGCCTGTGTAGATCGCTTAACCGAGCTACTGGTCGGAACATTCCGGGGAAAGGCGATCGTGCGAGTGCAAAATCCCATTCAGTTGAGCACTCGCTCAGAGCCACAACCTGACTTTGCCATTCTGCAGCGGCGGTCTGACTTCTATGCCAACGGTCATCCTCAACCCAGCGATGTCTTTGCGCTGGTTGAAGTATCAGACACCACCATTGAGTTTGACCGCACGGTAAAAGTCCCTATCTATGCCAAAGACAACATCGCTGAAGTCTGGATTGTGGATCTCAACGCTGAGGCAGTGCAGATTTATCGAGAACCCAGTGAAGCAGGCTACCAGCAGCTACAGACCTTTCGCCGAGGGCAGGCGATCGCATTTCAGGCATTTACCGACGTTCAATTTACGGTTGATCAACTACTGGGCTGACAACCAATTTGATAAATTTTCTGGAAGTGTAGTTTGATGCTAAAACAACGTCGTCTTCTTAAACAAGAAACACAGAGTTTAGATGAGCAGTACTTTAGCGAAATTCGACCTAAACTTTATGAGTTGCACGGTATTCATGCTCAATATGGCAGTCGCCAGGGTAGAAGCCTTGCCGAACACCTTGACTCAGCTTGTCAGTTTGTTTTAACCGTTAGCAAGCTTGCTCAAGTCCCGGATAACAAACGCGTATTAATCCTGGCCGCAACTGCTGTCCATGATTTGAACAAGCTGGATAAAGATGGGCGTAATGTCAAAACTCTGGCTCGCGATCGCACCTTTCTCAAAGCACAACTGGAAGAAGCTGGCGTAGCTGACTGGGTAACAACCGATGAAGATCTGGAGCTAGTGCGCCGCCTAATTGAACGACATTCCGGGCACAGCGCCAGTGACGGCATGCGGTTTCTGCCCGAAGATCCCAATATTAAGCGCTGGGCAGCAATGCTGATTGGTGGCGATCTTTATGACTTAGGTATTCCGGAAGAGCAGCGCATTCGGAAAGTTGAAACTGAGCTAACCGTTGCCCTACAACGTGATACCCACTTATTTAAGGTGGGGTTGGCAGAAGATCGAGGCTACCTAACCGCTCTACTACTGGCAGCCTGTGAAGAAGTTCTCCATGATCAGGGGCTAGCAACCCTATCTATCGATCCAGACGGTCAGCTCTTGATTGGTGAACACTTCCCCGAAGAAGATTTGACCCTAGCGATCGCCCAAAAATGGCATCGCAAAATCAACCGGGTTTTCAGCGGCAATGTCGAGCAACTGGTCAAAGCCAGCAAAGACGGCATCAAAGTTGACCATCAGGCCGTGCAGCAGAACCCTGATGCGGCGATCGAGCAGGTAGACGCTTTACTGGTCAAAAAGTTTAGTGGCTACAAAGCCGACAAAATTGCCCAGGATGTTCAAAAATACGGTGGTGAAGCTGGGGCAGAAGCCTTGTCAGCAGCAGAGGAACTGGGCTTGCTACCAATTTCTAACGCTGAAGATTTTGCGGTTTCAGAAGGTCTTAAAGCAGCTTATCTTAGTTACCGCGAAGCGGCGCTTAGCCCCAAAGATGCTTGGGATCGCATTGCTGAAAAAGTTGAATTTACCCCTGACCAACGAATGGCTCTGGAGCCTTTCAATGCTCAGTATGGGCGATGTCTGTTTGCCCCTAAGGCAGTACCCCAAGGTCAAGCGGCGATCGCACCCCTGCTCCGAGATTCCTTTCAACTACGACAAACCGAAGATACCTCAGTGCCCCAGGAATTGGTGGCTGCTGTTGGCCAGTTGCTCAATATTGCTCATCCTTCTACCTGGCAAGGCTTTGCCGAACTCACTAGCTACATCGAGGCCAATCCTCGTCTGCGCTGTTCCCTAGGGCCAACGTCAACAGCTTCAGTGGAGGAGTTGATTTCTGCCAAAATGCCCCCAGAGACGAAGGTACAGTCGTTCTCGAATCGACTACCCGGCGGCATGAGTGCTGAACCCAAACGCCGAGGCGATGCGCTGTCAGCCCTGGGTTATCAACTACTCACCGTGGGGGCAAATTTTCCGAAGGCCAGCAAGCAGGCTCCCCTATACCTTCACTTTGCTTTACCCAAAGGCTCTAGCGTTGAACTCCAACGCATCTGGAAGCAGTTTCTCCAGCGCACCGCTGAGACTAACGAAGATGGCACCGTGACTGTTGATGAACTACAGCTCTATCGAGACAACCAGCTCGTCTTCAAGGCCAATAAAGTCGTTGGACTGGCCTTACCCAAACGGCCTGAGTTCATGCATTCCACTGTCACCATCCCGGTACTCTGGGGCGATGTGAATCATTCGCTGGCATTACTCAAGTCTCTGCGACTAGCCCTTGAAATGGCCTTAGCCCTGGATGTTGGCTTCCCCTTTGTGCTCAGCGCCAACCTGGGAATTGAGCCAAGCTGGGATATTTTTGGGCGGGTAGAGGGCATTCCATCCACTCTCCGGCCCCTTTTAGACTCAGGGCAGTACCTACGGGAAGGCAACCTATCTAAACAAGACAGACAACAGCAGGTGACTGCCGAAACAGTTTTAGATCGTTTGCGATGCCTTGGTCAATTGTCAGTAGCTGTAGCCAGCCTTACCAAAAAAGATGACTGTCTGTATGACTTGGCTACGGCTGCTGCGCGCCCACTAGATCTGTATCACGTCCTCCTGCGCTGGCTGTTGCGAGAACAGGATGATCCCAACCTGGAGGCTACTTGGACTCGAATTAAATACCCTTTGACCACCCTTTTGGAGAGTTTGATGTCAGAAGAACATGATCGTGTTTCGCGCTACCTCAAGCAGGCGGCTCACATTGCAGAGGTAGGGAAACTGCGCGGTAGCTCATTCCGCCGCACAGCTCAAGCTGAACCTTTTTCAGAGTTCATCAAGGCCATACGTGCCCGGAAGTCTCACATGGATTGGGATACAGTTTTTGCTGCTCTAGTGCAGCAATACCACAACCGTCTCGATCGCATTCGCGAGCATGGGGTTGGGGCCACCAAGTATGAGCAAATTTCTCAGTATTACGGTGTCCTAAAAGATCTGTTTGTCGAGGTTTATAACTCTCGCCCTGACCGGCTCTTGAGCGATAGTAAAACGCTTGAAGCTGCCTACCTCTTTTTCCTTCAGGAAGCTCGCAAAGAACTGAAGGCCCAAACTGAACAACAATCTGCACAAGCATAGGAGCAATTGAAATGTCATTTGAGAAACTGCAACCCTTTCTCGCCACCAGCTACGAAAACTTTCCCAAAGGGCGCACTATTGGCGCTGTGGTGCTGCGAACCACTCAATCAGAAACAATCTTCCGCACCGAGGGCACGGGAGAACCCATGTGCAGCGAGTATGTGCAAGCTGGGGCATCCAATCCCGATACCATTCCCCGTCTGGTAATGACCAAGCGTAAGCAAATAGCTCCTGAGCGGCGCAAAGGGCGCGAGTTTTTACGGGTTCACGAACTCCTTTACCCCGACCCCAAAGGTAATTCCATCTGTTCCCTCAACACCAACGCCCCCTGTGAAATGTGTATAGACTGCTTCCTCTATGGTTTCGCCGCTGGTGGTGAAGGGGCGCAGAAAAGCCGCGTGTGGACAGAAGATGCCTTTAGCGTCCTACCTTCTACTGAGCTAATTGGCGATCGCACTATCAATGCCATTTTTGAGACGGGTACGATGCGTGATGAAGAGGGAAAAGCTTCTACAGCCCTCAATACCAGCGAATACATTAAACCAGGCGTTCACTTTCTCGATATTGTCACCTTCAAAGATGTGACCGCTGATGAGCTGCGATATGCTTTAGGGAATATCTTGCTGACAACCCGCTATGGCGCTGTTTCTAGCCGTGTGGGACGCATGGAGAACCAGATTCTAGGTATTTTTGGGGGCATTGCTGAACTTCCTAGCTCCCTAGAATTAGTGCAGGGGATTTATGACAAGTTGCCTGCTGATAAACGAGAGCATCCCCTCAACACAGAAGCTTTAGTGACAGCAACTCAGGACGTCATCTCAACCTGGACCAGTAAGCGAGGCATTTCGATGCAGCTATCTACAACCGAGCTAGATGAGTTGATCGCCGACATAGATCGCCATCTGTCGCCTGATGATCAAGCTAATTTCCTTAAGCGACTGGATGAATCCTACGCGCCAATGCGGCAGCTGAAGGCTGAATCCAAGAAGAAGGGAAAAGGTAAAAAGCAGGAGGCTTGAGCCATGACTCAACTTGAGCTAGAGCCGCAAACAGTGGCCGTTTCCTATCAAAACGCGTGGCTAATCGAACTCTGGTGCGCAGAACCCGTCTTCTTTGCTTCTAGAGAACTATCAGACACTTACTATACCGAAGGCACAATTGGAAATTATGCCCTGGCTTATGCTTTGGGCTGGGCGCGATCGCCCTACCGACTGCTGGGCAAAGCAACGGGGAGACCCACCTACATCGAAGATCTCACACCCTTGGCAGGTCAACGATACATTCTCCCCGCTTGGCCCGCTGAAGGATCAGTATCCTTCAGATTTGAACGGTTTAATGCCCTCTCAGATTCCTACTGGTATGCGATGACCAATAACCGGGTTGCCACAGCCAGGGAAGATCTACCCCTAAAACGTACGGGTAAGAAACCTAACACGTTCCGCCCTAGTAACTTTCCACAGACCGGGCGTCTCCGAGTCATCGAACGGGGAAATCGCTTTCGAACCCTAGTCTTTGGCGATGCTGATCTGCCCGAATACATTCGGGTCGGTAAGTTTATGAGCAAAGTCAGAGTTAAAATTTGTTCCGAGGCCAGCGTGACCATGTTGCCGCCGAACGAGTATGACTGTCGAGCTTACCTCAACTCAGCTGATCTCCTTGCTGGTTCAGCTTTGCTGAACTTCGACTTAATTTCGATACCACCTGCCTCGTTACTCAAGAATCTGCGGTTTCGGGGCGCTGCTTGGCAGGTGGGAGACTACATCATTCCCGCAGGACTTGAATTTTGTGGAGGGCGCAATCGTGAGTAGCCTTAACATTCAACTCGAACCTCGAAGCATAGCGACCTGTCCCAACCCAAGTTTGCCAAACGAATTGCTTAATGCCTTCGAGCATGGCGTTCTGCGACATCAGGACGAGGTTTATAGAGCCGCAGAAACTCATGACATCATTCTGGATTTAGCCCCCACCGGAACCGGTAAAACGAAAGCGGGTTTGAGTGTTATCAACCACAACAAAGAGCGAAATGCGATTTATATTGCCCCCACGAATGCCCTAATTGAGCAACAAGCTGAAGCAGCTGAGAAATTTATTCAGGCTGCCGGGCTCCCTCACGTTGTGAAGGCCGCATCTGCAAGGCATGTCAAAGAATGGAGTAATGATCGGGTAGGTCATCGCTCAGGTGAAAAGCTCTACAACGTGCTTCGAGAACCTGCCACACTATTCCCCGAGTGTGCTGGTAGGCCGCTTTTGCTGGTAACAAACCCAGATATCTTCTACTACTCGACGTTTTTCGCCTATAACCGATTAGATCGCAGCAACATTGCTAGCGCTTTCTACTGCAGTTTTGCGACGGTCATCTTTGATGAGTTCCATCTCTACGACTCGAAGCAACTCGTTAGTTTGCTGTTTTATTTGGCTTTGTCTCATTCATTTGGCTATTTTCGGGATAAACGTAAGGTTGTACTTCTAACCGCGACTCCTGAAAAAGCCTGTGAAGCAGCACTCGTGAAACTGGAAGAAGCAGGAGCCAAGATTCACCGTGTCGATGCCGAAACTCAGACAGACCGTATGACACCTTCACAAACGTCTGTCAGCTTAGAAGTTCGTAAGCAGTTAGAAAAGAAAGCGCTCATTGCCGAAATTGCTGACGAAGTCCTGATAAGGGTGAAAGAGAAACCTGATCAGTTTGGAGCCGTTATTCTAGATTCACTCGACCAAGTCAACCAATTGAATGATCATCTGTGTAAGGCGGGCATTGAACATTTGCGTGGGCGAATTACGGGC
Source organism: Lyngbya confervoides BDU141951 (assembly GCF_000817775.3). Classification (GTDB taxonomy): domain Bacteria; phylum Cyanobacteriota; class Cyanobacteriia; order Thermosynechococcales; family Thermosynechococcaceae; genus Lyngbya; species Lyngbya confervoides. The sequence goes on from NZ_JTHE03000054.1 coordinate 40,455, forward strand.
GCTATTAAGTCCCAAGATGAACGTCACGAGGCTGCACAAAAGCAAATCATTCTGGCGACCAGCACAGTAGATGTTGGCTTCAACTTTGAGCGAGATATCGAAGCTGAACGTCAGAATCTGGATTGGTTGATCTTTTCTAGCCGCGATCGCTTTTCTTTTTGGCAGCGCATTGGGCGTGTAGGTCGAGTCTTAGGCAAAAAGCGGCCTGACATACCATCTGAGGCGATCGCCTATTTGTCAGAGAAAGCTTGGGAAGAAGGAATCGAAAGTTTAAATTGCGCTGGTGGCCGAGATGCCTTGAAGCAGACCCTAAAAAGCTTGAAATGTATGGAGCGTCCGTTTCTAGAAATTTATTGGAAATCCGAGGCGTTCCTCGAAATCGCTCGTCCACTGCTAGAGCTGGAGAGTGCCCTACACAACTTAGAGGAAGAGCGGTTAGTTCAAGAGTTATACGCCACTCTGCAAAAGTTATTTGGCGGTTCTCGCTCTTGGAAGCATTACAAGCATCGAGTGATGCAAATCACCACTGCTGAATCATTAGCTAAAGCTCCACTCAAACCAACAAGAAAAGGGCAATGGTCGTTTATAAAGACCTTTTTTAAACAGTCGAAGTATACACGTCACAGCTTCATCAAGAAGTTTCTGGAGTTTAATTATCCTGAACAGCTTGAAGCACTGAATAGACAAGAACTCCCGATAGAAGAAATTGAAAAGGAGATTAAGGATTATGAGGATTTAGCCTCTGAGATAAAGGACTTCGCAGATTTCTGGAAAACTGTTTGGTCACCTTTATTTAGATTTCGGGACGGCTTGTTCGATAATTTAATCATTTACGACCCACAAAACTTTCTCTTGGATACCGTCGGAGAAACCAACCTAGATCCTTTTCATCTACTCAGATTCTACGAATTTGTTTCAGATGATTCGCGGATAGAGGTGACCGCACGAGCTGAAGAAACCTATCAGCTTAGCTTCACACTTAACGTTGAAGCGCTTTCACATTTTGAGGCTACTCAACTTGGAAAGCTATGGGCATATCCGAATCTAAGTGTCAGACGGACTTCTGGTGGAGCTGTCAGGCCGACTAAACTACCCAATTGTTTGCAAAGAGCATTAAAAGACAACCTCATTCCTGGAGTTATCGTCAAAGAGCACTCTAAGAATCGTTGGGCCGTGATCAAACTGCGTAAGCAAGGTTTAGAGTGTTATCCCATTCATGTGTCCGGTTATGATAGTCCGAGTCCCAAGGAGTATCTTTTCTTCCCCAGTCTTTCCGGCATCCTTGCGATCGCTACTGCTGGCGTTTCCTTTCAAAGTCCTGATAACGAAGAATTCTGGGTTGCTTAACCATGTCACATAGTCTTGTCCCTACCCTCCTCCCCGAATCCCGACTCCCCCCGGCTTCTCTTCTGGCAAGCATCTCCATACACCCTTCCTCAACTTGGTTAGCTCCGTCGATCATGCAATCAGGCAAACCCTTTCCCCTCTTTCCGGCGGATGGGTTTTCTATCCATCAACATTTCCTGGGCAAATCCCTTCTGATGCCCCCCTCGTCTCCAGAGTAAACAGCACCCCTTATGGTAAACCAGCTTCCAGTCGTGACGTCTGCCGTCTCCTGATGCAATGCTTTTAACCCGTGCTTGCTGGGTCTGACGCGCATCGGCAAAGCGGTTTTAATGCGATCGGTTAAAGGCTGGGCCTCTTCGTAGTTATCGATTTGCATCTTTTTCCTCCCATGCCCCATAGTCTCGTGTTTAATCTCATTCCCAAAACTTTAATCCCACCAGGATACTTAACCGGGAAGCATCTCCATGCCCTCTTCCTTAACTTGGTTAGCTCCGTCGATCAAGCCTTGGGCGATCGCCTCCACGCCCAAACCCAAAATAAAGCCTTTGCCCTGAGTCCACTGCAGTGCCGCGCTCCCACGGATCCACTGATCTGGAACTACCGCCAACCCATCCCGGCCCAAACCCCCTGCTGGTGGCGAGTCTCCCTACTCGATGATCGGCTGTTTCGACACCTGATGCCCCTCTGGCTCAACCTCAACCCTGACAAGCCCTGGCATTTAGGGCCAGCCGATTTGTTGATCACCAGCGTGCTGGG
>NZ_JTHE03000056.1 GCF_000817775.3 Lyngbya confervoides BDU141951
GAACTCGGATGTGAAACGTGACAGCGGCGACGATAGTTGGGGGGCAGCCCCCTGTGAAAATAGCTCGATGCCAGGGTAATAATGAGTAGGAGAGAGTCAGTAAGAAAGCTGGCTCTCTCTTATTTTTTAGGACGATAATCAGATCTTGCTGGATTTTGGCTGATGATTTTCGCACTTAGGATTGCGTGATGATGGCAGAAATCTCTGCGCTTCAAGTGAAGGAAAAGGCCTTAGCTTGCGGATTCCATAAGATTGGAATCGTGAATGTGCAAGATGTGTCGACTCTGGCTCAGGGGAATGAGTCTGCTGCCCAGCGTCTGGCTTATTGGCTAGATCAAGGCTACCAAGCCTCAATGGAATGGATGTCTGATTCTAGAAGACAGTGCCTTGAGTCTGTGATGCCTGAGGTGAAGTCTATTATTTCTTTGGCAGTGAATTACTACACGCCTCACGAGCGAGAGGAGAGGCGCGATCGCGCTAAAATTTCCCGCTATGCCTGGGGCCGAGATTACCACAAAGTGATCATGAAGCGCTTGAAGGTGCTGGCTCAGTGGTTAGAAGAAAAGGGGGCGGCGTCTCGCGTTTACGTAGACACGGGGCCAATTCAGGAGAAAGCTTGGGCGCAACAGGCAGGCTTGGGGTGGATTGGAAAACACAGCAATCTGATTACGCGAGACTATGGATCCTGGATATTTCTGGCGGAGGTGCTGACGGATCTAGAGTTGAAGTCAGACCCGCCCCATTTGCCCCATTGCGGGACCTGTACTCGCTGTATCGAAGCCTGTCCGACTCAGGCCATTGTTGAACCCTACGTGGTGAACGCGAATCGCTGCATTGCCTATCACACCATTGAGAACCGGTCCTCAGAAATCCCGGTTGAAGTTGCCCGACAAATGGATGGTTGGGTTGCAGGCTGTGATATCTGTCAAGATGTTTGTCCATGGAACCAACGGTTCTCCCAAACTACGGATATTGAAGAGTTTCAACCTTATCCCTGGAATGTTAATCCGTCTTTAGCTGATCTTGCTGAGTTGTCTCGCGAAGATTGGGATAGGAAATTTCGAGCTTCGGCGCTCCGCCGAATCAAGCCAGGGATGTTTCAACGCAATGCTCGGGCTAATCTGGAGCATGGCTAGCACTGTCGGGTTTGCGATCTGCAAGGAAGCTATGCGTTGGCCAGGATGGGAACTGCTATGGTGAGGTCTAACCCTTCCGCTGATCTTTGTGAAGACCTGCTGATTCTCTATGCGCCTTCTTGTTCTTAGTCACTCTTGCTGTACAGCGATGAATCAACAGTTTTATGCTGAGCTTGAGCAGCAGATGGGCTGGGATATCACGATTGTGTTGCCGAAAAATTGGCAAAGTGAGTATGGTCGGCAGCTGACGCCCCGAAAACTAGAGGGATTTAGTGGAAAGTTGATTGCATTTCCCGTATGGTTTTCTGGCAATATTCCGCTGCACTGCTATCGTTCCTGGTTTGCCGGTTTGGTACAGCGGTCGCAGCCCGATTTTATTTTTGTTCATGAAGAGCCCTACGCGATCGCCGCATTTCAGCTCTATTGTGCGAACCAGATCACGCGACGAGTTCCCATTGCCTTCTATACTTGGCAAAATATCCACAAACAATACCCGTTGCCGTTTCGGTTGATGGAGCAGTTTGTCTATCGGAACTCAACCTTCGCGTTTGCCGGATCCCAAAGCGTACAGCAGGTTTTAGAGACCAAGGGGTTTAGCAAAAAGATTGAAAAATTGCCCTTGGGAATCGACGCAGGTCGCTACTCGCCCCATCCAGAAGCTTTGACCTTAAAACAAACCCTAACCGAATCTTCGCCGGAGGTTTTAATTGGCTATCTAGGACGAATCACCGAAGAAAAGGGATTGAAGACTTTGGCGATCGCTCTGGGGCAGCTGATGCATTTACCCTGGCGCCTGGTGGTGATTGGAAGTGGTGATTACGAAGCGATCTTCAGTGATGTTGTGCAGAGGCTGAACCTGAGTGAGCGAGTGAGATGTTTGGGATTTATCCCTCACGAACAGAGTCCCCGTTACCTGAGTGCCTTTGATGTGCTGGTTTTGCCCTCAGAAACGCGACCGCACTGGAAAGAGCAATTTGGTCGCGTTTTGATTGAATCAATGGCCTGTGGCACCCCTGTTCTAGGGTCTGACTCAGGGGAGATTCCCTGGATAATTCACGAAACGGGTGGAGGACTCGTTTTCTCGGAAGGAAATCCAGGCAGTTTAGCGCAACAGCTCAAACGACTGCTTCAGAGTTCGGATCTGAGGAGACAGCTGGCAGAGCAGGGACGACGATCTGTCCTCCAAACCTACACTAACCCCACACTGGTGCGTCACTTCGCTCAATTATTGCAGACCTGTGTCAGATCTAAAATTGCTTAGGCTGCTCGGTGATGGCTGCGGCCTAGCTGATGAAGATTGACGCAGTTCATCATCTCTTGGGTGAGCTGCTTGAGCCGGGGAATCTCTGCCGAATTATAAACGCGAAACTCTCGTTCAACTGTGGCCTGCTGCGATCGCACGGCTTGATTAAGTACCAGCGATCCATCAGGATCGGACACGGAACGGTGGAAGGTGCCGGGGGGAATTTGCAGAATATCGCCACCGGCCTCTAGGCGAACAATATGAAAGGGATTCAGCCAGGTAAAATTTACCAGATAAAAGGTGCGGCCCCCGGAGAGTGCCATTAAATTATCTTCCTGGTGGGGATGGAGGTAAAATTGCCAGGCGCCTGATTCGTCGTTATTGGGACTGGTAGCTGGACCTTCGTGAAACACCAAATCGCGGGCATTAGAGTGGCTGATGGTGATGTCGAAGAACCGAACCTGGGGGGTTTCGCGGAAGCGGTGAAACGGAATGAGCTGATACATGACAAGTTTGGGATGCCGATCGAAATAAAGGGTGCAAGCGTTCATCCCAAGCTAACGGACTTAATTCTGGGAAACAAAACGTCCCTCGCGGGTTTACTATGCAGGATGGGGATGGATGTAAAATCAGGCACATAATTACAGGTTGACCGTCGCTAACATGACCTCCATTCGAGTAAATGACATGGGGTAGGTATGGAGCTGTTTCATCTCAAGGTATTTGAAACAGTGGTTCGAGCCGGGAGCTTTTCCCATGCTGCTCTGGAACTCGGCATTTCTCAGTCTGCAGTGAGTCGAGCGATCGCGTCGCTGGAGGACGAGCTACGGGTCTGTTTGCTGTCGCGGGGGCGATTTGGGGCAAGGCCCACCCGCTTGGGTGAACGGGTGCTGCACCTGTCTCAGCAGATATTAGATCTGCGTCAGCAAATTGAAACCGAGGTAGATCGAGAGTTAAAGCTGCAAGGGGGGCGAGTTCGCTTGGCCTCTTTTCGCAGTGCAGCGACCCATCTCTTACCGCCGCTCATTGCGCATTTTTCCCAGCGATTTCCAGGGGTGGAAATTAGTCTACAGGAGGCCGATCCCCAGACAATTGTGCGCAATCTTCGCCAAAGTGATGTGGACATTGGGATCATTCCGCTGCCGCGTCAAACGGAGGATCTCGATATTTGGGAAATTGCCCGCGATGAATTTGTTGCACTTCTTCCCAAGGCTCAAACGCCAATTCCTGATCCTCTTTCCTGGGGCGATCTCAATCGCTACACGTTTATTTTGCTCAACTATGCGGAATGCACCACCGTGGTGCAGGATCACTGGAAAAACTGGGGGCAGACCCTGCGGGTCGGGTATCAGATTACGCAGGATTCGACCATTGTGAGCATGGTCAGTCAGGGATTAGGCGCAGCAATTTTGCCGAAGCTGGCGGCTTTGCCGATTCCAGAAAACGTTTGTATCCGATCGTTGCCAGTGCCCTTGGAGCGGCGAATTGGGGCTGCCATTGTGAGCCAGGCCATGCATTCTCCGGCGGTGTTGACGTTTTGGAATATGTTGCGAGATGTAATGGATTGAAGGGGAGAACCTTCAATCCGAATGGGGACTCAGGTCCAGCCTACAGTTCGCAGGTCATGACATCAGGTAGTAGCGATAGGCTGGTGGCCCCAACAGGCGTATGATACGGCAGCGATCCTCCGTCAGATTTGTAACTTGGCCAATGCGGTCATTATTGAGGTGGCTCGCTTCGAGAATGACGCCAGCCATTAAGCCTCAATGGCCTAGATTTCTCAACCTTGAGTTTTTCAGGTCATTGATACACATCCTGGCTACCCGCTGTGACCTACTCTCTCTTTTTTCTGCACCTGCGAAATGTAGGTTCCTGGCATGAAAGCAAGAGTCGAGGACAGCCAATCTCTCGCAGGTCATCGAGACTGAAGTTGGGTTAAGGTGCGGCTAATCCCCAGATTTCGATAGTTTGGCTCAATCTGTTTGAATGAGCTGCGCTGCAATCCATCCTGAGGCACCGGATTTAGGGAAATAGATTTCAAACCACTGATATCCGCCGGAATCATAGTCTGTGCTGATAATTTTGACGCGATCGCCCGGATAGGCAATGTGCGCTACCCCGAAATTGGTGCCGGGACCGGAGCGAATATTTTTAGAACCGGGAGTTCCCACGATGGTGGCATTAGTGTCAGCTGCCGGGGCTGGTGTTTCTGAGGGTTTAGGGTCTGGCTTGGGCGGTTGGTAGACTGCTTGACCGTCAATTTTGAGAAGTTGGGCCGCAAGCCAGCCCTCTGCCCCTGAATTGGGAAAGTAAATGTTGTACCAGAGATAGCCGCCTTTGTCGTAATCTTCGCTAATCACCTGGACGCGATCGCCAGGGTAGGCAATGTGGCGGACAGAAAAGTCGGTGCCGGGGCCAGAACGAATATTTTTCTGACCTGCCTTACCGATAATTTGGGCGTTGGTTTCCCAGGTGTTCGGGTTGGACGGATCCGTTGCCGGCGACTGACTGACGGGTGGCGGGTTGGAACCCACCGCAGGCGTGGCAGAACCTTCCTCTTGATTGGTATCCGCTTCCTCCGATGCTGGGGGGGGATTGGGGGAAGGACTGATCTGGGCGGTATTGGGCTCGGGATCTCCAAAGAAATTACCAATCTGCGCCCGCAGCATAACGGCTCCTCCCAGAATTGAGAGGCCAATAAATCCGCCAATAATTGCAGCTTTTTTCCAGTCTCCCGAGGGAGAAGCTTGGGCTTGCAGCGGCGGCGTCGAGGGCTGGGGATAGCCGGGGATTTGGGCTGTGGGACCTGCGCTGTTAACCGCGCCAGGATTATAAATAGGCTGTGGAGGGTTGCTGTAGACGGGCTGTGAGCTGTAAACCTGGGGCTGAGGGGGGTATTGAGGGGTGGGGTAGGGACTTTGAGGCACGGTTTGGGGGCCGTTCAGGCCAGGACTCCCCGGAATTTGGACTCCGCCCAAGGGAGGGGGCGCCGACATCGGATGGAGGGCCTGGGTTGCTGCATCGAAGGATTCCAGAGCGGAAAGCATCTCGGAGGCGGTGTGAAAGCGATCGCGGGGCTGAAGCTGAATCGCTCGGTCTAGCAAGTTGGCAAAGCCAGGGGTTACGCCGGGCGCAAAGTGCCGCCACTGCATTGCGCCGGTGGCCAGATCCGTGGGCAGATCCTGGGGAATTTTCCCGGTGAGTAAGTAGATTGCGGTGAGTCCAAGACTGTAGAGATCGCTGCTAAACAGGGGCCGACCGGCCATCTGTTCTGAGGGCATAAAACCTGGCGTTCCCACCACAATGGACCGGGAGCTGTTCCCCTGGGAATTAATCACGGTGCCCATGGTTTCCTTGACCGCTCCAAAGTCAATGAGTACGGGCACCCCGTCGCGCTGGCGCAGAATAATATTGTCGGGTTTAATATCCCGATGCACCATTTGCTGTTGATGAATATAGCCCAGGACCGGAAGCGTTCGGGCCAGGATTTGACGTACCGTTACTTCGGGAAGCAGACCTTCGCGGCGAATTTTTTCGGTCAGGGTTTCGCCTTCTACCCACTCTTCTACTAAAAAGAACTGCTCAGCCTGGGAGAAATAGGCATACAAATGGGGAATTTGATCATAGCCCTCTCCGAGGGTTTCTAGAATAGCGGCCTCCCGTTGAAACCGTTCCTTCACCAATTCGTAAATTTGCGGGTTATCCTCTACCGGCTTCAGCTGTTTCACCACGCAGCGCCGATTTGACGGCATTTGGGTATCTTCTGCCAGGTAGGTGGTGCCAAAGCCGCCATCACCCAAGACCCGTAGGACTTGGTAGCGATTGGCAAGGAGGGCGGGCATGGGCGTAGTCATAATCCTCATCAAGTAAATGGAGTAGGGTACCGCGTTGACACACCCCTGAATTATCGGCGACTGAGGATGGCGATCGCCATGATGATGATCACCAATGTGCACTGACCTAGCGAGCAAAAAGCCCTCCTCAGGGGGTGAGAAGGGCAATTCGCTGGATGCAGTTAACCTTTTTTTATACGGCCAAACTCAGCATGGCATCGGGGACAATGGCGTTTTGCGGTCCACTCCGAGGGAGGGTAGACAGGGAGTGACGCCCTGATTCCAGCGCCAGCGCAATGTACTCGCTGGCCTCTTCGGGGAGGGTATGTTCTCCGCAGGTGAAGACATCCACCGCCGCATATCCAGCCTCTGGCCAGGTATGGATAGAAATATGAGATTCAGCCAATAAAACCAGCGCCGTTACGCCCTGAGGGTCAAATTTATGAGATAACTCCCCTAAAAGTGTTGATTTTGCAATCAATGCTGCTTTTCTGAGGGTTGTCTGGATAAATGGCTGGTCGTCGAGCAAATGTTTCGGACATTCGTAAAGTTCTAAAATACAGTGACGACCAACCGATGTAGGAACTGAGTTAAACATTGGCTGAAGTTTTTTCAATTATCCTCCTCCTTGTTCTTTAACGGAGATTTGCATAAGGTTACCTGTTGTTTGTGTAGGATGATTTAGATTCGAGCCACAAATTCCCAATTTTTAGCGCCATTGTCGCCAATCTCAGGGGCTGAAGGACTCTTTCCGATAAATCCACAGAATTTATATTTTAGTACCAATTTCCCACGGGGTCACCGTTTTTATCATGATTGTTTTGCTCGGCAATATGCTTTTTCCCAGGCATGAGGCATTACCCCTGGCGGAACATGACATCTTCATGGCTGAAGATGCCCAATTTTGCAGGCGAATTCGCTATCACAAACACAAAATTATTCTGGTTTTGTCAGCGATGCGTCATCATCGCGATTGTCTGCGCTCTCAGGGGCACGTTGTTCACTATTGGGAGATCGATGAGACGTCTCCCGCCCTCTCCTACGAGGAAAAGCTCAGCCGGACTCTGGCTGAGCACCCTAGCGAAGCCATTCATACCTATGTGGTGGAAGACCATGCCGTGAGATCGCGTCTAGAAGCATTTTGCAATCGCGAAGGCTTGAGGCTGATGACCCACGAAAGTCCCCTGTTTCTAACAACCCAGGCTCAGTTTCAGGAGTACCGAAAAGCCTATAAACGTTACGTTATGGTGGACTTCTATAAGCTTCAGCGGCGGCGGCTGAATATTTTGCTCACCGAGGACGGGCAGCCGGTGGGCGATCGCTGGAGCTTTGATGACCAAAACCGCGAGTCGCTGCCTGAGGACATTGCGATTCCAGGCATTAAGCCGCCCCAGCCGACGGTCCACGTGCAGGCGGTGTCGAGCTGGGTAGAAGCGCACCTGGGGGATCATCCGGGCCAGTCCCATAATTTCTGGTTGCCGGTGACTCGAGAGGGGGCCGTGGCCTGGATGGATCAGTTTTTCCAGGAGCGCTTTGCTCAGTTTGGTCCCTATGAAGATGCGCTCTCGACCCGAGATCCGTTTTTATTTCACTCGGTGCTTTCCCCCCTGATGAACTTGGGAATTCTCACCCCGCGGGAGGTGGTCCATGCTGCCCTCACCTATGGTGAACAGCACCAGATTCCGCTCAACTGCCTGGAGGGATTTATCCGGCAAATTATTGGCTGGCGTGAATATATTCGCGGCGTCTACCACGACCGGGGTGAAGATCAGCGGCAGTCCAATCATCTGGGCCACACCCGCCAGCTCACGCCGAGCTGGTACGAGGGCACCACGGGCCTAGATCCCGTTGACCAGGTAATTGGGCGGCTCCAGACGCGGGGTTGGGGACACCACATTGAGCGGCTGATGGTGATGAGCAACGCCATGCTTCTGTGCGAGATTCATCCTCAACAGGTCTATCGCTGGTTTATGGAATTTTTTGTGGACAGCGCCGATTGGGTGATGGTGCCCAATGTGTACGGTATGGGCCAGTTTGCTGAGGGTGGCGTGATGATGACCAAGCCCTACATTTGCGGATCAAACTACCTGCGCAAAATGGGGGACTATCCCCAGGGGGATTGGTGCACCATTTGGGACGGACTCTACTGGCGCTTTATCCATCGCCAGCGGGAGATGATTCAAAAAAATCCCCGCATGTCTGTGATGGTGCGTTCCTTGGAGCGAATGAAGCCCGAAAAACGCGATCGCCTGTTTGACCTGGCAGAGCAGTTTCTCCAGACCCATACGGTGAATCTTGCTTGACATCCTCTCTCTTTAACCTTTCAGGGACAGAGAGAGATTCCCTGGGTCGCCCCAAAGATTTCCTGTTTCAGTGCCAGTTGACTAGAATTCATGACTGAACTCCCCGTCACCCCGACTCCACAGGCATTTCCTATTTGCCGTTGCCCACGGCTACAGATCACTTGCGCTGCTGCAACATCCCTCGGCTTAGTTGAGCCACAACTAGGGCACTGATGCACTCTCACGCTCAAGTCTTGTTTGACTGCGGCACCACAATCAGGACAGTCCTGACTCGTCCCTTGCAATTTGTTCAATGAGCTTGACAATGGCGCGCATTCCCATCGCTTCGCCTCCCTCTGGGCGACCGGGGAGCGATCGCACGTTCCAAGCCATCACATCAATGTGAATCCAGGGCGTCTCGGGTTTGATAAACTCCTGTAAAAAGAGGGCTGCGGTAATGGCCCCACCGTAGGATCCGCTGGAAATATTGGAAAGATCCGCCACCTTGCTCTCCAGTAGCGAACGATAGGGTTGATGTAAGGGCAGTTGCCACAGGGGATCATGGGTTTGTTCGCCACAGGCCAGCACCTGCCGGGCCAGGTCAGGTTGATTACAAAAACAAGCGGGGAGCTCACTCCCCAGAGCAACCCGCGCTGCGCCAGTGAGCGTAGCAAAATCTATCAGGAGATCCAGATCTTCAGAGACTGCCTCCCAGAGGGCATCTGCAAGCACAAGTCGGCCTTCAGCATCGGTATTGCCAACCTCGACGCTGAGGCCGCGCCGGGATTTGAGAACATCTAAGGGACGCATGGCATTGCCAGCGACGCTGTTCTCAACTGCGGGAATGAGGACTCGCAGCGCCACCGGCAGGTTGAGTGCCATCACCATTTTGGCCACTCCCAGGACGTGGGCTGCACCGCCCATATCCTTTTTCATCATCAGCATGCCCTGGGCCGGTTTGAGGTCAAGACCACCACTGTCGAAACAAACGCCTTTACCGACCAGGGTAACGCGAGGGTGGGATAAATTTCCCCAGCGCAAATCCAATAGCCGTGGAGCCTGGGCACTGGCCTGGCCAACGGCGTAGATCATGGGATAGTTCTGGGCCAATAAATCTGGGCCGGTCACGGTGCTTAGCTGGGCATCATGGGTTTGGGCCAGCTGACGAATTTCGGCTTCAAGCTGCTCTGGCCCCATGTCATTGGCCGGGGTGTTGATGAGATCCCGCACCAGTTGAGTGGCTTGGCTGGCCGCCTCTAGGTAGGCCAGATGGGAATGGTCGCAATTCATTAAAGTCGCCAAGGGACGATCGTTTTCTCGATAGGTTGAGAACTGATACTGACCGAGCCTCCACCCCAGGCTGAGGGCGGTGGCCTCCTCCGGCGTCCAGTTTCCCGCTAGACGGTAGTGGTGGTTAGGGAGCTGGGCGGAGACGGCCCCCAGCACCCAAGGGGTCACCGTTCCCTCGTACCCTACCAGCACCTGCCTTAAGTGCCCCCCTTCCCCTGGAACCAGACAGAAGCTATCGGCTTGGGCTTGAAACCCTGTGGCTGTGGCCCAGGCTCTTACCTCTGGCGCCAGGGTTTCGATCTGTTGGGCCGTGACAAGGTGAATGGGAATGGGAGGCAAGGAGGTCATAAACTGCCGGAATATCAGTCTTGGTAAGCATCGAGGGGGAGGCAGGTGCAAACTAAGTTGCGATCGCCGTAAGCGCTATTAATGCGGCTCACTGCGGGCCAGAATTTCGCCTCTCGGGTCCAGGGAGCCGGGTAGGCGGCCTTTTCACGGGCGTAGGGCCGGGACCAGTCATCTGCCATGACCACTTGGGCAGTGTGCGGCGCATGTTTGAGAACGTTGTCCTTGAGATCCGCTTGTCCGGTTTCCACCTCCGCGATTTCAGCGCGAATGGCAATCATGGCGTCGCAGAAGCGATCCAGTTCCACCAAGGATTCACTTTCCGTTGGCTCAATCATCACGGTTCCTGGGACTGGCCAGGAGACGGTGGGCGCGTGGAACCCATAGTCCATCAACCGTTTGGCAATATCTTCAACCTCAATGCCAGCGGTTTTCTTGAACTGACGCAAGTCCAAAATGCATTCATGGGCCACCCATCCAGATTCGCCCTTGAATAGGACTGGGTAGTAGGGATCAAGCCGTTTGGCCATGTAATTGGCATTGAGAATGGCAACCTTGGTGGCTTGAGTGACGCCCGTTCCTCCCATCATGGCAATGTAAACCCAGGAAATAGTCAGAATGCTAGCGCTGCCCCAGGGCGCAGCGGAGATGGGCCCAATGCCCTCCTTGCCGCCCACAGCAACCTGAGGATGGGACGGTAAAAACGGAGCCAGGTGAGCCTGGACACCAATCGGTCCCATGCCAGGGCCACCGCCCCCGTGGGGAATACAAAAGGTTTTGTGGAGATTCAGATGACACACATCGGCGCCGATCTCACCGGGTCGGCAAAGACCCACCTGAGCATTGAGGTTGGCACCATCCATGTAAACCTGACCCCCGTTGCCATGGACAATCTCGCAAATTTCCCGGATGCTGGCTTCAAAGACCCCGTGGGTTGAAGGGTAGGTGACCATGAGGGCCGCCAAATGCTCTCGATGGGCCTCGGCTTTTTTCCGCAGATCGGCCAGGTCAATGTTGCCCTGACTATCGCAGCCAACCACAACCACGTTCATGCCTGCCATCACGGCACTGGCGGGGTTGGTCCCGTGGGCGGAGTCGGGGATCAGACAAACATTGCGATGGCCGTCGCCGCGGCTGTGGTGATATTGGCGAATCACCAGCAGTCCGGCATATTCTCCCTGAGATCCGGCATTGGGCTGCAGAGAAATGCCGGCAAACCCGGTGATTTCCGCCAACATGGTCTCGAGCTGCTGAAATAGAATCTGATAGCCCTGGGCCTGCTCTAGTGGCACAAAGGGATGCAGCTGGCTAAACTCAGGCCAGGTCACGGGCAGCATTTCCGTGGTGGCATTCAGCTTCATGGTGCAGGACCCCAGGGGAATCATGGAGGTGGTCAGGGAGAGATCCTTGGCCTGAAGGCGATGTAAATAGCGCAACAGATCCGTTTCAGAGTGATAGCTGTTAAACACGGGCTGATCTAGGATCGTCCCGCTTCGGGCCAAGGGGATATTCTGCTCCCCTAAGGTGGCGGCCCATTCTTTCAGGGGCAGTGCTTCACTTCTCTCTGGGGCAATGACCGCTAAAATCTCCTGAATATCTTCAAAGGTTGTGGTTTCATCCAAGGAGATGCCCAGGGTTTGATTCCCCTCGTAGCGAAAGTTAATCCGGGCGGCCAGTGCGCGCGATCGCACTGCATTTAGCTCCTGGGCAGGTAGCTGCAGCTGTAGGGTATCAAAAAAACTGCGGGTCCGCAGATCCAGCCCAAGCTGCTGTAGAGCGCTTGCCAGGACTTGGGTGAGCCGATGAACTCTCAGTGCAATTCGGCGCAGGCCTTGGGGGCCGTGGTACACCGCATAGGTACTGGCCATGACTGCCAGGAGGACTTGCGCGGTACAAATATTACTGGTCGCCTTATCTCGCCTGATGTGTTGCTCTCGGGTTTGGAGGGCCAGACGCAGGGCTGGCTTGCCCTGGGCATCGTGGGACACTCCGACAATCCGGCCCGGTAGCTGGCGCTTAAACTGGTTTTGGGTGGCAAAGAAAGCCGCATGGGGGCCGCCATAGCCCAGGGGAACGCCGAACCGCTGGCTGTTGCCCACCACCACATCGGCCCCGAATTCCCCTGGGGGCTTGAGGAGGACCAAGCTCAGCAAATCTGCAGCAACAGTCACCAAGGCTTGGTGATGATGGGCTTGGTCAATAAAGTCTTGGTAGTCGTAAACTTCGCCATTGGTCGCAGGATACTGAACCAGGGCACCAAAGGTTGGCACCGATGCAAAATCATAGGTTTGGTGGTCGCCCACAACGACTTCAATCCCCAGAGGAATCGCTCGGTTCTTGACCACTGCGATGGTTTGAGGATGGCAAAGCTCAGAAACAAAGTAGGTCTGATCAGTCTTTTGACGCTGTTGAGCATAGCTCAAGGCCATAGCCTCCGCTGCGGCAGTGCCTTCATCCAAAAGGGAGGCATTGGCGATTTCCATCCCGGTGAGTTCAGTAATGAGGGTTTGGAAGTTTAGCAGAGCTTCGAGACGACCCTGGGCAATTTCGGCTTGATAGGGTGTGTACTGGGTGTACCATCCCGGATTTTCTAAAATGTTGCGCTGGATAACGGCTGGCGTAATACAGGCGGAATAGCCCATGCCAATGTAGGAGCGAAAAATTTGATTTTGAGCCGCGATCGCCTTGAGATCCTCAATGACCTGGGCTTCCGATCTCGGCCCAGAAAGTTGGAGGGTTGCCTGGGAGCGAATCGATTGGGGAACGGCCTGCTCGATCAACGCTTCAAGATGAGGTAAATCAAGGGTCTGGAGCATGATTTCCTGATCCTTAACCGTGGGGCCAATGTGCCGATCTGCAAAGCACTCTGGAGCATACCAGCTTGGTAGATCCGATTCAGAAATGGACGGAGAGGCGGGGAGAGGGTCGGCCTGATCGCGCTTCAAACGGGCCTGATCGTCCTCTAGCGGCGGTTCTTGGGCATGCCCTGCTGCCAGGTTCGCGTGAGTTTCGTTCGGGGCAGTTTCAGGTGAGGTAACTTCGTGCAAGGAGGGCATAAGATTTTGAAGTTCCATAGGATTAGGGCGAGCCAGGCTCACGTTCCTTAAAGTTTCTTATAGTAAATACTGGTTAAGATAACACCTCCCCCACAGGTGGGGGAAGGTACACGAAATCAATCAGACGAGATCAGGATGTGACTATGACTCAAGCGGTTTGGAAGGGTGCGGTGCTTGCCGAAAGCGATCGCTGCATTGAGGTTGAGGGAAATGCCTATTTCCCTCCTGAGGATGTTAACCAGGACTATTTAAAGCCTAGCGATACCCATACCACCTGTTCCTGGAAGGGTGTTGCCAGCTATTACACTCTGGAGGTAGAGGGAGCGGTGAATCCAGATGCGGCCTGGTTCTACCCCGAGCCAAAGCAGGCTGCCAATCAGATCAAGGGCTACATTGCTTTTTGGAAGGGCGTTCAGGTGAGCTAGTTGGCTTGTTCCGATGGGGGAGTGACGGAAGAAGACTTTAAGCCCATTTGAGCTTCTAAGGCTTCAAGTCGCTCCCGCAGATTCTTAATCAGTCCAGAATGGCTGAGATGGATGGCTGCCACTTGGCCCCGCAACTGGTCGTAGTAGCTCGGTCCCTGTTGTCGTAGTTCAATCACCTCCCGGGATAGAGCCAGTAACTGTTGCTCTATGGCTTGTAGTTGGGTCGGCGGGAGGGGGGATTCTAGATGGGAGAGGGAAGGATTCCCATGGGGGACCGACCGCTCTGGTAAGGGAGCGCTGGTCTTCAGGGGAGGGGAATCGCTTAAATCCAGGGTATCGCTGCTGCGGTGTTGGGACTCTAGAGCTTGGGTCAGGGCTTGATCCTGATTCAGCAGCGCCGCAGTTAAAATCGCCAGAGCAGCAGCGTTCAAACTACTGAGCTGACGACTGTGCTGGAAAGTTTGCAATCGCTCGATCAGGTCTGGGGAAAGATGGAGGGTAAGAGTGGATGAATTCATGCGGGCTATGGGTGCTGACGGTTTGCTGGGTCCTCAATACAGAAAGGTTAATCTCAGAAATCCCTGCACAAGGCTGGGCTGATCTGCGCGGTTGTTGGGATTAAAAATGGTCATTAGTGTCGGCGTTAGGTACAGATTGGCGCTGAGGGGAATTCGATAAAATGCCTCTAAATTGGTTTGAGCCCGCGGGAGGATGCCGGGGGCAGGCCGGAGATTTGTAATAAAGGGTTGACTGATGGCGGCTGAAAAAAGCGATCGCTCAATGCCTAAATCCTGTACCGCAACGCCAGCTTGAAAAAGCTGGGCCCGGAATGATCCTGCATCGCCATCGCCAAAGGGAAGGGGATTAATGCCAGGATCTGCGATCGCCCAGGCATGACCATAGCGACCAAACAGCCCCACCTTGCCGAGGAGAACCTCCGCATTAACCCCCAGCACATCTTGTTCAATTCCGGAGCTGTCTGAGTGGGTGTATTGCAGTCGAAGGGTGAGGCTATTGCTGGAACTCCATCGCTCTGAGAATTCTAGTTCGGCGCTGCCCTGGTAAGGGGGGGCGAATAACCCCCCCGAGGCGTTGGGGGAGGACGACCCGGCCTCTCCCCCCCTGCGCGCGATGTAAACCCCCCGCACCGACACCGGACCTTGATTAATCCTCCAGTCAAACCCTGCCCCTGCTCCGCCGAGCAACCGAATCGAATAGGGGGTAAGGAGCAAGTTATTGACCATGGACCATGAATTGTAGGTGTTGATCGGATGGGTGAAGCTGTTGGTATCGATAATATCGGTGGGATAAAACTTGGACCCAACGGTAATCGAAAGATCACGAGTTGCCGGGAATTGGTAGGACAGGCGATAGAGACTGAATGAGTTGGGAATGAGCGACCAGACTGTACGGCTGGGGGGAAAAAAGGTATCAATCCCGCGGTTGCTCGGAGAATTTCCAAGCTGGCTTTGACTGAAAAATTCCTGGGCCTGATTGCTGCTGTAGAGGGTGGTCTTTAAAACGTCTCGACCGCTAAAGCTCGTATTGAGGGAGAAAAAGACAGCGCCTAGGGCCGAGGTTTGGGACTGGGTTGGCGTAGAACGATCTAGGGAGCGAATGAAGGCCGGTCTTGGGGTGAGGCTATCCCCGGTTTTCAATCCAAGAATGGTCAGGGAGGTGAGTTTGGTGGTGGTGGAAAACTGCTGATCTTCCAGGAGGGCTAGTTGTGCGGATAGGGCAGCAACCCGTTCAGAAATGATCTGGGTTTCCGCTGGGATGTGAGCATGGGGATTACTGCTGGAAATTGGGTCAAGCGGGGGGGCGGCCCCCGATTGTTCCAGGCAGGCCCGTAGGGTTTCGACTAAGGTCCAGCGGCTATTCTCTGGGCCTGTCTGCGGGGTGGAGGGTTCCGCACAGGGAGGGGGCGGAGCCTGGGAGGCTGGGGGTGGTCCTGCGGTGCCCTCCTCAGGCGGATAGGTGATCTCCATGGGAAGGAAGGGTGTTGCCCTGGCCCCGGTTGTCAGAAAGAGGCTTGGAAACACTAGCCCCAACATTTTCAGCCGCCGTTGAGTCAATAAGCCCATTTTGATTTTTCCTTCACACCCTCGACCTGTTTTATCCCATATTTTGGTTGGATTTCCTAGCAATCGATACGGCTTGACAGTGGTTCAAATACCACCGCCAAGGTAGATCCTGACCTTGACTCAAGCCAATGCGGGTGGTTTGGATGATCTGGTGCCCCCCCTGGGTGAGTTTTTGAGCGAAATCTGGCGATCGCGGCTCTAGCCACAGCCCCGATCTGGGCTGCAGGGGCAGCCCCGAGAGGGTGCGATCAATGTGGAACAGTCGGCAGAGCTTTCCCGGCCCCGCGCCGTAGCGTTCAGGTTTGCCCTTCAGGTCCTTGGGCCTTGGAGGCAGTGAGGTCGGTGGCAGAATCGCGCGGATCAGCACAGCGCTTGCTAGCCCCTCTCGATCTGTGACCACGTTAAAGCAGTGATACATGCCATAGATTAAGTAAATGTAGGCATGACCAGCCTTGCCAAACATGGGAGCATTGCGCCGGGTCTGTTTTCGATAGCCATGACAGGCCGGATCGCCAGCCATGTAGGCTTCAGTTTCCACAATCAGTCCTCGATAGATGGGTCCCGATGCCAGTTGACGGGCGAGGGTACAGCCAATTAAATCCGGCGCTACGGCGAGGGACGAACGAGCCAGCCAGGAGGCTGAAATCCAGGCAGAATCATTCATCGACGGCTGGTTGCGGGAGGACGCTCCTGGGCAATGTGGGTGAGGAACTGCAGCGCCTTAACAATGTAGCTAGCGCAGTCGTAGGGAGACTGTTGGTAAAAGTATTGCCAGGCCTCCGCCTTGTGTTCATCGTAGTTTTCTTGGTGGCTTGGATGGCGGTCGAGCCAGACCAACCGCACGGCATGACCAATTAAAATATCCAGCACGATAAAGTCCTGGATTTGTAAATCGGGGTTTCCTTCGGCGATGGCCGCGAGTTCCATCAAGCACTCAATGTTAATCTGGCGGTAAACCGGGGACTGAATTTTGTTCAGCAGATGTTCAACCTTGAGAGCAAAGTTTTTCTCCCCGGCCGTCATTTCCGACAGCAGGGGCTCACTATCGAGGCGGTTGCGTCGCTCTAGCTTATCCCCAATGACCAGCCCCCGACAGTGTTTGAGAATCGTCCAGACCCGCGGATAGAAATCCTTTGGTACGCGGTTGACCGACCCCTCTAGCTGTCGCTTGCGGAACCAGTCCCCCTGTTCCGGAAGGGGTTCATTTTGCTGAGGTAAAACGACCCAGTCAATGTCTTGGTTAGACTGCGTAGACTGTAAAGACTCTTGCGCCATTAGCGTTTGGTTCATGGTCTGGTAGCCGCAGAGGACGCTGTGCAGATGCGTTTGAATGTCGTGGGGACTCATGGCCATCAGATGTTCATAGGCTTCATCTTGAGGGATCTGTAGGGTCTGGGATAGCTCGCTGGTCAGTAGTAAAATCAAATGTCCGACGCGAATGGTGATCATGCCATCAAATAGGCTCGGTTCTGCTTTTAGCAGAAGGCTAAGATAGATGAGCATTTCCTGGGTTAGGACGCGATCGCGCATGTCATAACGGCAAAACTTGCGGATTTTAGCAAGAATTTCCTGGGGAGAAAGGGGAGATTGGATTAAGGAGTCCTCACTATAGGCACGTCCCACGGAAATTTGTTTCTGGCGTGCCAGAATGTCGGTTACGGCGTCCGCCAAACTCAGGGTCACCACTTTATCATTGAGGCCGGCAACCCAGCGCATAATGTCCCACTGGCGATAGTCAATGGCCTTGTTGTAAACCTCCTCAAGCAGGGCTGCCACGGTGACGATTTCGTCGGTTTGTCCCAGGCCGGTGTCAAAATTTAGGGTTTCCAGCCGCGCTAAGGCTTCAAGCAGCTCAACTTGCTCGTAGAGGTTATCCGTTTCTCGCAATCGCTGCAAGATAGGCCGAGAATCAGACTCTTGCTCTAAGGACAGCTCTTGATCGGCTGAGAGGGGCGCAATGTGGCTTGAGTCAAACTGCAGGTAATGGTCAAACAGCTGCAGATCCTGGCAGGGTAGGTTGGTAATATCCCAGGTGCCAATATTGCCAATCTGTTCCACACAGGCTCGCAGCATAAGCGGGTTCAGCCGTCCTGTCTGAATGGAAACATCGCCACACCGACCGGTCTCTAATTCCCGGAGTAGTTCTATCATGGGCGCTGGCTGCTGTTCGATGCTCCCGGAGGTTTCAAACATTGTGTGCTTGAGCAGTAGCGTGACGGTGGGTCTGCCGCGTGAACTCCAATGCCGCTGAATATAGGCCAGTTCAGAGCGGATTTGATTCACTAAGAAACGGGGATCCACCGTCAGGTAAAACTGCTGCTGATCCAACAGGGCGGGTAAAAAGACGACGGTTTCTCCTTGAATCCGAAAGATGCGGGAGGTGGTTAAGCTGCGCATGCGTCGAAGGGGGCGGCCCGAAATCCCTAACCGGTCATTGCGACCAATTTGGGTAAAAATCAGCCCTAGATCCTTAGCCTGATGGACCAGGATCGGAGCCACCTGGGCAGGAGTCTGGGTCGGTATGCCATCTGCGGATAGCTGCTGCTGCAGGGATTCATCCTCCGCCAGCAAAGCCACCTGTACCACGGGCAGGGGTTTGCGTTTGATTTGTAGATGTCGTCCAAGGGGATCAAGATCTCCCAGTTCTAAAAGACCCTCGGACAGCATTTCTCCTAAATAAAATAAACTTTGTGCCCAAACGAGTGGCAAATTTTGATTCGGTTGACGGGGCTGGCTTTGGGGCTGTTGACGTTCTGCCTCCAGCGCCTCCTGAGGGACGTAATACACCTCCGGTAACAGTGCATAGCCGTTTTGCTGTACGGCCACCCTGGCAAGTGCCTGACGATAGTGGCGCACTTGCTGAGATTCGTGGCGAAAGGCTGCATCCAGAAGCAGATAGGCAAAAAATAGGGGCCATTCGCATTCAATATGCTCAAATTGCTTCAGTTCTGAAGGTTCGTAATGCAATCTTGAACTGTCTTCGATAACGGTTTGATGTCCGTCTCGCAGAAAGCGTTTGCATCCGTAGCGACCCTGGAGCTGATCGATGATTTTTTGCCGGGTGCGATCGCATAGATCCGCGTTATCGACGGCAAATGCTGGGAAGCCAATGATGCTGAGCAGTGCGGCATCCACCTCTTTGGAACTAGACTCGCGCGGCAGCATGGATTCAAGGGTTGCGCGCGATCGCGCAATTTCGTCCGGCAGCACCTGAATGACAGAGGCCTGGGATCCGTAAATACCAAAGAGATTAAAGCCATTGAGTGCTTCCAAGGCAGCCTTGGCCATGCCGAGGGAACTGGCATTGAGCTCAGGCTTTCCATGGTTAAGCTTGTTGCCCCGCTCCCAAATGCCGTAGTCTGGCGTGCGGTAGGTGCGGCCGATGTAATAGACCAGATTTTGGATAAAGTCCACTTCATCTCGGGTGTAGATCACCGAAAGACCCGACTCAATCATCTGGGCCAGAATCAGTAGATAAAGGGACGTGGCGTCTAGTTGAAGATGCCCCCACTGGTCATCCCCCACCACTGGATCTCCAGTGCGGGTGTGGTACTTGGCATGGAGTGCATCGAGGGGAGATTGGGTTTCTTTGAACCGCTCTACCTTATGGGCCTGGCGCATCATGGCATGGAGCAGTCCGCGCATGAGTTTGATCACGCAATGCTCGAGTTCGTAGGTACGGCCTTGATCGTCATCTAATTTTCGATAGGCCAGGGACAGGCCCCATACTGCTAGGATGCTGTAGACATTGTCTCGAACCCATGCATCTGTATAGTTGCCATGCTCATTAATGGCTGTGCTAGCCGGGAGCAACCCCGAGAGAGGATCTTGACGCTTGAGAATCGTTTCCTGGATTTGCTCGTAGTAGGTGCTCAACCGCAGCGATCGTTCATTGAGACCCATGAATTAACCCCCAGATTGCAGCATTCAACCTATCTTAATCGGGGCGGCATCCAAAGAGAACCCAACTTTCAAAGGTTCCAGGCACAGGGGAACCTGGACTGTCCCCTTGCGATTTAATAACTGGCGAGAAATTATTTGCGATCTTTCACCAGATAGGTGCCATTCCTTTCTGCTTTGGGAAGGTGTGGATCCCTGGTCTCGGATTCCTCGATCCACTTTTCCTCTGCATCCGGGGATTGTTTGCCATAGTATTTCTGCTGGTAGTAGGAGCCATGGGCTTCATTTTTAGGAATCACTCCATTGGCAATTAAACCCAACACCTTGACGTGGGATTGTTGAACCATTTCTAGGGTGGTGTTAGCCGCGGCTCGGTTGAGCGTTCCCGGTCTGGCAATTAAAATCAGACCGTCAGTCTGCTGACTGATCAGGAGAGCATCGGAAGCCACCGTGAGGGGCGGGGCATCAATCAAGATGTATTCATACCGCTCGCGCAGATCCTTGATCAGCTGTCTGAATCGCCGGGAGTCAAGCAGCGTTATTGGATTAGGGGGTAAAGCGCCCGCGGGCAAAATATCCAAATAATCGTTCTCCGCAATAACGGGAATCTCTTCAACCGCATGGGCTTTATCTACTAAAACGTTGCTGAGGCCTCGCCGATTCGGAATTTCCCACACCTGATGCTGGGAGGGAAGTCTCATATCCGCGTCGATCAGCAGAACGCGATTTCCCAATTCAGCCATCGCGAGAGCAACATTAGCCAGGGTGCTGGATTTTCCTTCCCCCGCCATCCCGCTGGAAAAAACAAGAACCTGAAGTTGATCGGAACGGGAAAATTTCAGATTCGTGTTAATCATGCGATAGGTTTCACTCATCATGGACCGAGGGCGATCGCGCACAAATAGCGTGCTAGCGCGGTTCACCTCCGCGGATCCCAGTTCTGTCGCAAAATCCGGAACTGTCCCCAACAAGGTGAACCGATAGATATTGCGAACATCCTGGACCGTTCGTAATCTCAAGTCTCGGTGATCCACTATAAGCGCCAGCCCAGCCCCCAGTAAGATGCCTAATATTCCCCCCATGAGTAAATTCAGAACAATTCTGGGAGAGATGGGATCCTTAGGGACTGGGGCTTCGTGCAGAATATTAGCCTTTCCGAGGTTTTGATTTTCTGCGATCAGTGCCTTTTGCAGGGACTCGTAAAGGTTCGTGTAGGTTAAGGTTGCAATCTCTGCATTCAGCTTTAGCTCCGCATACTGCCGCTCTAACTCTGGAAATTTTTCTGTCTGCCCCTTGGCCAGTTCATAGGACTCCGCTAGGCCTCGCAGTCTCTCACTGAGTCCCTGCGAGGCAACTTCTGCCTGGACCAAATCGGTCATAATCTCAGACCCTGTTGTCTGTTCCGTTGTCCCTGCGAGATCTCCTTCTGGAATGGACGGTGAGTTAGAGACCTGCGCTAGACGAGAATCGAGGTTCTGTGCCAATGCGGCTTGCTTCTCCCGAAGCTCAATGACCACCGGATGGTTCGGCTGATAAATCTTGAGGGCGGCAGCGAGTTCATCTTGAATGGATTCGTAATTCTTGATATTGCTCTGTATTCTTTGAGATCCTGCTATTTTACCGGTTTTAACAGCGCTTCTTGAGGAAATTCCCCCCAGATTTTGTCGGAGCTGGGCCGTTCGCTCCTGGGAATCTAGCAGCTCAGAGCGGGTCAAAATAATATTTTTTTCTATTTCAGCAATACTCTCCAGGGAAAATTCCGCTTCCTGAGTGGGTGCAACTAGTTGGTTTGCTTCCTTAAAGCGCTTTAGCGCTGCTTGAGCGCGCTTGAGTTGACCTTCGGTCCGTGGCAGCTGCTGGTCGATGAACTCTCGCGCTGCCCGAGTTTGGGATCGATTCATTTCCTGGTCATACTGGATGTATGCCTGCATGAGTTGGTTAACCACTGCGGCAGCGCGTTCGGGATTGGGATCTTTATAGGCCAGTTCAATAACATCGGTGCCTCTGAGGGATGAGGCCCGAATGTTTTCCTCAAAATCCTCCACTAATAGCGGCTCCCCTTTGCTGTCTTGTAAGTTCAGCGATTGAATCACAGTTTCAAGTAAGGGGGGGGAGAGGAGAATCTGTAATTCAGTTTCTATGGGATTACTTTGATTCGAGGCTGGGGAGAGTCCTCCAAACTGTTCTGCGAGACCGAGGAGTGCAGAGGCGGTGTTGTCATTTTTGATTAAAACTTGGCCCTTTGCTTCGAAGATCGGGGTTTGGAACACCGTGGTGAGGCCAACCCCCAGAAAGACTGCTCCAAAAGAGCTAATGACCCAAACCCAGCGACGCTTTAGAACCGTCAGAATTTCCAATAAATTAATTTCATCGTCTTGCTCGGATGCGACTTGATAGGAAAGTTCAGCTGCCGGGGTCGTTTCTGCCATGCTCTAAACGTTGCTGGATAAAGTTTTAGACAAATGCTTGAGACAATTTACCACAGGATTTGTGCTCTACCCCGGCTATCCTCGTGAAAGTTTGAGCCATTGAGAGCGAGGGGACGCGACCACCCATGAGGGGCTTCGTTGCGACCTACTTCTCCGGTTTCTGTTGGCTTGTTGTTCTGTTGGCTTGTTTTAACGGAATGCTTATCTTTTAGAGTGTTAAAAGTGGAGAAAGGGTGTTAAAAGCGAAGGAAGAGGTCTCAAGAATTTCATCAATTCTCTCCCGGCGCAGTGGAGGCTTCATTCTTCGGTGAGTGTGAAAACTTTATGCTCAGGCTTTTGATGGCATGGCCCAGCAGCTTGAACTAAAAACAACCACGGTTCCTAGCAATTCTTGGCCCAGGGATCTATTGCTACTGCTGCTGGGCGTCATGATTTTGTCCTGTTCGGCGATCTTCACGCGCCTCAGTGAAGTTGAGCTAACGCCCCTGGCTACCATTTTTGACCGGTTTTGGATTGCTTCAATGGCGCTTGCCCTCATGAACGGGCTGAAGGGGCTGAAGCAGATCTCGACGGCTGATGTCGAGGCTGACCTTACGGGAGAGAGCAAGTTGGCGGGAGATACCCCTTGGGTGGAAGGTTTGTTGATGCTCGTTCTGGCGATCGCCATTGCGGCTCGCGCAGGAAGTTGGGCCTGGTCCTTAACCCAAACCAGCGTGGCGAATTCGAACTTGCTGCACAATATGACCCCCATTTTTGCCACCCTGGGAGGATGGCTGTTTTTGGGACATACCTTTGACAGACGCTACCTGATGGGGCTGCTGCTGGCAGTGTCTGGGGTGGTGGCAATTGGAATCCAGGATTTTAATGTGACTGATGATAGCTTCATTGGAGATATTGCCGCGTTGATGTCTTCGGTGTTCTACGCGATTAATTTTCTGATTATCGAGAAGCTGCGTCGGAAGCTCTCAACCACGGCAATCATGACCGGGTCCTGTTTTTGGGTTAGCGTCATTCTAGTGCCGGGGATATGGATGGAGGGGAGCGGGTTTATCCCAGAAAGTGCTTCAGTTTGGGCTGCGGTGATCTGTCTGGGTCTGCTCAGTCAGGTTCTTGGCCAGGGAATTTTAGCCTACGTTCTCAGTCGCATGAATTCCGGTCATGTTTCCCTATTTCTCCTGCTTGAACCCGTGATTACGGCCCTCTTGGCCTGGATGATCTTTGGGGAACGCCTTAGTGTAGAAAATTGGCTGGCCTTCGTTGTGGTGCTCACGGGCCTGTATTTGGCCAACCTGAGTCAAGGGGCCTCGGGCCTGGAGTCCCAGGGCTGAAATCCAGGCCCTGGGATCCCGTCAGGATTTTGCCGGATACACCCGCCCTTTCCAGGCGCCTCCACGCCCCTGCCAGTGACGCCGGGCAGAATCCAGGGTCATGAGGGTGTAGAGCAGAGCGGTGGCCGGAAGGGTCATTGCCCAGAGGGGAGGGAGGCGATAGAGGCGAACGGTGGGAAGGTAGGCGATCGCCATCAGCAGCCAAGCCAGACCTCCGCATAGGGCAATCCAGGGGTGTTGGGTCAGCGCTCCCACTGCGATCGCCAGGGGTGGCCAGAGATATACCAGAATCATTCCCAGCACAGACCCCAACAATAGGACCGTCGAATAGCCCAGTTGGGTAAAGGCGGTGCGGGCCACCATGGTCCAGATTGTGTCCAGGGTGTCGTAGGCGCGGAGGCTGTGGGTTTGGGTTGAAAGTCCCAGCCAAATGCGGCCCCAGGTGGTTTTGCCGGAGTCTTTAGTGGCCGCAGTTTGCTTCACGGCGGCGGCAAGGGAGCAATCATCAATGAGGGCATCTTTGACTCGCTCCAAGCCTCCGGCCTGGAGTAAGGCCTGCCGCTGTAGTAGGATGCAGCCGCCAGCGGCAGCGGCAAGCTTATGGCGGGAACTATTGGCCCAAGGAAAGGGATAAAGCTTTTGAAAAAAGAATATAAAGGCAGGAATCAGCGCCTTTTCCCAGAAGGACTGACAGCGAAGCTGAACCATAAGTGAGACAAGCAACCGATTCTCGGTGATGGCTTTAGACAGGAGGGCCGTGAGGTTTCCTTTGGGGTGAACAATGTCTGCATCGCTGAGCAGCAGATAGTCTGGGGGGCGGCCAGGGGCTTGGAGAACATGCTGAACTCCGGTGTTGACGGCCCAGAGTTTACCGGACCAGCCGGGAGGGAGTGGGGGGGTGGTCAAAATCCGCAGACGATGGCCTTCTCCTAGATCCGCCGCGGTCTGCTGGGCAAGGGCTGCGGTGGCGTCGGAGCTTTGGTCATCCACGAGGACAACCTCGAAAGCCCCAGCGTAGTCCTGGGTCAGGAGCGATCGCACCGTAGCCCCGATATAGGCGGCTTCATCGCGAGCCGGGATGATCGCGCAGACCCTGGGCCAATCGGTCCATTCAGGTCGGTTGACCGGACAATCCAGTCGCTGGTCGCATCGCCAGAATCCTCCTCGAAGCGTGAGCAGCCCCATCCAAATGAGACAGGACAATAAAGTCAGGACTAAAAGGGCGCTGATCATGGAACAACCTGGCGACGGGTGAGCACCCCTATGATTAGAGCATGGCGCCTCAGCGTCAAGATCCGCGACCGTCAAGAGTTGCTAGGCTTCTGCCAGGCCCTAGTCCATTCCAAAGCGATAGCCTTTTCCGTAGATGGTGTGGATCACGGTGGGGTCCTTGGGGGTCTCTATTTTTCGCCTTAGCAGACGCATTTGGGCCGCGAGTACGTTGCTGCCGGGTTTTTCTTCCTCGGGCCAGAGGTGGTTATAAATTTCCTCGTGGGACAAGATGGTCTGCGGGTGTTGCATCAGGTAGGCAAGGAGGCGACATTCCTTCTCGGATAGGGCAATGGTCCGACCCTTGCGATAGACCACCAGATTATCTGGATCAAGCTCTAATCCCTCGGCCCGCAGCCGATTTGGGGTGGAAGGGGCTGACCCCAGATCCTCCGATGAAGAGGCTCGCCGACTGAACTGCTCCTGACGACGCAGAAGCGCGCGCACGCGGGCGAGCAGTTCTCGTAGCTCAAAGGGCTTAACCAGATAGTCATCGGCTCCCACATCTAGACCCTGCACGCGATCATCGAGGGTATCCTTTGCCGTGAGGAAGAGGACTGGGGTGGCGTCTTGGTGAGAGCGCATTGAGCGGCAAACCTCAATGCCAGAACAGCCCGGAAGCATCCAGTCGAGAATAATGACGCTATAGGGACGGTGATGGTGGCGATGGGCTTCAATGGTGGCGATGGCGGCCTCCCCATCCGTGGCGACATCCACCTGATACCCTTCGCGACTGAGCACCCGCTTCAGAGGATGGGTCAGATCCTCCTCATCATCAACAATTAAAATGCGGCTGGGGTCCATGGTTTCTCTCCCTCTCCCTGCGGCTATTTTCTCGTGAAGTGGTGAGTATTGGACGGCTTTGAGGATGGAGCGCTTGTCCAATTTCGACGAAAGAACCGAGCCAGGGCTGGTTCATCCAAAGCCAAATAAATTGGGCGACCGTGGGGACAGGTGCGAGGATTTTGGGTTTGCTGCCAGTGATCGAGCAACGTTTGCATCTGGCTAAGGGAAAGTTCTGTGCCATTGCGAAGGGCGCTCCGGCAAGCCACGGTGGCCAGGGCCGCCTCCAGATTGGGGGTTAAGCTCATCTCCAGGAGAATATCCTGGCGATCGCTGCGATGGAGGAGTTGTTGAGGGAGACTGCGCAAAATCCAGCTATTGGGGCCAAAGGGTTCAACCGCCAGTCCTAAATGAGCCAGGCGCTCCACCTGAGGTTCAGATAAGTGGGAGAGCCGCAGCGGGGAGGCAAGGGCGACTAAATTCAGGCTCCGCTGAAGATCTTCGTAGAGAATCCGTTCATGGGCGATGTGCTGTTCCACCAGCCAGATACCAGCTCCATGCTCGGCCAGAATATAGGTTTTCTGGACCTGCGCGATGGCCTTGAGCCTCAGGCTGCTCTGGGGCAAGGGATCGCACAGAGACACCCTGCCCCCTTCGAAATGGGGGGGGCTGATGGAGAGCTGGGAAGAGGTGGCCCTAGGGGGTGGAGTGGACCTGGCCAATTCATCGAGATGGTAGCGGCCACGACCTTCGGCGGATCGCACCAGCTGAGACAGTGGCTTGGGGCCATACTGGCCGATTTCCTGGCCGGAGAATTGCAGCAGCCCTTGAATGGTCTCCAGCAGTTGCGATCGCCAATGATCCAGATCTCGCAGGTAAATGGCCGTTTTGGAGGGGGTGCGATTCCAATCGATATATTCGGGATTTAGGTGAAAGTGGGCAAAGCAAAGGGGATAGCGATGCCGCGGCAGAGTTTGACGAAATGCTTGCAGGATTGTTTGCTCTAGGGGCTGTAGGAGGGCACTGGTCCGTGAGGTCTCCGTGATTTTCACACAGCGGCCATTCACGGCTGTCCGCAGCCAGTCGGGACGATGTCGATGACATTGATCCGGCAGTCCCACCACCACCTCCAGCGTATTTTGAAAGGGATGCTCTGGAGTGGGTTCTCCATGGGGGGCTTCCAGACCGGCCATGATCCGGCGCCGCGATCGCAGGGCGGTTGGATGAACAGATTTCAGTACCTGGGACACCATGGTTTCGGTCCGCGACGTGGCGGCAAGCTGAAACCAGGGATGATGGCCTTTCCAGACTTGCCAGGTGATGTGAGGATGACATAGGGCATAGTCATAGACCAGGCTCTGGATGGATCTGAGTTGTTGGTTGGTGTTGGGCAGGGCCGCCCGACGGGCTGGCCAACTGGCGAATAACTGGCCCACCTGCACCACCGTGCCTGGGGCCAACGCTGCTGGATCAAGGGTTTTTACGTAACCTTGGTCGTCATAGGTGGCCCGCCAACCGGTGGCTTGGGATTGCAGACGAGAGGTGATCTGAAGACTGCCCAGCCGAGCCATGCTGTGCAAGGCCTCGCCGCGAAATCCAAGGGTGGAGATTTGCTCCAGGGTGGCTAGCTTACTGGTGGAATGGGCGGTGGCCGCCGCGGCTAAGTCTGCATGGGTCAGGCCCATGCCATTGTCGGCCAGCTGCACTGCCCAGTCCTGGGGCCAGAGGGTCAGGCTGAGACGATTGGCTGCTGCATCGATGGCATTATCAATCAGTTCACGGACAACGGCGGCCAGGGAATCAATGACCTCACCGGCTGCAATCCGATGCACCAGATCGGCTTGAATGGGTTGAATGCTTAGCTCCATTGCAGATCACCAACATCCTAGATGCTGCTGATTCGCGTCCACCAGCGGTTCACGAACTGGCTAAGCTGGCGCTTTCGCAGCCAGCGACGAAAGGCTTCCTCATAGACTGCTTCATTGGTTTGAAAAATACTCCAGGCAAACAGCCCGAGCTTTGCGGTGAGAAGACAAATGATGCCAGCGGGAAAAATCCAAAGAACCCCCAGAAAGGGAATTGTGCTGATCACTGCGCCCATGGCTGCCAGCGCCCCACTCAGGATTAGCCAGCGCCCGGTACGATGCTTAAGCTGGCTCATGCGGTAATCATCAAAGGCCTGTCGTTCCTGCAAGACAGACTGTTGGTTGAGCCAACTCTCTTCGGCTTGCTGCAGAATTTGGGGCTGAATCTCCAGCTCCTCAGCAATCTCGTAAAGCTGTGCTCTGGAAAACTCTCCGTCCCAGGCCTGCTGGGCGATGGCAGCGTTTAAAATTTCTTGGATTTGGGCCTGGGTATAGACCTTGGGGGGGGGACTTACCGACTCGCCAGCCATAGCTTTACAGGGCCTTAAACTTCACTAGTGTTACAACTTAGTTTGGTGACAATTTAGCTTTAGCGTTCTGTTAATTATCCTAGCGAATGAAAGCGTTCCTGGGATAGGGGCTTTGCCTAAGGATCGCGTAGCCTGACTGTAAGCGTAGCCTGACTGTAAGCGTAGACCGATAGCCTGGAGGTTTTGAGCGGTTTTGCCGGAGGGTCAGAGTCAAAATGCGGCGGCGGCTCCCTGGACCACAACCGGCTTGTTTTTCGCCAGGATGGGCTGCAAGGGTGGACCATCCCTAACCTAAGAACAAACTTTCCTTGTGACAAATTCATGATTCTTCCTGGGTAACCTACGGGTGAACCTGAAGTGAGGAAGGAATGTGTCAAGATATTACATGATTTGAAGATGGTGTTAAGTCATGTCATCGCTTGTCTCAGTTCATCCGCCTCGACAGTTTCCTGTGCTGGGGGTCAATGTTGATCTGCTGGAGGGGTTGAATGACTATGTGGATTGGTTGATCCATCGAATTCGAATGGAACAGGGCACCCATGTGGTGACGCTGAATGCCGAGATGACCATGCAAGCTCAGATCAATGCCGAATTAGGGCAAATTATTCATAATGCTGAGCTGGTGGTGCCAGACGGAGCAGGCATCGTGCTGTATCTGAAGCTCTATGGCCAGTCTATCCATCGCTGTCCTGGGGTTGAACTCTCCGAAGCTTTACTGCGCAAAGTGGCGACGGTGCCCAATGCCTCGGTATTTTTTTACGGGGGGGCGCCGGGGGTGGTGGAGAAGGCTGCCCAGCGATGGCAGCAGGAGTGCCCGAATCTCACCCTGGCGGGGGTTGCCCACGGATATGTCCAAGGGGACGAGCAGGTGGAGCTGACCCAGAGACTGCAGGCCTTGCAGCCGAGCTTGATCTTTGTGGGTTTAGGGGTGCCGCGCCAGGAACATTGGATTGCCCAGCATCGCGCCCTCTGCCCTCAGGCAGTTTGGATTGGAGTCGGTGGCAGCTTTGATATCTGGTCTGGAACCAAGCAGCGGGCGCCCCAATGGCTCTGCGACCACAATTTGGAGTGGACCTATCGACTCTATCAAGAACCTTGGCGTTGGCGACGCATGATGGCTCTGCCGGAATTTGCCTGGCAATCGCTGATCGAACGCTTTACGCCTTTCCGATAAATTCTCTATGGCTCCAGCTTTATGACTCAAGCTTTTCTGCGCACCCGGTCAGTTAGTCTTGGACTGCGGCGATCGCCGCGGCGGCCCCCAGTCGACTCGCCCCCCCTTCAAGGCGCGAAGTCTGACTATGCCCTCAATCTGCGGGGGGTGTCTCGGGTCTATCCCGCGAACCATGGGGGGATTCGAGATGTGGATTTGGCCCTGCGGCAAGGGGATTTTTTGTTTGTCACCGGCCCCTCTGGTTCCGGTAAGACCACCCTCATGAAGCTAATTTACGGGGCGGAAAAGCCGGATCAAGGGGAGATCTGGGTGGCCGGAGAGAACGTGGCGAAACTGCGAGGCAATTCGCTTTCCCATCTGCGTCGCAGGCTTGGCGTGGTGTTTCAAGATTACAAACTGATTCCCAACTGGACCGTGGAAGAAAATGTCTCCTTTGTGCTGCGGGCCCAGGGAATTTCCCATCAAAAGGTGCGCCAGCGGCTGCTGCCAACTTTAAAGCTGGTGGGGCTGCAGGATAAGGCCAAAAACTATCCTCTTCAGCTTTCTGGGGGAGAGCAGCAGCGGGTGAGTATTGCCCGCGCCATTGTAGGATCGCCGCGATTGCTCTTAGCGGATGAGCCGACGGGTAACCTAGATCACGAAAACGCCATGCAGGTGCTTGGCATTCTTAAAAAGCTTAACAGCCTCGGGATTACCGTGATGGTCACGACCCACGATCTGAATCTGATTAAAATTGGCAATGCCCCAGTGGCCCAGATTAACCAAGGTCAACTCAAAATAGTCTCGCCCCAGAGGATATAAGATGCGTTCTGCGCGACTCGCTCCCCCCGATACCCTGCAAACCTGGATGACGAAGCTGCGCTACCTTAGCCAGGAAACCTGGCGAAGCCTGCGTCGGGGGGGCTGGATGAATTGGGC
This sequence comes from Lyngbya confervoides BDU141951, assembly GCF_000817775.3. GTDB lineage: Bacteria > Cyanobacteriota > Cyanobacteriia > Thermosynechococcales > Thermosynechococcaceae > Lyngbya > Lyngbya confervoides. The sequence continues at coordinate 29,891 of NZ_JTHE03000056.1, forward strand.
TGCGATCAGTACGGTCACCGTTTTGCTGTTTTTGTTTGGTCTTAGCCTGCAGACCTCCTGGCAGGTGAATGGCTTGCTGGGGCAGATGGGGTCGCAGCTTGAGATTTCGGTGTTTATGAAGCCAGATATGGCGGGATCTCGCCTTCAGGCTAAAATATTGCAGTTTCCTGAAATTGCAGCGGTACAGGTGGTGTCCAAGGACGAGGCCTGGAAGGATCTCCTGGCAGATATGGGCACTACGGATATTGCAGGGGCAACGGCGGGCTTGGGGGGAAATCCCCTTGTGGATGAGCTGAAGGTGCGAGCAACCTCGCCCGGTGAAGTAGCGGGTTTGGTGAAAAAGCTGGCGAGCTTTTCGGAAGTGGACGAGGTCACCTATCTAGATGAGGCCCTAGCGCATCTGTCTCAGATTAGTCGGGGCTTTAGCCGAGTGAGCGTGATTTTAGTGGGATTGCTGACGCTCACCGCGATCGCGGTGATCAACACCACCATTCGGTTGATTGTGGTGGCCAGACAGCAGGAAATTGAGGTGATGCAGCTGGTGGGGGCCACCACAAACTGGATCTATTTACCGTTTTTGCTGCAAGGGATTACCTTTGGTCTGATCGGGGCTGCGATGTCAGGGTTGTTGATGGCAGGATCGCGCAGTGTCGTGCAGCGGGCCCTGGCCAATCAGCCCAATTTTTTACAGACCCTCTCCGATGGGCTCAGTTTGACCCCAGCTCAAGCCTTGCTGCTGCCGCTGGTGATGCTCACCTTTGGCAGTTTGATTGGTTTTCTAGGTAGCCTGTTCGCGGTGCGTCGGTTCGTATTGCGCTAGGCAGGGATTGCCCGGCGTCAATGATCGCGTTCACAGTGGGGTTGAGTTCAGTGCCATAAGCTAGAGACAGCACCCCGTGAGGTTTGATATTGATGGACATAAAACCCTGGGCCGTGGTATTCCAAATCGCGATGGCCAGCCTCACCTTGGCCTGTGCCGATCCGCCCACCTTGCCAAGGGCCACACCGGAAGAGGGCAAGCCTCCCCTGGAATCAGTGGTGGCAGGCTCTCAGAAAACCGATGCCTCCGGTCAGGAAACCGATGCCTCTGACCTGGAAGCCCACCCACTGTTAACCCAGGTCATAGACCGGCAAGCGGATCTTGGGCTGTGCCAGTTTTCCTTTGACCCCCAGGCCTCGCGAGCCTATTCTCAGGTTTATGAGGGCAGCAATGGCGTTTATTTAGTGCAGCTGCTCTGTTTTCAGGCGGCTTATCAGGGAAACTACGAATTTGTGCGGGTGGATGCCCTGAGTTCTCCCCTTGAGATACGCCCCCTCGGGTTGGAACTGGTGGGCTATCCAACCTATGATCCTGAGACTCAGATCCTCCGCAATAGCTACAAATACAACGGTCCTGGGTCTTGTCTGGAGGAAACTACCCATCGCTGGGATGGCGATCGCCTCATCCTCGTGGAGCAAGAACAAATTGAGACGGTCCCAGGAGGATGTTCTGGGTTATTGTGACCTGCTCCTGACAGAACCCCGTCCACAGGGGATTTCCTCAAGGCGGGGGTGGGCCACCGGTTACGGTTGAGAGGGGGGCAGGGGACAAAAGACATTGTTGGGCAAAATCACGGGCAGCATGGGCACGGCTACCGCCACGGGTTTCTTGAAGCGCTGGACCATCAACCCCTCCAGATCTAGGCGGGCGATCTCTGCGCGGGCAAGGCCTTCGCCTTCGGAAATAATGACCAGATACTGGGCTGCGCGAATGGCGGTTTCCAGGCGATCGCCCTTGTCCAGGGCTGCCTGAAAATACTGGAATGCTTCCAAGGGGCCGGAGACTAGGGAGGCTCGCTGGATGATCCCCTGGGCGATGGCTTTTTCATAACCCGATCGATAGGGATTACAGGGGCGGGACGACTGGGCGATCGCTGCCTCCCCGAGGCTGAGGAGGTTCAGGGTGATCAAGAGTCCGAGAAAGTAAGGCGATCGCCGCATATGGCCCCCTAGGGCGTTAGCCCCTTTTCTGCTAACCATGCAGGGTTGTAAAGTTTGGATTGATACCGAGTGCCGCTATCGCAGAGGACGGTGACAATGGTGTGACCCGGTCCCATTTGCTGGGCCAAGGCGACAGCGGCTCCCACATTGATGCCAACCGATCCGCCCATGAACAAACCATCCCTTTGCAGGAGTTGATAAATTACCTGAATGCAGGTGGGATCATCTACCTGGATAGCGTCATCAATGGGCACACTTTCCATATTGGCAGTAATACGGCTGTTGCCAATGCCCTCTGTGACGGAACTACCACTGGTCTTAATTTCTCCCGTTTTGATATAGCTATACAGACCGCTCCCCATGGGGTCGGCAACGACGGTTTTGATCTGAGGATTTTGCTCCTTCAGGTAGAGGGAAACTCCGGCAAAGGTCCCGCCGGTGCCGGTGGCAGCGACCCAGGCATCCACGGTGCCGTCGGTTTGCTGCCAAATTTCAGGGCCGGTCGTATCGTAGTGCGCTTGACGATTGGCCAGATTATCAAACTGGTTGGCCCAAATGGCGTTTTCGGTTTCTGCCGCTAAGCGCCCAGAAAGCTTTACGTAGTTGTTGGGATCTCGATAGGGCACGGCTGGGACTGGCCGCACCTCTGCTCCGAGGACGCGCAGGGCATCCATCTTTTCCTGGGACTGAGTGTCGGGGATCACGATCAGGCATTTGTAGCCCTTGGCATTGCAAATATGGGCCAGGCCAATTCCAGTGTTGCCAGCGGTGCCTTCGACCACGGTGCCTCCGGGCTTGAGGAGTCCTTTGGCTTCGGCATCTTCAATAATGTAAAGGGCGGCTCGATCTTTAACGGAACCGCCTGGGTTCAGAAATTCGGCTTTTCCGAGAATTTCACAGCCAGTTGCGTCACTAAAGCTATTGAGGCGAATTAAAGGGGTGTTTCCGACGGTGCCTACAAATCCGTTTTTGATATCCATTCGCGTCCTACGTCAGCTTGCCTATAGCAATCCTATCGGTCATCTGACGGTTCGCGTCAGGGCTTAGGGATTTATCACATTTTGCCGGGGTCCCAGGATCACTGGGGATGGATGGGCAAGGGGAATTCAGACCCGTTGCGATCTTGCAGATCTGCAGATCGCAATTTTTTTGCAAGGGAGGTCTGCTATGTTAAGATGACAAAGTTTCAAAAACACGGCTCAGTAGCTCAGTTGGTTAGAGCAGGGGACTCATAAGCCCAAGGTCGGCAGTTCAAATCTGCCCTGAGCCATCCGCAAACCTTAGAATTTCTTCGACCCGATCGGAAACGAGAGAAGGGCGCTGATCAACATTGCAATCCCGCCCAGGGCGACTATCGCCATGCGATCGCCCCCTACCCAGGTCTGCACCAGTTGCCCCAATCCCAGGGATACAAAAATTTGCGGCAAGGTAATGGAGCAGTTAAACAGCCCCATATACAGTCCATTGAGCTCCGGAGGCAGCACCCGTGCCAGCATCGCGTAGGGCATCGATAACATGCTGGCCCAGGCTACCCCTAACCCCACCATCGGACCCAAGAGCAGATAGCGATCGCTCACCCAATGCAGCGATCCTAGACTGAGGGCTCCCACCAGCAGACAGGCCCCATGGAGGGTTGGCAGGTCAATGCGCCTGGCTAGATGCGGCAATCCCAGGGACACGGCCATGCAGGTCAAATTCAGCAGGGCAAAGCAAAGCCCGGTCCACTCTATGCCCTGGGCATAGAGATCGGAGATTTCAAAATGGGCGCCGAAAATGTCGCGGGCCACTGCAGGGGGGAAGTAGAGAAACAGGCAAAACATGCTGATCCAGCTCAGACCCTGCACCCAGGACAGTTGCTTCAACAAAGGAGGACAGTGGCGCAGGGCTGTGCTGATGCTGAAGGGCGCGGGGTCGATCCCCGCCTCCGGACTGGTGGCATTGTTCTGTAGGGGGCGGGGAGATTGGGTCACCGTTAGCAGCAGCGCGCCTAAAAATAGGGCGGATCCCAGCCAAAGCGAGCATTCAATGGAGGCGGGAAAGTTTCCCAGCAGGGAAAAGGGGTGCTGCCGCCAGAGATGGACCACTCCCCAGGGCATCGCCGAGGCGGTAAAGGCCCCTAATCCGTGGGCACAGCTTTGCCAGGTATAGGCCGTTGTCTGCTGAGGCAGGGGCACCACATCCACCACGTAGGACCGAAAGGGCGTCATGGCCACGTTCACCCAGAGATTGAGTAACCACAGCAGCAGGACCGCCATGGTTAATCCCCTGGCCAGGGGTAGGGCGGCCAGGGTGACACAGCCAAACAGCGCTCCCGCTAAGAAGTAAGGACGGCGCTTACCCAAGGGAGAACAGGTGCGATCGCTCCAGTAGCCCACCAGGGGTTGCACAATCAGCCCGGTGACGGGGGCCGCCAACCACAGCAGCGGGATCTGCTGAGCCTTGGCCCCAAGGGACTCAAAAATGGCGCTGCCGTTGGCCATTTGCAGTCCCCAAACCACATGCACCCCCACAAAGCCGACGTTGATGATGATTAACTGCCAGCTATTTAAGGGATTTTGGACCTGCGTTGCCTGGGTGGGGGGTCTTACCAAGGTAAAACTTCTCCATTGGCGTGCCAAAAGGTGCCGGATGAATCCAGGCTGAGATCGTCGGTGCGCTGGATCAGGCCTTTCACCGATTGTTCCGGTGAAATTCCGTGGGAGGTAAAGCCCGTCATGCGAGTTTGCACCAGTCCCGGATGCAGAATGGCAACGGCAATGTGTCGCGGCTGTAAATCAATGGCCAGGGACTTTCCGGCCATGGAGAGGGCGACTTTGGACATTCGATAGGAATAGGAACTACCGGAGGTGTTGTCTCCAATGGACCCCATGCGGCTGGTGATGAAGATGATTTTGGATCCCGGTCCTAGGTTGGGCAGCAGGGCATGGGTAAACTGAAGCGGCCCAAGGGCGTTCACCTGAAATAGGGTGAGGATTTCCTCGGGGTCAAAATTTTCCAGGGTAGTCAGCCCGTAAGCCCCTGCGTTGTTGATGAGTACGTCCAGTTTTTGGCTACCGAGGCGCTGCTGCAGTTGGGTAAAGGTACTTGGCACGGTTAAGTCGAGGCCAGTTTCCACCTGTACCCCAAGCTGGTCCAGATCCCTGGAGCTTTGGCGGCAAACGGCGATGACGCTGTCTCCACGGCTCTGTAGCTGTCGGCAAAATTCCAGGCCAATCCCCCGATTTGCTCCCGTTACCAAATAGGTAGACATGGATGATTCTCTGTCTAAAGGTTCTCTCCCACCATACCGAAGCTTGCTTGGGGTTGAGCCAGGAGGGGGGCCAGCCCGTTGCCTGAATCTGGGCTTGGATCGCTGTTCAGACTCGCTGTTCAGGTACCATAAGGTCGTCACCCCTTTCCCTCTTCCAGATTATGACCTCTACCCAAGCCCCTAGCTCTTTGTTGACCACCCTGCTGCGGCCCGCCGTTACGGACAATACGGGTTTTCAGCTCACAACCCTGGTGGTTCGGGTTCTGGTTGGTGCGCTGATGATTCACAATGGGCTCGATAAGCTCTCCGATGTTTCCGGGTTTGCAGAAAATGTGGTTGCCTTTATTGGGCTGCCCTTTCCCGTCTTTTTGACCTACTGCGCGGCCTATATTGAAATCATCAGTTCGACCCTGCTTGCCCTTGGCTTGCTGACCCGCTTAAACGGTCTCGCGCTGCTCTCAACGATGCTGGTGGCCATTTTCTTCCATCTAAAAAGTGATGGATTTCAAGTTCCTCCCCTGGAAACGGCCTCGCTCTACGCCCTGATTTTTCTGTTTTTTACCATTTATGGGGCGGGACGGTTCTCCGGGGATGCCCTGTTGACGCGATCGCCCAGTGACTCCTAGGGCTTCATCCTGGGCCTTGGGGCGAGGGGAGTGATTCCTCTAGCAAGATGCCCTGGCCCTGGGCCAATTCAAATTGATTGAGCTGCTCTGGCCGCAACGATTCCAGCCCCGGTGTGGCGATCGCCACCTGCCAGTTTTCCAGATCGAGCTGCAGCCAGTCCCCGAGGGTGGCCATGATCGGGTCGCCTTCCATGTGGGTGAGCAGCGCCAGACGCTTCTGGGCGGGCTGACCCTCGGTGGCATCGCTGCGCAGGCCAAGGAATAGGGTTCGCCCTGGGTCGTGGATGTGGTTAAAGCGATCGCTGGCGGTGAGTCTATTCAAGAGCCAGGGATTTTGACGGCGATACTGGCGCAATTGGGCATTAAAGTGCACCTTAGCCGGATCTAGATCCGCCTGGTAGTGAACCACGCGGCAATGTTCGTGCATATCCTCCATGAAGGCCATGGCAAAATCTCGCAGGTGCGATATGTCGAGATCCTCTAGAAAATGCCGCAGCACTTGATTGTCGGGCTGCTGCGCAATTTCGCTTTGACAGACAGCCACCACTTGCTCTAGGTCGTAGTCGGTGCTGGTCATGGTGTCGGCCAGAACGCCCATGTAGTGCTTGAGCAGACCCAGGCTGGAGAATCCGGACTGCTTGAGGCGACGAAAGGTGTGGGGCTGTTCGTACTGAGCCTCCGTGACCCGCCAGTCCAGAAAGCCCTTTTCTTCGGCCACCACCTTGACGCCGTAGCGGTAGTCGGTGTTTCTAAAAAATCCCCAGCTAGCGCCCATGAGGGTGTTTAAAAAATCCATGGGGAGTCCAGGGCTAAAGCCGTAGACCCAGAGTTGGGTGGCTGGGTTGTCGTAGGCATTTTTAATCACCTCTGGTAGGGTTTGGCCCAGGCCGACGTTGATGGCGTTTTCCGTGGGCAACTGGGTGCCCCGTCGCAGGGTGTCATGGTTGCCGCAGCCTGTGATCCAGCGATCGCCCATGACCATTACCTGGGTGATGCGATCCCACTTGCGATCCCAAAATCCTTTAATTGCTGGGGTATTGTGGGCAAAGATTAAGGGCCCCCACTGAAAGGCCTCTGGCCGCAGATCAATCAGCTCTCGATAGGTGGATTTTTCCTCCCAGCCTTCCTCGGGCCAGGGCCGCCCATCCTCAAAGATGGTGAACATCAGGCGCTGGGCTCCGCCAATTTCTTGCACCACGTCGCTCATGGCTAACAGGTAGGCGTTATCGTACTCCATCTTGCCGGAGAGGGGATTAAAAAACCGAAAGTCTTGGCCGCCGTCAATGCGAATCCCATCCACTCCGGTATTAATTTTCCGCCGCTGCATTTCTAACAGAATGGCCCGCACAATGGGATGCTGATGGTTAATATCCTGGCCGTACATATTCGGGCCGCTAAAAAAGGTGGCGCTGATCAGCTCCAGGGCCTGGTTGTCGGAATGGCCGTAGACCAGATCGTAAATGACCTGAATTGGACCCTGGGAAAAGTTGTGCAGGGTGGCAATAAAGTCGACGACCTCATCGGGGCGCAGGCTAGCCAGGAGGGAGGGGCTAGTGGTGGAGGCCCCAATAATGGGGGTGTCGTAGCCCCAGTTTTGAGTGTGGGGACGCCGCAGGGTGACTTGAACGGGAATGCCTGCCAATTCTGCCGTGAGGGGGTCTGCTGGTCCAAAGTCAATGAGGCAACGGTCCAATTCAAACAGGTTTCGCTCGTGCTCTGGGGTTCCCAAGCGGTATTCAATGGTGGGTTCTGTGGGCAACAGTTGCACGGCATCGAAGCCCACGAAATTTTCTTCGGCGGCGGTCAGGGGTTCATGGTTGGCCAATTTATCCGACAGGCGCTGGTAAAGCTGGGTCAGATCTTCAAAGGTGCCGCTACCGGTGGCGGTGCCCACATGGATCTGGAGAATATTGACGGGTGTTTTCACCCGCGGGATGGCTGAGGAGGTATCGAGGCGATCGCGGTCTTGGAAATAGTCTAGGTCGGCGCGAGTTTGCTGGAGGGACTCGATGTCGTACAGTTCGGCGGGGGAATAGATTCCGTAGGGAAGGGAATAGGGGGCAACGTCGCGGATGGTTTTGATGGTTTCATTGAGGTTATCCCTGGCGCGCAGCCAATAAAATGAGCCGGAGCGATCGCGATTGCCCGGAACCATGCCAGATAGCACGCCCAGAACAAACTCACCGTGCTGCACCATTGGGATGCAGTCATACTGGAACAAAATATCTTGCTCAGGAAGGCGAAAGTCCACGGCTTCGACGGGGGTAAACACCTCTAGAAACAAGTCCCGCTGGGTTTGAATAATTTTTGAGGACTGTTCCGGTGCCCAGAACATGACTTCGGTGAACCCATCTGAGCGATAGTGGGCACCTAGTCGCCGCACAATGGTGCGGGCTTGATCAAAATAGGTTTGGTCTGAGTGCCAAACCTCATCTATCCACTCAATCAACTGTTGCGTTTCTGCTTTGTCAAGGCAGATAGATTGTTGAGGGTTGAGCATTGGAGGCGTTCACTGTATCGCTAGAGGGCAGAGAAGCAGCTCAGGTTTGCAAAGGCTGCTCCCTCTGTTGTAAGGGATGTTCTAACAAAACCCAAACAATTTTGGTTCAATTGATACCAGAATTTTGCTTGGGGCGTAAAGGGAAGTGGGGAACGGGGTCTGTGCGAGAGGAGGCTATCTTTGAGCCTGGAGCGCAGCGGTCTACCGCATTTTTCTGCCCAAGGTTGAACTGGGGGTGGCTGGCGATGGGCAGGCCGCAATGGGGGCTGCTTACGAATATTTTCGGGAGGGTCAGGGTATTTTAAGGCCGTAGGCGATTGATGAATACGGGCATGATGAACAGTTCCTCTCACGGTGAGGCTTATCGGCAATATCTAAAACAGCTTTTTCCAGATCTCAGACTGGCGGGAAGCACTATTGACACCATTCTCTTGCCGCAGACCCAGTGGGATGAGCCTAAGTCAGGGGCGGACTGGAATAATGTTGGGGTTATGGCGCTCTTGGAGGCTGAGGCCACCGAGGATTCGACCCTGCGATCGGTTTATTGGGAAATGGCGGCTGAGGCGTTGCAAACCGGTGCGGATAATTTTCCACTGGCGGCGGTTCATCTGGCACTCTTGCAAGGGTTACTGGGGGAAGACCAAGCTGCCATAAATGCTGCGTTTCAGATTCTGACCCAGCTGCTTTCGATTCCTGAATCCTCTGATCTTCAACCTGGATTGGTTTACATCCCCTTAGCCTGGAGCCGCTGGCCGGAGCACTCTTCTCAGATATTTCAAGGATTAGTGCTAGAGAACAATGGATATGCGCAGGTTATGGGGCTAGCGGCAGAGGTGCTATGGCGATCGCACCTGGTGTTCTACAATCCCAGTGGTCTCAGGTTGCTGCAAATTGCGGCGCAGATCCTGCCAGATTCGGCCGCTGTGCAGCTCAGATTGGGAATTTCAATGCTGGCGAATCAGCGCTTAGAGGGACTGGTGAATTTACGAAAGGCTTGGGAATTAGCCCCAGATCTCAGCGTCATTGCCCAGGCCTTTTACCTGGCCTGTCGCGACCAAGGACAAGTAGCCTTGGCTCAGCAGTGGCGAGAAATTGGCAAGCAGCACAGCAACCAATATCCTCAAGATTTATCAGGCGCATGGGCCACGATTTCTGATCGGGGGGTTGGAAGGGATTTAGAGAACGAGGGCAATCGGTTGATTGTATCTCACTCCCCCGCTGAGGCTGAGAACTATACCACCGTGGTTTTTGATCAAGATATTCTGATGGCGGTGGAACCTAGCTTCAAAAGTATTGTGACCAGTGTGTTAATTGCAGAGGGAGACTGGTTTGAAAAGGAAATGGAATGGTGGCGATCGTTTGTGAAGCCGGGGATGACGGTGATTGATGTGGGGGCTAATGTGGGGGTTTATACTTTTAGCGCTGCTAAGCGAGTGGGACCGGAAGGTCGCGTTATTGCTGTGGAGCCGTTTCCAGGTTGTGTGGATTGTCTCAAGAAAACTCGTCAGCTCAATGGCATGGATTGGGTGAGCGTGGTGGAGGGGGCGGCGAGTAATCAGAATGGCACTGCGCTGTTAGGGGTGAGTGCGGCCAGTGAGTTGAATGAGTTAATCGAGGAAGATGAAACAGATGGGTCGCAGCCCAGGAATGCGCTGAGGGTGCAGTGCTTGACGCTGGATGAGATCTGCGATCGCGAAAACCTGTCAACGGTGGATCTGTTGAAGATTGATGCGGAGGGACATGAACTTTCGGTTTTACAGGGAAGTAGATCCCTTATCGCTCAATTTACCCCAGTCATTCTCTACGAGAATATTGCAGCTGGACAGCAGGTAAATCCCGATGTTACTCCTTATCTAGTACAACTGGGTTACCAAATCTTGTGGTATCAACCTGGAACGGAGACTTTAGAAGTTGTTGACTCATTATCTACCGAGGAGACTCAAGCGCTGAACTTGATTGCAGTTCACGAAAGTACCTTGAAAAATATCAACGCTAGATTTGGACAGATTTAGACGAGCTGCTCTACGTGGTTAAACAACATTTGTTGATATGCATTCTCCATGTCCTGGGTGAACTGTTTTGCATTCCATAACGGTGAGCTTTGTCTGGAAGCTTTTAACTGACAAGCGACTTTTTGACGCAAAGCCTGATCTAACCCAAATCTGACACCCCAATCAATATATTCCTCATTAGTCCAAGCAATACCGTCACTAACTCCGGCATTCTTCATAAACGTATAGCTATTGCGGGCTGAGAAAATTTCACCCACTCTGGTAACAAGGGGAATCCCCATCCATGTAACCGTCCCAGCGGCTTACGCAGCCATCGGGGTTTCAAGGTTACCCAACGGCTGAGGCACGAGTGATGGAGCCTCTACTCCGAGTCTTTTGGCTCGACATGCCTGGGCTAGATAATCCACAGGATTTCGTTTCTGAATTTTGAGCGAGGTCACCACCGTCAGAATCCGCGCCACAAATTGACTGCCCGCTTGCGATTGCGAGCCAAAACTGGTGCGCCGCCAAATCACCGCACTTCTGAGGGCTTGCTCCGCTGCATTGTTCGTCGGCTCTATACCTGGGGTTGAGACAAAGGTCCACAAGGCTGATTCAACCTTCAGTAAGTTCCGAACTGTGCGAACTGTTTTGGCCAAGGGAGTTTTCTCCTTTTGGCCAATCGGCAAAGCCGCTGCCTCTTCTAACTGTGCCTTAAATCCCGCTCTCAACCGTTCCACTGCCGCAATCAA
>NZ_JTHE03000058.1 GCF_000817775.3 Lyngbya confervoides BDU141951
AGGGCGCAACCATGGTTACCCACGCCTGCAACGCCATGCCCCCGCTCCACCACCGCGAACCGGGTCTGCTGGCCACCGCCTTGCTGGATCAGCGAGTCTGGTGTGGGGTGATTGCTGACGGGCAGCATGTGGCGCCCCGAATGCTGCAGCTGTTGCTGAGCATTCAGCCCCACCAGCTCTTCCTCGTCAGCGATGCTTTGGCTCCTTTAGGCTTACCCGATGGCCTTTACCCCTGGGACACTCGCCAGATTCAGGTCCATCAGGGAACTGCACGATTACCGGACGGGACCCTTTCTGGCACAACCCGACCCCTGCTAGCGGGCGTGAGCAATCTGGTAAAGTGGGGCTGCTGTACCCCAGAGCAGGCCATTGCCCTGGCCGTGGTTGCCCCTCGGCGAGCAATGGGGTTGGCGGGCCTGGCCATTGGCACGCCGCTATCAAGCCTACTGCGCTGGACTTACCAGGACACGACTCGCCAGCTTGACTGGCAACGGTTGTCTCTGGGGTCGGGTCTATCCCCCAACACCAGAAAGGGGAGGCCATGATGCAGCCGCTCCTCCAGCAGAGATTTCGTGGACTTTTAATGGGTGCTGCGATCGCGGAGAGCCTGGCTTCTGGAATTGGGGCCTCTGGAATTGGGGCCTCTGGAATTGGGGCCGCTGGAACCGGGAACGTTGCCAGTTTGCAGATCCTGGCCCATCTGCTCGCCTATGAGTTTTGGGATTGCCAAGGTTTTCCACAGGGGGATGAATCCCTGCCGTCCAGGCAGGATTTACGGTGGCCAGTCATACAAACTTGCCTCTGGACCTTGATCACGCATGATTGTCCAGTCTGGCGCCAGCAGCGGATTCAGCAGATTGCAGCAGCTTACTCTGTGAGTGCATCTGGACTCCAGCGCTTCAGCTACCTGCTCTCTCGGCGTCTTTTGGGGCAATCGATCTCCCCTGCAGATCTCCTCTCCCCGATACTGCCTAAGGAGTCGCCCCCTGCAAAGACCCTGTTTCAAACGGTTCTCCAAGGTCTCACCCAGCGTACGGACCTGCGCACGGCTGAGACCCTCATCCATCAGGCCCAAGGCCTAGAGGATTTGGACCGGGCGATCGCTCTAGCCTGCTACTGCTGGATCAGCAGTCCCCATCTGTTTAGCCAGGCTCTGGCGCGATCCTGCACCGTTGGTGCCCAGCCCCTGGTTCCCCTCTTGACTGGGGCCCTGGCCGGTGTCTCGGTGGGTCAGGCCCACATTCCATGCCTGGTCCACAGTCCATTCCTGGCTCAAATTCGGCTATCGGCACTGCCGCAACCTCCGCTTGCGGACTCCCCGCTGGATCAGCTTTGTCGCAGCGCCGATTATCTGTTCTACCGTTGGGCCGGCCATGGCCAAACGCCGTCGGACCCCCAGCCCCTGGAACCGGTCATTACGGCACCCGGCCAGTTGCGGCCCCGCGATCTCCAGCTCTCGCTACAGGACTGGTTTTAGTTGACCCTCTGGGGCCACGCTGTAATGAAGGGGGTAAAAACCCACCCAGACTGCCCCAAGGCGTGAGTTCTAGCTGCAAAACCTGTCGATTATAATATTGTTCAAGGTCAATCACTCTTTTTATCCGTAGCCCCATGAGCCTTCGTAACCCTCGACTCTCTCAAGTTCCATTCCTCTAGGCGCTGAATTCGTCGGCGATCGCCCAATGAAGCGTCTTCATCTTCCTTCGCCGCAAGCCTGGCGAGACTGGCTGATTTCTTTGACCATTCGACCCAATCTGCACATTACCCGTCGCAGTGCTAAAAGGTATGTGCCAGTAATTCTGAGTCTTGCGGTCATTGCCCTGACCAGTGTTTTTGGCAGCAAATTTTACGATGAACCCAAGCTGGTAACCGGCACTCGGGCACCCACCACCATTCGAGCGCCCCAAAGGAAAACCTTTGTTGACCAAATTCAAACGGACCTAAAGCGCGAGCAGGTTCGTCGTACGGCTGCGGTGCAGTACCGCGAAAAACCCGGTACCACCCAGAGCATTCAGACTCAGCTGACCGATGTGCTCACCGAAGCTTCTACCTTGCGACAGCTGGGGGGGCCCTTACCTTACTGGCCGACCGGTCAGCTTTCCCTGGCGGTACAGACAGAGCTGCGGGCAATGAGCTCTCGAGATCTCCAATCTCTCGTCGATCTGCTCCGTCGGACCACGCTACCGAGCAGTCAGCCTCCAACGCTGCTTCTGTCCGAGCAGGCCTGGACCCAGATCCAAAGGCTCAAAACCTCCAATCGCCTCTCCGCCGAGGCGGCCCTCACGGCTATTCAGCAGGCCCATCGTCAGTATCAAACTGCAACCAACACCCCCAGCTCTTACCTGGATCCCAAAGCCAAGCGACGGGTACTCAACCTCACCAATGAGGATTGGTCTAAGGTCAAGCCCAGCTTTCGCCTGGCCCTGCGCCGCATTCTCACCCAAGGGATTCCCCCTGGTTGGCCCAATCAAAACTTAACCGAGACCATTAACGCGAATCTGGACCAGACTTCTCCTCCCGTCAGGGCCTTAGGCGAATCTATTCTAGGACCCCTGTTAAAGCCCAATCTTGAAGCAGACCCGGTGACCACCCAAATCAAGCTCGATCAGCTGGTTGCCTCGGTGGAGGAGGTTAAGGTCACGGTGCAGCCCAACGAGGTGATTGTTCGCAAGCATGCCGTCATTACGCCCAAACAATTTCAAACCCTGGAGCAGTACGGTCTCAGTCAGCGAGGCATTAATTGGGAAGGATTGGGGATTACTTTGGCCGGGGTCCTGGTGGCGATCGCCCTGTTCCATAGCGTCCATCGCCGCCTGAATCGTCCCCTGAGTCATCGAGACTACCTGCTTTTGATTCTGCTGAGCGCCAGTTCGCCATTGGTGGTCAGCCTCAGCCAGCTAGAATTTACCAGCCTTCCGGCGGTGGGTCTTCTGGTGGGTAGCTTTTACGGATCTGTGCTGGGAGGGACCACCGTTGTACTCATTGCTGCCGTCACTGCCCTGGGCTTGGACACAGGCTTTGCACAGCTGTTGGCGATCGCCATTGGCAGCTTTGTGGGCAGCGTTCTAGCCCGTCAGCCGCGATCGCGTGAGGAGCTAGCCCTGCTGGGACTCATTGTTGCAATTTTGCAAGGCTTTCTTTACTTTATTTTCCTGAGCATTCTGGGCGGGTTGGGATACGGCCTGCTGGGGGCCGCAGTTCGTCAGGGCATCCTCGGGCTAATTTGGAGCATTGCGGCCCTGGGGATGAGCCCCTACCTGGAAAATTTGTTTGACCTGGTGACCCCGATTCGGCTTGCGGAGCTGGCAAACCCCAACCGTCCGCTTCTGAAGCGGTTAGCGATGGAAACGCCGGGAACCTTTCAGCACACGCTGTTCGTGGCTACCCTGGCAGAGGCCGGAGCCCGCGCCCTGGGCTGTAACGTGGAGCTGGTTCGAACTGGCACGCTCTACCATGACATTGGCAAGATGCACCGACCCGAAGCCTTTATTGAAAATCAGTTTGGCTGCGAAAATCTCCACGAGGCCCTCGACGATCCCTGGCAAAGTGCCGACATCATTAAGAAGCATGTTTCCGAAGGACTGGTGATGGCCCGAAAATATCGCCTGCCCTCCGCCGTCACCGCCTTTATTCCCGAGCATCAAGGCACCATTCTGGTGGCCTACTTTTATCACCAGGCCCAGCAGCGTCTTGATCCTGATCTGACCGTTCTGGAGTCGGATTTTCGCTACGATGGCCCCATTCCCCAAAGTCGAGAAACTGGAATTGTGATGCTTGCCGACGCCTGCGAGGCGGCGCTGCGATCTTTGAAAGATCAGCAGCCTGATCTGGCTCATCGCACGGTTAATAAAATTTTCAAAGCCCGCTGGACCGATCAGCAGCTGAGTCAATCCTCCCTCACCCGGGATGACTTAAAGGTCCTGGAGCAGGTGTTTGTGGAGGTCTGGCTTCAGTTTCATCACCAGCGCATTCCCTATCCCAGTCGCCTCAGTACGGGCATTTAATCATCCGCGACTAGCGCCACCAGTCGGGCAATTTTTTTATCCAAGATCTTTAAGAAGGCTTTATTAAACTCCACCTGACAGGCATCGGAGGATCGATTGAGGCGATTGGCCTGAATCTCAATAACCGTCGTATCTGACTTCACGCAAACCGAGGTGGTCCGCACCGCGCTGGTGTCCTGAAAATAGAGCATTTCGCCAAAACAATCTCCGGCTCGCAGCTGGGTCAAAAGGCGATCGCCACGCAGCACCTCCACCTCTCCCTGGGTAATGATAAAAAAGGAATCGCCAATATCCCCCTCGCGAATAATCCGTGTCCCTTGGGGATATTGATGCCAGGTGGTAATGCGTAATACTTCCCAGATGAGAATCTCATCAAAGTTTTGAAAGAAGGATAAATCCTGAATCGCCTTAAATTTTTTGGTTTCAGTAATCGTGGGAACTGGAGCCGAGAGACTGCTCAGGGCCAGGAGCGCCTCTCCCATGTCCTGCCATTGGCAATAGCGCTGCGCTGGATCCTTTGCGATCGCCCGCATCACAAGCTGATCAATTGCCGTGGGAATCTCCGACCGGTAAAGACTGGGCGGGGGAGGGTCCCGATGCAAAATTTGATAGGCCAGCTCAACGTTAGAAGCCGCAGAATAGGGGTAATGTCCCGTCAAAAGCTGATACATAACTAGCCCCAAAGAGTAAATATCAGACTGTTGAGACAGCAAATCCTCACGCAGCTGCTCCGGAGCCATGTAGGCTGGCGATCCAACCCCGCTTAATTGCGTTTCCTCCATCTGATCAGAAACCGCTGATCCAAAGTCGCTCACCTTGATATCGCCCGTTGTGGTTCGCAGGATGTTAGCCGGTTTAATATCTCGATGAATCACCCCGCGCTGATAGGCATACTCAAGGGCCCGGACGCACTTAAAGATGATCTCCACCGTTTGCGTAATGGGCAGCAGGCGGGATACTTCACAAAACGGCTCTAGGGTTCCACCTGGGACATATTCCATTACGAGAAATCCTTGACTGCTGTCCAGAATTGCATCGTAAACTTCCACAATATGGGGATGTTGAAACTGTCCCACGAGAGCCGCTTCATTGGCAAAGATTCGCTGAGCGAGTTTTTTAGAAACCGCCTGTCGCAGGAGTGACTCGTTAAACAGCTTCAGCGCGACCTTTCGATTAATAAAGGGGTCTTTGGCTAAATAGACCACACTGGTGGAACCTTGACCTAGCGGGTAAAGGATTTCATATTTACCAACTTTCTGCAGCCCAGTGGCGGTTCTAGCTTTTTCCACACCAACCTCAACCCTGAAACAACAAGGAACGCTGAGTCACGTTTGCTCTGCGTTTATCATATTCAGGGGATAAGTTTACATTTTCAGGAGAACAAAGCATGACATTATCAGTTGGGACAACGGCTCCAGCTTTTACCGTTAAGGATACCCAGGGGAATAGCGTTTCTTTATCCAACTTCAGTGGAAAAACGGTTGTTCTTTACTTTTATCCCAAGGATGACACCCCTGGGTGCACCAAGGAAGCCTGTAGTTTCCGCGATAACTACGCACTCTACCAGGGAAAAGACATAGTCGTGCTCGGCGTTAGCGGGGATGATCAAGCCTCTCATCAAGCCTTTAGCTCCAAATTCAACCTTCCCTTTCCCCTGTTAGCGGACACCGATCAGTCTATTATGAAGGCCTACGATGTGGATGGTGGCGGCTATGCCAGACGAGTCACCTACGTCATTGACGGTTCAGGCACCATTAGCAAGGTCTACGATAGTGTCAATACGGAAACACACGCCCAGGATATTCTGGCAGACTTAAATCAATCCTAAATGGCGTCTAACTTGATACCCCCCTTAGACTCCTTAGACGCAACGAGTGGCCCCTCCTTTTGTGATTGAGGGTCCCTTGATTGTGGCTTAATTTTTGATGGAGAGTTGGCATCTCAGCACGAGATGCCAATTTTTTCTGAGTGTCTTTTTTCTGAGTGCATTGAGGGGAGTGGGTCGGGGGATGCTTGTGTTGAGTGCCTCCAGAATCCCTCGTCCTGCGGCAGAAAAAGCCTTTGCCCCGCCCGCCGCCGTAAGCCGCATGTTGACGACCTAGGCTCCCATGCCGGAATATTGACGCAATCCTCGCCGCCAGAGCCAGCGATTAATCCCCCAGAAAATCGCAATCCAGCCCAGCATCACCCCCAGGGATTGCCCCACCGCGACGGGCAGTCCGACTAAAAGACTGGCCGGAAAATAAACCAGACTCGGAAAGGGGGTCCACTGCACCACCTGGCGCACTGATTCAGGAAACACGTCCAGGGGCGCCACCATTCCAGCTAAAAAGGTGTAAAACAGCAGCCATACTCGCTCGATAGAGGTGGCTCGCTCGGTCCAAAAGGCGCAAATTGCAAAGGTGTATTGGATTAAAAAGCGCAGCGCAAAGGCTAAGGCTAAGACCAGCACAAAGCCGAACAGATCGATCCAACTGGGAATCCAGGCGGCTTCCGGATAAAGCAGAAAAAACAGACCGATGAGGGCAACGGAGAAGGGTAGCCGCGCAAATCGCTCTGCCACATGTCCCGCCACGTGGTGCCAGACTGGATCGAGGGGTTGGAGCAGCCGCGGCGAGAGCCGACCTTCCACGACCTCTTTCTCAAAATCCCAGGCCACCCAAACGACGGTAAACTGACGCACCAAGAACACGCTGATAAAATAACGAGCAAACTGGACTGGGCTAAGGGTCAAGGGGGTGGCTGTGGCGGCCTCAATCCAGACACCCATCATAATAATCGGCAGAGAATTAGCCAGCACCCACAGCAGTAGTTCAGCCCGATACTCCACCATGTAGGCATAGTACACGGACAGAAAAACCCGAATTTTTTGCATCATCCCAGCACCGCTCCAGATCGGAAAACACGACCAATAATTTCTTCAATGGGTGGATCGCTCACGGTTAAATCTAAAATCTTGAAGTCAGCGAGCAGCTGCGATACGGTTTGCGTCAGAGTCTCCCGTCGCACAATCAAGCGGGCTTGACAGCCGTTGATTTCCTCCACCTCACCGTAGCGCTCTAGCCTCTGTTCAGACTGCGGCTGGGCCAGCTCTACGGCCACCTCTCGATAGGGGGCAAACCGATCGAGCAGCCCAGAGAGTTCACCATCATAGATGAGCTCTCCGCAGTGAATCAGGAGCACGCGATCGCACAGGGCCGTGATGTCAGCCATATAGTGGCTGGTCAAGAGAATTGTGGCGTTAAAGCGCTGATTATAGTCGCGCAGGAAATTGCGGACGCTCACCTGCGCATTCACGTCTAGTCCCAGGGTCGGTTCGTCCAAGAACAGCACCTGGGGTTGATGGAGAAGGGCTGCCAGCAGTTCCGCCTTCATACGCTCCCCCAGGGAAAGTTTGCGTACGGGCTGATTTAATTTCCCCTGAATTTCCAGCATTTCGCTCAGCTGTGCCACCCGATGAGTCCAGGTGGCGTGATCTAACCCATAGACCGCCGCATTGATCCGCAGGGAATCCATGGCGGGTAAATCCCATAAGAGCTGCTGCTTTTGACCCATCACCAGGGTGATTTGATGAAGAAAGTCAGCGCGTCGCTGAAAGGGAGTGTGGCCTACCACCTTGACTTCCCCTTGGGAAGGATGAATCAGGCCTGTCAACATCTTTAAGGTGGTCGTTTTGCCAGCCCCGTTGGGTCCGAGGAAGCCCACCACTTCTCCAGGTTCAATTTGAAAAGACACTGATCGTACCGCCTCAATCCAGCGGCGCTTGCGGTGAAAAAAATGGGAGAGGGTTCCTTTGAGGCCCGGTTCTTTTAAAGAGACAGGATAGACCTTACTCAGTTGTTCGGTCTCAATGATGGGCATGGAGGTGAGTCGCGGTAGGGAATCTCAGCTCTCGTCTTTAGCTACATAGGCCGAGGGAGCGATCGCTATAGCTATCTTAGTGCAATCAGTCTTGCTGAAATCAGCCGTGGGGCCATCGACCCTTTAGGATAGAAAGACCCTGATCCCTCCGCCCCCAGAGATCCCTCCGTCTCCCATGTCTCCTAAAAAACAACGTCTTGATAAGCTAATCGTGGATCTAGGCCTGTGTGAGTCTCGGCAAACCGCCCAACGCTATATCCGCGCCGGGGCTGTTCAAGTCAATCACCAAGTCATCGATAAACCGGGAACTTTGGTGGCCCCTGAGCTGCCGATCCATCTGAAGGCGCGATCGCCCTACGTCTCTCGGGGGGCAGAAAAGCTCTTGAAGGCCCTGCAAACCTTTCCCATTTCCGTGGATAACCGCATTTGTTTAGACGGCGGCATCTCCACCGGAGGATTTACGGACTGCCTGCTCCAGGCGGGAGCCCAGCAGGTTTATGGCGTTGATGTGGGCTATGGGCAAGTGGCCTGGAAATTGCGTCAAGATCCCCGCGTCGTCCTCAAGGAGCGGACTAATCTGCGTCACCTGACCCCTGCAACTCTCTACGGCCCCACTGCGGCTTGGGCAACCCTGGGTGTCATGGATGTCTCGTTTATTTCGTTGACCAAGGTGCTGCCAGCGTTTTGGGAATTACTCAGCAGTCCGAAGGAGATGGTTTTGCTGGTCAAGCCCCAATTCGAGGTCGGTAAAGATCGGGTGGGCAAACACGGCGTAGTCCGCGACCCCGACGATCACGCCCAGGCAATTTGCCAGGTCCTCCACGGGGCTCAATCCCTCGGCTGGCAATACCAGGGTCTCACCTATTCGCCCATTTCAGGACCTGCCGGAAATCTGGAATATCTGCTGTGGTGCAGTCATTTGCCAACCTTGCCGCCCCCAACGGCTGAGGATATCAGCGCCACCATTGCCCAAACGACCCGCGAGGCACAGCACCTACTGAGGATCTAGTGGGTACTCGAACCTGTCGCTCCCCGCTTAGGGCCACCCCAGATCGGCTTGCTGGAGCACGTAGGCTGCCACATTTTCCACATCCGTTCCAGACAGCCGAGACCCAAAGGCCGGCATGGCATTCTTCCCATGGATGATCTGGTACTGAATGGCCTCAGCTGAATACATGCCGTAGCTTTCTAAGGTTTTTTTGCGCAAATTCTTGCTGGAAATCACCAGGTTATTGCCACCCGCGTGGCAGGCAGCGCAATTCGCCGTAAATATTTTCATGCCGGTATCGGGATCTCCAGCAG
The DNA here is from genome assembly GCF_000817775.3 of Lyngbya confervoides BDU141951. GTDB lineage: Bacteria > Cyanobacteriota > Cyanobacteriia > Thermosynechococcales > Thermosynechococcaceae > Lyngbya > Lyngbya confervoides. The sequence continues at coordinate 9,168 of NZ_JTHE03000058.1, forward strand.
CATCGGCAGGATGACCCAATCCCAGAATCACAAATACCAAAACAAACGCGATCGCAACAATGTTTTTCACAGCACTACTCTTCCGGAATTCAAAGCACCCTTGACTAGATTGCAACGCTTCAGATCTCACCCTTGAACCATTGCCTACCAGTTTATCAACCCTGTTCAGTGGCCCATTACGGCTGACTGTTTCAGGTAAAACAGGAAACTGCCTGGCCAACGATCATTGGCTCAGGCAGTCAACCACAGCGAAATTAGGACAGCCAGGGCCCTAAGCATTAAGGGACAGCGTTGGGCGTTTAGAAATAGATCTTGCCACCGCCCCATTTATCCCCCATCACCTTGGGCTGAATCAAAATATGTCCCGCAATATTGGACAAATTATCTTCGGTTAAGTTGCGCATGGCTGGATAGATATCTGCGCTTTTTTTACTGGGGTGAATTTCGGCAATGGAAATTTCGCCGTCGTAGGTGGTGGGATCTTTCATGTAATCCACCAGGCCTTCTACCGTATCGCGACGAGGATTTGCCAGGGATAGCGTTTCTGTCGAAAGGTCAAAGGCTGGATTTGTCTTGGTCACCCCGAGGGCATGGCAGGAGGCACAAACCTTCCCAAACAGGCGAGCACCCTCCTCTGCCTGCGTCCGAGTCAGGGTTATTGTATCCCCTTGATCATTGAGGGGCACGGTGCGAGTTGCATCGTCTAGCTCCAACCCATAGGCGCTCCCACCGAAGAGTTGAAACACAAAGAAAGCTGCGGCCACCACCAGCCCAACATACCGTTTCAGCATAGTTCTCCTTTTCACAATGTTGCTCAATTATCAGGCTCTCAACCCAAACATGATCATCTTATAAATTGGGACGGCTTTACCTGGAGGACGGCCTAGGGAAGATATGCCCATTGAATGACAAGCACATCCTCCAACTCCCCACCAGTAATTGTCCCCAGACTGCCAATCCTTGGCGGTGAGGCAATTTTACCAGGCTGCGGGGTGCCCAGCACAGTTCTCCTGCTGCCCGGTGAGGAACCATAAAAAGCCCAGAATCCCCTGATCTACTAAGTTGTTAATTTTCTTGAAGTCCACGTCTTGAAGTCCACCCTCCTTGATTAGGCCGGGAGGACCGCCTGGTGAAGGCGAATTAAGCGCCCCAGGGTTATCTTTAATTGCGTTCGCGGCACAATAGCATCCACAAAGCCATGTTCAAGCAGATACTCTGAGGTTTGAAAGTTTTCCGGCAGCTTCTCTCGCAGGGTTTGCTCTACGACTCGCCGTCCTGCAAAGCCAATAGTGGCCTTGGGTTCAGCAAGAATAATATCGCCGAGCATGGCAAAACTAGCCGTTACGCCTCCGGTGGTGGGGTGGGTCAGGACGGGGATAAATAGCAATCGCCTCGCCCGGTGATGCTCTAGGGCGGCTGAGGTTTTAGCCATCTGCATGAGGCTTAGCATGCCTTCTTGCATCCGAGCTCCCCCCGAGGCGCAGACAATCACGAGCGGAAATGATCGGGCCGTTGCAGTTTCAATCAGGCGGGTCAATCGCTCTCCCACCACAGACCCCATGCTGCCCCCCATAAAGCGAAAGTCCATGACCCCCAGCGCCAAATCTGCCTGCTCTAGTTGGCATAACCCGGTCTGCACCGCATCGGTTAGTCCGGTCTTGGCCTGATATTCCACAATGCGATCGCAATAGGCCTTGCGATCATGAAAGGCTAAGGGATCGCAGGCCATTAAATTATCATCCAGGGCTGACCAAGTCCCTGGATCTGAGAGTTGACGAATCCGCTCATCGCTAAATACCTGCATATGATGCTGGCATTCCAGACAAACCATCTGATTGGCGCGTAAATCCTTGGTGTAGGTCATGGCACCGCAGGCATCGCACTTGGTCCACAGGCCATCCTTAATTTCGCGCTCTTGGGGAACCGGCTGGGGATTATTTGCTTTTTCGCGGTTGGCAAACCAGTCAAATAGAGACATGGAAATCTTGGTTGAGGACAATAAGAGCGTCCACCAGAAAAGTTGCGGGTTGGTGCGTCAATACTGGGGTTACTTTGATGGTATCAAAGGGCGGGGCTGATTCTCATCAATCCTTGACCGTTTCTCCAAGCACGTTCCGCTGCCCCCTCCATCCATGCAGCGTCTTGCCGGCCCTTCTCCATCCGTTGTGGAGGGCAGGTTCTCCGGAACCGATGTCCAGCTGGAGCTGAATCCGGGCTGTGACCCGGCTGCCCTCTCCGCAGCGCTCTGGGCCAGTTCCAGGATTTATGCAGTTTTGCAAACTGGATCTTGAAGGATGGTTAAATCTATGCCACCCCGCGGGAAATCTGGGTAGTCTAAAGATAGTGCGTCTTCCGATTCAAAGCGTCATTTGCAGCGATCATGTTTAACCATAACAAACAGCATTTTCCCCTGTGGAAATACTTAAATCAACCTTTATTTGATTCACAAAATCCTCTTGTCTTGAGCCCTAAAAGATTTTTGAATCAATATCGACTTGAGCACTTAAATAAATGCTGGAAGATTGATCTAGAAAACGAGAAAAAGTCTCAGCGTGACTGACAGTTTCGTCGTTATTTTTTAACAGATTCTCCATGCTAGAACAGTGCCCCATGGGTTAGCGGCCTTTGGGTCAGTGCGTCCCTTGAGGGATCCAATAGCACCGGAAGGTGCTAAGATTTTGAGTAAATATCCACTATTCCGATCGGGATGGGGGTGTTTCTTGTCCTCCCAGCATTCAAAATCTTAGCGCTACATGGTTAGTTCCCTTCCCACCAAGAGTTCCTCGCCGACCCGTTCTAAGCTTGAAGGTCTTAAGCAGCGCAGTCACTATTTGAGATCTCCCCTGCAAGAAGAGTTACGGTTAGAGACCCATCATTTCAGCGGGGATGCGGTTCAAATCCTGAAGTTCCACGGATCCTATCAGCAGGACAACCGGGACAATCGCGTCAAGGGTCAAGAAAAAGACTACTCCATGATGTTGCGGACCCGCTGCCCAGGGGGATTTATTCCGCCGGAGCTTTACTTAACCTTAGATCATCTTGCTGACACCTATGGTAACGGGACCTTAAGAGCCACCACTCGCCAGGCTTTTCAGCTCCACGGCATCCTCAAGTCTAATCTCAAAGCGACCCTGGCCGCTATTATTCGGAATATGGGATCTACTCTTGGGGCCTGTGGGGATCTCAATCGAAATGTGATGACCCCGCCAGCCCCCCTACGCCATCGCCCTGCCTATGAGATTGCGAAAGACTACGCCAATCGCATTGCGGACCTGCTCACGCCCCAAACCGGGGCTTATTACGAAATCTGGCTCGATGGTGAAAAGGCGATTTCTGCGGAGGAGCATCCAGAGATTAAGGCTGCTCGCCTGAAGAACACCCATGGCACCAACATTGAGCAGTCCGAGGAACCCATTTACGGAGAGCATTACATGCCCCGTAAATTTAAGATTGCAGTCACGGTGCCTGGGGATAATTCCATTGATCTCTATACCCAAGATCTGGGTTTGATTGTCATTACCACCCCCGATGACAAGCTCAAGGGCTTTAATATTACCGTTGGGGGGGGCATGGGGCGTACCCACAATAAAGAAGACACCTTTGCGCGAGTGGCGGACCATTTAGGCTACGTTGACCGCGACGATATCTACGACGTTGTTAAGGCCATTGTGGCCACTCAGCGGGACTACGGCGATCGCACCCAGCGACGGTATGCGCGCATGAAGTACCTCGTCCACGACTGGGGAATTGCCAAGTTCAAGCAAAAGGTGGAGGAATACTTTGGCAAGCCTATTCAGCCTTTCAAACCCCTTCCCCAGTTTGAATATCTGGACTATCTTGGCTGGCATGAACAGGGCGACGGCAAGCTCTTTCTCGGTATTTCCGTCGAAAATGGCCGGGTCAAGGATGAGGGGAACTTCCAGCTCAAATCCGCCCTGAAAACCATCGTCGAGCAGTATCGCCTGCCGCTGTACCTCACCGGCAGCCAGGACATTATCCTAAGCGACATTCAGCCTCAGGACCGTCTGAGCCTGCAAGCACTCCTGAATCGACATGGCGTGAAGTCCATTGACGATGTCGACCCCCTGAACCGATTTGCCATGGCCTGTCCGGCCCTGCCCACCTGTGGCCTAGCCATCACTGAATCTGAGCGAGTCCTTCCAAGCGTACTCGATCGTATTAAGGCCTTGCTCCAAAAAGTGGGGTTGGAAAATGAGCATTTCGTCACGCGCATGACCGGTTGTCCCAACGGCTGCGCACGTCCCTACATGGCGGAGCTGGGGTTTGTGGGGCAAACGCCCGGCTGCTACCAACTGTGGTTAGGCGGCAGTCCCAATCAAACGCGTTTGGCCTTTCCCTTTATGGAAAAGGCAGAAGCGGCCCAACTGGAAACGGTGCTTGAACCCCTGTTTGTCTATTTTAAGCAAGCTCGGATCAAAGGAAAGAGGCCCGAAAGCTTTGGTGATTTCTGTTACCGCATTGGCAAAGACGGTCTGCTCGAATTTTCTGCCCATTATGACCCGAGCATGCTTAATGCCCTCAACCAGTTGAGCCGCACCAAGCGCAGTGACAAGGGGCGGGTGCGCTACCGGGTGAACCTGCGGGAGGATGTTTTCCGGCAGCTGAAGGAGAGTGCCCACACCCAGGGACGAACCCTGGCAGATATTGCCTCCGACGCAATTGACGCCTACCTGAAGGCCAAGGCTGATGGCGAATTTGAGGGATAATTGTCGTCTGTCTGCCCAGGAATGATTTGGGGACTGATCCTCCGGCCCTTTCTAATTGGTTGGCATTGCAATTGGGGGGGCCGAGGTCAGGTTCACTAGCCGATTGCAAAAAGGGTTTGGGGGGAGGCTTGTTCGCAGCAAGAGCACAGGACTGTGGTGCCGCCCCTCGCGTTCTCGCTTTTGGTGTCTGACTTGGTGTATGACGAAGCGTTGACTCTAAAAACGGACCTTTCAAAGCTGTGTTAGCATCTGAGAAATTCCCGAACGATAGCTGCAATGGGGAAAGTCCTGGTTCTCAATGCCTCCTACGAGCCGCTCAATATCACGAGCTGGAAGCGAGCCGTGGTGTTACTACTAAAGGAGAAAGCGGAGCAAGTCGAGCACAATGGGAAAATGCTCTCGCCTAATTTTCCCCTGCCCACGGTCATTCGTCTGCGGCAATATATCCGAGTGCCCTACACGGAAATTCCGTTAACACGCCGCCACGTTCTCCAGCGGGACGAGCATACCTGTCAATACTGCGGCTACCATGGCGATGATCTGACCCTGGATCATGTTCTGCCGCGCTCCCGTGGGGGAAAAGATACCTGGGAAAATATTGTGGCGGCTTGCGTGCGCTGCAATGTCAAAAAGGGAAATCGGACGCCTAAGGAAGCCCAGCTGCTTTTGCGAACCAATCCTCGCCGTCCCTATAGCAGCCTCTATTTTGAGTTGAGCAAGTATTTACGCAACGGATCTCACCAGGAATGGCGCAAGTATACCATCGGTCTCTAGGGCAATGACCCAGGAACCAGCGCCTTTGCCAGGGCAAATCGTGCCCCCCCGTTTTTTAAGATCTGCTTAAGTTCAGTATAAAAATTGACATTCAGTGAGATTTCGCGTCAACATTTAAGAAGTGTAAAAATTACCCTGCCGAATTGAATGGGATTTCACGTTGATTGGGTGTCTTTAGAAATGCTGGAGACACTTGCCAAGCAGTACGGTTACGGTGCGGTTTTCTTAGGGATTTTATTGGAAAACTTAGGGTTGCCCCTTCCGGGGGAGGCCATCGTCCTGGTGGGTGGGTTTATGGCCGGTCGGGGCGATTTAAACCTGGAGGGTGTCATCCTGAGCGCAAGTTCTGGAGCGATTATCGGCAATACCATCGGCTATGGCCTCGGCATCTATGGGGGATGGCCGCTGCTGCTGAAAATTGTCCGGTTTTTTAAGGTAGAGGAAACGCGTCTGGAAGAGCTTAAGGATCGCTTTCGCAATAATGCCAGCCAGGCCGTCTTTTTTGGGCGTTTTGTCACCCTGCTGCGAATTTTTGCCGGTCCAATGGCGGGAATTGTGGAGATGCCCTTCGGAAAGTTTATGTTTTATAACGTTGTTGGCGCAGCCCTCTGGTCAGCCACGATGGTGAGTTTGGCCTTTTTTGCTGGCGAAATTGTGCCCCTTGAGCAACTGCTGCGATGGGTCGGGCAGTTTGGGGTGTTAATTTTAGGCGGGGTGGGCGCCTGGTTTGCTGCACCGCCCCTGCTGCGATCGCTGGCAAAGCTTCGCAAAAAAGCCACCAGCGAAACCTAGGATTGTTCCAGGATGGGGGGTGGCGCACAGGTTAAATGCAGGTCTTTGCGGGAGCCAGGGTGGCAAAATCCCAGCTGATAGGCATGGAGCCAGTAGCCTAGGTCGCTGGGTTTCGCACCCGTTTCTCCAGGGCCGCAGGGCAGGCGAGTTGTTGGGGGATTTAGAATCTTGGGCAGGCCTCCTTTCCCGTAGATCGGGTCACCCAGGAGCGGAAATCCCAGACTTGCCAGATGAATCCGAATTTGGTGCGGCCGCCCCGTCAGAATGTTCACCTCTAGCAGGGTGGATCTGGAACGACGCTCTATGACTGTGCCCTGGGTTTGAGCAGGCTTTCCAGTGGCCGTGGCTGCATAGAGAAATCCGAGTTGGGGATAGGGCAGCCGTCCAATGGGCTGATTGATCTGAAAGGTTTCAGGAATGGGTCCAGGTCCGACTAGGGCGCGATAGGTTTTCTGAATGTGCCGATCGCGCATCTGGCGACAGAGTTCGGATCGGGCGGCGGCAGTCCGAGCCAGAAGCACGATTCCAGAGGTGCCTCGACCCAGCCGATGTACAGGATAGGGCAGGGGAGGAGGATATCGCAGGCGGATCTGACCGAGCAATGTATGCTCTAAAAACTCGCCCCCCGGCAGCACCGGTAAACCGCTGGGCTTGTTCACGACCCAGAGCAGGTCATCTTCGTACAGGGTGCTAAAGGTGAGGGGCACTTGCGGTTCTGGCCAGGGCGATCGCCAATAGGCCAGGGTCTGCCCGGTTTGCAGCCGAGACTCAGCCGTGGTGGGCTGATCATTGAGGGTAATGTGTCCCCTGGCAATGCGATCCGCCCAGTCCTGGCGAGAGGAATGGCGGTATCGTTGGGTATAAAACTCCAGCACCGATAGCCCTGCCTCAGCTGGCTTGACTAAGTTGACATAGGTCCATCCCTGATTCATGTAACGGTTTTTGGAGTTAGCAAGTGGGAGCGAATCCAGTCTAGAATGTCGGCCAAAACCTGGGCGCGATTAATATCTAAATGCAGTTCATGGAAGGCATGGGGGTAGCGAATCATTAGGCGATCGCTGACCGTTAGCTGGTCATAAAACTGTTGAGAACTGCGGGGGCTGGTGATGCGATCGCCTCCCCCATGCAACAGTAGGAGAGGGGTTTGCAGGCGAGGTGCCTGCTGGTGAATGCGCTCAACCGCCTTTAAATATTCCGTAGACAGGCGGGCGGTCCCCAGCGTGTGGTGTAGGGGGTCCGTTTCATACTGCTGGACCACGGCGGGATCTCGGGAGCAAGATCGTGGCTCAAGACCCACATTTAAACTAAAGCGCGGGAGAACAGCCGAAAGGATGCGACCCAGCCAAAGCTTCGCCGCTGGAATTCCAGTTTGACCGATCGCCGGCGCGGTTAAAATCAGTCCGCGCACCGGCAGCCTTCCCTGGAGAACCGCATCTAGCGCAATGACACCCCCGAGGCTATGTCCCCAAAGAAAGCAAGGAGAGTTGGGATATTGGGCGGAAACTTCACCCAGCAATAAGGCTAAATCTGACACATATTCTTCCCAGCACCGAATATAGGCTCTTTGCCCCTTAGAAAGGCCATGTCCTCGGAAGTCATGGCAAAAAACAGCTAGGTTTTCCCTAACCCAGGCCTCCCCCACGCTTCGAAACTGACCACTGTGTCCCCCCAGACCGTGGGCAATCGCCACCACTGCATCTGGAGATCGGGCGGGTCGCCAAGCTTGATAAAAAATTTGCGCCGATTGCGGCCCCTGCAGATAGCCGGTGATATGTTGGCCCATTGCCCCTCCTCCCAAGCCATCGGTGCGTTGGCCTCACTGGAGTCAGGCCAATGACACTCTTTATAATGGAAAAGCACTTTTCTCCAATTTTAGCGACGTCTTCCAGTTTGGCCTACCCGGTGCGGTTCACCCTGCCGTGGACCTGGGGCCACAGGGCTGATGTCAAGGGCGGTTGGCCTCGGCCTTCACACCGCCTCCTCTGCGATTCACTCTATCTAGGCGCTCTGGTCCCTATGCCTCGCTCCGTTCTTCAACGCTGCTTTCGATCCTCCTCAGCGCTCAGAACACCGGCCTCAACGCAAGCACTGCTGCACCGGGGGCGAAGACGGTTCCGCTACTGGTATTTACGCTTTCTTCGTCTGCGGGGAGGGGCAGACGCAGTGGCTCGGGGACTGGCCGCCGGAGCCTTTGCCGGGATGTTTCCCATCTTTGGGTTTCAAATGATTGTCGGGGTTTGCCTGGCGATCGCCATTAAGGGGAATCGGGTGGCTGCTATGGCGGCCACCTGGATTAGTAATCCCCTCACCTACGTTCCCCTCTTTGCCCTGAACTACCATGTGGGCCAGCAGATCCTGGGCATTGAGCATCAGCCCTTACCCCAACAAGATATTACCCAATGGATGAGCATCGGGTCCGATGTTGCCAGCGCGCTTTTGATGGGCTCCCTGGTGATGGGGAGCTTAATAAGCCTACTGGCCTATGGCTTGGGATATCACCTGAGCCATCGGTTTCGGCGACGACAGCGACAGCGCAAAAAACGCTTCCATCCCTGAGGTTAGCCGCCCGCTAGGCCCACATCGGGGCTTGGCAGAAGTTCGTCAATTCCCTAGTCTAAAAATCCCATGAGGTTATACTCTTCCAACAGCGGGGCCGTCGCAATGGGGCGATTATTGGGAAGCGAGTCAGAGGGCTTGAGGGGCAAATGCAAGCTCACCACCGGGCGATCGCCGTGCATGGCCACAATGTCCAGCTGGCTGCGCAGCACAGGGCGATGGTGGGGGAGGTGATCTAAACTGGCAACCTGCGCCGATCCGGCAAGAATCGGTCGACCATTGGGAAGGCTTTCTGAGGGAACCAGGGCCGAATTACTCGGATAAATCGGCCGATTGGCGGGCAGGGGTTCTGGGGCGTAAGACACCATCCGTCCTTGCTCGTATAACACCACTTCTCCGGTGTTACTTTTACGGTCTTTCTTCGCATCCGTCTCCCTGGCCGGAGCCTTGGACTCAGTCTGAGCATGGACCTCAGACGACTCAGATGCAGCACTCTTACGTACAGCCATAATGCAATCCTTGCGTTAACGTATGCCCATTGATGCGCAGATCAAGGGTATAAGCAGTCTATCGGTTCACAACAAACTGTTTCAAGACGCTGCGATTTCGTTACATTCCCGCAGCACTCTGATTCCCGCAGTCCCAAGGCGTTACGTCTGTGATGATAATTTCCCAAGAACCTCATAGGCAGACCTTATGGGTCCTAGACGCGCGCCTGTCCAAGGCCAAGGTGTCAGATCGGCTGCAATTGCTTCGCCTGCTGAATCCACTGCATCACATGGACCAGGGTCGGGCAGTGGTCCTTTTGCTGTAGCAGGGCAACCTGAAACCGCAGCACATGGCGATGTAGCTGGCCAGGATGAGCTTGGGCCAACTGTTGGACGGAATAAACTCCACAGTGTAGGACGAGGCCGCAGTAGCGAGTCCCAATGGCCGGCACCCTTGCCAGATCGGCCATGGCCACTGGCTTCATAATTTCCTGATCTCGTAGCTGTAGCGACCTCGCCAGTTGCTGCTGGGCTGACCGAGAGGATGCTTCATGCAAAAGATCAAGGGTGGTCACCAGACCCCGATCACAGAGAAGGTGCAGCACGTCCGCTGATATTCCCGGCAGATCTGCCAGTGGATAGCTCTGGCTCATTTGGCGAGGCATAGGCCGGAATTACTGGGGTCGCGGTTGGGAAAACTTGGAGGGAGAGGTGAAATACTCCACCGGTTCATCTCGAAGCGCCTGCTGCATAAAGTCTCGCCAGACGGGCGCCACAAGACCACCCCCTGTAGCTCCACCTCCCATCCGGGTATAGTCATCGTTTCCGGCCCATACGGCTGCGGCCAGTTGAGGCACGTAGCCCACAAACCACACGTCCCGTTCAGAGGACGTCGTTCCCGTTTTCCCCGCCGCTTGACGTCCAAAATCGGCCGCTTTTCCCGTGCCCCCCTCTACAACGCTGGTTAAGGTCACATTCAGGGAGGCTGCCGCCCAAGGATCTAGAACAAGCCGCGGCTTGGGCTTATTATCTAGCAAGATATGACCGCTGCTATCGGTAACCTGCACAATCGAGGTGGTTTCCGACTGCCAGCCATTGTTGGCAAAGGTGGCATAGGCAGAGGTGATTTCTAGGGGGGTTAAGTCTACAGACCCCAGGGGCAGAGAAATGACCGGTGCAATGGGGCTTTCAATCCCCAGAACCCGGCAGACGTCAATGACCTTCTCCAGCCCGATTTTTTGACCAATTACAATCGGCGGAATATTCCGAGACTGAGACAGGGCGGTTCGAATGGTCATCGAACCACCAAAGGTGCGATCGTAGTTTTGGGGCACATAGCGTTCTGCACTCCCATCATCAAAGCTGACGGGATTATCGTTCACCACCGTACTAGGGTCGTAGCGCCCCGAGGCAAAGGCCGTGTAATAGACAAACGGCTTAAAAGACGATCCGGGCTGACGCATCGCTTGGGTGGCCCGGTTGAACTCACTCTTGTCGCGATCCACCCCGCCCACAATCGCCTTGATGTAGTGGGTTCTGGGGTCCACCGCCACCAGCGCCATTTGGTCGGCGTAGTAGCGAAGGGAATGACTGTGCCAATACTGAATCGTTTCCTCTGCAGCCTCCTGCATCCGATAGTCAACGGTAGACTGCACCCGCATCCCGCCGCGGTTTAGAGAATCGCGGCCAAATCGCTTTTCTAGTTCCTTGACCACCGTGTTAGTCACGTAGGGCGATCGACTGCGCTGAAAAGAGGTGATGTTTCCCAGTGTTAGAGGCTCCTGCTTAGCCGCTTCGGCTTCGGCTGCGCTCGCCCAGCCCAGGCGCACCATTCGATCGAGGACTAAGCCCTGACGGGTTTTAGCCTCTGGGAAATCCAGAAATGGACTGTAGGCTTCCGGGGCCTGGATAATGCCGGCCATCATCGCGGCCTCTGCAAGATTTAAATCTGCCGCCGACTTTTTAAAGTAGCTTTTGGCTGCGGTTTGTACCCCGTAGGTGTTGTGTCCCCAGTACACCTGGTTGAGGTACATCTCTAAAATTTCATCTTTAGAAAACATTTTCTCCATGCGCATGGCCAGGACCGCTTCCGAAACCTTGCGAGAGAGAACCTGTTTTGGAGAAAGAAACAGATTTTTGGCGAGCTGCATAGTCAGGGTGGAAGCGCCCTGAGCGGTCTCCCCTTGGCTGAAGTTAATGATGGCAGCGCGCGCGATGCCAATCGGGTTCACCCCGTTGTGCTGGTAAAAGTTGCTATCCTCCATGGCCAGGACGGCCAACTTCATCTCTGGCGAGACTTGATCGAGGGTGACAACTTCACGATTTTCTTCCCCATGAAAGCTAGCCAGAACTTTGCCATTGACGTCGTAGATGTAGGTGGTTTCGCTGGGAATATACCCCTTCAGGCTGCGAACATTCGGCAAATCTCGAAAGCTAATGGCCAACCCCACCAGGGCTCCGGCCACCGCTGTGCTCCCCAACATTGAGGTGATCAATATGGTTGAGCCTGTGGCCTTTAAAACCCCGGAGAAAAAGCCCATCGGCTTGCGATAACTTTTTTCAGACTGATGGCGAAGCGTTCTTGAGGACACTGTGCAAATTTTCCCTATGCCTACCGATCAACAGAGTTCATTCAACGCACGGGTAAGGGTCTAAGACATTTGCTTTGGATCTAGACGGATCCTTGACGTTCTTTGAGCCTTTCTTATAGGTAAGCCTATCCTAGAATTAACCGCCGCTGTTTTCCTCGATCATTTAATCACTGAGCCGTTTAGATTTAGCATAGCTTAGATGATCTGAGGATCCACGTCTAGGTCGCCGGGGACTGGGCCCTTGCGAAGAAGGTTCTCCAACGCTAGGACCAGAGGAAAAAACCTATATCTTGCCGATCTCTGCCCAACCTGCAGGTTGGGCCAGGATTTGTCGGCCTAGATGAGGGCGGCTAGGTTAGGTCTGGATTGGCTCCAGGGGTCTAGTACAGTAGATAGGGCTGAAGAAGATCTGCGGCCCAGCGCGGGGATTGCAATCTTGTTTGCAGGTCTCCATTCTATTTTGTTCCATCGTTTACCGTCGCCGAAACGCCACCATGAACACTCTGCCGGACCTCCTTGATCGAGGTGTCACCGAGATTTTTCCCCACAATGCGGAGAGCGACCGTCCTGAGGAAAATCTCGCGATCGCCCTGGCGACTACCCAGCGTCCCTTGCGGGTCAAGTTTGGGATTGACCCCACTGGGTCTGAGGTCCACCTGGGACATAGCATCCCGATCCGCAAGCTCCGAGCCTTTCAAGACCAAGGGCACACCGCTGTGCTGATCATAGGGGACTTCACTGCCAGAATTGGCGATCCCACCGGCAAGGCCGAGGTGCGGCGCCAGCTCACAGAGGCCGAAGTTCGAACCAACGTGCAAACCTACCTTGACCAAATTCGTCCCATTCTCGACTTTGATACCCCAGGTCGCTTAGAAATTCGCTATAACTCCCAATGGCTTAGCCAGCTTAATCTCTCGGAGATTCTGGATCTTCTCGCCACCATGACGGTGGGGCAGATGTTAGCCAAGGAGGGATTTGCAGATCGCTATGGACGGGGAACTCCCATTTTTTTACATGAGTTTCTCTATCCCTTGATGCAGGGCTACGATTCGGTGGCGGTGCAAGCAGACATCGAGCTAGGCGGCACCGATCAAAAATTTAACTTTGCCGTGGGTCGAGATCTACAACGTCACTTTGGTCAGTCCCCACAGTTTGGACTGTTGATGCCGATTTTACCGGGAACCGATGGTGTGCAGAAAATGTCCAAGTCTTTAAATAATTACGTTGGACTGACGGAAGATCCCGTTTCGATGTACTCCAAGCTGGAAAAAATCCCCGATGCAATTCTCCCCCAGTATTTTGAGCTGTTAACCCACCAAGACCTCGATGCCCTCCCGATCAATCCGCGCGAGTGTCAAAAGTTATTAGCCCGCGATATCGTCTCCCAATATTGGGGAGCGCAAACTGCCCAACAGACCCAGGCCTCGGTGGAGGCGATGGTGACCCAGGGACAGACCCGTCACAGCGATCTCATTCCTGAATTTTCCTTAGATAGCATTGAGTTTCCAGCCAAACTCTTTTACCTGTTAAGCGCCAGTGGACTGTGTAGCAGCAGTAGCGAGGCCCGCCGTCAGATTCAGGGGGGAGCGGTGCGACTCAATGGAGAGAAAATACTAGATGCCAACTGGGTCGCCCCTGACAAAAGCGGTCTTACGGGTAAAGTCCTGCAGGTTGGCAAAAAAAAGTTTCTTCGTCTTGCCCCTTGAAGTCCCGCGATGGCCATTGCCCTGGTTCACTTCCCAAAGTGTTGGCTACAATAGGCCCAGGGACAGCCCAGTGCCGTTCCCAAGCACCCGCAAGCTAGCGCAGTTCCACGGAACATATTTTTGAGAATCATGCGTCAAAGCCATTCATATTTGGGAGAGGATTGGGGCAGAATAATTAATGTCAGGGTAGATTTGAAGTCTGAACTCTGTCGGTGCTTCGCGTAAAGTGTTTAAAACAGCAGGATAGCCTCAGTTAAGGTAAATTGACATGACAACGGTGTTGGTGGTTGACGATAGTCCTACAATTCGAGCCATGATTGTTGAACTGCTTAAGTCCCATGGCATGAAAACGCTGGAGGCGGAAGATGGCGCGATCGCCAAGCAGTTGCTGAGCGATAGCAATATCGTCCCAGACCTTGTCATTACGGATATTGTCATGCCCAACATGAATGGGTATGAATTTTGTCGCTGGGTGAAAAACAATCCCACCACTACCCAGGTGCCCGTGATTATGTGCACCACAAAGGGAGAAGACTTTGATAAGCACTGGGGCAAGCGCCAGGGCAGCGATGCTTACATTACCAAACCCTTTGAAGGAAAGGAAATGTTGGCCACGGTCAGCTCTCTGCTGAAGGCTCAGACGGCCCCCTAGGGACGCCTAGGTCGCAGTCCACTTCACATGGGTATTGAAATCGAGCGAAAGTTTTTAGTAGCGGGCGATGCGTGGAAGCACCAAGCCTCAGGAGTTCGCTACCGCCAGGGCTATCTCACCCGTTCTCCAGCCGTTACGGTTCGGATTCGTCTGGTTGGAGAGGTGGGATATCTCACAGTGAAGGGGCCCGTGGTCAATCTCACCCGCCCGGAATATGAGTATGAAATTCCTGGAGAGGATGCGCGGCAGATGCTCCGTCACTGGTGTCGCGACCAAATTATTGAAAAAAACCGTTACCGGATTCCCTTTGCGGGCTTAATTTGGGAAGTTGATGAGTTTTTAGGCCCGAATCAAGGGCTCATTCTAGCCGAAGTGGAGCTATCGGATCCGGCCCAGCCTGTTGATCTTCCCAGTTGGGTTGACCAGGAAGTCTCCGGGGACAATCGATACTACAATTCCTATTTGGTACAGCATCCCTACACAACCTGGAATCGACCATGAGCGCAATCCGGATCGGTAACGGCTATGACCTTCACCAGCTTGTTGCAGGTCGCCCTCTGATTTTAGGGGGGGTTCAGATTGACCATTGCCTGGGACTTTTGGGACACAGCGATGCCGATGTTTTAACCCATGCAATTATGGATGCGCTGCTCGGGGCTCTGAGCCTGGGCGATATTGGTCATTATTTTCCCCCCAGTGACCCCAAGTGGGCTGGGGCTAACAGCTTAGACCTGCTTGCCCAGGTCAACGATCTCCTTCACGCCCAGGGGTGGCAGGTGGGGAACATTGATTCGGTCGTGGTTGCGGAGCGCCCCAAGCTCAAACCCCACATTGCTGCCATGCGCGATCGCCTAGCGGAGGTTCTCCAACTCAATCCGACCCAGATTGGCATTAAGGCAACCACCAACGAACAGCTAGGCCCCGTGGGAGAAGAGCGCGCCATTGTTTCCTACGCTGTGGCGCTTTTAGAGCAGATTGAATAATTTTGAATCATACAGTTCATCGCGTGAACGAGGCTCAAGTTTTAGGACTGGATATTGGGGGCACCGCCATCAAGCTGGGCCGCTTTGATTGCCATGGCCACTGCTTGGCCCACGGGACCCTCGCCACTCCGCATCCGGCCTATCCCCAGGCGGTGGTGACCGCGATCGCAGCGGCGATTCCCCAGGTTGACCCGCATCATCAGGCCATTGGATTGGGGGTGGGGATGCCCGGCCCAGCCGATGCCGCAGCACGAGTGGCTCGCATTGCCATTAATCTGGAAGGCTGGGTGGAGGTGCCCTTGGCCGATCTACTGGAGCAGGCCGTTCATTATCCAACCACCCTGGCCAATGACGCCAACTGTGCGGGGCTAGGTGAGGCCTGGCTAGGGGCAGGAATTCCCTTCTCGGATTTTTTGCTCTTGACCCTGGGGACCGGCGTTGGCGGAGCCATTATTTTCGATAAAACGCTCTATGTGGGTAAGCGAGGGGCCGCAGGCGACCTAGGCCTGACAATCTTTAATCCCGAAGGCCCCCCCTGCAATAGCGGCAATCGCGGGTCCCTAGAGCAGTATTTCTCGGCCACTGCGATTGTGCGCCAGACCGGATTTTCGCCGGCGGTGCTGGCCCAACGGGCTGATGCCGGAGACCCAGCGGCTCTGCAATTCTGGGCAGACTACGGCCGCAACCTGGGCATTGGTTTAGCCAGCCTCACCTATGCCTTCTCTCCCGAAGCCATCATTTTAGGCGGTGGCGTTTCTGCGAGTTTTGAGCGATTTTATCCCACTCTGCGCCAAGAATTCGAACAGCGTGTTCTCTGGAGCAGCCGCGAGAATCTGCAGATTTTACAGGCTGCCCTGGGCAATCGAGCCGGTATGATTGGAGCTGCTAAACTCGCCCTCGATCGATTTGCACAACATCCAGGACAAATTTGAGGTGCTCCCCTTGACAGATCCTGGATTTAAGCTGCTAAGATAGCAAAGCTTGAGTGCAATTCGGCGCGTTGGGGCGTCGCCAAGCGGTAAGGCAGCGGATTTTGGTTCCGCCATTCGGAGGTTCGAATCCTCCCGCCCCAGTTTTAGGTAAAATCCATGACGTCACTTCCCCAGTCCTTAGCCTTCGACTTCGATGGAGTTCTGTGTAACGGCTTGCGGGAGTATTTTGCCACTGCCTGGTCCGTTTATCAGCAGTTCTGGGGGGGGGACCCTGCTCTAGAGGATTTAGAGCAGCGGTTTTATCGCCTTCGGCCCGTGGTGGAGGTAGGCTGGGAGATGCCCCTGGTTCTTCGAGCGGTACAGCGAGGGATGTCCGATGCCGAAATTTTTGCCCAATGGCCTGCTGTGCGAGACCGGCTGGTGGCTCAAGAGCATCTTCATCCCGCTGAGTTAGGTCAGGCTGTGGATCGAACCCGCGATCGCTGGATTCAGTCGGATCTGGAGGGCTGGCTGGATCACCATGAATTTTATCCCGGCATCGTCCCGCGTCTGCGGCAGTGTCTAGCGGAGGCAATGCCGGTGGTGATTATCACCACCAAAGAAAGTCGCTTCGTCCAGCAGCTCTTGATCCGTGAAGGCATCAACCTGGACGGGGGCATCTTTGGCAAGGATTGTCAGCGACCCAAGCCGGACACCCTGAAGCAACTTCAGTTGCCCCAGCCCATCTGGTTCATCGAAGATCGTCTGGCTGCGCTGCGGGCGGTTCAAGATACACCAGAACTGCACCATGTGGCCTTATTCCTTGCCACATGGGGGTACAACCGTCCCCAGGATCACGCCTTGGCCAACCAGGCCCCTATTCACCCGCTTAGCCTGTCTCAGTTTTCCCAGCCCTTCTTGAACTGGCTCTCCCCGGCGAAATCAGTTCCTTAGGGGCTGCCTGGCGCGGTAATGTGGATTTCGCAGACGAATCATTAAGACACCCACAGCGTAGAGCACCACGCTTGCGCCAATCATTTCCAAAAGTTCTTCGAGGGCTACCTGCAGGATGTAAAGCCATGACTGTTCGGCCTGGCGGAAGAACAAATAGCTCAGAATTTCCATTCCCACGGCCCCCAGCAGGAAAATCCCAAGGCCTGCCGCCAGCAGCAGCACAATTTTGGGATGCTCTCGCCAAAGGGCCAGGATGCGACGGTGGGTGATCACCAGAATGACCAGGGCTAGTGAGAGATACACCCAGATCCAGACTCCTCCATGGGCACCGCTCAGGCGGGGAATCCAGTCAAAATGACGGAGGTACTTGCCAATGCGCTCGTGAATGGCGGCAGCTTCATCCAGAGCCAAAAACACAAAGCCCAATCCCGCAAACTTCAAAAAACCAGCATATGAAACGCGGTAACTTTGGGACCAGAGGCCGGAAAACCAAAAGGCCACCCCAATCCCCAGGAGTTGCAAGGCGGAAAAAAGGGCGGGAATGGTCTTTTCGCGGTCCAAATCAAAAAGCTGCTGGATAGGTCCTGTCATGCCTGTCAGGGTGGTCAGCAAATACACCCCCGCCAGAAGGCATTCCCAGAGAATTAGCAAACGCAACAAATGATCCGCATCTCTGACCCTGACGCGGAATGGGGAAAAAAGCACCATGGATGCCCAACTCACAACAAGAGCCGTTAGGCTGAAGAACAGCCCGCTCTAACAAAGACCTGGGTTCAACAAAAAGGTAAACGCAGGGGTCCAGGTTAGTTAAGACTAGGTTAACAAACTTCAGCAGCTACCCCTAGCGTTCCCCAGCCGGGGGGTGAATCAGACGCCGGTCGCCAAGGGCCGTCCCCTGCGATCGTGAGGTCAGGGCGAGATAGAGATTCAACCGGGAGCGGACCTAACCAGGCTGAACCAGTTCTGGACCCTGCTGCTTGGCATTGGTGGCAGAAGACACCGGCTGCGCGGTGGCATCGAGGGGCATCATCTCAATATTGTTGAGAAGGGTCGTCACAAAGGCAAACAGCAGAAAAGGCAGGGATAAAACCAGGATTAATCCGCCGGTGAGAAAGGCATAGACTGGATTTTGATACATGGCGATCGCCGCGGCCAGACTCACAAAAATCACAATTAGCCACACCATCACCTGACCATAGATATCACCAAAGGTCAGGGTGCAGGAAAAGCGATATTTTTGCGGCGAAATCATGGATATCTTCTCCGAAGTCCGACAGGAATAGCGAACAGCACCCCCCTTCATCGGGTATGCTTGCAAAACATCTCCTGCCAAAGCTGACAAGAGATGCTCAATAGCTTGTATTCAAGCTATCAAAACAAGAGCGTCGCCCTACTTAAGAAATAAGATGCTTTGAGAAATATTTTAAACAATTAGGTTTGTCGCCTTTGTATACCGCAACAAAACGACATCTTTGATTCAGGGATGCTCATCCTGCATGATGGGGAAATATCCCTGAGTGCATCATTGGAGAAAAGCGTGCTATGACCGTCGTCCCTGAGATTGCCATCATCATGGGGAGCGATTCTGATCTGCCCACCATGGAGGCTGCCATTCAAGTGTGTGAAGCCTTTGATCTGCCCTGTCATGTGGAAATCATTTCAGCCCATCGCACCCCCCACCGAATGGTGGAATTTGCCGAGCAGGCCCACCGACTGGGGATCAAAGTTATCATTGCCGGAGCGGGAGGATCGGCCCACTTACCCGGTATGGTTGCGGCCATCTCGCCGCTGCCCGTGATTGGGGTGCCCGTTAAAAGCCGGAGTTTACAAGGCCTAGATTCGCTCTATTCCATTGTGCAAATGCCAGCGGGTATTCCCGTCGCCACTGTCGCCATTGGCAATGCTCAAAATGCCGGGCTCCTGGCGATCCAAATCTTAGCGGCGCAGCGGCCCGCATTGCTGGAGGCCGTCCTGGGCTATCGCCAGTCCCTGGCTCAGAAGGTGCAAGACAAACAGGCGAAACTTGCGGACCTGGGTCATGCAGCCTACCTGGCCCATTATGAGTGATGCCAAAGGAAAGCAAAAGCTGGAGGCGTTGGCCCAAGAACGGGCCTGGATCGCCCTGGATCGCTCGGCCCTGCTCCACAACATCCAGCAGGTCCAGGCAAAGCTTGCCCCTGGGACCAAGCTCATAGCTGTGGTCAAGGCCGATGCCTATGGCCATGGGGCGATCGCCGTGGCGCGACTGGCCCTGTCCCAGGGGGTGGCGGCTCTGGCGGTGGCCACCATTCCCGAAGGCATTCAGCTGCGCCAGTCTGGCATTACCGCTCCCATTTTAGTCCTGGGAGCCACCTACCGCCCTGAGGAAATCACCGCCATTGCCCAGTGGCGACTGCAGCCCACCCTTTGTTCTCCGGAGCAGGCCCTTAACTTTTCACGCCAGATGCCGCGTCCTCTGCAGGTGCACCTCAATATTGATACGGGCATGTCACGTCTTGGCCCAATCTGGCAGCAGGGCGAGGCCTTTGTCAAATTTGTTCAGGGGCTTGCCAATCTGGAGATTGTGGGGGTCTATTCGCATCTGGCCACCGCAGATGACCCCCACTCTGAATTTACAGCCCTTCAACTGGCTCGCTTCCAGGAGTTGGCCCAGAAGCTCAAGGTTTGCGGGATGCAGCATGTGTCTTTTCACCTGGCCAACTCCGCCGGGGTAATGCTGGGGCAGGTTTACCACTTTGACTGGGTGCGCGTTGGCCTGGCTCTCTACGGTCTCTATCCTCATCCCAGCTTCTATCCGGCCCTCCACCTGCGACCGGTTATGGCGGTGAAGGCCAAAATCAAGCAGGTCAAGCTGCTGCCCACGGCTACGGGGGTTAGTTATGGGCACACCTTTGTCACGGATCGCCCTACCCTTTTAGCCGTGGTGGGAATTGGCTATGGCGATGGGGTTCCGCGATCGCTCTCCAACCGGATGCAGGTGTTGGTCCAGGGTCAGCGAGTCCCTCAAATTGGCAATGTCACCATGGATCAGCTGATGATTGACGTCACTCAGGTGCCGCAGGTGCAGGTGGGGGATGAGGTCACGCTCATTGGACGCGATGGAGATCAAGGGATTCGGGTGGAGGACTGGGCGCATCTGCTTCAAACCATTTCCTACGAGATCGTGTGCGGGTTTAGAGATCGCTTGCCGCGCTGCTGGATCTAGGGCCGTTTTCCCGTAGGTCGCGCCTCGGTGACGCGCAATTGGGCAATATTCCAAAGGCCCCAGGTGGGCAATCCAGAATATTCAAGGCCTTGGACGCGATCGCGCGCCACCATCAGGGCCATTTCGTTCACCAGATACACCATGGGCACCTGTTCCTGCACAATGGCTTGAAATTCGCCATAAATCTGACGGCGTTGAGATTCCTCAAAGGTTTGTGCCCCGGCGACAAACAGCTGATCAATCCGCTGTTCCCAGGGCGTGGCCACCCAGCCGGCCAGCGGCGGTTGACCCGGCTGCTGCGCCAAATTAAATAGGTGAGATCCACCCTGACTGGTCCACAGGTTGGCACCGTTATGCGGCTCAAGGCCCCCGGAAAATCCCAGGATGTGGGTTTCCCAGTCCCGCGTCACCGTAATCTTGTTGACCAGAGCGTTAAAGGCAATGGGCGCAAAATCAACCTGAATGCCAAGTTCACTCAGATCCTGCTTGACCTGAGCGCCCATTGCTTCGCGCAGCTTGTTGCCGCTGTTTGTTAAGAGGCTAAACCGGACCCGATTGCCGGACCTATCGCGCAATCGTCCCTGATCATCAGGGGTAAAGCCAGCCGCTTGCAGCAGCGACTTTGCTGTTTCCAGGTTGTAATCGTAGGCCTTCAGGCCCTGCTCGGGGGATCGATAGTAGGGACTTTGCACCGAAATGGGAGAGTTTTGAACCACTCCAATCCCCTGAAATAGATTATTGAGCATTTTCGGTCGGTTAATCCCGTGGGCGATCGCTTGGCGAAAGCGACGATCTTGAAACCAGGCTGACTTCACCGGATCGACGAGGGGCCTTCCCTGGGCTGTGCGTCCCTGGTTCAGGTTAAAGGCCAAAAAAGTTGTGCCGGACCAGGGGCCACCCACCAGCATGCGATGATTACGGATCTTTTCTTCGGCCTTGAGGAGGGAGTAATATTCCGGACGTAGGGGCCGCGAGTCTCCCATCACATCCAGGTCCTGGGCCCGGAAGCTGAGTAGCTGAGTGTCGGTGCTCTCCATGATCTGCCAGATGACTCGATCAATATAGGGAAGCGGAGTGCCCTGATCATCTCGTCGCCAATAGTGAGGATTGCGCCGAAAGACCACCCGCTGACCGGGGTCATAGTGCTGGATGACATAGGGGCCGTTCCCCACAATCTCCTGGGGATTGGTGTCGGTGCCCCAGGTGGAGATAAATTGAGGATTTCCGTTGGGGTCCAAGGTATTCACAGCCTTCGAGAGCCGATGTTTGGGCAAAATGGCGACGCCCTCAGGCGGACCAACGGTGGTGCGGAGGAAGGGCGCAAAGGGTTCAGAGGTTGTAAACTCAACCCGATGGTCGTCTAGCTGACGCACGGTGGGAAACTGGCGCTGTGGCCCAATCCGCAGGCTGTCCCCCATGTCGGTGGGGATGCGCGGGTTAAACACGATGGACTCGTAGGTAAATACCACATCTGCTGCGGTCAGAGGGGTTCCATCAGACCATTTCAACCCCTGACGCAGGACAAAGGTGATTCGGGTTCGATCCTCAGATATTTGCCAGGATTCAGCCAGAGCAGGCTCAATTTCACCGGTGGCTCCATTTTGACCCGTAAGGCCTGCGTAGGTGAACAGGAAAACGTTGGGAAACTCTTGATTCAGGGCATAGTTAAAGGTTTTGGGATCGCTGAGGGTAGCTAGCACCAGCTGTGATCCTGGGGGTCGGGTGGTGTTCAGCCAGGACCGACAGCCCCAGAGTCCGCCCAGCAGAAACAAGGCCAGGCATCCTGTCCACCCCAGCGATCGCCTAGGATTCATGGGCTACTCCACCAGGGACTGTTCATAGATATTCCAGGTGGATCCGCCGAGGGCCGTAAATTCCACCCCTTGAACTCGATTGCGAATCGCCTCAAACACCAGTGGATTAATCATAAAGATAAAGGGAAGCTGCTCTTGCAAGATGGTTTGGACCTGGCCATAGAGATCCCGCCGCTTGGCCTCGTCAATTTCCTGAGAGGCCTCAATCCAGATCCGATCAATTTCCCGCTCCCAATCGCGCACTTCACGGTTTTCTAAGGGAGCCTGACCGGGACGCGGCTTCTGGTTAAAGGTATGCAGTCCCCCATCCGAAAGAATCACGTTAGCACTGCTGTGGGGTTCCACGCCTCCCCCGCTAAACCCGAGCAGGTAGGCATCCCACTCCAGAGTTTCAGAGAGCTTTTGCACGAGCGTATTGAAGGCAATGGGGGCAAAGTCTACCTGAATCCCTAATTTTGCCAAATCCTGCTTAATCTGCGCCCCCATGGCCTCCCGGATTTGGTTTCCGGCATTGGTATACAGGGTAAATCGCACCTGGTTGCCGCTGCCATCCTGGAGCTGATTTTGCCCATTGTAGGTAAAACCCGCCTGCTGCAACAGGGATTTCGCCCGATCGAGATCGTAATCGTAGGTTGGTAAGCCATCTTCTGGGGACAAATAGTAAGGGCTTTGAACGGGAATATAGGAATACTGCGGTTCTCCTAGCCCCTGGTAAATATTTACCAGCATCTTCTTGCGATCAATGCCGTAGGCGATCGCTTTGCGAAACTCCGGATTGTTAAACCAGGCGGCCTTAACGGGGTCCACCAGCGGTTTGCCGTTGCGAATGCCCGTATTGAGATTAAAGGAGATGAAGGAGGAACTGAGGGCAAGCCCACCGTTATAAATTTTGAAGTTGCGTTCTTCCTCTTCGCGCTTGAGCAGGGAATAGTAGCTCGGGGCCACCGCGGTAGAATCGAGGCCCCCGGTGCGAAACTGGAGTAGGCCAGTGTCCTGATTTTCCACAATTTGAATGGCAATCCGGTCAATATAGGGTTGGGATCGCCCCTGATCATCTTTGCGCCAATAGTAGGGATTTTTTTTCAAGATGACGCGCTCCCCCGTCAGATAGCGATCCAGTTGAAAGGGGCCAGGAACGACAATCTCGCGGGGATCGGTCCCCACCCCCCACAGGGACAAAAACTCCGGATTACCCTTCCCATCCTTGGTTTTTACTGCTTTTTCAAGCTTGTGCTTCGGCATCAGTCCAATGCCGGTATAGCGTAAAAAGGGGGCAAAGGGTTCAGGAATACTAAATTCTACCCGGCGCTCATCGATCTTTTTGACGGTGGGGAGTTTGCCCTCCGGTCCAATGCGCAGCAGATCCCGAAAGTCAGCCGGAATGGCTTCATTCAGATAGATATCGTTATAGGTAAACAGAACGTCATCGACGGTCAAGGGATGACCATCGGACCACCGCAAGCCTTCGCGCAGGGTAAAGGTAATCCGCTTGCCCTCATCCGCAAATTCCCAGGATTCAGCCAGGGCTGGCTGAATATTGCCGTCCCCATCGGAGGTAATTAGTCCTTCCTCCACAAAGCCAAACACGGGGTTAACTTCCTGACTGGTGACCGTATTAAACGTTTTTGGGTCGCTTAGGGTGCTAATCACCCGCGTGGGAATTTTTCCCTCCGACTGCTTGAGGCTGCATCCGCCTAGGGCGAGGATCAAGACACCGACGAGTAGCAAGGTAAGAGTTCGACGCAAGATGACCATAACGCCCGCAAACTTGAAGAGGTGAACATTGGAAATTCACTTCAGCTTAAATCACTGCTCCCCTTCCCACCAATCTGTTCGGGAGATTGACCATGCGACAGTGGGCAAATTGTGTAAAAATGTGAAGCGTGTGGGTCACTTCATCATTGAACCAAGTTTTACAGCCAACGGCTGCTGCCCTAGGGAATTTTGATGGTCTCCATCTAGGGCATCAACGGGTTATCCAGGCCATTCAGTCGGCCAGTGCGGAGAATATCTATCCCACTGTTGTGGCGTTTGACCCCCACCCCCACGAATATTTTTCTGGGCAGATGCGGCAGCTGCTCACGCCCGTGCAGGAAAAAGCGACGCTGCTGCAGGCCCTCGGGGTAGCTCAACTGGTGTTGCTGCCCTTTAATCAACGCATTGCCTCGTTGACCCCGGAAGCCTTTGTGCGCGATATCTTGATCACCCGGTTGCGGGTGCAGCAGCTGAGCGTTGGCTTTAATTTCCACTTTGGTCGCGATCGCAGTGGAAATCCAGACCTGTTGGTGGAATTGGGGCAACGCTTTGGAATACAGGTCCATGTGGCAGATCCCCATCGGCTCGCTGGTGAGCCCGTGAGTAGCTCTTTAATTCGCACGGCCCTGGAAACTGGAGATCTGACGCGTGCTAACCAACTCTTGGGGCGATCCTATGCCCTCACCGGCACCGTTGTGCATGGCGAGGCCCTGGGGCGAACCCTGGGGTTTCCCACGGCCAATGTCGAGGTGCCAGGGAACAAATTTTTACCCCGATACGGGGTCTACCGGGTCTCGGTGCAGCTGGGTCAAGATCCGCAGCGGTATGGGGGGGTGATGAATTTAGGCGATCGCCCCACGGTGAACGGCCAACATCACTCCATTGAAGTTCACCTGCTCGATTGGTCCGGGGATCTTTATGGGCAAACTCTAACTGTGTCTCTCCAGCAGTTTTTGCGTCCGGAGCAGAAGTTTTCCTCCCTGGCGGAACTCCAGGCTCAAATTCAGCGAGATTGCGACACGGCCCGTGCCCAACTAACCTCAGTGTGAAATCGGATGCTATTACAAGAAACGTCCCTGAGCGCTCCCCTGGTCCGACTCCTGGAGAATATGAACCAGGCGATCGTCGGTAAAGAAGAGGCAGTCCGCTTGGTTTTGGCAGCGCTTTTGTCTGGGGGCCATGCGCTCTTGGAAGATGTTCCCGGCGTGGGAAAAACCCTGCTGGCGAAATCTCTGGCTCGCTCTGTCCAGGGCCGGTTTCATCGGGTTCAATGCACGCCCGATCTCATGCCAGGCGATCTAACGGGAACGAACATCTGGAATCCCCAGGAGGCCCAGTTTGAGTTTGTGCCAGGTCCCATCTTTGCCAATGTGCTCCTAGCGGATGAGATTAATCGCTCAACCCCGCGAACCCAGTCCGCCCTCTTGGAGGTGATGGAGGAATTCCAGGTCACCCTCGATCGGGTTACCCATCCTGTTCCCCAGCCGTTTTTCGTCATTGCCACCCAAAACCCCATTGAGTATCAGGGAACCTTTGTGCTCCCCGAAGCGCAGCTCGATCGGTTTGCTGTGGCTCTGAGCCTGGGCTACCCCACTGCTGAGCAGGAATTGCAGATGCTGCAACGAGCCCAGGACAAGCGAGATTTAAGTCAGCTGGACCCCTGTATTTCACTTCAGGATGTGCGATCGCTTCAGCAGGCCACGCAGCAGGTGCGTGTGGCCCCACCGGTGCAGAAATATATGCTGAATCTGGCCCGGGCTACCCGTGACCATGCTGGGGTGAAGCTGGGCATCAGCCCACGGGGGGTGGTGACCCTCCAGCGCACCACCCAAGCCATTGCGCTGCTCTGTGGGCGAGACTATGCGTTGCCAGACGATGTCAAGTTTCTGGCCCCCTACGTCCTGGCGCACCGGATGATTCCGGCGCGGGGACATGCCGCCCGAGACATCATTGCCGATCTGGTGGATAGTCTTCCAGTTCCCTAAATTCCAGTTCCCTAAATTCCAGAAAAGCGTAAGGGATTATCCTCAAGGTTCGCTGGGGTTTGCCGATTCCTCGGGCTGATCCGCCTGGAGCGGTTGTAAGATGGATCGCCTTTCCCGAGCGAGTTGATTATAGGCGGCCACTTTATTCTGATAGGTGTCAACCTCCTGATTAAAGGCCGCCACCTGGGCCTGGTGGCTGCGCACATTGTCATTGTGCCGAACAACCGCTTCATTGAGGTTTACCCTCGCCTGTTCAAATTGAGAGATTAAGCTGGGGTCCCCTTGGGCCAGGGCGAGTTCGGTTTCGCTTTTCAGCCGATTCAAATCGGCTTTAAGGGTATTCAGGCGATCCTGACTGGCATCTAAGGCCTCTGCCGATCGCTGAAGGTCAGCTTTTGTGGCTTTGAGGTCGGCTTCTAGGCGATCAATTTCCTGAACCAGAAGATCGGCCTCTGTATCCAGTTGGGAGAGAGTTTGGCTGGATTGTCGGGCAAAGGCTACCACACGCTGGCGATCGCGAAAATATTGTTGGTAGTGCCGTTCAAGGTCAGGATTATCCAGATTCCCGAGTTCACTGCCCAAATGGGAATGCAATTCGTTGAGATAGATGGCGGGGTCACCCTTCGCGTAGTCTGCTAAGATCCCTGCCAGGAGAGGGTCCTGCACCCGCCTAGCCGCCTGCTTCAGTTTGGGCGCTAGGCGATCGCGCTCAAAGAGACTGAGATTTTGATAGGCCGCATGGAGCATTTCATGGGCGGCCACCACTTCCATCGTGCCTTGCAGACGTGGGTCGGTTACGGACTGGATCACAATCTGTCCTCGATAGCCATCGTTGGTATAGCACCCCAAAATAATCCTGGCCTCAGCCGCTCGGCCCGACCTCCGGCAAAGCTGATGAAATTGCGCTTTGGGTTCAATTTTAGGATCTTGCCCGTAGAAAAGCTGTTGAGCTTTTGGGGTCATAGTGGTGGCCATGGCCAGTTGTTCAATGGCGGGCGAGGAGGGCCGATAGGTGGGCGTCAAAAAATTTCGGGTGGCCCCGAAAATAATCAGCATCCCTACGAAGATGGCGATCGCAAGGGAGTTAATCGAACGTTTTCGCTGTCGCATGGCTGCCTATCGCTAATACCCTTATCCAAACAAGATAAATCAGGGATTGGGATGACCGCTACAGAGGGTTAGCCCTGGGCGGCCCCCCTCTGTAGCCCCTTTACTGGGTATCGCAATCGGTGGACGCTTCGCCAGAATCCACCCCTAGGCAGTTCTAGAACCAAGCCTGCTGCCGGTGGACCTCACCCGTTAAGGTTCCATCCGCACATCGAGATGCTCCATTGGACTCGGGCGCAATGCCGTCATCGTCGGGATCTTGGGCAGTGCAACCGACGGAGATCGTCCCCTCTGGGAGGATGTCCCTGGAGAGGATGCTGCCGCAGAGGACGCCGCCGCAGAGGATGCAGAAGCCGATGCTGGGACAGGAAACGCGGGGGGCAGTGTGGCGATCGCCGCTTGCTGCATGCTTTGAATGAGATTGGTGAGCGCGATCTGAAGATCCGCTGTAGGGTCGACCACCTGCATCCCGTCCGCGGTGCGCTGCAACAGTTCAAAGTGCAAATGCGGCCCGGTGGAATTGCCGGTGCTGCCCACCGTCCCCAGGACATCACCACGCTTCACCCGCTGACCTGGCTTCACCAACAGCTCCGAAAGGTGAGCATAGCGAGTTTGACGCTGTCCCTGATCATGGTCTAGGAGCACTGAGAGGCCATAGCCGCCCAGGTAATCGGCGATGGCCACGGTGCCATCAAAGGCCGCAATCACTGGAGTGCCCTGGGGCGCAGCTAAATCAATGCCAGAGTGCAGATGCCAATGTTGCTGAATAGGGTGTAGACGCCACCCAAAGGCAGAACTGACCACGACCGGCATCGGAAGGGGAAAGAGCATGGATTTCCCATTTAAAATCCACTGCAAGGGGTTGCTGCCAGTGAGGGGCTTAAGCTTATAGTTCTGCAGTTTCCAGCTGGTTAGCCCTGGAGAGGGAGCAGAGATTGGCAAGGACACAGTTCCCGGTACCGTGGTGCCAGCGGGATTGCCTCCCCGATCAGCTAGCAGGACCGGAGGAGACGGCACGTATCTGTGATTCGAGGTCCCCACAGATCCCACTTCCCTTGGCGGGGCAAGGCTCACTTGCCGCGCCGGAGGCGTCGAGGCAGCCACTGGCGCGGCTAAACGGCGTGCCGGAGGCGTCGTCATCCGCGCCGGTGATACTGGGACCGGAGGCTTCTCCTGGGCGCTCTGGCTGGGCGATGGGGCCGAAGCTGGCGCCAGGTCAGCCACCGCAGGTGGCGCCGCACAGACCGAGGAGGTCGCCGTCGGGTCAAGCTGGGCTGCGCAGCCTCGGGGCAGGTTCAGGGCAGGAGCCACGGACGGTTCCACCCTGGAGTCTAATGGAGGGGGCGCAGCGGGTAGGGCTGCTGGCTCTGTGTAGGCTGGCTCTGTGTAGGCTGGCCCTTCATAGACCGGCGCAGGGTCTGGCCCATACTCGTCGGTTACGGCAGGCGTCTCGGCTTCTGGCCCAGGGTCCGGCTCGGCTGACAAAAACTTTTCATCCCAGTTGGACTGCTCAATGATGGGCTCAAAGACAGACGCCGTGGGCAGGGGGGGGGCCTCCCTTGATTCAATCAGCAGGTGGGCAGAGGACTCCCCCGGTTGCTCTTCACCCAGGGCCGGAAGGGGCCTCCAGGACATCAGGCCCATGGAAACCCCCAGATTGGTTAACAGGCCAAGGGCCACCCAACGTTTCATTTGAAGAGGCACAGTTTTGCAATTTGGTTGCATCCGAAAAAATTCCCCGCAAACACTAGTTCAGCAATTGAGTTTCAGCCGTTTGGCATTCACGGCTAAGCTTTTTAACGACACATCCTAGGCTCACACGGTAGGCCAGCCGATCTCGGAGCAAACCCACATTTTTAGCAACATAGCAGATAACCAGGGACAGCATCGAGTCACTTTCAATACAGTGCCCAATCCAGGGGATCAAGTCGCGGTCTGCGGACTCACAATTGATCTAAATCTATCTCGGGAGAGAGGGGCGTTCCCAGCCAGCGTGGGTAGTCCTGCAAGACCTCCGACCACCCTTGGGGAGAGGCGATCGCGTCACAGCCCTCTTCCAGGCCCAGAATCACCAGCGCCGCTAGGTGTTCCAATCCCCCCACCGCCCTGCTCACCGTTCCCAAGGCGATGGCGTTGGGGGGCACCGGGTTGGTCCAGTTGACTCCGATTCCAATGACGGCTTGGTGAATCACTCCTCGCCGAACTGCAGTTTCGGTCAAAATTCCGCCCAGTTTGCGGCTGTGCAGGTAAAGATCGTTGGGCCATTTCAGCGCCACCGGAACCCCCAGGCTCCTCAACTGGCGCGCAACCCCCCAGGCGCTGGCCAGGGTGATGCGTCCCCCCTTGGCCACTGGCAGCTGAGGTGCGATCGCCAAGGAACAGTAGAGTCCGCCTGGGGCAGACACCCAGGGGCGTCCCCACTGCCCCCGTCCTGCTGTTTGCTGCTGCGCCAGGACCACTGTTCCGGTCGCGGCGCCCGCTTGTAGGTGATCCCAGAGGATACGATTGGTGGAATCCACCGTGGGATAGCAATAGATCGATCGACTTGCAGATGCCGTTGGCAGCAACTGGCTGAAGCGTTGGCGGTCAAACTCTAAATTTGCGCCCATGCCTGTTTCCCCGTCCCCTGGATTTCTTTTCCCATGTTTCCCTCTCCCCGCAGGCGAAGCAAGCTAGAGTATGGGAAATCATACTCTTTCCGGGACGGTCTCAAGGCGCAATGCATCAATGGCAATGGCGAACTCGCAACGGCACCCAGTTTCTCACCTGTGATCTGCTAGATCGCTGGCCCCATGGATTTTTTACACGCCAGGCCTGGCCCCAGACCCCCCATGAACTGGTGGAGAAGGTCCACCCCACCGCCGAGGTGCTGCGGGTTAAGCAGGTGCATGGTAATACGGTGCTCAGTGCCAGCCAGGTCAAAGCCCAGCGGGTTCCTGAGGATTTTTCCTACCCCGATGCCGATGGGGTCTACAGCGATGCTCAGCATCAGTCCCTCTGGGTTTGCTCCGCGGACTGCACGCCTGTCCTGATTGCCGATGCCCGAACGGGCCGGGTGGCCGCCGTACATGCCGGTTGGCGCGGAACCGCAGCCCGCATTGTCCCAGAGGCGATCGCTCGTCTGCTGGACCAGGGAAGTCAGCTGGAACATTTGCTTGTGGCCATGGGACCGGCGATTGAGGGCCGAGTCTATCAGGTCACCCAGGAGGTGGCCGAAACGGTAGCGCGCTCTATTCAAGACTGGGTCGCCGGGCCTGCCGCATCCAGGACAGCCTCGCTCACTGCCGCACTGCTGGCCATGGAAAACTCTCCCCTAGGCGTCGATGATCAGCCAGGACGGGTCAAGCTAGATGTGCGCCGGGTCAATGCCCTGCAGCTAGAGTTATTAGGCCTGGATGCAGGGCAGATTTCCATTGCCCCCCACTGCACCTACCAAGCCCCCCACCAATTTTTCTCCTACCGGCGAGATGGCCTAAAAAAAGTGCAGTGGTCCGGCATTGTTAGCCAGGAGTAGCCCAGCGTTGCGCCGATCCCCTGGCCTGGGTGGATCGCAGATCCCGCCCAGATCCCATCAGGATAATGCAGTATGATTTTGGATACCGTCAAACCCTGACCTTACTGACTATGCAGACGATCTCAAACCCCGGAACGACAGGTCTTCCGAATCCACTGACTCACACTGAAACCAGCCTGCCTCGGCGGAAAACTCGTCCAGTCCCCGTAGGCAGTATCACCATCGGTGGCGGCCACCCGGTGGTGGTTCAGTCGATGATCAACGAAGATACCCTGGATATTGACGGTTCAGTGGCCGCTATCCGCCGCCTTCACGAAATCGGCTGCGAAATTGTGCGCGTTACCGTGCCCAGCATGGCCCATGCCAAGGCCCTCGCCCAAATCAAAGCCAAACTCGCCCAGACCTATCAGGCGGTCCCGTTGGTAGCCGATGTGCATCACAACGGCATGAAGATTGCCCTAGAGGTGGCTAAGCATGTGGACAAGGTGCGCATTAATCCTGGGCTGTATGTATTTGAGAAGGCCCAAAGCGATCGCACCGAATACAGCCAAAGCGAGTTTGAGGAAATTGGGGCACAAATTCGCTCCACCCTAGAGCCCTTAGTTCTTTCACTGCGGGATCAAAACAAATCCATGCGTATTGGGGTCAACCATGGGTCCCTGGCGGAGCGCATGCTCTTTACCTATGGAGATACTCCCGAGGGTATGGTGGAATCAGCCCTGGAATTCATTCGAATTTGCGA
>NZ_JTHE03000059.1 GCF_000817775.3 Lyngbya confervoides BDU141951
GTGATTGGCCTATTCATCAATCGATTCGAGTTCGGATTAGATGTTTAGTGATATTTCCACATATCTAGAACACTACCGAATATTTTCCTGATTTTCCGTTTGAGGTTAGCGAAACTGGTTCTGTAACGGAAGATGTGCCAAGATTGGGTGTTTATATATTACCTAACAACTCCGATCAAGGTGTGCTGGATACTCTACTCTGTGCATGTGGAGAAGTAGCTTACCCTGTATATATGGAAAGAGCTAAATCCTATATTTCTCAATTCTCTGAAGAAGAAGTTAGACAAATTGGATGGAAGCCTTTTGACAAAGAAAAAGCGACGGTTGCAACAATTGCAAGCATTCTCAAACCGGGTAAGACAAACACGGTAAGTATTGCAGATAATGCTTGGATTAGCACTCAAACTGAGCAACTGGTTTCGAGCCTGCAAAATCTGACGATTTTTTTGAGGAAACTGTTATCAATCAAAGTTATGTCTGTTACTGGTTCGGAAGATAGTGATTAGTTTAGGCTAAATGTGGCCAGACTAAAGCAATTATTTTACAAACGTCTTTGAAATATTTGATGCTGAAGCCTACAGATAGGCTTTCTGCTTCGTCCTTATGGGATAGCGTAAAGCAGCCCAACGGCAAATGCAGCGGCGGCAGATAGATAACCTTGAACTCAGCACCAAGGGCTTTCGACCGTCCGCTGCCATGAAGTGTTGGGCGGCGGATGCATACAGGAATTCATTTCATAAAAGGCAACAGATCAAATTCTTGGCGGATATCCAGAAGAGAACGATCAAGCAACGGCTCAAACTCAAGAAATGGTAGCAGTTTTTGACGATTACGAGTCTTAAACCAAATTGGGACTAATTCTAAAACCACCCCAGGAAGAACCCTCAAAATTGCTCCATATAACCAGAGCGTCCCCCTTTCCCTGATCATGTCCTCGTACATCACATCAACAGCAGGGGAGTTTCTCATTTTCAAGTACGTCTGAAACGTACATTCACTTGTCCACCAAAATAGCGGCAGAATTTTTAGCTCATCGTACATTCCCGTGTCACAACCATAAATTACATGCCCTACATCGTGCGCCCGCAAGATTTTGCCGAAGCCTGAAGGCTGTGTCGCTGGATCAGTCACATGTGGATTGAGAGCATAGTACTCCGCCAGACCTTCTCGTAAGGTTTGGGTACTGTGCTTATCCATGTAAAGAGGTTTTGGAGCCATATGATTTCGATACGGTGCGGTATCGCAAATTATAATAGCATCTATGAACAATGCCAAGAAAAAATCACCGGGAAGACCTCGTAGCACGACATCTCACCAAGCAATACTAAAAGCCGCGCTGGAATTGTTGTCAGAAGTTGGCTTTGAGGCGATGAGTATTGAGGCGATCGCCACTCGTGCTGGAGTCGGCAAGACAACTATCTATCGGCGTTATAGCAGTAAGGATGAACTGGTCGCTGATGCAATCGAGAGTATTCGGGAAGAGGTGTTAATTCCTGACACAGGAAATCTTTGGAGTGACGTAGATACACTCATTGAGAATGCTGCACAAATAACCCTTACTCCACTTGGGCGGCAGAGTGTCGCCATGATTATCAGTAGTGCATCAAGCAATCCTGGGTTTGCCCAAATCTACTGGGAGAAATATCTGCAACCCCGACGACAATCCTTTGCTATTGTTATCGAACGGGCAAAAGCAAGAAATGAGGTTTCAACAGACTTAGATGCAGGTTTGATTTTCGACGCGATGAGCGGCATCATGCTCTACGCATTGATTTTCCCACCTAATGAATCTTGGACAGCTTATGTCCGTCGTGCCCTAAGTTTGCTGCTTGGATAAGTTTTGATGTGATTAGCTTGGAACGCTCGCAGACAACCTAGACGTGCCGTCCTCACAGATAACCTAAAGCAAGCAGCCCAACGGAGAGGCTCACCGGCGTTCAAATCCGAAAAAAGAACGGTATGGCCGTGATTGCCGAACGTCCGGTGCAGCCAGTTGTTAGACACAGGCAGCACGGCAAACTGAATAGTTAGATTACTAGCTTTTTAGCTAAGAACCTTTAAGTAGAGGTCAAATGATCCACCATTATCACCATAGGTTCCTCGCTTATCATTCACGTTAAACAAGATATCTTCTCCTGGTCGTTGAATTGCCTTTCGATTTATCCCTCTGTCAACACGTCCCCACCATGAATTAGATTGAAAAATGATAATCCCAAACTGTAGCATTCCAGGAACAAACCAGTCTCCGGGGGCTTGTTGTCCATTGCCCCAAGGATCAGTAATCCGAGGCCCATTTAATGCATATTGCCAAGATAGATCATCAATGTAAAATTCCACTTGACTTGCTCGTAATGGTTGATTATCAACCAATAATCTAGTCCCGCCTTCATAAGATACGGAAAGGTTGTTCCACCAAAGATATCCATCAAGTGCTAATGAACGATTTGGTGGTTCTTGAGCGTATGCATTATTTGGCTCGAGAAATTCTTTAGAGCCTTCAAAATCACCTGTATCAGGAATATTTTGTCTAACATAACTCTCATCAATTTGATTTGACATGAAAACCTCTTGACATAAAAAACTGCTGTCTTCTAGGAAACAAGATTCTGACTAAGCATAAATACTCATGCTCCTGAAGCTTGTTTCTTTCACCCTGAAGGTGCGCCAGCGCGTGGATTGCTAACTATTATTTATACATCATCATGACGCATAATACCCTTGATCGGCATATTATGCATCAAAGCTACGTATAACATCCCTCAATCGGATGTTATACGTATTTTTCCAAATATAACAATCCTCAATCGGGTGTTATATTAACCTTATACGGTATATACGTACTATATAGGGTGAGGATCGCTATTGCCTGAAATGGGACGTCGCAGCTCTTTACGTATTCTGATCCTGCTAGCCTCCTCCCGCAATTCTCTCGGGTTATTTCATTTTCTCAAAAGAAAATTACATGCCTTGTTGTTCTGCCAGAACTGTAAATTTTCCAGAAATAATCGTCACGCCAGAATCCGCACTTCATTTTTTTCCTAAACCTTGAAAAAGCCCTGGCCGTTTTGTCCTGGGAGCGAAGGAGCTGACCATCAAGATCAATTTGGTCCAGCTCATTCATGAGCATCGCCGCCATTCGCAAATCCACCACCCGCCCCAGGATCTGATGGATAAAGGTGGTTTTACCGCTGCCCAGACAGCGTACACCTGGGACGCCTCCACCACAACGCCTTGGGGCTGCAGCAGATCGGCCGTCCGCAATTTCAAGGATTCAAAGTCCCTCTCCCTGCTTGGGAAAGGGATTTAGAGTCACGGCTACCGGTGAAGCCTGCGCCAGGGAGAGGGACTCACTGTGAGATCGTGGGGGATAGGGCCAGACTGGGTTTGGCCAGAGCCGGAACAATGCGATCGCAAGCCATGCGTGCCCCCGCTAAATTACGGGCCACCGGGCCAAGTTGGAGCGCGGCACCGGCGCCCATCACAAACAGCTCACAGCCGGGCCAGCGCAGATGCTCGTCTAGAACCGGCCAGCCGTTTACCCACTGGGCCGGGAACTGGGCCTGGATCGACTGCAACAGCGGGTGGTCAGCGAGGCTGGTTTGTTGCCCGGTGGCCAGCCAGAGATGATCAATGGGCTGATCCGCCAGACAAACGTGCTGTCCCTGGGTTTGACAGTGAATTTGCCAGTGGGGAGCCTGCCAGCGGGCCTGCTGCACTTGACACTGTTCATACAAAGTGACCTGTCCGCGCCGCTGCAAGCGTCGCAGTTGGGTGAGTACCTCAGGGGTGAGGGATCCGCCATTGCGCGCCGCCAAAATCTGACGGTGGCGCGCTTCCCAACAGGCTTGGGCCGCAAATCCCTTGAGATATTTGGGTCCCAGCCAGCCAGGGTCAGCATCAAACAGCATTTCACGGTATTGACGGCGGGCCATGAGCAGGACGCGGGCACCACGATGCACCGCGCCAATGGCTAAGTGGCCGCTGGTCAGGCCGCTGCCGATAATCAGCACGGTTTGGCCGGCGACCTCAGCCTGACGTAGATCGACATCCTGGGCATGGCGCAGGCGATCGCACGGATAGGGGCGGTCTAGGGTTGTGGTCCAGGCAGGAGTATGGGCGCGCCCGCTCCCCATGGCCAGAACCACTCGACGCGCCCGCACCTGCTGACCGTTATCGAGCCGCAGGCGGAAGGGCCAGCGGCGGGAGTGGGGCTGTACATCCATCTGCTCCACCCGTGCTGGATAGACGCGATCGCCCAGATCCCAGCGGCGGATCACATCCTGGCAAAAGTCGTAGAACAACTGCGTGCCGGGACGACCGTAGGGACCGTGCAGTTCCGCGGCGCGATGTTCAGCGAAGTTCCGCAGGGCACCGGCGTGGGGATCGGGGTGATGCACGGCGGGCGATCGCAGGTGAGGAATCTCCAGCGCCTCAAACTGGTGCTGCCAGGTTTGCATCCAGGTGCCGCTTGGGTCAAAGACCTGGAAGCGCTGCCGCAGGTCTTTGCGCTTTTGGATCAAGTGGGTCACCAGGGTGAGCGCCTGGGGGCCAGCCCCCACAATGGCAATGTCGAGGGTGGCCGGAGCCGAAGCAGTCACAGCCGAAGCAGTCACAGCAGAAGCAAGCATAGGATTTTGAAAATGAGATCAGTGCAAGGGTCGAAGCCAAATCATTGCGGAACCCAAGCGGGGTCAGGGGTCCTGAACTAGGCAGGCATCTGGAGAAAAGACCGCACCAGGGGCACCAGATCCGCCCCAAACTCCTCGGCCATGCCCAGGGTGCCTGGTCGGGTGACGGCGCTCACCTGGGGCAATCTCGCGGTGGCCATGGCCTCCATCTCTGCCCGCGATCCGGGGGGCACCTGCTCCCCGATCACAATCAGCGTGGGCATGGGGTTCTGGGCCAGCAGGGCGAGAAAATCCGCGCGACTGGCCACTGGATCCAGGCCGCCGGTGACAAAAGATCCGGGTCCGTAGCGCGCTCCGGCCGCTTGGGTGCCCTGATGGCGTTGGGCAATGTAGTCCGGGGTGAGCCGTTCAGGGTCTGTAAACACATGGCGACGGTACATCCACTTTAAGAACCCTGGCTGGGTATTGAGTCCGTAGAGGGCTGAACCCATCAGGGGCGATCGCACCAGGGTACGAATTCCCTGGCGAACGGTGTCCGGTAGCCCCATCACCGCCAGCGGGCCGCGCCAGGTGGGGGCAATGAGAACCTGTTTACGGCAGGACTCTCCCAAGGACAGGGCATAGCCAGCGGCATGACCCGCGGCCACCACCGCCCGCAGCGGCTCGTCGCGATCGCCCACCCAATCCTGCAAGCACCGATAGAGTAGGTCAGGGCCGTAGTCCAAACGCAGCCGATCTGAATCGCCAAACCCCGGCCAGTCCAACACCGTCACCTGAAACTGGGCCGCAAGTCCCTGGGCCAGGGCCGTCAGCTCAGCCCGACAGGAGACCGTACTCAGGGACGGTAGCAGCAGCACCGGATCTCCCTGCCCCAGGGTTTCAGTGGCGATCGCCACTGATTTTCCTTGCCATTGCCAGGGGTAGAGCGACACCGTCCCCCCGAGTCGTGCTGGAATGTTCGACGCTAAGCGTGTCATTGTGGATTTCATAGTTTCTCTGAGAATGCCGATCTTTCATGGCCGGGACTGGCCAGGTGAGAACCCCTGTCCCGCCGTCGAGGACGACCAAATGCGCCACTCGCCTTGGGTGCCCCCCGCCGCCAATAGCCTACCATCGGGACTCCAGGCCAGACCGCTAAAGCCCTGGGGCGCGCCGGTCAACCGCTGATGCAGCCGAGTCCCTTGCTGCCAGATCAGCAGTTCCCCGTCGTTCCCCGCAGAGGCCAGCAGCGTACTGCCGGGCTGAAAGGCAAGGCCCGTGACGCGATCCAGGTGTTGATCCAGGACCGTGGCACTCCAGTCTTGCCCCTGCCAGGGCCGCTTGCGCCACACCATCACCCCTGGGCCACTGGCAACCGCCAACCAAGGATCCTCCTTGCCGCGCTGATCGGACCAGGCCAGATGGCGAACTTTTCCCGGAAATCCCGTCATCCGCCAGGGCATCCCCGAGTCGCAGGGCCAGACCATCAGCGTTCGATCCAGATTCCCGGCTGCCAGGTAGTTCCCCTCGGGAGACCAGGCGATCGCCATGCTGGCTGTGGGCAACTCTCGCCAGTCTGGATCCGCAAACCAATCGGTTTGGCACCAAATTTTTACCCCCTGGTGTCCGGCAACGGCTAGGCGGGGCTGGGAGGGGTGCCAGGCCAAGCCCAGCACCGAGGACGTTTCCAGTGATAGGGTGGCACTCACCGTCTGCGCCGCCATATCCCACACCTGGGCATAGCGGCCCAGGCTGAACGCCAACTCTGGTCCGTGAGGACTCCAGGCCAGTTGATCGACCCAGGTGTGAGGATTTTTAAGACACAGCAACAGGTTCGCGGAGTCTGCCGCCATCGCCCAGATGCCAAGATTGCCAGACTGGCCGCCTGCCGCCAGATACCGGCCATCGGCGGAAAACGCCAGGGCATTAATCGCTTGCCCGTCTCCCACCTGGAGGGTCTGGGGGCGCTGGGTGGCGCGCTGCCAGCACCGAATTTCTCCGGCGGCGCTGCTCACCACCAGGCACTGACCGTCCGGGGACCAGGCTAGGGCTGTGACAAATTCGCTCAGGGCCTCGCCCCAGGTCAGATCAAAGCGGGGCAAGGTTACGCGCGGCAAGATCGAAACTCCTCCCGCAGTTGGGTTTCATTGAGATTGCGCCCGATGAACACCAGCTCATTTTTGCGAACTTCATCGGGATGCCAGGGGCGATCGGCCCGCCCATCAAACAGCATGTGCACCCCCTGAAACACAAATCGGTTGGCCTCGCCTTGAATATTTAAAATTCCCTTCATTCGGAAAATATCCGGGCCTTGGGATTGCAAGAACTGGCCCAGCCATTGATTGAGCTTCAGTCCATCAAGGGCACCTGGTTCCACCAGCGCCACAGATCCCACCGTGGCATCGTGCTCGTGGGCATCTTCCCCCAAAAAGTTGGGATCAATTTCCAGAGCGCGGTGGAGGTCGAAGGCTCGAATCCCTAAAATGGCCTCCATCTCAATGGCGGCGTTTTGGGTGGGGTAAATTTTGGCCATTGCATTCATGCCCCGGATGCGCGTTTCCAGCGCTGCCAGGGCGCAGTCCTCCACCAGGTCGGCCTTATTGAGCAGGATGACATCGGCAAAGGCAATCTGTTCCTGGGCTTCGTCCGCCTCCCAGTGCTGATGGATATGCTTGGCATCCACCACGGTGACCACGGCATCGAGATTCAGCCGAGCTTGCAAATCCTCATCCACGAAAAATGTTTGAATGACCGGGGCTGGGTCGGCTAGGCCCGTCGTTTCAATCACCAAATGATCAAACTGGTCGCGCCGCTGCATGAGATGACCAATAATTCGGATCAGATCGCCGCGCACCGTACAGCAGATGCAGCCGTTATTCATTTCAAAAATCTCTTCATCGGCATTGATCACCAGCTGATGATCAATGCCCACCTCGCCAAACTCATTGACAATCACTGCGATCTTCTTGCCATGCTCATGGGTCAAGATGCGGTTGAGCAAGGTGGTTTTACCAGCGCCTAGATAGCCGGTGAGGACGGTAACCGGCACAGAGGCAGGGGCCGAGGAAGCTGTGCTGACCATAGGAAGGATGCCATAAATAAAACGAGAATGAGAATCATTCTACACTATGCGCTCAATGATTGCCCTCAACATCACCATTGCGTCTCAGAGGTGGTTTGCAACGGCTCTCCAGACTCTGCCTTCGCCCCCCTGCCCCCAATTCATAGCCCCGAGGGGCAGTCAAGAGAGGGGGCTGATCTTCAAAGTTCCCCAGGATATGGCCTGCGGCATTCAAGAACGGGGGATTAAAGCCCTCCGGGTGTACCAGAAAAGGGGGCGGGGGCAACGGATGGGGGGCTTTTCAAACACTCTCGCAAACACGCTCTCAGATAGCCGCCCACGAGAGTTAGAGGCGCAGAGGGTTGACCAGGGCCAGGGTAAACATCAGGATTTGCACCAGGACGATACTGGGACCCGAGGGCAGATTCAACGCGGCAGAGAGTCCCAGACCCACCATGGCGCTGCCGGCCCCCAGGAGGCTGGAGAGGACAATATGGTGGCTAAAGCGGCGACAGATCAGCCGGGCGGCGCAGGCCGGGATCACAATAAAGGCGCTGATCAGCAGAACCCCCACCGCTTGAATCGAGACGCCCACCACCAGGGCCAGCAGACTGATAAACACCTGGCGATGGAACCGCACCGGTACACCGCGGGCGATCGCCAGCGGCTCTTGCACGGTAATCAGCATTTGGGTTTTCAAGGTGAGGCCCAGATATAGCGCACACACCACCAGCAGGGCGCCGCTCATCCATAGATCGGTCGGCTGCACTGCCAA
The DNA here is from genome assembly GCF_000817775.3 of Lyngbya confervoides BDU141951. Taxonomy (GTDB): domain Bacteria; phylum Cyanobacteriota; class Cyanobacteriia; order Thermosynechococcales; family Thermosynechococcaceae; genus Lyngbya; species Lyngbya confervoides. The sequence continues at coordinate 8,444 of NZ_JTHE03000059.1, forward strand.
AATATCTCCAAACAACAGGCTATGCAGTCCCCCTTTGTAGGTGCCGGTGAGACTGAGCACCACCACCGCGATCGCCAGCGAGGCCGAATAGATAATATTCAGCAGCGCATCGGTCCAGAGGGCGGTTTTTTCCAGAAGAATGGTAACCCCCAGGGCAAAGATGACCGCAAAGGGCAGGAGCACTCCGGAGGGATTCCAGCCCAGGACAAGGCCCAGGCTGATTCCCAAGAGCGCCGAATGCCCTAATGCATCGCTAAAGAATGAAAGCTGCCGGACAATCGTCAGGCTTCCCATCAGTCCCCCGGTCAGGCCTGTGAGAATCCCGCCCAGCAGCGCCCGCTGCATGAAGGGCAACTGGAGCAGATCCATCATCCGGTGCAGGTCAGCCCCCAGGGTCATGGCTCAAGGATTAGAAGATTTCTGGGCATTCGAGGCTTGGGGAATCCGTGAGTCTGGCAGCCGTGGGCGACAGGTATGGTGATAGCGGACAAAGTCATCCCCATAGATCCGACCCAGGGCCTCTGGGGTCAGGGCGATGTCTGGCGTTCCGGCACACAGCAGTTCCCGGTTCAGGCAAAGCACATGGTCACAGTGCCGCTGCACCATACTTAAATCGTGAGAAATCTGTAAAATCGTCCAGCGGTGCTGCTGCTGTAAGTGATAGAGGCAGCGATAAAAGTCCGCCTCTCCGCGAGCATCCAAACCTGCGGGGGCTTCATCTAGAATCAGTAGCTGGCGAGGACGAACCAGACAGTAGGCCAGCAGCACGCGCTTCAGTTCTCCCCCGGAAAGGGCACTAAGACCCTGACGCCGCAGATGGATCGCCTCCACCTGGGCCAGCGCCGACTCAATGGCCCGATGGCGGGGACGGGCGTCGCGCCAGGGCCAGGCCAACTCCAGCCGATCCCAACCCAGGCCCACCAGTTCCGCCACGGTCATCGGGATGCGCCGATCCACCATAAACTGCTGGGGCAGATAGGCGATCGCCTGACGCACAGCCGGATCAAGCTGTCCCTTTGCTCCCAGGGGATGTCCCAGCAGTTCAATCTGTCCCGATTGGCGGGGCAAGATGCCGAGAATAGCCTGAACCAGACTGCTTTTTCCCGCACCATTGGGACCCACGATGGCCGTGTGGCTCCCGGATTGAATCGAAAAGCAAACGCGATGTAAGACCGTTTGGCCTCCCCGCACCAGGGTTAAATCTGCAACGCGCAGCACAGGATCAGTCAATCCCGATCTCCTAAAAGTTCAAAGTGGCGAGGGGTTGGCGTTCCAGTTGGATCTGCTGAAACCGACCTTGGGAGGATCTCTGGGTTGGACGGCCAAAGGCACGGGTCAAGTTTTTCAGGTTATCTTGCATGCGCTGCAGATAATAGTCTGGGGTGAGGGCCTGGGGCGATCCGGTTTCAATCGGATCAAAGGTGCCCACGCTCACCCGTAAATCCTGGGCCAAGGCGGCAAACGGATTTCCCTCGGCCTGGGGTTCGGTGAGCAGGGTTTGTAGATTAGAGTCTCGGGCTGCGGTGATCACCCGCTGCACATCCTGGGGCGTCGCGCTCTCGTGGGGAATCCCCACCAGATATTCCACCTGTAAGCCGTAGCTGTCGGCAAAGTAATCGGCAAAATCGTGGTAGGTCACAAAGGTTTTGCCCTGGTAAGGCTTCATCTGTGCCGTAAAGGCTGCATCTAGATCCTTGAGTTTGGCAATGTAAGCGGCGGCATTGGCGGTATAGATGGACTTGCCCGCCGGGTCGGCAGCTACCAGCCCATCGCGAATGGTTTCCACCTGGGCGATCGCCCGCTTGGGATCTAGCCAGATGTGGGGATTCTCAGCGCCGTGGTCATGGTTGCCATGGGCCTGGTCCTCAGGCCCCTGATCCTCGTGGCGATGATCCGCTTGGCCGTCTGCATCGCTGGCCTGAGAGCCAGTAGAGCCCGCCTCAGCAGTTTCCAGCGTGGCAATTCCGGCGCTGGTATCAATCACTTTTAAGGTGGGATTGTCGGCATTTTTCAGTAGAGACGACAGGAAGGATTCAATCCCCAGGCCATTTTGCACCAGGACATCGGCCTGCTGTAGCTTGACCACATCTTCCGGCTTCGCTTGATAATCGTGCGGTCCCAGATTGGGGGGCAAGAGCTGCACAACCTGGGCGCGATCGCCCACAACGGCTTTGGTAAAGCTGGTGATCGGCAAAAACGTGGTCACAACGCGCAAGGAGCGATCGCCGCCAGCGGAACGCGCGGCCTCAACCTGAGCCGGTTCAGATCCACAGCCCCAGGATCCCAGCGCAACCGTCGTGAGGAGAAGGCAAGACGGGAGATAATCCTGGGGCCTGGACTGAAACACACGCTGGAGGAAGGGCATGGCTACATACAAAAACTATAATGATTATCATTATCATAATAGGAGCCGATACCGCAAGCAGTTTCCGTCCGCCCTGGCCCTCCCTGGGCCAGCCCTTCACCCCGGCCCTTCCCCAGCGCTTGGCTAGCCGCTGGCCAATGCTGAGGATCCTCCCACGTCCTGATGGCGCGACCGGTGATCAGCCCTGATCCGCCTTGCCCACTAAGGCCTCCCATCTGGTAGCCACGGTTCTCAAGGCGGGCGGTAAGTCACTCAGCGCTAAGTCAATGTACTCAACGCTCATGCCAGCCTGCTGGAGGTGGGTGGTGGGATAGTCCGCAAAGGCGGCGTCGGTCAGATAGCGAAGCCGATCAAGGTTGGGAAACCGATGCGTCTCCAAAAGCGTCTCAAAGGCCTTGACTTCGGCGGCAGATAGCCGCCGGAGAAGGGTGCGCTGAGGGGGCTGCTGTCCAGTGCTAAACCGCGACTGGTCTCGATACAGAGTGCCATCGCGCAGCAAGACGGTTGTTTGCACCGATCCGGCCAGATCGCCGCTGATCTGACTTTGAAAGACCACCTGCGATTCCCAAGGGGGAGGCTCTGCTTCCACGGGTTGAAATGTGGTCAGAACCCTGCGAGAGGCACCGCTCGCAGTTGCATTTTGAGCCACCTGGGATCCATCCTCCGTCAGGTGATAAATCCAGGTGGTTTGAGCATCGGTCACAATGGCCCGAAAGCCAGCCATGGCAATCATGGTGCAGGCTTGATTGGGCACATAGATTCCCAGGCAGCCGTTCCAGGTGGCAGGCTGAAGTTCTAAAATTTGCAGACTGGGCACAGGGCGATTGACCTGCTGGGAAACGGTCCTGAGAAACCGACGACTGGCTTCACGGGTCAGATTCCCTCCCCCCATATCTGGAGTTCCAGACAGCGGTTCAGGGCGCAATTGCTGACCCGTGCGATCGCTCCGATACCCCCAGGTTTGCTGGGCGGTGGCAAGCTGCACTTTCCAGCCGGGCACAGCACCTCCCCGACAGCGTTCAAAGGGTCGCGCCAAGCCCAGGCATTGATCCGGCCAGACTTCCGGCGTTGCTTCAAGGATCCGCACCTGTGGCAAGGGCTGATTCAGTCGCTGGGCTAGATCTTTACGGATTCGCCGGGATAGCGATGCTGAGAGGTGGGTCGAACCTTTAAACTCTGGCGTTAACCCTTGGGCCTCCGCCGCAACGATGGGGGGAGAGTTCACCGCCATCAGAGAGAGACAACCGCCCAGGACAAGAACATTCATCAACACACGCGTCGAGACCATAAAGCCTCCTTTCACTCCAAGGTAAGGTTGATTGTCTATGTCCTTAAGATTAGGGAGAACTGCTCCCGAGGAAGCTGGCGTTACCGAAACTGTTACCACTGGACCCAGGCCAGCGTCACAGGTTAATTTTGGGGAGCCTGACGGTGAACGGCGTGTTCAGTTCTCAGATCTTGACCCGCCTCGATTCACCCCCATCTCAATTCACCCTCATCCACAGATGAGATGTAACCCATGAAGCGAATCTTCCCTCTGTGGCTCCTGTGCCTGGGTTTCAGCTTAAGCTTTGCCGCTGCCGCCAGGGCCGATCAATGTGCCTACGTCACGAAAGATCAAGCGATCGCCGCTTTCCAACGCCTCAGCATGGATCAAACCATCTTTGAACTGTGCGAGCTGTGCGGCGAAACGGTCAGTCGTCCTTTCAAGATTCAATCCCTCGCCCTCAGCAATACCCCCAGCCCCGGTCTCTGGCAGATTGTCGTCAACGGCAAACCCCTGGATTTAGCCTACACCTACGTGGCTTACCAGGATAATCGCCAGCAGCGCGTGAACCTGGCCTTGCTTTCCGACTGCCCAGCCTCTGGCTTCACGCCAATTCTGTCTGAGCAGCAATAGCAGTACAATGCTGGGCAGTTCTGTTGCAGGGGAAAGTCGATATGGGTTTAGTCAAGATGCAGTGGATGGGGGGATTTGGATTGGCAGCAGCCATGGCGATCGGATCCCAGGCTCAAACGCTGGCCAGTCCCCAGCAGCTCATCAGCAGCAAGGTTTGCGTCGATTGTGACCTGAGAGGGGCTAATTTAGCGGGCTTAAACCTGAAGGGCGCTAATCTAGAAGGGGCCAATCTGCAAGGGGCCAATTTGCAAGGGGCCATCCTGGATGATGCCAACCTCCGTAATACACAGCTGGCCGGGGCCAACCTGGACAATGCGACACTGCGGCGGGCGGATCTGCGATCGGGCCTGAAACGACAAACCAACCTGGCCGGGGCCAGCTTAAACAATACAGTCCTGAGCTACGCCAAGCTCAACGGCGTCAATTTGCATCAAACCAACCTGACGGGGGCCAACCTGGAAGGCGCCACCCTATTTGCAGCCTCGCTCCTAAAGCCCGATGGCGATCGCCTGATTTATTCCACCCGCCTGGAAAATGTCAATCTGAGCTATAGCTCCCTGCGCAACACCAACTTGAACGATGTGCGTCTCACCAACGTCACCTTAAACCAGGCCACCCTGGTGGGGGTTAGCCTGAAAAACGCCTACCTGAAAGACACCCGGCTCAAGCAGGCCGACCTGACCCAGGCCGACCTGCGCGGTGCAACCGTCATCAATGCCGACCTCTCTGGCGCCAGCCTGATCACCAGCGATTGGGCCGAAGCCAAGCTTCAAAATGTCAATCTCTCTGGCGCCGACCTGCGCAATGCCGATCTGCGCGGGGTCAGCTTTTGTCAGGTCACCTTACCGAGCGGTGGACAGAGCAGTCAGGGATGCCGCTAATCCCCGCAGGGGCTAGGGCATCCTTGTGCCCTTGAGGTTTGCCCCAGTTAAATCGGCCCCAGTTAAATCGGCCCCAGTTAAATCAGCCCCGGTTAAATCGGCGTTTTCCAGGTCCGCTCCCCGCAGGTCGGCATTTTCCAAATTCGCCTCCCTCAAGTTGGCCGCGAATAAATCCGCATTGCGGGCCTGGATACCCTCCAGGTTTGCTGCGCTAAAGTTCCCCCCCCGCAGCTGGGTCTCATTCAGGGAAGCACCCTTGAAGTTGGCCAGAGGAGCGCGAACGCTGCGTAAATCCGCCCCATCTAAAATGGCTCCCCGCAGGTTAGCCTGCGACAGATCCGCCACGTTTAGGATCACAGCCCGCAGGTTTCCCTGGCTCATTCTGGCAGATCGCAGCTTGGCTCCTGTCAGGTTAGAGGCATCCAGGGTGGCGCCGTTCAGGTTCGCAAAAATCAGGTTTGCCCCCTGCAAATTCACATTGCTCAGATCCTGGCGTGCAAAATCTGCCCCGCTTAAATCACAGCGCACGCACTGCTTAGAACTCAAGAGAGCCTGGACATGGGCCGGAATTTCTGCCAGGGCAGCCCCGGATCCCAGGGACAACAGCAGAGCGCACGGGCCGAAGACCATCGGTTTCATCATGGAGCTCTCTCCTAAAAGTTGCGAGGCTTATTGACATCAATACTGCGGGCAGGCCCCAGATCCAGGCGCTTCCGGCCAGGGGTGAGGGTAATCCAGTAGGCATAGCGATCGCGAGTGACGCCGTAGGAGTAGACCAGGCAGTTCTGGGTAGGACAGTAGAAGGAGTAAACTCCCTTTTCACCGGTCTTAATGGTTTGATAGCCGGTTTTACCCGTTAAGCGCGGCAGAATTTTTTGGTCGAGCTGCGTAAACAGCGCCCAGGCTTCCACCGGATTTTCCACACTGGAACGGGCTAGGGTCATTTCTTGCTGGGCCTGCTTTAGCTCTGCCTCAATCGACTCTTGTAGCTCAATGCAGTCATTATTCTTTGGCATGCAAGGAATGTAATGAATTACATTATCCTCAAAGTGAGCATCCCCGTCGGGAAAGGTCTCATACTGGTATCCGGCCACCTTTCCCGCGGCTTGGGCGGGTGCCAAGCTGCCCAGCAAGCTCAGTAAACAGAGGCCAAAATACAGGCTAAATTTCACGGATCTCACCTCCAGGCTTAACAATCTCTAGGTCCATCAATCTCTAGGTCCATCAATCGAAGTTGATCTCCGGGGGGTCAGGCAAGCTCATTTTCAAGCTCATTGTAGAATAACAGTGGATGCGCCCATTGCGCGATCAAGAGAAGGCAGCAGCCTGGGGATCGAATCAGCGATGATGGCTAGAGACCCACCCAGGTTTATCCAGCTTTTTTTATCCAGCTCTTTTTTAATGTTTGCCTTGTGTTAGCAGCAGTTCTCTACGGCCAAGAAGATCTCCGCTTAGAGCAGGTCAACGACCCCCAGCCCCAGCCCGGAGAAGTTGTGATTGAAGTAGAGGTGGCCACCACCTGCGGCACGGACTTAAAGGTCTGGCGACGGGGTGGCCATGCAAAAATGCTGCGTCCCCCGACGCTGTTTGGTCATGAAGCCGCTGGCCGCATTGTGGCTCTGGGATCCGAGGTCACGGGTTGGAAGATGGGCGATCGCGTAGTCGCCAACAACTCTGCTCCCTGTATGGACTGCTTCTTCTGCCAGCGGCGGGAATATTCACTCTGTCAAAATTTAATCTTCAATAACGGGACCTTCGCGCAGTATCAGAAGATTCCAGCTCAAATTGTGCGGCACAATCTGCTGCCTATCCCCGAGGGCCTGCCCCCAGCCATCGCTGCTCTCACAGAACCCTTTGCCTGTGTTCTCCATGGGGTCCTGCGGTCTGGGCTAAAAGAAAAGCAGGAGAGCGGACTCTCTCCCCACGTTGTGGTGATTGGGGATGGTGCCATTGGGCTCATGTTTGTCGCGGCGATGGCGCTTCAGCAGACCCAAGTGACCCTATTTGGTGGATCGGAGTCACGCCTGGAGCTAGGGCGGCGATTTGGGGCGCAGCAGACCTATAGCCACCGCCACATCGACAGCATCCCGGCGCGGGTGCAAGATTTAACCCAGGGCATGGGCGCCGATATTGTGATTGAAGCCACCGGCATCCCGGCGGTTTGGGAAACCGCCATCGCCTGTGGCCGCCCAGGAGCCGTCATTAATCTGTTCGGCGGCTGTCCCAAGGACACCGCCATTTCAGTCAATACTGAGCGGCTGCACTACAGCGAGCTAACCTTGAAAGGCGTGTTTCACAACACGCCTGCCATTGTCCGTCAGTCCCTGGCTACCCTGGCAAAGCGAGAACTGCCCTACGAACTGCTGATCAATGACCAGCGACCTCTCACAGAATTGGAGCCCGTGTTTCAGGGGATGAAAGCCAGGCAGATCCTCAAGGCCGCGATCGCGCCTTGAGGATCTGCAATTCCGGATCTGTAATTAGAGAGGACTAGGCAACCGGGCCCATTTCCAAGACCGCATGACGCAGAAGGGTAATCTGCTCATTGAAGTCCAGAGTCACTATCTGATTCAAGACGGTCGCAGCCCCGGTGGGCAGCGTATATTGCTCGGGAACGGGCACAACGGAACCGGTCCGCATCCCCTCGGCTAGCTGATACCAGAACACCAGCTTATTGTCCTTTGTAAAAGATCCATATCGACCGGTTAAGGGGGTATCCATCCGGTTAACTAGATCGCGCATGAACTGCAGCTGCTGGTCGTGATCCATTTTTTCAATCTCTCCAAGCAGTTGCTGAGTCATTTGTTCATCAGCCGCTCCAGGCGCAGCCGGGGTCACGGCACTGCCCATATTTGTATAGACCATCCACAGCAACCCTAGCTTTTCATCGGCGTTCAAGGACCGATAGCCGGTCAGTGTCTCTTCTACCGCGTTAGCAAGATTCGCCTGGGTAATATCAGAACCAGATACCATAAAAATTCGGAACTCCTTATTCGTATCGACAGGCGTCAAGACCCTAGGCCATCAACGCCATTACCGACAACTTAACAATTCTCAATCTTCTGGCTGGCCCTCAAAGGGTAGAGCTCTAGAAATCCAGAAGGTATAGATTTATTCCTGGCCCGCCTCTGGGTATCCTACGCATGGATTGGTAGGATTTGCGACAGAATCGCTATCCCTTCAGGGTGACGATGGCGATCAAACCGCTCTGTCCATACATTAATGCGGGAGTATATCCTGAACGGTCATGGATTGTTACGGACTGCTCTCGCCTTTTGTTTTTGGCGGATTAAAAAACAAAGCACTGTACAATTTCAGCACTGAAAGTCGTTGCATTGGGAATCTTGGTCCCAAAATCGGGCCATGGGAGGTTGGTTATTTCTGTATGGCTATAAGACCCTACTTTTTTGATCCCGACGCCTCCGGTTTCTCCCCTCGCTCGCTCTTCCATACGTTCAGATTAGGGATTCCGGCGCTCATCTTGCTCTTGAGCTGCTTACTGTGGAGCCATCTGAACTGGCTGAAGTTAGATACCTTTTGGGGCGATCCGTCCCACTGTCTGTTTGTAATCTACCGGGTGGCCATGGGAGATCAGCCCTACAGCGAGGTGATGTGGCCCTATCCCCCGCTGGGACTCTGGGTCATGCAGTGGGCCTTTCAAAGTCTGGGGGCAACCTACTGGAGCGCGCAGATTACTTTCATTGCCTTAAGTACAGCCTTGGTGTTCCTGGTTTGGGCGATCGCTCGTACCCTGATGCCAGAAGCCCTGGCCCTCTCTACGGCCATCGCCTTTGGCCTGGTCGGTGCAAGCTATAAAGGGGGACCGGCCCTGTTTTCCCTGAACGTCTACACCCCCGCCATCTTGACCGGCACCCTGGGCGTTTTACTCGCCGTCTGGGGATCCATTGTCTATCTCCGCACATCCCCAGCTTCAATCCCTGCGGTCCTCCTACTCACGGGAGGCGCCATCATCGCGCTTTTGAGCAAGGCCGAATGTGGATTTGGCAGTTTGGTCTGTATCGGGTATGTCATGGCCTATGAGGCGATCGCCCCTTTCCGCAAACCGGGTTGGTTCAGACCGGCCATGCTGCCCCTGTTTGTCCTGGGACCGGTGATCCTAGTGTATCTCTGGGTAGGCAAACAGGTGGGTTGGGGCCCCCTTCAGGCAGGACTGAGCGGCTACAACATTTCCCACGATGCCTGTCCTTGGTGGCCCACAGGCATTGGACTGGTGGCCATCGCTGCCTCGGCTGGCAGCGTCTGGGGAATAGCCGCGGTGCTATCCCTCTGCAAATACCGCTTACTCAGGCAACTCCACGGGAAGCGCTACCAGTATTTTCTAGGGGGTGGGCTGCTTAGTGTATGGCTGTGGGGGCTCTACCTGTTCCTCTGGAAAGAAGACATTCTCCAGGCCACGAATCTCAGTCATGCTGGTCCCCTGGGATTGGTCAAGTATGCCCTGTCCTCCACCTCGGTTTTTCTCTCCCTGCAGTGGTTCATGCTTGGGGTACTCGGTCTTTGTCTGGGGCAATGGATTCGTGGTCATCGCCGCGCCCCTGCTCCCTTAATTCCCTTTGCCTCTATCCTGGGGCTTCTGGTGGTCGTGGCCATGGCTCAATCCCTGCGCAGTCTGTTTGGTCATCTGATCAGCCCGTTCCCGATGGTGGCCTATGCCTCCTATCCGCTGCTGTTTATTGTCTTAAGCTTTGCTCTGTGGCGATACCTAGCGTGGATCTGCCTGAGCGCAGTCGAGCCGGACCGTCAACGGCGCCGGGCTGCTCAGTTTGCGCTTCTGGTGACCTCTCTCGGTTTATTGGCCTATGGGGGGCTGCGCTTGGCCGACCGGGCCATGGACCTGGGGCATCCCTTTGCCCTTCAGACCCAGGCTGGAACCGTCAGACTGGCTAACCAGGCTTCCCTGGACCTCTACGAGTTCGTCCAGCGCAATATCGGGCCGGAGGATCAGCTGTCAGACCTCTCCTACGGTGGCGGTATCAACTTTGCCCTGCATCGCTCTAGCCCACTGTTTTCAACGATGTTTAGCTGGTTTTCGCCCTCTGCCGATATTCTTAACCTGGATCTTCAAAAAATTCAGACCCATCCCCCCAAGCTTGTCATTCTAGGCGAGAACACAGGGGCCTACGGCCTCAAGATCCGCTGCGCCCTCCCCCACATTGTGTGGATCCCTAGTCAGTCTCGGGTCAACCAGTCCTTTCCGGCCCTGACCTATATTCAAACCCACTATCAGCCCATCTACACCACTGGCGATCGCACAGTCTATCAACGCCTATCCCCATCCCCATCCTAAGCACCGGGGGCTGCCCTAGTGGGGATTGCCAGGGCAGAGCCTCCCCTGAGACTGAATTAGCCGAGCCGTCATTAGCCGAGCCGTCGTTGACCGTTTCTTGACCTTTCTATTCCATGATGCGGGTCAGGTCCTAGTCACCCTAGGATGTCATCTGATTCAATCGTGGACAGTGAGATCATGAGTTTATCTACGCTCTCGGAAACCGATGGTTCTCCTCCTTCCCTGGCGGCGAGCCTGAGAAAATTTGACGCAAACCAGAAAATTCACCACAGCCCTCACTCCTTATGGCTGGTTCACAGCGGCATTGTCAAAACCCTGTGTATTCAACCCGAAGGCTATGTGACCACACTGGGCTATTGGGGCACGGGTGACCTGATTGGCGGCCCCATTCACGAACCGGCAGACTGCGAAATGATCTGCGTGACGCCCGTGTCTGCGGAATGTATCTCCCTGCATGTTGATTCAAGCATTCTCTCCGCGCTGATGGCCCAAATTGCCACTACGAACGCTCTCTTGGCGATTCAAGGAATTAAGCAAGTCAATCAGCGCCTGCAGCAAGGGCTACTCTGGCTGGCTCATAAGTTTGGTCAAGACACCCGATCAGGCTGTTTGATTGCTTGCCCCCTCACCCAAGATGCCTTAGCGGAGTTAATTGGCACCACTCGGGTCACCATCACCCGCCTTCTCAAAGAGTTAACGCAGTTGGGCTACATTCAGCGCAGCAAAAAAATGTATACCCTCACCCCCAACGCCCTCCATACCCAAGATTGGTTTGGGTATGAAGGGGATTCTCGCTAAGGTCGTCCGGCCGGATGACCGCTAGGCCGGATGACCGTGAGGCCGGATAACCGTTAGGCTTTGCCTGGTTGCCCCAGGGAGGCTTCTACCTGCGCAACGTTCAGATGGGTTTTGAGCACAGAATCGGGGTTCAAGCTGATGGAATCAATGCCCTCCTCCACTAAGAACTTGGCAAACTCAGGATAGTCGCTGGGAGCTTGGCCACAGATGCCGATTTTGCGTCCCTTACGCTTGGCCACCTGGATTACCTGTTGAACCATCGCCTTTACCGCTGGATGTCGCTCATCAAAGATATGGGCCACCAATGCCGAATCTCGGTCCAGGCCTAGCGTCAGCTGGGTCAGATCGTTTGAGCCAATGGAAAATCCATCAAAGATTTCGCTAAAGGCCTCTGCCAGAATGACATTACTCGGCACCTCGCACATGACGTACACCTGTAGTCCATCCACACCCCGCCTGAGGCCATAGCGCTCCATCTCTGCCAACACCTGGCGGCCTTCCTCCGGGGTCCGGCAAAAGGGAATCATGGGAATCACGTTGGTCAGTCCCATCTCTTCTCGCACCTGCTTGAGAGCAATGCATTCTAGGGCAAAGGCCGCTCGAAACTTTTCGTCATAGTAGCGGGAGGCCCCTCGCCAACCTAACATTGGGTTTTCTTCTTGGGGTTCAAAGGCCTGTCCCCCTAGCAGGTTGGCATATTCATTGCTCTTAAAGTCTGACATTCTCACCACCACCGGCTTGGGATAAAAGGCGGCGGCAAGACTGCCCACACCCTGCGCGAGGCGGTGAACAAAATAATCCGGCTTGTGGGAGTAGAGATAGGTGAGATCAGCGATCGCCCTGTGCACCAGCTTATCGTCCAGGGTGTCAAATTGCAGCAGTGCCAGAGGATGCACCTTGATCTGATTGGCAATGATAAATTCTAACCGCGCTAGGCCCACACCATCGCAGGGAATTGCGGCCAATCGAAAGGCTTCATCGGGATTGCCAATATTCATTAAAATTTTGGTGTGGGTTGGGGGCAGGGTATCGAGGGCGGTTTCCTCTTTCTCAAATGGAACCTGTCCAGGATAGACTCGTCCCTCTTCTCCTTCCGCACAAGATACCGTTAGCCAGTCGCCGGATTTCACGCGCTCGGTGGCATCTCCACAGCCAACAATGGCCGGAATCCCCAACTCACGCGCAATGATTGCCGCATGGCAGGTTCGTCCTCCCTGATTGGTAATGATGGCGCTGGCCTTTTTCATAATGGGTTCCCAATCTGGATCCGTGCGCTCGGTAATTAAGACTTCTCCGGGCTCAAACTCCAGAATGCGACTAACATCGGCAATGACTCGGGCTTGCCCCTGACCAATCAGCTCTCCCACCGCTCGACCGGTAATCACAGGCGATAGCTGGGTTCCGGGGGGAAGATTCAGGCGGTAGGTGCACAGAACGTTGCCTGCTTTCTGAGACTGCACGGTTTCCGGCCTGGCCTGAACAATAAAGAGTTCCCCCGTTTGACCGTCCTTGGCCCATTCAATATCCATGGGCGTTTGCACACCGCGCACCTGAGAATAGTGATCCTCAATCTGACAGGCCCACTCGGCTAAGGCCAGCACCTCCTCTGGATCAATGGAAAACTGACGGCGATCTTCTTCTAGAACGGAGACATTTTTGGTCAGTTTGGTGCCCCCCAAGTCGTACACCATCTTTATTTCCTTGCTGCCCAAGCGCTGCTTCAGAATAGGGCGATAGCCTTCCCGCAGCGTCGGCTTAAACACCAGGAATTCATCGGGGTTTACAGCACCCTGCACCACATTCTCTCCCAACCCATAGGCTGAGGTAATCAGCACGGTATCTTTGAAACCGCTTTCGGTATCGATGGAAAACATAACGCCCGAGGAGGCCAGGTCAGAGCGCACCATTTTTTGCACCCCCACGGAGAGGGCCACCTCAAAGTGGTCAAAGCCCTTGAGGGTCCGATAAGAAATGGCCCGATCCGTAAAGATGGATGCGAAGCACTTATGACAGGACTCCAGAAGATTTTTGACCCCGCGCACGTTTAAGTAGGTTTCCTGCTGACCTGCAAAGCTGGCATCAGGCAGATCCTCCGCCGTGGCGCTAGATCGCACCGCAACGTCTAATTCGGAGGCCTCCAATGCGTACAGGCTGCTCAGCCAGCGGTAAGCTTGCACGATTGCGGTTTCCAGCTCGGGGGGAAAGGGCGTACTCAAAATCAGCGATCGCGCCTGCTGGCCTCGCCGCCGCAAATTTTCCACCTGATCCACATCTAGATCGGCAAAGATGGCCTGCAGCTGCTGCTTGATCCCGGCCTGTTCGATGAAATATCGATAGGCATAGGCGGTGGTGGCAAAACCATTGGGAACTCGAATGCCCTGGGGCACCAGTTGCTGGATCATTTCCCCCAGGGAGGCATTTTTTCCCCCCACCTGGGGAATATCCACAATCCCCACTTCATCGAAACGCTTTATCCAGGGGGATAGGATCGGCGCAGCGCTGGCGGACTGAGAAAGGGTCATAACAGCTAGTCTCCTGACGGTACGGTTAGGCTTTCAAAACATTCACGGTCCACCAATGCTAATGGGAGTCCCGTATATTTCTGCATCGGTGAGGATAGTCCCCTCAATGATGGCACCTTGCGCTTCGGTAAAATACATTGTGGCACTTGTAAAGTTCGTGCCCACGAGATTTGCCTGATTCAGGCTGGCGTTGGTTAAAAACGCCCCCGTCAAATCGGCACCCGCAAGGTTGGCCCCCGTCAAATCAGCGCCCTCCAAGTTGGCATCAAACAGGTTGGCGCCGCGCAGATCAGCCCCGCGCAAATCAGCCCCAATCAGGTGCGCCTGGCTCAGATCTGCCTGTCTGAGATCGCAATTCATACAGGCTCGTGTTTCCAGGAGCTGGGCAAGATGGTTTGGATTGACGGCTTGGGCGGGGAGAGCATAGGCCACCAGCACCCCAAGGGTCATCGGAATCAGATAACGGAGTTTCATACAGACCTCCTCTCGCCCTTGGGGGGATGTCACAAACTCACTGGACTAGACCCCACGCCAGGCAATCCTTAAAATAGCAGAGACAGGGATTCTCAGGCCTGATCTGCTGCACCTCTATTGTCGCAAATGCACATAGGAAGGGGCCCGTTCACCTTGACAGTTCGGGAAGAATCACAGGCCGCAGTTGGGGTCTAACTTGGCATCCCAACTGCGACCCGAGAATTTGGCCTGTGGATTACTGCGGATTCCTAAGGGAGCCCAACTCTCTCAGCCCCCCGGCAACCGATCGCGTCTCCCAAGACCACCCCCTTGTTTGCCCAGCGGACGGGGGGGAATAAGGTTCATGCCCTTTGTCGCTTTCCGCCTCTGGCATCCACTGCTGTGGCCAAGTCTAACAGCCTCTATTTCCATGGTTTTGGCCGCACAGTTCAGGAGTCAAGGAACCTCAAGGCTGATCCAGGGGTTGGTCTATTGGAATCAGACGAGCAATCCACATATCCGGTCGGTCGGAATAGTGATCAATGTCCAGCACCTGGTAGCAGGTTGACCCTGCTGCGTCTTGGATTTCAATATAATCCTGGGATCTGACGCCCCAGCGCTGAGCCGTCATATAGAATTCTCCTTCCGCTGTACTGGCCTGATCAATTTCAAAATCAGTTCCGGTATCGCTGGCCCAAAACCGGTGAGTTTTACGCCGCTGACGAAATCCTCTAAGCAACACCACAAATGGATTAGACATTGTGCTAAAGCGGGGAACCACACCAGGCTGCCAGGTTTCTAAGGACGGCATCATGCGAATAGGGCTCAAAGGAAGCTGGATACACCGTCACAGTAGAATAATCCTTCCCAGGGTGCTTCCGCAATCTTACTGAACTTTGAGGGGAGGCGATCGCCATTTTGCGCGAGTTTTTGGGCCGTGAACTCCGCAATTTTACGGAGAACGGCCTTGTCTAGATCCCCGCCAGCTTCGCCTTCACGAGATCTTGAACTATTTTACCCTCTGCCCTGCCCTTGAGCTTTTGCCTCGCGGGTCCCATCACCTTCCCCATCTCCTGAGGACCAGCCGCGCCCCCGGCGCTAATGATTTCCTGGTTCACACCAAAGATTTCCTGCTTCAGTGCCAGTTGACCAGAGTTCATGACTGAACTCCCCGTCACCCCGACTCCCCAGGCCTTTTCTATTCCCCGTTGCCCACGGAAATCACTTGATCCTGGGGAACTCGGCCTTTGCTGCGGTTAACGGCTTGCGCTGCCGCGCATCATTCGGGAAGGGGGCATCCGCTGGCCAGATGAACGCGCTTGCCGAATTCAACAAGCATTGACCGGAGACTTGCGAGAACCGAGCCAGTCTTTGCGTTCCCGCAGGGCAAAATTCTAGACATTGCGACACACATCTAAAATGTGCTCAATCTCTGAAACCTGCTCAGCAGTTGGCTCTAGCTTAAATTCCCAGGTCATGTTTAGCCTAAAACCATGAGAACCTAAGAAATGCTTGGCCGTTTCTTAGGATTATCGGATGTCGGTTTCCTTTTCCAGAATCACTTTTTTAATGCTGCGTATCGTCTCCAGCGGAGATTTGCTCCTTTAGACTCATGGAAATTGCTCCACCGTGATTACGACGCGAATTTTTTTATAATAAAGCCTGACCTATTATTGGATAAACTTTGCTGTGACTCAGACGCCGCTTTCACCCCAGTCCGCCCCTGACAGCCTGGGCCGTTTTGGTCAGTTTGGGGGAAAGTATGTGCCCGAAACCCTGATGCCAGCTCTGGCAGAGCTTGAGTCTGCCCTGGCCCAATATCGCCACGACCCAGAGTTCCAGGCTGAGCTATCTGACCTGCTGCGGGACTATGTCGGGCGTCCTAGCCCCCTATACTTTGCCCAGCGGCTCACGGCCCACTACGCCAAGGCAGATGGCAGTGGCCCCCAGATTTATCTCAAGCGAGAGGATCTCAACCACACGGGGGCGCACAAGATCAACAACGCGATCGCCCAGGCCCTTCTGGCCAAGCGCATGGGGAAGCAGCGCATCATCGCTGAAACCGGGGCCGGGCAGCATGGAGTGGCCACCGCAACAGTCTGCGCTCGCTTTGGGCTGGACTGCGTGATTTATATGGGCATTCACGATATGGCACGGCAGGCCCTCAACGTGTTTCGGATGCGGCTGATGGGGGCCGAAGTCCGCCCGGTGGAGGCGGGGACCGGCACCCTCAAGGACGCCACCTCCGAAGCAATCCGCGACTGGGTCACCCATGTGGAAACAACCCACTACATTTTGGGGTCTGTGGCGGGGCCGCACCCCTATCCGATGATGGTGCGGGACTTTCACGCGCTGATTGGCCAGGAAACCCGGCAGCAGTGTCTGGAAAAATGGGGCGGCTTGCCGGATATTTTATTGGCCTGTGTGGGGGGCGGATCCAATGCCATGGGGCTTTTTTATGAATTTGTGAAGGATCCCTCGGTGCGCCTGATTGGCGTCGAAGCCGCCGGGGAGGGCGTCCAAACCGGTCGTCATGCAGCCACCTTGACCCATGGGCAGGTGGGGGTGCTGCACGGGGCCATGAGCTATCTGCTGCAAGACCCTGAAGGCCAGGTCCAAGAGGCCCACTCCATTAGCGCTGGCCTTGACTATCCGGGCGTTGGCCCGGAGCACAGCTACCTGAAGGACTCCGGTCGGGCAGAATACTACAGCGTCACTGACCAGGAAGCGGTGGATGCGTTCCAGCGCTTATCTCGGCTGGAGGGAATTATCCCGGCCCTGGAAACCAGCCATGCGATCGCCTATTTGGAAACCCTCTGCCCCCAGCTTGTGGGGCGCCCCAAAATTGTGCTCAACTGCTCCGGACGCGGAGACAAGGACGTGCAAACGGTGGCGAAATACTTAGAGGATCAGGCCGACACCTTCGCCTAGAGCTAATCCGCCCGGTGGGGAGGCCCTAAACCCAGGGGGCCCCTCTTTCCCCCGACCGGAAAACCGCCGTCGATTCAGGAACTAGCCCCATGTCTCAGCAGCAGGTTGCTCTCGCTAAAGCTCGAACCGACCTCGCTAACCAGCGTACTCTCTTGGCCTACTGCCGTACGGCGCTATCGTTTTTTATTTCCGCAGCTGCTCTGGCCAAGGTTTATGCCGGGCTATTTACCTTCATTCTGTGTGGGGCCTTAGGTCTCACAGGCGTGATCTTTGTGGTTGCGGGGATTCGGGTCTACCGAACCTATGAACCCCTGGGGCATTAATCATCGGCAAGGCGATCGCGGCGCTGGGGTCGGTCAAAGGGCTGATACCGATCCGTTAGCAAGGCCTCTAGGGCAGCCAGCCGATCCAAGAGGGCCTGCTGCTGCTGCTGAATCACACGCTGATTGGCCTCCAGAGTCTCGAAGCGATCTCCCATCAAGGACTTGATTTTCTTGAGCTTACGCAACATTTTTCCCATTCCGTTTCCTCAAAGGTAGAACTGGTTTGCCGTGGAATCTTTCGTCCTGAAGCTTGATCGCTTGGGATCCGCCTCTAACCCCATCATAAAACCTAGCCTTGTGGGTCATTGCTCCTGCTCGCGTTCCCAAGCCGAAGCGGCTCGCCCCGCCGGAACCAGGCATCGTCGTCCAATTCCCCCAGAAACGCTATATTATCGCATTGGTCCCCATTCAGCGTCTGTGAGTTTATGGCATCTTCGGTCTGTGTGAAAGTTCCTGCGACAACAGCCAATATCGGTCCGGGGTTTGACTGTCTGGGGGCTGCTTTAACCTTACAGAACCAGTTCGACTTCACCGGGGTGGAGAACCAGGCAGCAAAGCCAACCGTTACCATTCAGGTGCAGGGGCCAGAAGCAGATCAGGTGTCCACCGGGCCTGACAACTTAGTCTATACCGCCTTTTTAAAGGTTTTCGAGCATCTAGGGCAGCCGCCTCCTAGTGTTCACATCAGGGTGACTTTGGGGGTCCCGCTATCGCGAGGCTTGGGCAGTTCGGCCACGGCTATTGTTGGCGGACTGTGCGGCGCCAATGCCCTGGCGGGCTATCCGCTCACCCGGCAAGAGCTGCTGACCCTGGCGATTGCCATTGAAGGCCATCCAGATAATGTGGCGCCTGCGCTCTTGGGATCTTGTCAACTAGCCGTCCAGAGAGACACGGGTGGCCACACTCTGTTAGAGATTCCCTGGGCCGAGAACATTGTGCCGGTTGTGGCGATTCCGAACTTTGAGCTATCCACGGAAGCCGCGCGCTCTGTCCTACCGACCTCCTGTTCCTACCCAGACGCCATTTTCAATGCCTCCCACCTGGCTCTCCTCGTCCAAGCTCTGAGGTCTGGTCAAGTCGAAGAACTTCAATCAGCCCTGGCGGATCGGCTGCACCAACCCTATCGGAGATCCCTCATTGCCCACTATGAAGTCGTGCGGAACGCTGCGCTGCATGCCGGAGCCTACGGACTGGTCATCAGTGGTGCTGGTCCCACCGTCTTAGCACTCTGTTCCCCGGCAACAGCAGATCGGGTGTCCATGGCAATGAAGCAAAGCTGGTCAGAGGCCCAGATCGAAGCCATTGCCCAGGTGCTCGCCATTGACATCGAAGGCACCTCTATTGCTGAAACTGATTATTAGTTCCATGCTCTCCTGGGTTCCCTGATCTCCCCCAATTTTTTCCTCATCGGTGCCGGAATAAAGGAAGCGCAGTCTCTAAGATGTCCGGAACGGTGGGGCAGTGGGTGAACTCACTGAGCTTTAAGCTCACGCTGCACAGGCGGGCTATCTCAAGATCCTGATCCACTGAAGCTTTCGCCATCTCCAGGGCAGAGAGCGTGACGCTGGTTTCCTTGGCAATTTGTTCAAGCCTATTTGCATCCAGTGCCTTAAGCTGATGAATCAGGCGAATTCCATGCTGCCGCAAATCCACCACGCCGTCGCCAAAGCAGCAGCAAAGCTTAGCCTGAAGAATCCAATCCACGATCTGACGGGCACTGTAAGGCGTTCTCAGGATGAGCGGAATAAAGTCACTGGTGGCTAGGTCATAGCAGTTTTCAATCCCTAGCTCATCGAGTCGGAGGATGTCATTGCTCGATAGTCCTTCGATCATTTCCAGGGGTGCTTCGCGGGCTGCAGCATGGTGCGGCGATGAAATAAAGGGAATTTTATTGGTGATCCAATACAGTCCCCGCTGGGGAAACATCCCAATCAAAAATCCTAAGGTTGGCCAGATATTAAAGGGAATACTGCTGCCGCCTTCGCCACCGAGGAGCACCTCCGTGGCATTATACGCAATGAATGCAATGAGAGAGGCAAAGATAATCCGAAACCCCAGATTGAAGTAGACAATGGGAAAGATATCGTTCTGACCATAGCGGTAAAAAATAAAGCGCAACCCCCAAATATAGGCGCCCAGCGCTGCCATGCCAGCCACAATGCGCGACCCATCTGCGGGAAACTGGCTTGGCGAGGCCGTTTCAAATTTCAGCACCGATCCAAGGCCAAATTGCTCCCCCAGCAGCAGCAGCGATAGCCCCAAGGCTGCAATGAGCATGGCATAGATCACCGCGATCGCCAGCTGTCCAAAATCCTCAAACTCTCGCCGATACAGAAGAAGTTTGGGCTGATGACCGTTGGCCGACCCCGCCTTGCCTTCTTCAAACC
The DNA here is from genome assembly GCF_000817775.3 of Lyngbya confervoides BDU141951. GTDB lineage: Bacteria > Cyanobacteriota > Cyanobacteriia > Thermosynechococcales > Thermosynechococcaceae > Lyngbya > Lyngbya confervoides. The sequence goes on from NZ_JTHE03000059.1 coordinate 28,312, forward strand.
CAAACATCGTCTTGTAGTGGATATCCACATCCAGCAGACTTAAAATTCGCTCAACCTCTAACTTTTGATGACGACGCTGGAAGAAAAAGTAGGTCACCGCCGTCAGCGGTAAAATCAACACCAAAACTCCAATAACTGTAACTGCGGTGATCTGTTCCAGGGTATTCAATATCATGAGCTTTCTTCACAATCCAAGGTGCTTGCAGGATGTGTAGCGCCAGCAAGGGCAAAAGCAAAGCGCTGGCACTGGGTTAATCCTAGGACTGAGAGGCAGAAAGAGGGCGAATCTTTATTGACTTTCAAGCTTCTTGCCCCAAACAAAGCCCTAACGTAAAGAAGAATTAAATTCTGACAAAGAATATTTGGGTCTTCTAGCTTTGGGGCTAGAGGGAACTTGTCTAAATCACCTCAATGCATTGCCTTGAGGAGGTGACAACCGGAATCCCTCAAGGCTATGGAGTATCAGTCCCTGGAACCGCGAAATAAAATACATTCCCCGCGCAGTCATGCTGGGCGTTGTGAATGCTCTGGCCATTTTAATCTTCATGGCTCAGTTTCCCCCTTTGATCAACGTCTCCTGTGATCAACGTCTTCTGGGTCGTTGATTCCTTGGTCGGGTTAGCCCTGGGGATCATTTACCTCTCCTGCCCACCCAGGTCATTCCCTCACCCCTGGTGGCCATTGTGGCTGGCATGGCAGGCTGCGCCATGATTGGACATGTCGACACTCCTGGAAACATGGACGAATTGACATCCTCTCCCTCTGACCTTTCAGGGACAGAGAGAGATTCCCGGGGTCGCCCCAAAGATGTCCTGCTTCAGTGCCAGTTGACTAGAGTTCATGACTGAACTCCCCGTCATCCCGACTCCTCAGGCCTTTTCTATTCCCCGTTGCCCACGGAAATCACTTGAGCCTGGGGAACTCGGCCTTTGCTGCGGTTAACGACTTGCACTGCCGCGCATCACTCGGGAAGGGGGCATCCGCTGGCCAGATGAACGCTTGCCGAATTGAACAAGCATTGACCGGAGACTTGCGAGAATCGAGCCAGTCTTTGCGCTCCCGCCGGGCAAAGCTCCAGACGTTGCAGCACACATCCAAAATGTGCTCGATCTCTGAAACCTGCTCAGCAGTTGGCTCTAGCTTAAATTCCCAGGTCATGTTTAGCATAGAACCAGCTCCGCACGTCCTGCGGCCTACACTACCCCCTCACCGCTTCGCGGGATAGGCGAATCACTGCGGCGGATCTTGGTAGCGGTTAGACCTCCTGATTCTCCAAGTTTTCAGAAAAGGGCGCCTGGAAACTTTGCGTAGGCCAGAGAATGGCTCTCAGCAAGATTTGAGGGTGAACAGACGCGGTCGCAACCTTTTCGGAGGGCTGACGCTTCAAAACCGCGTAGTATGCGCAGGAAATCCAGCAGTACATCAAACAGCCCGTTGCAATCAAGAGGGAACCCATACCGTATCTCCGGTGAAATCACTAAATGTCTAGACCATCAAAGGCGACGCACCCTAACCTTTGACTTCGAGCCTAGAAAGCGGCAACCCATTCCTCACATTGAACCAGTGTTCCCTCATCGCATTTTTTTCGATCAGGAAAATACAGTTTTAACCTGCGACTCCAGGGGAAAGACTGGAATCTTAAGAAATCTTAGGACGAATTTAAGGGACGCACTTAAGGAGGGATCAGTTCCTCCGCTGGATCCGCGTGATGAGCGGGGATCGCACAGCTTGGTGGCAACTTGACTGGCGAAGCTTGATGAGTCGCGAATGTTAGTAGCGAATTTGCAGCGTCACCGCAGCCCGCACAGTTTGTTCGCCAGCAATGACCGGGGTGGTTGGACGGTCTGCGGCTTCGGAGATGGCCATGCGAGCCACTGGAAGCGGCGGCGGTGGCGGGGTGGCCGCACCGTTGATCTGAATGCCAATAATCTCTTGCTCAGAAAAGCCCAGGGTGGATAAGACGGCCTGGGCCTGGGCGCGAGCATCCTGGGTGGCTCTCTGCAGGGCTTGCTTTTGCGCGCTACTGATGGCGCTATCGGCGGCAGTGAAGGAAATGCTGTCAATCCGAGTCGCTCCGGCATTCACTGCGCGATCGAGCACAGTTCCCGCGCGGTCTGCAGTAATGCGAAAAGTGACGCTGTTGCTTGCCTGGTAGCCAATCAGGGTTTGTCTGCCGTCGTCGTATCGATATTGAGGACTGAGATTAATGCCTGTAGTCTGAAGCCTCTGCACGTTCTGTGACCTGAGATAGCTCACCACCGCATCGGCCTGTCGGGCCACTTGCTGCTGAGCTTCGTTGGCGGTCTTCGCTGTAGCCTCCACCGCCAGATTCACATCGGCTTCGGTTGCCGCGATCCTCTCCTGCCCCTCACCCGTCACCGATAAAATTCGGCTCATCACAGTTTGAGCGATCGCAGCCGGTCCCGTCCCCCAAGACAGGACGGCCAAGAGGATTGAAATGCCGCCCAGCTTCAAAGCTTGCGGGTGGAAAGTCCAGCGTAGGGAAGAACCAGGACGCTGACGATGTTGATGGGGGATTAGGGTTGCCATACCGACCTCGAAGAATGGATGACTGAAGGACCTTAGACTCCCAATCTAGATTAAAAGTTCAGATTCATAAATCCAGATTCACAGGGCTAAGCTAAAGACGCGCGAATCGAATTCCACAACGTTAATTGCCCGTCTTAGCCTCTACGCTATCCTATCGAGCCGTCTTTTGAACGCAAGGTCTCAACTTAAAGGCGGCAGCGGTCACACAGAGCCTCAATGTAGAAAGTGTCGGGTGCCCGTCAGGGCCATGATCACGCCAAGTTCATTGGCAGCCACGATAGATTCTTGATCCCGGATGCTTCCTCCCGGCTGGACGATGGCGACAATTCCAGCGGCGGCGGCGGTGCGCACCGAATCATCAAAGGGGAAAAACCCATCGCTGGCCAGCACAGCGCCCTGGGCGCGATCGCCTGCCTGTTCAAGGGCAATTTTAGCAGCGCCAACCCGGTTCATCTGTCCCGCCCCAACCCCCAGGGTGGCGCGATCGCGGGTGACCACGATGGCATTGGATTTCACATGCTTGACCACTCGCCAGGCAAAGGACATCTCCGCAAGCATGGCCGGATCGGGCCTGCGGTCAGTCACAATATCCCAATCGGAGGGCGGGGTCAGCCAATGATCCGCATCCTGCACCAGCCAACCTCCGGCAATCGCCTTTGCGGTGATCGGCTGTCCCGTGACCAAGTCTGGCAAAATGAGGACGCGCAAGTTGGATTTTTTCTGCAGAATCTCGGCAGCGTCGGGATCACAGGCAGGAGCCACGATGCACTCTAAGAAGGTTTGGGTCATCGTCTGCGCTGTCAGGGCATCAATCGGACGATTGAGAGCCACAATGCCGCCGAAGGCAGACACTGAGTCGGCAGCAAAGGCATTGCGATAGGCCATGGCAATGGTATCCGCTTGGGCCATGCCGCAGGGATTGTTGTGCTTCAAAATTGCCGCGGTGGGGGATTCTTCATCACTGCAAAATTCGGCAATAATACGCCGTGCCGCCTCCAAATCCACCAGGTTGTTGTAGCTCAACTCCTTTCCCTGCAACTGCTCCGCCGCGCTCCAGCCAGTCCTGGGAGCACTCTGATACCACATCGCGCGCTGGTGGGGATTTTCGCCGTAGCGCAGGGTTTGCTGAGCCTGTCCCGCAATCATAAGATGCTCCGGTAGATTGGCCGCGTCTGTTGAGGTTGCCTCGGACTGTCGCAGATAGGCCGCGATCGCTTGATCATAGGCGGCGGTTCGTTCAAACACTCTCATGGCACAGCGTTTCCGAAACGCCAGGGAGACCTGCCCCTGATGCTGATCCAGTTCAGTCAGATAAGCCTCGTACTGGTGGGAGGTACACAGCACCGTCACATGCGCGAAGTTTTTAGCCGCAGATCGCAGCATTGTGGGTCCCCCAATATCAATTTGCTCAACGGCCTCGATGAGGGCTTGATCGGAGCTGGTGTCTCCCTTTTCCTGCTGACGCTGAACGGTTTGCTCAAAGGGATAGAGGTTAACCACGACCAGATCAATGGGCTGGATGTGCTGACTCGCCAAATCTGCTTGATCCGCAGCCAGATTCCGTCGAGCCAGAAGACCACCGTGGATTTTAGGATGCAGTGTTTTGACTCGCCCCCCCAAAATTTCAGGGGCTCCGGTGTAGTCAGAGACCTTTGTGACCGGAATATTCGCGGCTTGGAGCGTCGCGGCTGTTCCACCACTGCTGATAATCTCAAACCCATATTTCTCAACCAGGGTTTGGGCAAAGGGAACCAGACCTGTTTTATCCGAAGTACTCAGCAGTGCCAATCGGGTCATGTAATTTCTGAATCCTTGATATCGCTCAACAAACTAGGAGGAGCATTCCAACAGCCTAGTTATACTGGTTAAATCTTGTCAGAAAATGGGGCTCGTGTGATCGAAATCATCGTAGTCACCCAGGATTCTCACTAGAGTAAGAACAGGTTAGGGTTGAGGTGAGAGTGCCCCGTAGCAATGCACCCTACCTGCCATTCCCACACTCGATTCTGGATCTCCATACCCTTCATCAAGTTCTGAAATCATGAAATTTCGACCCTTTGTTCCCAGCCTTTTAACCGCGGTTCTTGCCAGTGCGGCGGCCATGACTGCTGTTTCTGGCTCGGCCTTCGCCAATCCAACGGGTGCAAAGTTTCTCTGCAAAAACTACGGTGGGGTGCCCACCACCATGGCGCGCACCTCGCGGGGAGAAGCCAGGGTAATTGCATGGCGCACCAGGGAGTTTGGCGAAGACTATCCGCCGCAAGTTCGCTGCGATATCGTTTCTAAGCGGTTTCAGGAATTCTACGAAAAAGGCACGTTGAACTTCCTGACCACTGGGATTATTAATCGTCAGCCCGTGGTTTGCGTCGCCCAGCATAAGGGAGGAGCCTGTAGCGACCTGCTGTTCACCTTGAGACCCGGCAGCAATCCCGGCTTAACCCTGCAGCGACTGTTAGATGTACGCGTTAGAGCATCGGGGCCGCTCAATGAGTCCGCATCCCGGACCTACATTGATATGGAGGAATTTCTGGCCACTGCGCCCATTATCGGCAATTCCACCCCAGTGGAAACGACTCCAGCGACTCCCGACCCCGCGGCTGCACCCGATCCCGCCACCCCGCCAAAGGCGTCTCCAGATTCATCCACGGTGCCTGTCCCCGGAGAACTCTGGTAACCCCTGGCAATTGGCCATGGAAGACTTTATTCCAGATCGGCAGCCGCAGTCCCCGGATCTTCCACTGCCCAAGGGTGCTCTGACGCTAGAACCAGAATCCCTGCCCAGAAAATCTCACTGGCGGTTTTGGGTTGGGATTCTGGCCTTGGTGATGCTGCCCAGTTCTGGTGCCATCGCCCAACCCTTTCCCCAGGAGGTTCACTCCCGTGCGCAGGCTGTGTCCCCAGTCCTGATCCGGCAGGCCCAGGCAATTTCCGTCAAGGTCATCACGGATGAGCAGGTGGGATCGGGAATTTTGGTGAGGTGCCGGGAGGCCACCTACGAGGTGTTAACCAACGCCCATGTGGTGCGAGGGAGTCGATCCATCACGCTCCAGACTCTAGACGGACGACTCCATGGAGCGCGATTAAATCCGCAAATTAACTTTGGTCAGAAAGATCTGGCTCTGCTGTCGTTCCAAGCTCCGCAGATTTACTATCCCGTGGCTAAATTTGCCCAGGGCCTCCATTTACCCGTCGGAACCCCTGTATTTGCCGCAGGCTTCCCTGCGGACTACAGCGCTGCTTCTGCTCATCACCCCTTTTTCTTCTCTGAAGGCCGGGTCTCTGCCATTATGCCTCAGTCCCTGACCGGGGGATATCAGCTTGGCTACACTAACCTTATTCTTAAGGGCATGAGCGGAGGGCCGCTGCTGAATCAGCGTGGAGAAGTGGTCGCAATTCATGGGATTCACGCGGAGCCGCTTTGGGGGGATCCCTACGAATATGAGGATGGCTCTGCTCCCGCCACTGCTATGAGGCCGCTGTTGTCAAACTCTAGCTGGGCTATTCCCACAGAAACTATTTTGAGATATTGGTCGCCAGATCCCCACCGGTTGCCCAAACCTGCTGCAGCCTATTCTCCTGCCAGACCCGCGGTTAAGACCCCATCATCAGGACTTTAGCTGCGATCGCCAGGTTTGGATCCAGGCGATGGCACTCACTGCACCCAACCCCCACAGCACGAGGCTCAGGGTCCACCAGCCCGAAAGCTGCAGTTGAAGTCCCGATCCTAAAAAGCAGGCACTGAGAATGAGGTAGCTCAATCCCGCCCGACGGTAGGCCAACAGGAGCAGGGGTTCTTCCACCTCATCCAGACGCAGGCGCAAGATGAGATCATCCTCCTCAACGCGATCGAGTAGACCATGAAGGCGCCCAGGCAGGTCTAGGGCAGTTTGGGTGGCGGTCAGCATTCGCTGGGTCCATTGGGCAGACCAGGCCTCCTGTCCACCCGGCATCAGCTCCTCTGCCAGTGGTTCAGCCGCTGCCATTAAGTTAAATTCAGGGTCCAGCATTTTCCCCAAGGCCTCTAGGGCCACCAGCGATCGCAGAACAAAGGTGAACGAAGCCGGGAAGCGGAAGGGCTGATCCTGGCTTAACTCGTAGAGATCGTCATTGATCGCCGCCATGGAAATCTCTGGGTGGGTGTCCAGTGACTGGGCAAGATAATGCTCAAGCATGTACTGAACCGAGCGACGCACTGGACCTAACTCCACCTGGGTGGATAATGCCCCCAGATCCACCATGGATTGAACGATAAGGCTGGCGTCTTGCTGCACGATTCCGGCAAAGGTCGTCATCAGCTTTTCGGTGGTGCCAGAGGGAAGCTGTCCCATCATGCCGAAGTCATAGAAAATCAGGGTGCCTTCCGGAGTTACGGCTAGATTGCCGGGGTGGGGATCGGCATGAAAGAATCCGTCGCGCAACACCTGGCGTAGGTAGCACTGCGCCCCCAAACGCGCAATTTCGCGGCGATCCAAGCCTGCTGCCTCCAGGGCTGGAAAGTTGCTGATTTTGATCCCGGGCAGATATTCCATCGTCAGTACGGCAGGAGAACAATAGCGCCAGAGAATCTTAGGAACCCGCACCGTCGCATCCTGGGCAAACTTTCGGCGAAAAGTATCGGCGTTGCGCCCCTCGTTGCAATAATCAATCTCCAACAACAGCGTTCGCCGGCATTCGGCGTGGATGCTGATCCAATCACGCTGGTCTCCTCCCAGGGGCGTATGGGTCTGAACAAAGCGAGCCACCCGCTCCAAAATCCCCAGGTCAATGGCAAAGAGCTGGGCTAAGCCAGGGCGCTGCACCTTAACCACCACCTCTTCCCCAGACTTTAAGCGGGCTAGGTGAACTTGACCCAGGCTAGCTGAGGCAATGGGCACAGGCTCAAAGCCGGGAAATAACTCCATCACCGGCGTCCCAAACTCACGCTCAATAATCTGATGCACCAGATCCAGGCTAAAGGCCGGCACTTGATCCTGGAGCTTTGCCAGCTCCTCCAGGTACTCAACCGGCACTAAATCGGCCCGAGTTGAAAAAAATTGTCCGACTTTGATAAAGGTGGGTCCCAGGGAAAGCAGGGCCTTGCGGAGCCATGCGGCCCGATGTTTTCGGCGTTCGCGACGTTGCAGATCCGTGGGAGCGCTAAACTGTCCATAGCTCCAGGCGGCTCGATCCACCATCAGCGATCCCAGGAACTGGACAACCACCCGACCAATATCGACGAAACGCTCGAATTCGGTATATTGGGCTTTGGCCCAGCGATAAGACTCTACGGAATCTTCCCCCTGGTTCTTTAACATTACTTAATAATTAGGCTATAGTGTATCCCATGAACAGAGACGCCAGAAGGATATGATGTCCGCCGTGTTAGGTAGCTTACCATTTCCAGGGCAAGGTGGAGATCGCGTTGTCAGCAAAGTTGTCAGCGGGGCGATCGCAGCCTTGTTCAAGCGTACAGAGCAGTTAGATGCAACGGTGCGAGCTGAGCCTGTTGCCAAACTGCTTCAGGGCAGCGTTGATGGGTTCGATTTTGTGGGCAAGGGTCTGCAGATGTACAACGGCCTGCGAATTGCCTGTATGGAATTCTATGTAGACGCTGTTGCCATTGACTTTAGCGCCATTTTGTCGGGGCAGGTTAAGCTCAGACAGCCCACGAAAGCCAGTATGCGGGTTGTTTTATCCCAGGAAGACTTGACCACTTCCTTTAACACGCCCTTTGTGGTGGAAAAACTAGAGCGGCTGCAATACCAGGGACAGCCGCTGATCTTCCGCAACACTCAAATGAGCGTCAATGAGGATCGCTCCGTCACGTTGACCTCCCAGGTTACTCACGGTGAGGAAGATCCGATGAATCTGGATATGACCGCTGAAGTCGATGTAATTGATCGCCGCAAGATACAGTTTATTAATGTTAAGCATAACGGGGACGAATCTGCCGTGGCGTTGGGAACCAGCTTGATGGATCACGTTAATTCCATGCTGGATTTAGAGCGCTTTGCCCTGGATGGCATGCAGCTCTGGGTGGATCGTATCCGGGTTCAGACTCAACAGATTATTTTGTATGGCACGGCCCAGGTCAATCAGTTTCCCTCCCGTCGCTCTTAGCTAGATTCCCTGGGAAGTCAAGGGGGATTCACCCGTTGGCAGCATCTCCAGGCTGGGCGGTCGGTCCTCCAGGGGTTGGGACCCATGCCCCGTGATTGTTCGGGGTCCGTGGCCTGGCGATCGCCAGGGTTCCTATGCTAGCTTCGATAGCCGGTGCGACGAAGTCAGGAGCGTAGCGGTTTAGGTTCTGTAAGCCTAGCTGGCGCATTCCTTGCTGCAAATTGCCGGGATGTGTACCACAATCCTGGCCCAGTCCATCTCTGCGAATAACCTCTCCGTTATTCTCCTTCTCAGGATTAGCTCAGGGGTAGAGCAGCCGGGTTTACTCGGCGGTCGTGGGTTCGACTCCCACATTCTGAACCAGAACGGTAGCTCAGTAGGTAGAGCAACAGACTCATAATCTGTTTGGTCACAGGTTCGACTCCTGTCCGTTTCCCCGCCCTGGGTATGGGCACCTCGTTTGTGACGAGTCTGACAGCGGGAGCAATCCCGCCGGGGGCACCCCCACCCTCTTTTCGCTTTGCCCTGGAAGATACGAGCGGTGTTTTTCCTGCGGGAGAAGGGCCGCAGCAGTGACTAGGCCAGCGCAATCGCTATTGATGATCGGCTTGAGTCTATCTCTTCGCGCAGGACGGTCAGGCAAGGGTCTACGGATCGGAGTCTGGGCGCTCTGGGGAACAGTAGATCTGCGTTAAAGGGCTGGTCCAACCTGTGGAAAAGACGGGTCAATCCTCTGGGTGAGACGGGTCTGATCGATAGGAAGGGCGGGTTCCACGGCGCTTAATCCAGTTGGTCACGGGCGATCGCCTAGGGCGATCGCTGAGTGAATTCGAAGGGCAGTGAGGTTTGGAAGCAGCGTGGGTGATGTTGGGGCGATCGCTCCATCAATACAATTACAAGAATCTAGAGGCGATCGCACTCCCTTTCCTCCCTTGTTGAGAACATGGGTATAAATCATGGTTGTTTTTACATCTTTATGACCCATGAGTTCCTGAACCGTCCGAATGTCATACCCATTTTCCAGTAAATGGGTTGCGAAACTATGGCGAAAGGTATGGCAACTGCCATGTTTGACAATTCCAGCCTGATGAATTGCTTGTTTGACAGCTCTTTGCAGCGTTTGTTCATGGATATGGTGCCGTTTGACTCGATGAGACATCGGATCGAGCGATCGTTTCTTGGATGGAAATACGTATTGCCACCCCCAGGTGCGGCCTAAATTAGGATATTTTTGAGCGAGGGCATAGGGAAGGGATGCCTCTCCATAACCTTGATTGAGATCAAACTGGAAAAGCTGCTTGGCAAATTGAAGTTGAAGTTGAAGGCCATCAATTAAGGAATGGGGAAGAATCGTCAGGCGATCTTTGTAACCTTTGCCATCCCTGACCGTAATTTGTAAATAATCAAAATCCAGATCTTTGACGCGCAGATGTAAGCATTCATTGAGACGCAGACCCGAACCATAGAGCAAACTTGCCATTATGTAAAATATGCCCTCTAAATTCGCCAAAATTCTTTGTACTTCTTCACGAGAAAACACAACGGGTAAGTGTTGGGCACGACGCGGTCTTTCGATCCCTTCAATGTAAGGCACCTCGATTTGTAAGACCTGCTGATAGAGGAACAAAAGGGCACTCAAGGCCACGTTTTGAGTGGATGGAGCAATATGCTTATGGACCGCTAAATAAGACAAATAATCTCGAATTTCTGAGACCCCCATTTCTCTTGGGTGGCGCATGTGGTGAAATCGGATGAAGTCACGGATGTAATAGAGATAGGATTTTTCCGTCTTAAGACTGAAATGTTTTAGCCTAGCCGTGATTTTTATCTGTTCAATTAATTTTGGCGCATGAGAATCAAGTGAGGAGGCTGGCATGACTCAGAACATGTAAAGAAATGAAACACTCTATTTCAGGAAACGGGGATCCTCAGTACCAATAATAGTACACATATACCATATTTAAGTTGGTATAACACCCCTCCATTGGGATGTTAAATTTCAGAAATATTTCTAACATCCTGATTAAAGGGTGTTAAACTTAACAGCCACGCTTAACATGACTTTTAGGGGAGTTAGACGTCATGATGATGTCTAAATCATAGTTAGGCTGCTGAATCCCTGGTGGGGCAGTAGTCGATAGTTACCTATGAGTACAAGAGAGGTTCTTGTCCATTTAATAAAGTTTCGAGTCTTTTTATTTTCTAGAGTTAAGATCTGAGGCAGCTTACAGAAGTCTGAACCCTATGAGAATTTCTGCACTTGAGATCAAAAACTACCGGAATTTAGACGGAGTAAAAATAAAATTCCATCCGACAATGAACTTCATTATCGGAGAAAATAATTTAGGCAAATCAAATTTACTTGACTTATTGAATATTCTATTTAATAGAAACAACTTTGCTGAATCAGATTTTCTAAATCCTGACGAGCAGATTTGTATCACTTTTTCATTAGGACTATCAGAAATTGAGCAGGGCTTCTTTGACGATTTATTTGATCCTACTGATAGAGAGAAGATTAATATAGTAGCTGTTCAAGAATCTCCTGATGACGTAATTAAGTTTCAGCACCAAGAATCAGGAACATTGATTTCTAATAGCATAGTAAGATGCGTTAATTATATAAACTATGACTCACTCAGAAATCCATCATCTGAACTAAGTTTTTCCAAGAATAGAGGTGTCGGTAAATTTCTCAATCACATCATAGTTAAATATCTAGAAGACGGTAGTTTACAAGACTTTGACTTTGTAATCATTGAGAAGATTGATGAATTTCTGATCGAAGTTAATCAATCTCTACAAAAGATTAAATCGTTTAAAGATTTTTCGTAGTTGGTCACAGCAAGAAGTACACCTTATTGGAAATAGGGCGTTTCCTTAAGTCGTACAGCAATTATGCGGAAGC